>NZ_JBIAUY010000006.1:22948-363826 GCF_042893475.1 Streptomyces sp. NPDC001604 | reverse complement strand
CACCGGGTTCCGGGTTGCCGGGTGGCGGTGTGAGGGTTCAGGGTGCGGGGGCCGACCCTGCGGGTGTGCGGCCCGGTGATGTCGCGCGTGAGGCGTTGCGCCGTGTCGCTCCTGGCCCTTTGCCGGACGACGTCGCGTCCAGCGGCACACCAGGCACTGACGCGGCGGCGAGCGCGGAGCGTGAGGCACCGGGTTCCGGGTTGCCGGGTGGCGGTGTGAGGGTTCAGGGTGCGGGGGCCGACCCTGCGGGTGTGCGGCCCGGTGATGTCGCGCGTGAGGCGCTGCGCGCCGCGCGGGCGGAGATGCGGCAGGCCCAGGTGGACGCCGAGCGGGCCGTAGGTGCGCGGCGGGCGGCGGCGCCTCGACGCGCTGCCGGTGTCCAGGCGCGGGACCTGAAGGGGCTGCTTGCCGACGCCTTCCCCATGCCTGCCTCGGCGAGCGGGCCGGCACAGAGCCCGGACGACAACCCCCGTGCGAGGCAACGGAGTTCGAACCCCCGGACGCACCTGTCCGGTGAAGGCCCGCAAGCAGCCGCGGCCACTGAGCACCTCGTCGAAGCCGAGGACCCCGGCACCCCCAGCTCCACCCCGCCCCTGTTCCCCGGCGAGTCCCGCACCCACTCCATGGCCGCACCCGGCCGCGACAGCGAACTGCGCCGTACCTTCCCCGCACTCCCGGCCCGCCCCTCCCGTTCCTCGGCCGCCCAGGCCTCCCCGGGGCCTCCCGCCGACGCCCGGTTCGCGGAGACGTGGTGGGGCAATGCCTGGGTCACGGCCTTGGAAGAGGGGGCGCTGGACGCCAAGCGGCTGGCGCGTGGCCGTAGTTACGCCGAGCAGGGCCATGTGGACGCCATCACGGTGACGCCCGGACTTGTGCTCGCGTATGTGCAGGGCAGCCGCCCGCGCCCGTACCGCGTGCAGGTGCGGCTGCGCACACTGGAAGACGCCGACTGGGCGCGGTTCCTGGACGCCGCCGCCGAGCGGCCCGGGCACATCGCGGCGCTGCTCGACAAGGAGCTGCCCCAGGGCCTCGTCGACTGCGGAGTGCCGTTGCTGCCGGGCCCGCGCGACCTCGACCCGCACTGCAGCTGCCCCGATCGCGGCCACCCCTGCAAACACGCCGCCGCCCTCTGCTACCAGACGGCACGCCTCCTCGACGCCGACCCCTTCGTACTGCTCCTGCTGCGCGGCCGCGGGGAACGCGAGCTGCTGGACGCCCTCTCCCGCCTGAGCGCCACGCGCGCGGCCCGCGCCGCCCAGGAGCAGGAACCGGCCCCGCTCCCCGGCGTGCGCGCGACCGAAGCCGTCCTGCCCCGCCGACTACCGCCGCTCCCGGCCCCGTTGCCCGTCCCGCCGCACCCCGAGCAGCCCCCGGTCTACCCGGCGGCCCCTGGCGGCCCCGACCCCTTCGCGCTGGACCAGCTGGCGACCGACGCCGCCGCCCGTGCCCACGCCCTGCTCAGCACCGGCCGCGACCCGGTGGCGGAGCTGACGCTGTGGCAGGACGCCGTCCGGCTCGCCGCCGCCCGCCCCGGCTCCGGCCTCACGGCAGGCACCCGCGCGCTCTATGCCTCGCTCGCCTCGGCCGCCGGCCGCACCCCCGCCGAGCTGGCCCGAGCGGTCGCCGCCTGGCGGCAGGGCGGCCTCGAAGGCCTCGCCGTCCTGGAGGAACCCTGGGACCCGCCCGCCGGACGCTTCGACCGGGCCCGCCCCCTCCTCCTCGCCGCCGACCTCCCCGCCTTCAGACCCTGGCGCAACCACCTCACCCACCCCCGCGGCCACGTCCAGCTCCGCCTCGGCCGCGACGGCCTGTGGTACGCCTACGAGTCGGAGCCGGGCCACGACGACTGGTGGCCCCGTGGCACCCCGGACCTCGACCCGGTAGGCGCCCTCACGGGCCTGGGCACACCGAACGACCTCTGAGCGCAGGAAGCACCCGCCGTCCTCAACTGCCGTGCGGACGCGAGGTGTCGGCCCTGTGCGGCAGTCCCGCCGTCACAGGGCCCGGTGGGAGACGGTGAGCAGGTAGGTGCCGTAGAAGAGGGAGACGACGGCCAGGGAGCTGAGCAGGATGACCAGGGTGCGCAGGCGGCTGCGCGCCAGATGCCGGGCGAGCGGGATCAGCAGCGGGAAGGCCGGCAGCAGGAACCTCGGCTTGCTGCTGAAGAAGTGGGTGCCGCCGACCGCCATCACGATGAGGACCGCACAGTAGGCGAGCAGCGGCAGGGGCATCCTGTTCAGGATGCAGAAGACGAACAGGAGCAGGTAGCCGAGGACGATCGCGGCGGTGGCATAGACGGCGAGGACGTCATGACCGACGACCAGGTGCTTGAACTCGTGAGCGGTGAAGCGGCCGAAGTCGAACCGCGAGCCCCACAGGCTCTGCACGTGGAAGTAGCCGAGGGGGCTGTGGGTCCGCAGTCCCACCCAGCCGATGTAGCCCAGCCATCCGAGGGGAGCCACTGCGGCGGCCGCCCAGGCGCGTGGCGCGGTGGGCGCACCGGAGCGACGCAGCTGCCACAGATGGGCGACGGCGCCGATGACGACGGCGGCCGCCACGGCTAGACCGTTCGGGCGACACAGCCCGGCCAGCACCGCCAGTGTCCCCGCGGTCAGCCAGCGGCGGGTCAGCACCGCGTAGAGCCCCCAGGCCGCGAATGCGGTCATGACGGGCTCGGTGTACGCCATCGTCAGGATGATCGCGTGCGGCAGCAGCGCCCACAGCGCCACGAGGAGGATCCCGATGCGTGGTCCGTGCAGCAGTTCGCCGACCGCGTACACGCCCCAGGCGGCCGCCAGGGCGGCAGTCCATGCGATGAGCAGCGCCACGTTGACCGGGCCGATCGGCAGCACCGTGTTCACTGCGTGGATCAGGCCCGGGAAGAGGGGGAAGAACGCCAGGTCGTTGTAGATGACGCCGTGCTTGGCGTGGACGACCAGCCCGTAGCCGTACTGCGAGATGTGCCAGTACCAGTGGCCGTCCCATTCCAGACCGGCCACGGTTCGCGGGTGTCTGCCGAGGTGGATCGACCACAGGGTCGCCATGATCACCCCGGTCAGCCGCACGGAGACGAACAACGTCAGTGCCGGCAGTGCCTTTCCCAGCTCGATACGCCACCGCGGCTGCTGAGGCGGTGGATCGAGTCTCGGCGCGAACCGCCGCATGAGCGCGTTGCTCGTCTGAGTGGGGCTGTCGCCCATTTCGACCTCCTTCGCTGCCCTGCATGAGGGAGCAGCCGGACGCCTGGTTCCATCGCTGAGAAATCTCTTACTTCGTGAGAATCAGTGAAATTCGCGGTGAGAACGGGCGGCGACCTTTGAGAGGTCCCGCAGATCACGTGTGCATGAAATCCACGTGCACGGCACGTCACCGGACGAGCGGGGTGGCCGGAACCAGAAAGGTTCCGGCCACCCCGCTCGTTTCAAGGCGAGTTGTAGCGAGTTGTACGTCGGCTTACGGCCGCTCCGCCGCCAGCAGCGCCGGAAACGCCTCATGCAGGGCCTCGCGCCAGTCGCGGATCGGCTCGATCCCGGCGGCCGCCCAGCGGTCGTGCCCGAGAACGCTGTACGCCGGCCGGGGGGCCGGGCGGACGTAGGCGGCGCTGGTGGTGGGGCGGACCCGCTCGGGGTCCGCGCCGAGCAGCCGGAAGATCTCCCGGGTGAGGCCGAACCAGGTGGTCTCGCCGCCGCTGGTGCCGTGGTAGATCCCCGCCGGGGCGGTACCCGCGAGCGCGGACCGCCCGAGGCGGACCAGCCGGTCGGCGAGGTCGACGGTCCAGGTGGGCTGGCCACGCTGGTCGTCGACCACGTCGAGGGTGTCCTTGACGCCCTCCAGCTTGATCATCGTGCGGACGAAATTGCCGCCGCCCGCCCCGTACAGCCACGCCGTGCGCACCACGTAGCCCGCGTCCGGGAGCGCGGTCAGCACCGCCTGCTCGCCTGCCAGCTTGGTGCGGCCGTAGGCACTGCGGGGAGCCGTCGGGTCGTCCTCCGCGTACGGAGAGACGCCGTCGCCCGCGAAGACGTAGTCCGTGGAGACCTGCAGCAGCCTGGCGCCGGTCTTGGCGCAGGCCGCGGCCAGGTTCCGGGGCCCGTCGCCGTTGATCCGCAGCGCCTCGGCCTCCTGGGTCTCCGCGTCGTCGACGGCGGTCCAGGCGGCGCAGTTGACCACCACGTCCGGCTGGTGTTCCGCGACGGCCCCGTGCACCGCCTCCGGGTCCGTGATGTCGAGGTCCCCCCGGGTCAGGCCGACGCTCGGCACTCCGTCGGCGGCCAGCCGGGCCAGGAGGTCCTTGCCGAGCATGCCGCCCGCACCGGTGATCAGCCAGGTGGAGGTCACAGCGCCGCCCGCTCCTTCAGGGGCTCCCACCAGGCGCGGTTCTCGCGGTACCAGGCGACGGTCTCCGCGAGACCGGTGGCGAAGTCCTTGCGGGGTTCGTAGCCGAGCTCCTCGCGGATCTTCGTGCAGTCCACGGAGTAGCGGCGGTCGTGGCCCTTGCGGTCCTGGACGTACTCGACGCTCTCGTCCCAGTCCGCGCCGCACGCCTCGAGCAGCAGCCCGGTGAGCTCCTTGTTGGAGAGCTCGGTGCCGCCGCCGATGTTGTAGACCTCGCCCGGGCGGCCCTTGGTGCGCACCAATTCGATGCCCTGGATGTGGTCGTCGATGTGCAGCCAGTCGCGGACGTTGCCGCCGTCGCCGTACAGCGGGACCTTCTTGCCGTCGAGGAGGTTGGTGATGAAGAGCGGGATGACCTTCTCGGGGAAGTGGTGGTGCCCGTAGTTGTTGGAGCAGCGGGTCACCCGCACGTCGAGGCCGTGGGTGCGGTGGTACGACAGCGCGATCAGGTCGCTGGACGCCTTCGCCGAGGAATAGGGCGAGTTGGGCTGCAGCGGGTGCGTCTCGGGCCAGGAGCCCTCGTCGATGGAGCCGTAGACCTCGTCGGTGGAGATGTGCACGAAGGTCTTGATGCCGGCCCGGTGCGCGGCGTCGATCAGGGTGTGCGTGCCGACGACGTTGGTGCGGACGAACTCCGCGCCGCCGTCGATGGAGCGGTCCACGTGCGACTCGGCGGCGAAGTGCACCACCTCGTCGTGCTCGGCCATCAGCTTGCCGACCAGTTCGGGGTCGCAGATGTCGCCCTGCACGAAGGCGAAGCCGGGGTGGGAGCGCACCTCGTCGAGGTTGGCCGGGTTGCCCGCGTAGGTGAGCTTGTCCAGGACGGTTATCGCCACGTCCCCGGGCCCCTCGGGGCCGAGCAGCGTACGGACGTAGTGGGAGCCGATGAAACCGGCACCGCCGGTCACCAGGATTCGCGTGGTCATGAAGAGATCTGCACCTTGCTGTGGTCGCCGAGGACGAGTCGGTGGGCTGCGGGGTTGCGGGGCGCGGGGGTGACCTGGACGTCGCGGCCGATGAGCGAGGTCTCGATCCGCCGTACGCCGGTGATGGAGGAGTCGCGCAGGACGATGGAGTACTCGATCTCGCTGTCGTCGATCCGGACGCCCTCGGAGATGGAGGTGAAGGGGCCGACGTACGAGTCGCTGATCACCGAACCGGGGCCGATGATCGCGGGGCCGACGATGCGCGAGCCGCGCACCTCGGCGCCGGCCTCGACGCGCACACGGCCGATGATCTCGCTGGAGTCGTCGACACTGCCCTCGACGCTCGGCTCGACGGTCTCCAGGACGGAGCGGTTGACCTCCAGCATGTCGGCGACGTTCCCGGTGTCCTTCCAGTAGCCGGAGATCGTCGTCGAGCGGACGTCCTTGCGCTGGTCGATCAGCCACTGGATGGCGTGGGTGATCTCCAGCTCGCCGCGCCAGGAGGGCTCGATGCTGCGGACGGCCTCGTGGATCGCGGGGGTGAACAGATAGACGCCGACCAGCGCGAGATCGCTCTTGGGCTGCTTGGGCTTCTCCTCCAGGCCCTTGACCCGGCCGTTCTCGTCGAGCTCGGCGACACCGAACGACGTCGGGTTGGGCACCTGGGTCAGCAGGATCTGGGCGTCGGGGTGTTCCGTACGGAACTCGTCGACGAGGCCCGTGATGCCGCCGACGATGAAGTTGTCGCCGAGGTACATGACGAAGTCGTCATCGCCGAGGAACTCGCGCGCGATGAGCACCGCGTGCGCGAGGCCGAGCGGCTTTTCCTGCGGGATGTACGTGACGTCGATGCCGAGCTTGGAGCCGTCGCCGACGGCCTCCCGGATCTCCTCGGCGGTGTCGCCGACGATGATTCCGACATCCGTGATGCCGGCGTCGGCGATCGCCTCCAGCCCGTAGAACAGGACGGGCTTGTTGGCGACGGGCACCAGCTGCTTGGCCGATGTGTGGGTTATCGGACGCAGGCGAGTGCCCGAGCCACCTGAGAGAACGAGAGCCTTCATGCGGCGCATCCTAACCGGGCTCCGGGGCAAGCACCGCTCCGTGCGTTTCATCACAGTTGGCCAAACCATCGTGTGGACTTTGTGATCTGTTTGTGGCCGCGGCCCCCGCTTGACGTGACCACGGTGTGACCGCCAACGCGTTAGCCTTGTCCGTCAGCCAGCGGCGGTGTACGCCGTGTCATGACTTCATGACTCCCCAGTGACTTAAGCGGAAGAAGAGACATGCCCATCAAGGTGAGCGTGGTGATCCCGGTCTACAACCCGGGCAAGTACATCGAGGACTGCATAGCCTCTCTTCTGCGTCAGAGCCTGCCGGACGACGAGTACGAAGCGATCTTCGTCGACGACGGCTCCACCGACGAGACGCCCGAGCGCCTGGACCGGCTGGCCGCCGAGTACCCCCACATGCACGTCATTCACCAGGAGGGGTCCGGCTGGTCCGGCAAGCCGCGCAACGTCGGCATCGCCGCCGCCAAGGGCGAGTTCATCCAGTTCGTGGACAACGACGACTGGCTGGGTGATGAAGCCCTCGAACGCATGTACAACTACGGCGTGGAGAACGGCGCCGATGTGATCGTCGGCAAGATGGCCGGAAAGGGCCGCCCGGTCCCGCTGGAGCTGTTCCGCAAGAACCGCCCGCACGCGAACGTCGAGAACGCCCCGCTGATCGACAGCCTCACCCCGCACAAGATGTTCCGCAAGTCGTTCCTGGACAAGTACGACCTCCGCTTCATGGAGGGGCGCCGGCGCCTCGAGGACCACGTCTTCGTCGCGGAGGCCTATCTGCGGGCCGAGAACGTCTCCGTGCTCAGCGACTACCTGTGCTACTACCACGTCAAGCGCGAGGACGCGTCCAACGCCGGCTTCCAGCGCTTCGACCCGGTCGGCTACTTCAAGAACCTCCGCGAGGCCCTCGACGTCGTCGAGAAGCTCACCGAGCCCGGCCCGCTGCGTGACCGGCTGTTCCGCCGCTGGCTGCGCAACGAGATGGTCGAGCGCATGCGCGGACAGCGCCTGCTGAAGCTGCCGGAGGACTACCGCCAGGAGCTGTTCGACGAGATCCACAAGGTGGTCGTCGAGCGCTTCGGGCCCGGCGTCGCGGCCGGTCTGCAGCCCACGCAGCAGATCGTCGCCGGCCTGATCGCGGCGAACCGGCTCGCCGATGTCGAGGAGTTCGCCCAGTGGGAGTCGGGGATCAAGCCCACCGGCACCCTGGAGAGCCTCGACTGGGAGGACGGCAAGCTGTCGATCGGCTTCACCGCCGAGTACAAGTCGGCGGGCGAGCCCATCACCTTCCGTGCCGACGGCGACAAGGACCTGCTCGTCCCGCCGCTGCCGCAGAGCAGCCTGGACGCCATCGCCCTGCTCGGCGCGGACACCTCCGCCCCGCTGGGCAAGTCCAAGGTGGACCTCGTCGTACGTGAGCGCGCGACGGCCGCGGAGTTCTTCCAGCCCGTGGAGTTCACCCGGGAGAAGGTCGCCGTGGCGGGCCGGGACGGGGATTTCCGCCAGGTGTTGCACGCCACCTCGCGCATCGACCCGCTGACGGCGGCGAACGGCGCCGGACTGGATGCGGGCATCTGGGACGTCCTCATCCGTATTCACTCCTGCGGGTGGACCAAGGAGACCCGCCTGGGTTCCGTTCGCAGCGAGGCGGCCGGGCACGGACGGCGCGCTGCCGTGGTGGGCTCCCCGGCGCACCTGGTCCTGCCGTACTGGACCGACCCGCACGGCAACCTCTCGCTCGACGTGGACCGGAAGACCAACCGGATCTCGTACGAGTTCGCCGGTCACACCGCCGCCGACGTCACCGTGACCACGGGCCCCGACCGCCTCACCGTTGCGCTGCCCTTCCACGTCCAGGGCGAGAGCGAGGCGGCCGTGAAGCTGACGAAGGTCGCGACCAGCCGTTCGGTGGAGCTTCCCGCCACCGTGGCCGCCCGTACGACCGGCGATGCCGAGTTGAGGGCCGGCCTTGCGCTTGGTGAACTGGAGGGCGGCCAGTGGCGGCTGGAGCTGATCCTGCCGTCGGCCGGTGCAGGCAAGCCGGTGGCACTGCCGCTGGTGCTCGATGTCTCCGCGAGCGGTGGTGCCGAGGTCAAACCCCTCGCGGCCGCGGCCGCCGAACTGGTGGCCAAGGCCCCCGGGCGGCCCAAGCCCGCCTCTCGCCAGGCGAAGCGGACATTCCTGCGCCGCGCGGCGGGCAGGCTCCGTCGGGCTCTGAAGAAGTAACCGAATCACGCGAACTAGGATCGATACGTGCGACCACTGGGCATTGACGGCGCTTGGGTACTGGAGCCCAAGGTCTTCCCCGACGACCGCGGCAGCTTTCACGAGTGGTTCCGCGGCGCCGACTTCCGCGAGGCGACCGGCCAGGACCTCAACCTGGCCCAGGCCAACTGCTCCGTCTCCAAGCGGGGCACCCTGCGCGGCATCCACTTCGCCGACGTTCCGCCGAGCCAGGCCAAGTACGTCAAGTGCGTGCGCGGCGCGGTCATCGACGTCATCGTCGACATCCGGGTCGGATCACCGACGTACAAGCAGTGGGAAGCCGTCCGGCTCGACGACGAGACCCATCACGCGGTCTACCTGTCGGAGGGCCTCGGCCACGCCTTCTTCGCCCTGACGGACGACGCGACGGTGGTCTATCTCTGCTCCGAGGGTTACGCCCCCGAGCGTGAGCACGGCATCCACCCGCTCGACCCGGACCTCGCCATCCAGTGGCCGGACGGCATCGAGCCACTGCTGTCCCCGAAGGACGAGCAGGCGCCGACGCTCGCCGAGGCGGAGGCCCAGGGCCTGCTGCCGCTGTATGAGGACTGCGTCACATACCGCAGGTCCCTCCGAACGGCTGACGGCTCCTGACCTCTGGTGACGGCCCTTCCGTGAAATCAAGAAAGAGGTATGGGCTTTGTCCCATTAGCGTTTCTTGGGGAACGCGGAAGGGCCCGCAACCCTCCTCCTGGGTGACGGAAAAACCACGGGCAAGGAAACCGGGGACTGAGTGGCATGGGTTTGACCAGCGAGACGACTGTGTACGTGATGGCGGCCGTGGCCGCCATTTGTGTGGCGCTGTTGGTCTGGCTGTGGCCACGGCTGGCCAAGCAGGGCGTCTGGCAGGTGCTCGGACGCCTGGCGGCCGTCGGAGTGGCCCAGGTGACGATCATCGCCGCCTTCGCGTGCTGGCTGAACTCGTCCTACCAGTTCTTCGGATCGTGGGGTGAGCTCTTCGGCAACGTCGACACCGCTCCCGTCGGTGTCACCCAGGCGGGTGGAAACAACGACGGCGGGGCCATTTCCGGCGTCTCCGTGAAGGGCTCCCTCATACAGCCCAACGGCGACGAGCAGTTGAACCGGGTCAGCGGACTGCCCACCGGCCCCGCGGCGGTGAACGGGCGGGTCGAGTCCGTGAAGGTCATCGGCCGCCGCACCGGCGTCGTCGACCCGGCCTTCGTGTACCTGCCGCCGCAGTACTTCCAGAAGGCGTACCACCGGCAGCGCTTCCCGGTGATCGTCGCGCTCAGCGGCTACCCCGGCTCCATCTTCAACCTCGCGCAGTACCTGCGGGTGTCACAGACCGCCGGAGAACTGCAGAAGAGCGGCCAGATGCAGCCGACCATCATGGTGATGATCCGGCCGACGATCGCTCCGCCGCGCGACACCGAGTGCGTGAACGTGCCGGGCGGACCGCAGACCGAGACCTTCCTGGCGAAGGACCTGCCGGACGCCCTGAAGTCCACGTACCGGGTGGGTCACGACGCCACCGCCTGGGGCGTCATGGGCTACTCCTCCGGCGGCACCTGCGCCCTGCAGCTGACGATGCGCAACCCGCACGTGTACACGACGGCCGGTGCCCTGTCGCCCGACTACAAGATCAAGGACGACGCCACGACCGGCAACCTCTTCGGCAGCGGGCTGGGCCGCGTCAACCGGATCAACGGGCACGACCTGATGTGGCGGCTCAAGCACCTTCCCGCACCCCAGGTCTCCGTCCTGGTCGCCGACAGCAAGCACGGCGAGAAGGGTTACCCCGAGACGCTGGCCTTCATCAAGGCGGTCAAGGCACCCATGCGCGTCGTGTCGATCCTGCCCGAGAACGGCAGCCACAACTTCCCGACCTGGGTACGGGAGATGCCGGCCACCCTGAAGTGGATGAACCAGCAGCTGACCTTCCCCCAGGACGTCGTGCCCCGGCACGTCCCGAAGCCGAAGCCGGGCCACACCACGGTGCGTGCCTCGGGCCAGGAGCCCTCGGAGGCCCCCACCAGGCGCAGGTGACGCAGAGCCCTTCCTCTCACCCTGCAAACCGTAGGGTGAGAGGGGCGAGGCAGAGTTGGGCCGGGTGATGGAGCTTTCCCGGGACTGCCGGGACTGCCGGGACTGCCCGGACGGACCTGATGGCGCCGCCTCCGACCCGGGCCACGGCGCCCGCTGTCCAGGAGGCCGTGCCGGCCCGCGCGCCTCCGCCGCATACGTCGTCGAACCCCCGGGAGGCTTCCGCGCCCTCCAGAACAGCACGATGCACGCAACTGCCTCATCGCCGTCACTGGCACCCCGATGACGATCACCACGGTTTCCGTCCCGCCCGCACCGGCGTCGAAGCGGTGACCGGAAGACGCCACGGTCCTCCTCCTCGATGCGCCACAGCCCCGAGCCCGAGCGGAACTTGAAGACGTCGGAAGAATGCCGGTGGTCAACAGGGGTACGCGCGTGCTTGCCGGACAAGGGACCGGCACTGGCACAGCAGACCGACCGGGAGGGGCGCATGATGGCGACGACGACCGTGCAGACCGCGGAGCGTACGGTTGATCTTCCGGAGGTGGCGGACCCGTCCAAGGTCGCGCCGAAGGACGCACGGGAACTGTCGAAGCTGTTCTTCGACCAACTGGCGGTGCTGGAGGAGGGGACGCCCGAGTTCCAGTACGCGCGCAACACGCTGATCGAGATGAACATGTCCCTGGTCCGCTACGCAGCCGCACGGTTCCGCAGCCGGGGTCCGGAGGAGATGGAGGACATCGTCCAGGTCGGCATGATCGGACTGATCAAGGCCATCGACCGGTTCGAGCTCTCCCGCGAGGTGGAGTTCACCTCCTTCGCCGTCCCTTACATCGTCGGCGAGATCAAGCGGTTCTTCCGCGACACCTCCTGGGCTGTCCACGTCCCCCGGCGGTTGCAGGAGGCCCGCGTCCAACTGGCCCGCGCCAACGAGGAACTGCGCAGCCGACTGGGCCGGACGCCGACCACCAAAGAACTGTCCGAGCTGATGAGCCTGTCCGAGGAGGAGGTCGTCGAGGCCCAACTGGCCTCCAACGGCTACAACTCGGCCTCTCTCGACGCGGCGATCAGCGGCAGTGAGGACGGCGAGGCCGCGCTGGCCGACTTCATCGGCGACGAGGACGCCGCCCTCGAACTGGTCGAGGACTTCCACGCCCTCCTCCCGATGATCGCCGAACTCGACGAACGCGACCGCAAGATCATCCACTGGCGCTTCGTCGAGGAACTCACCCAGGCCCAGATCGGCGAACGCCTCGGCGTCTCCCAGATGCACGTCTCGCGCCTGATCACGCGTCTCCTGGGGCGCCTGCGCGAAGGCATGCTGAGCACCGCCTGAGCGGGAGACGTCCGGCGCTGGGGTGCCTGCGAGCGACCGTCCTCATCAACAGGTGGATCAGGACGACGCCATCGGAAAGGGCCTTTCCGGGTGATGCCCGGAAAGGCCCTTCCGTTTCCACAGTGCACAAAGCAAATTCAACGCGTCCCTCGGCGGTCAAGCGGTCGTTTCCGCTGTCGCGACAACCGGCCCGTGCCCCGGCTTTACCATCATAAACAAGGCAGTGTTGGGGCATGGCGGCCACATTGCAGGGCATTCGGGTGCCAGGAGGTTGATAAACATGGTTCCCCTGCTGCTGGTTCTTCTTCTCGCGCTGATCCTTTTCGGCGCCGGCTTCGCCATCAAGGTCCTCTGGTGGGTCGCCGTCGCCGTCCTGGTGCTGTGGCTTCTCGGCTTCGTCATGCGCTCCACCAGTACCGGAGGTGGTCGCGGCCGTTGGTACCGATGGTGATCTGACCCTTGGATGCGGCCTGTTCGCAGGGCCCGGCCGATATGACGGCCGGGCCCTGCCCGCATGCCGAAAAAAGGGGCGGGGTAAGTGGTCGCCCAGTGACCCGAGTCGTGGCTATGTCACGCAGATGCCGACGATGCAGGTGTCGTCGTCCGTGTCCGACCTGCTGTAGGTCAGCAGCCGGTCGAGCTGCTGGTCCAGGGTCTTCGGCGCGGTACGGGCCGTCGTCAGCAGATGGGTCAGCGACTCCTCCACGGACCGGTCCCGGCGCTCGATGAGCCCGTCGGTGTACATCAGCAGCACGTCCTCCGGCGCGAACTGCAGCTCGGCCTCCTCGTAGACGGCTTCGGGCAGTGCGCCCAGCAGCAGGCCTTTGACCAACGGCAGCGGGGCCGCCTCCCGCTCGCGGACCAGCACGGGCGGGAGGTGGCCCGCCCGTGCCCAGCGCAGGCTGCGCTCTTCCGGGTCGTACAGGGCGCACACCGCGGTGGCGGTGACCCCTCCGGTCAAGTGGTGCGCCACGATGTTCAGCCAGGACAGCAGCTGGCCCGGCCCGGCACCCGTCACGGCGAGGCCACGCAACGCGTTGCGCAGAACGACCATGCTGGTGGCGGCCTCGATGCCGTGGCCCGCGACGTCACCCACGCTCAGCAGCACCAGCCCGGACGGCAGCACCACGGCGTCGTACCAGTCGCCGCCCACCAGATGCTCGGTCTCCGCCGGCCGGTAGCGCACCGCGACCTCCAGGCCGGGCACCGTCAAAGGGGCCTGCGCGGGCGGCATGATGGCGTGCTGCAACTGCAGGGTCAGACGGTTGCGTTCGGTCGCCTGCTGCTCGGTGTGGACGAGCTGGTCCCGGGTGGCGGCGAGCGCCACCTCCGTCCAGTGCTGCGCGGAGATGTCCTGGTACGCACCCCGTACGACGAAGAGCCGGCCGTCGGCGTCGAGGGCCGGCTCGGCGACCACCCGGATGTGCCGGGTCACGCCGTCGGGGCGTTGCAGCCGAAAGGCCGCGGAGGCCGGCCGGCGGCGGTGCAGCAGTGTCCGCAGGAACCGGCCGAGGGCCACCGCGTCGTCCGGGTGCGCGTGCGCGGGCAGCTCCTCCAGTGGTACGGGCGTGCTCGTCGGGGACCGGCCGTAGAGGTGGAACAGCTGGTCGTTCCAGGTGATCTCACCGGTGAGCAGGTTCTCCTCGAAGCCGCCGACACGGCCCAGACGTTGGGCGTGCTGGAGCAGGCTCGCCAGCCGCGCCGTCTCGTCCTCGATGCGCCAGATCAGCAGCACGCTGCTGCCGTGCCGGCTGATGCTGATGTCCGCGACTGCTGACAGCGGCACCTGGTCGACGAGCGGTGTCAGCCGCATCCGGCGGCTGCGGAACGGCTCGCCGGTGGCGTAGACCCGCTCGACCCGCTGGAACAGCTCGCTCTCCCCGGCGGCCATGGGGTACGCCTCGAGCAACAGCGCTCCGCTGACCACCGCGCGCGGCCGGCCGGCCGGGTCCAGGAAGCGCCTGTTGACGTGCTGGATGCGGAAGTCCACCAGCTGCCCGGAGTCGTCGAGGTGCGGCACCAGCACCAGGGCGGGGTCGTGCAGTCCATCGGCCAGGTCCATCAGCTCGGCGGCGTCCGGCAGGAGCCGCGGGTCCTGGCCGGGGTACGGGCGGAGCGTGGACGTCTCCAGGGTGTGCGCACACAGCTCGGCCAGGGCTTGCACCTGCCGGACGATCTGCGGCGGCTGCGGCTCCAGCGGCCCGGGCCAGGCGATCTCCAGGACGCCGTGGATGCGACCCCCCGTGCCGGCGGGTACCGCAACCCGCCCGCCGGCCGGATGCAGGTGCCGGCCGATGGTGGGCAGCCCGGTGTCGGCGAGCGACTCGAACCACTGATCGGTGCGCTCGGTCAGTCCTCGGCGCGCCACGGTCGCCACGTCCGGGGGGACGTAACGCCACCGGACAGCCTCGGCGGGGGAGAAGCCGGCGCTTCCGCTGAGGGTGAGCGAGCCGTCCCCGCCCGCGCTCCACACGGCCACGGCGACAGCGCCGAGCGGGCGCAGGGCATGCTCCAGCAGGGCGTCGGCGACCTCCTGGGTGTCGTTCGCGGCCAGCGCGCCGCTCTCCGCCGCCCGCAGTCGCAGGGCGGTGTCCTGGCGCGCGGGCGTCTCGGCGGCGGTGCTCAGGAAGGCGTCCGCGATCTCCGACACCCCGTCGCGGGCGGCCTGGTTGATGACGTCCACCGCGAACTCCAGTGGCGTCACGTTCGCCTGCGCGGTCAGCTCCGCGAGCTGCCGGGCGGCTTGCGCCGGACCGCAGCCCAGCCGCTCGACCAGGATGCCCTTGGCCAGCTCGATCAGCGCCCGGCCCTCCGCCTCCGCATGCGCGGTACGGACCTCGCGGCGCAGCCGTTCCACCGTCGCGGCCAGCCTGCCGACGGGGGAGGTGGGGGAGACGCCCGCGAGATCCAGGGGAGCGGTGCCCGGCCCGGCGCCGTCCGGTTCACGTGGCTGCTCGGGCGTCTTCACGATGTGCACGCTCCTCGGCTGGACGACGCTGGGACGCGGGTCGCGCCGCGCAGGGCTGGATCCGCCCCGTCGGCGGGCGGCACCGGCGCGCTCACGCGGACAGCCACCGTCGGACGCAGGCGATGAGGTCGCCGGTGTCGACAGGCTTGGTGACGTAGTCGCTGGCGCCGGAGGACAGGGACTTCTCCCGGTCGCCGGGCATCGCCTTGGCGGTGACGGCGATGATCGGCAGCTGGGCGTACTGCGGCAGCTTGCGGATCTCGGCGGTGGCTGTGTAGCCGTCCATCTCCGGCATCATCACGTCCATCAGCACCAGCGCGATGTCGGGGTTGGCGAGCAGCGTGTCGATGCCCTTGCGTCCGTTCTCCGCCTGCAGCACTCGGAAGCCGTACAACTCCAGGATCCCGCTGAGCGCGAACAGGTTGCGTGCGTCGTCGTCGACGACCAGGACCGTACGGCCCCGGAAGCTGTCGTCCACCGGCGGTGCGAGGTCCGACGGGTCCTCGACGCGGACAAGGGACAGCACGTCCCCGGGTGCCTCGGCGGCCAGGTGCAGGGCGATGCGTTCGCGCAGCTCGTCCAGGCTGGACAGGAACTCAAGGGACCCGTCGTCGCGGTGGGAGCGCAGCGCTTCGGCTCGTGCCACCTCCGGCCGGTGACTGCTGTGAATGAGCACCGGGACGCTCGCCAGCCCCGAGTCGCCTTCGAGCGCCCGCAGAAACCGGGCCGCCTCCCCGTCGGGCATGTCCAGGTCCAGTACGACGCAGTGGCAGGCCTCGGTGGCCAGCGCGCCCGCTGCCTCCTGCGCTCCGACGGCGGTGATGACGTCCACCGCCGGCAGCGGGGAGCCGTCGTCCGGACTGTGCCGGGCCACGTCCGCGACCACGCTCTCGGCGACCAGGGTCAGCAGCCCGCGCGGCCGTTCCTCCACCACCAGGAGCCGGCGCGGCCGCTGCTCGGGAACGGTCGGCTGCGGCGAAGCGGTGGGCCGGCCCCCGGTGGCGGCCGAGGCGAGTTCGGCCGGTTCCTTCGGGCTGTTCCGGGTGGGCCGACCGGCGTCGAGCAGCTCCTCGAAGTCCTTCCGGGCCACCGGCAGGTACAGCGTGAAGGTGCTGCCCCGACCGGGCGTGCTGTCCACCGCCACGGCGCCGCCGAGCAGATGCGCGATCTCCCGGCTGATGGACAGTCCGAGGCCGGTTCCGCCGTACTTCCGGCTGGTCGTGCCGTCCGCCTGCTGGAACGCACCGAAGATCGACTCCAGGTGCTGCTTGGGAATGCCGATTCCGGTGTCCCGCACCCGGAACGCCACGACGGCACCGCCCCGCACGACGTCCTGCGGCACCTCTTCGTCCGTGGCGGGCTCGATGGCCAGCTCGACGCTGCCCTGCTCGGTGAACTTCACCGCGTTGGACAGCAGATTGCGCAGCACCTGCCGCAGCCGGGAGTCATCGGTGAGCAGGTCGGCGGGCGCGCCCGCCGTGGTGGTGACCGCGAACTCCAGCCCCTTGTGGGTCGTCATGGGCCGGAAGGTGGCTTCGACGTACTCGATGAGCCGGCGCAGCGGCACCCGCTCCGGGGTGACGTCCATCTTGCCCGCCTCGACCTTCGACAGGTCCAGGATGTCGTTGATCAGCTGCAGCAGGTCGCTGCCCGCGGAGTGGATGATCCCCGCGTACTCGACCTGCTTCGGGGTGAGGTTGCGCGAGGGGTTCTGGGCGAGCAACTGGGCGAGGATGAGCAGGCTGTTGAGCGGGGTGCGCAGCTCGTGGCTCATGTTGGCCAGGAACTCCGACTTGTACTTCGAGGCCAGCGACAACTGCTGGGCGCGGGTCTCGAGTTCCTGCCGGGTCTGCTCGATCTGCAGGTTCTTCGCCTCGATGTCATGGTTCTGCGTGGCGAGCAGTGTGGCCTTCTCCTCCAGTTCGGCGTTGGAGCGCTGCAGCTCGTCCTGCTGGGCCTGCAACTCCGCCGAGCGGGCCTGCAGTTCGACGGTGAGCCGCTGCGACTCCTCCAGCAGCTCGTCGGTGCGGGCGTTGGCCACGATCGTGTTGACGTTGACGCCGAGCGTCTCGCGCAGCTGTTCCAGGAAGTCCCGGTGGATGGGCGTGAAGGCGGTGACCGAGGCCAGCTCGATGACGCCGAGAACCTGGTCCTCGAAGAGGATCGGCAGCAGGACCAGCGCGGTCGGCACCGCCTGGCCGAGCCCGGAGGAGATCGTGACGTAGCCGGGCGGCAGCTCGTCGACCGTGATGGTACGACGGCTGCGCGCGGCCTGGCCGACCAGCGAGCGGCCGAAGGGGAAACGCGTGGGCCGCTCGTCGTCGTCGGGTCTGCCGTAGGAGCCGACAAGCCGCAGCTCCGGGCCGCGCTGACCGTCCTCGGCGAGGTAGAAGGCGCCGTACTGGGCCGACACCAGCGGCGTCAGCTCCTCCATGATCAGCTCGGCAACCACCGGCAGGTCCCGGTGGCCCTGCATCAGGCCGGCGATGCGTGCCAGGTTGGTCTTGAGCCAGTCCTGCTCCTGGTTGGCCCGGGTGGTCTCGCGCAGCGACTCCACCATCGAGTTGATGTTGTCCTTGAGTTCGGCGACCTCTCCGGAGGCCTCCACCGTGATCGAGCGGGTCAGGTCGCCCTCGGCCACCGCGCTGGCCACGGCTCCGATGGCCCGTACCTGACGGGTCAGGTTGCCGGCCAGCTCGTTGACGTTCTCCGTGAGCCGCTTCCAGGTGCCCGAGACGCCCTCCACCTCGGCCTGGCCGCCGAGGCGTCCTTCGGTGCCGACCTCGCGGGCGACGCGGGTGACCTCGTCGGCGAAGGCGGAGAGCTGGTCCACCATCGTGTTGATGGTCGTCTTCAGCTCGAGGATCTCGCCGCGTGCGTCCACGTCGATCTTCTTCGACAGGTCGCCCCTGGCCACGGCGGTCGTCACCAGGGCGATGTTGCGCACCTGACCGGTCAGGTTGTTCGCCATGGAGTTGACGTTGTCGGTGAGGTCCTTCCAGGTGCCGGCCACGTTCGGTACGTGGGCCTGGCCGCCGAGGCGTCCTTCGGTGCCGACGTCACGGGCGACGCGGGTGACCTCGTCGGCGAACGCGGACAGGGTGTCGACCATCGTGTTGATCACATCGGCCAGTGCGGCGACCTCGCCCTCGGCCTGGACCGTGATCTTGCGGGACAGGTCGCCCCGTGCGACGGCGGTGGCGACCTGGGCGATGGAGCGCACCTGGTCGGTCAGGTTCGACGCCATCACGTTCACGTTGTCGGTGAGGGCCTTCCAGGTGCCCGAAACGCCCTTGACGTCGGCCTGGCCGCCGAGGCGTCCTTCGGTGCCGACCTCGCGGGCGACGCGGGTGACTTCGTCGGCGAAGGCGGAGAGCTGGTCGACCATCGTGTTGATGGTGTTCTTGAGTTCGAGGATCTCGCCGCGGGCGTCGACGGTGATCTTCTGGGAGAGGTCGCCCTTGGCCACCGCCGTCGCCACCTGGGCGACGTTGCGGACCTGGGCGGTGAGGTTGCCCGCCATGAAGTTGACCGAGTCGGTCAGGTCCCGCCAGGTGCCCTTGACGCCCTTGACGTCGGCCTGGCCGCCGAGGCGTCCTTCGGTGCCGACTTCGCGGGCGACGCGGGTGACTTCGTCGGCGAAGGCGGAGAGCTGGTCGACCATCGTGTTGATGGTGTTCTTGAGTTCGAGGATCTCGCCGCGGGCGTCGACGGTGATCTTCTGGGAGAGGTCGCCCTTGGCCACCGCGGTGGTCACCTGGGCGACGTTGCGGACCTGGGCCGTGAGGTTGCCCGCCATGAAGTTGACCGAGTCGGTCAGGTCCCGCCACACCCCCGCGACTCCGGGCACCTTGGCCTGGCCGCCGAGGCGTCCTTCGGTGCCGACCTCGCGGGCGACGCGGGTGACCTCGTCGGCGAAGGCGGAGAGCTGGTCCACCATCGTGTTGACGGTGTCCTTCAGCTGCAGGATCTCGCCGCGCGCGGGCACGTCGATCTTCTGCGACAGGTCGCCCTTGGCCACGGCAGTGGCCACCTGGGCGATGTCCCGGACCTGGGTGGTCAGGTTCCCGGCCATGGCGTTGACCGAGTCGGTCAGGTCGGCCCAGGTCCCGGAGACACCCGGCACCTCCGCCTGCCCGCCGAGCGTGCCCTCGGTGCCGACTTCCCGGGCCACGCGCGTGACTTCGGAGGTGAACACGGACAGTTGGTCGACCATGCCGTTGAACACGCTCGCGATGTCGCCCATGAGACCGTCGGCGTCCTCCGGCAGACGGGTCCCGAAGTCGCCGTCCCGCACGGCCGTCAGCCCCGCGAGGAGCTGTACGAGCTCCCCGTCGCTCGGCCCGGCGTCGATGAGCTCGGTCTTGTCGCTGGTCATGCGCAACCTCGTCCCGCTCCCCTGGAGCCCTCGGCAGTGAAGACTCAAACACCCCGGCGGGCCGCGGTCGGCCCGTAAACGCTCTGCATTCCCTCACCTCACGGCTTTGGGCGAGGAGAAAATACGCCGCAGGCTAACCCACGCGGTACCCGCCGAACAAAGCCTCCGGCCGCTGCTCACCCGGGAAGAAATCCGCCACGAAAAGCCATGCATGACACCGGAATTGGGGGGTAGTCGGAGTGGTTTTGGTGACGGCCGCCGACGGGGTCGGCGGGCCCTCGGCGCGTGATGGTCGAACGCCGCGGCAACCGAATCACCATAGGCCCGGAGCGCCTTGAACAGCTCGCCACCGTGACGGTCGGCCCGAGTGCGCACGACATCCGTGCCTTGCTTCGCACCGGCGACCCGACGCCGAGTTGCCCTACGACCGCAGGCTCCCTGTCGCGGTCGGCTGAAGAAGGAGCGGTCTCGATGCCGCCGGGGCAGTGGTGATCAGCGGCCGATGTAGAAGCGGATCGTGGTACCCGCCTCACCGGTGTGGATGCGCACGAGGTCGGCGACATGGTTGACGAAGAGCAGGCCCCGGCCGCCGGGCCGTTCGGGTGGCGGGGGGCGCCGGCCGGCCAGTGGATCGGTGAGCCGCCCCGCGTCCTGCACCTCGCAGACGACCTGTTCGCCTTCCACCCAGATCCGCAGCGTGCCGCCACCGGCCCCATGAACGACGCTGTTGGTGGTCAGCTCAGCCACCGCCAGCTGGAGATCATCCAGCCGTTCCCTCTCCAACCCGAGCCGCTCGCCCTGCCGTACGGCAAACTCACGTACCGTCGGCAATTGGCCACTGCCCTCGAAGCTCGTCTCCTGGGCGGCGGGCGGCACGGGCAGCGCCTGGTTGTACCGGGCCACGACCGCCTCGGGGCTGTACGCAACCGAAGCCGTCTCGCTCCCCTCGGCGACCACCACCGGGTGGGTGGCCCAAGCGTCCTTCAGTACCGTCTCGTCGAGCCCGTCGACGTCGTACGGGCACAGAATCGTGACCGCACGCCCGGTGAACGCCTCGTTGATCAGCGCCTCGTGCTGCACGCACGCGGGGTACTCCACTGCGCTGCGACCGGGCCAGATCGGCTCACCGATGATGCGCACCCGGCCACTGGTATGGGCATCGGCGAACCGGCGCAGCACTCCGGGAATGATCCGCCCCGGGTTCCGGCCGGCCTGCGTCATGTCCTCGAAGTGAACCCGACAGGCCTGGTCACCGAGTTGGTCCTGGATCAGCTGGAGTCGGTCCGGCGGCGCGGCGACCGCAACTGGTTCCTCCCTGGCCAGCCCCTCGAGAACGAAGGGCACTGTACCTTTCACATACTGCTGATCCCCGCTGTAGAACAGCGCCGGATGCACGAACTTCTGAGGATCGGTGGCGGTGCCGGTCATGCGGCCACCTCGATCCCGCCCAGGCTGGGCCAGAACAAGTCCAGAATGCGCGGTACCTGGGGCGGCGGTTGCTCAAGGACGAGCAGACGATCCCCACTCAGTGACCGTGCGGCCATCGCGAGATCCGTCACCCCGGCCACGTCGATGAACGTCAGCTGGGACATCTCGACGTACAGGCAGCTCTCGCTCCGCCGTGACAGCCGGCCGAGGGCTTCCTGCCACATCGGCCGCGTACTCACGCCGACCTCGCCTTTCGCATACACGCCCGGGCGCTCCAGCAGCGGTCGTACTTCCAACCGAGCCCCGCCGTGTGACGGCGCGGCGCAGTGTCCCTCCGGATCGAGTGGGACATCCACGCTCTTCCCCTCACCATGCCCGAATCGCCCCTCGACGGCGTGCACCCGCATGAGTACACCAGCTGTCCATCTATACCAGGCGTATGACGACGACATCGCGCAGACGTTGCGGGGGTCGGAGGTCACTCCGGGCCGCAACGTGGCCACCGCCGAGCGGTGGTATGTGAAGCCCGACGTGGAGGATCTTCGCGAGTCAGCCACAACGTGGGACGGCTTGCACGGGGATGCCACCCAGGTACGTGAGAAATCGTGAGATGTGGGAGCGTGAGTCGGGTGAGTGAGAGTACGTCCAACACCCTGCAATACCGCTTTGACGGGCCAGAAGAGGCTCCCGTGCTGATTCTGGGCCCCTCGCTCGGTACCACATGGCACATGTGGGACCGCCAGGTGCCCGAGCTGGCGAAGCAGTGGCGCGTCTTCCGCTTCGACCTGCCGGGGCACGGCGGCGCGCCCGCGTACCCGGTGAGCTCGGTCGGCGAACTCGCCTCCCGGTTGCTGGCCACGCTCGACGGGCTCGGTGTGCAGCGCTTCGGCTACGCGGGCTGTGCGCTCGGTGGTGCGATCGGTCTCGAACTGGCCCTGCGCCACCCCGAGCGGCTCGCCTCGCTCGTGGTGATCGCCGCCTCGCCCCGCTTCGGCACGGCCGACGAGTTCCGCCAGCGCGGGGTGATAGTGCGGACGAACGGGCTCGACCCCATCGCCCGTACCTCCCCCGACCGCTGGTTCACCGGCGGGTTCGCCGCCGCGCAGCCCGCGATCACCGACTGGGCCGTGCAGATGGTGCGCACCACGGACCCCGGCTGCTACATCGCCGCCTGCGAGGCCCTCGCCGCGTTCGACGTACGGCCCGAACTCGGCCACGTCGGCGTGCCCACCCTCGTCCTCGTCGGCTCCGAGGACAAGGTCACCGGCCCCGCCGAGGCCCGCACCCTGGTCGCCGGCATACCCGACGCGCGCCTCGCCGTCGTCCCCGGCGCCTCCCACCTGGTGCCGGTCGAGCAGCCCGCCGCCGTCACCGACCTGCTGGTCCGGCACTTCTCCACCGCCTGGCAGCCCGGCTACGTCGAGTCGTCCACGGGTCAGATCGCCCTCCCGGCGACCCCCGCCAAGCCCGTGATCGCGCCGTCCCCGCAGCCCCACCAGCCTGCGCCGATCGCCGAGATCGCACCGGCCGCCGTAGTGCCCCCGCCGGTGAACGGACGTCCCGACCCCTACGACACCGGCATCAAGGTGCGCCGCGAGGTGCTCGGCGACGCTCACGTCGACCGGGCGCTGGCCCAGGCGGACGAGTTCTCCGGGGACTTCCAGGAGTTCATCACCCGCTATGCCTGGGGTGAGATCTGGGACCGCCCCGGTCTCGACCGGCGTGCCCGCAGCTGCGTGACGCTGGCCACCCTGGTCGCGGGCGGCCATCTGGAGGAGCTCGCCTTCCACACCCGAGCGGCCCTGCGCAACGGCCTCACCCCGAGCGAGATCAAGGAAGTGCTGATGCAGTCGGCCGTCTACTGCGGCGTGCCGGCGGCGAACAGCGCGTTCAAGGTGGCCCAGCAGGTCATAAGAGAGGAAACGACGCCCAGCGAGTGATCGTCAGCCGGGCAGCGAGAGCACCAGTCTCAGCCGCCCGAGCCGCCTGTGAACGGGGCAGGATGGAAGCCATGAAGCTCACGAAGAAGTCGCACGCCTGCGTCCGTCTGGAGAAGGACGGGCGCACGCTCGTCCTCGACCCCGGCGGGTTCAGCGAGCCGGACGCCGCGCTCGGCGCGGATGCGATCCTCGTCACGCACGAGCACCCCGACCACTTCGACGAGGGCCGGCTGCGAGCGGCCCTGGAGGCCGATCCGGCGGCCGAGATCTGGACCCTCGCCTCGGTCGCGGAGCAGATCTCGGCCGCCTTCCCGGGCCGTGTGCACACCGTCGGCCACGGCGACACGTTCACCGCCGCGGGCTTCGACGTCCAGGTCCACGGCGAGCTGCACGCCGTCATCCACCCGGACATCCCGCGCATCACGAACGTCGGCTACCTCGTCGACGGCGGCAAGGTCTTCCACCCCGGCGACGCCCTCACCGTCCCCGACCACCCGGTCGAGACGCTGATGCTCCCGGTCATGGCCCCCTGGAACAAGATCGCCGAGGTCATCGAGTACGTCCGCGAGGTCAAACCGCAGCGTGCCTACGACATCCACGACGCCCTGCTCACCGACCTCGCCCGCCCGATCTACGACCGCCAGATCGGCACCCTCGGCGGCTCGGAACACCTGCGGCTGACACCCGGAGAGTCGGCGGAGGTCTGAGCACGCGTGCACGGCGGCCGGGCCGGCCGCGTTGTCGGACCGGCCCGGTAGGTTGTGAGGCATGCGCATCGCGACCTGGAACGTGAACTCGATCACCGCCCGCCTGCCGAGGCTCCTGGCCTGGCTGGAGAGCAGCGGCACGGACGTGCTCTGCCTCCAGGAGGCCAAGCTGGCCGAGGAGCAGTTCCCGTTCGACCAACTGCGCGACCTCGGCTACGAGGCGGCGGTGAACGCGACCGGCCGGTGGAACGGCGTGGCGGTGCTCTCCCGCGTCGGCCTCAAGGAAGTGGTCAAGGGCCTGCCCGGCGATCCCGGATACGACGGCGCCCCGGAGCCCCGGGCCATCTCGGCGACCTGCGGCCCGGTCCGCGTCTGGTCGGTGTACGTGCCGAACGGCCGTGAGGTCGACCACCCCCACTACGCCTACAAGCTCCAGTGGTTCGAGGCCCTCAAGGCCGCCGTCGCCGGCGACGCGGGCGGCAGCCGCCCCTTCGCCGTGCTCGGCGACTACAACGTGGCCCCGACGGACGACGACGTCTACGACGTGGCCGCCTTCGAGGGCCTCACCCACGTCACCCCCGCCGAGCGCGCAGCCCTGGCGTCCCTCCGAGAGGCCGGCCTCTCGGACGTGGTCCCCCGCCCCCTGAAGTACGAGCACCCCTTCACCTACTGGGACTACCGCCAGCTCTGCTTCCCGAAGAACCGCGGCATGCGCATCGACCTGGTCTACGGCAACGCCGCCTTCGCCAAGTCGGTCACGGACGCCTACGTGGACCGCGAGGAACGCAAGGGCAAGGGCGCATCGGACCATGCCCCGGTGGTGGTGGACCTGGACGTGTAGAGCAACGCAGTCAGGGCGGGGCTCAGCCCCATCAGCCCGTCCGGCGTTCGAGGACGAGGCCGTTCAGGCCGAAAGCGGGGGTCTGGGGGCGCAGCCCCCAGGACGGTCACGGCACCAGGGCGCGCAGATCCACGGATCGGGCCATCGCGGCGAGCCCCGCATCCCCCGGATGCAGATGATCCCCGCTGTCATACGCAGCCAGCATCCGCCCCGGACGCTGCGGATCCCGCACCACCGCATCGAAGTCGAGCACCGCATCGAACACCCCGGACCCCCGGATCCACGCATTCACCGCGGAGCGCTCCGCATCGACGGCAGCCGTGCACCGCGTCTCGCCCTCACAGGGCAGGATCGTGCCGGCCAGCATCCGCAGGCCCCGCGCATGCCCCCGGTCCGCGATCTCCCGCAACCCGGCGACGATCTGCTGCGCCGTGGTCTGCCCCCGCAGGTCGTTCACGCCCTCGAAGACGACCGCCGTGCGCACCGAGGTCTGGGCGAGGACATCGCGGTCGAACCGGTTCAGGGCGCTGACCCCGGCCATGTCCGTCGAGACCCCGTCACCGGGATACCGGTCGGTGACCACACGGTTCCCGGAGATCCCCTCGTTGAGCACCCCGTAACGCGGGACGCCACGCTGCTTCAACAACCGTGCGGCCAGCACATCGGGCCACCGCCGGTTCGCGTCCGTCGTGGACCTGTCCCCGTCGGTGATCGAGTCCCCGAGCAGCACCACCGACCCAGGCCCACCACCCACGTCCACCCCGGTCAGCAACGGCCACCTGGTCAGGGTCGTGGTGTACGCGGTCCCGGAGCCCTCCGCCGTATGGTCGCCGGCCGTGCTCACATACGACCGCTGCACCGCCAGCTGGTGCACGGGCGCCGCCGCCACCGGCCCGGGCAGATGGAAACTGACCAGCAGATTCGCGTCCGAGGGCACCAGGAAGCCGAGCGGATCGCTGAACGCCTGAGCCCCGGCCGGGATCTCGACCCCCGCCCCGCCCCGGAACGACAGCGGCACCGGCACGCCCCGCGCCGTGGCCCCCTCCTTCTGCACGGCCACCGTCGCGCCACCGATCCGTACCGGCGCCGCCGCGAACGTGTTGTCGAACCGCAGCCGCACCCGCGACCCGCCCACCGACGTGTGCACCACCAGCCGTACCGTCCGGTCGCTCCACGGCCCCACGGCCCGGACGCCGGAGGTGGCGGCCGCCCAACTGCCGGTCCAGCCCGCGCCCGAGGACCGCACGGCCAGGGCGAAGACATGCAGACCGGCAGCGCGCGGCAGCCGCACGGAGGCCACCCGGAGCCCCCGAACCAGCGGCACGGTCACCACGTACAGCCGTGCCTGCTCGGCGAGTTGACCGCCGGGTGTGTTGAAGTGCGGCAGCGCCACCGCCTTCGTGGCGAGCGGTCCGGCGCGCCAGTCGGGAGCGGTCAGGGTGTACGAGGAGCGGGTGCCGTCCCGGTACGAGACCGAGCCGGTGCCGCTCGCACCGGCCCTGCCCGTGCCCGCCACCAGGAAGGCGAGCGCGTCGCCGCGCCCGCCGACCCGCACCGACTGTCCGGCGGCGAGCACGTTGTCCGGCTCGCCCGGCAGCCGCCGCGGCCAGGTCAGCCTGGCACCCTGCACGGTGAGGGCACGGCCGGGCGTCCAGCCCGCGGCCGTCAGGTCCTGTGCCGACAGGGAACCCCCGTAGCCGTCGAGGTTCGCCAGATCCGGACGGGCGTCGTCGCTGACGGCAACGTTGTCGAAGAGCCGCTCCAGCGGCTGTGGTTGTGTCCCGTCGCCGGCAGCGGCCCGTGCCGACAGGACGGGCGCCAGGAAGGCGAACGAGACGATGGCAACCGCGAATCCCCGCACACGTCGACGCACGGTCGACTCCTCCCGCTCACCGGTGGGACGAAAGACGCATCGCGAAGCTAGAGAGACGTGAGGGACCCGTCAACGCGCCATGCACGGAGTCGCCGCGAAATAGCCCCGAAGTGACGGCCCGCGCGCCTGTGGTGCGCATGCCGGTGCGAATGACACGCTGGGAGGTATGAAGATCCCTTTTCTGGGCCACCGGCATGAAAAGCACGGCATCCCCGACCCGGAGGGCATCGCCGAACTCCTCTCCGAGTGTGAACTGCTCCGCTCGCAGGCGTCCCAGGAGGGCGTCCAACTCGACGATTCCGCAGCCTCGTTGGAGGCTCTCGATCAGCTTCTGCCGCGCTGGCGGGACGACCCCGAGGTGCTGCACTGGCTCGGCAACGACGCGGGGCTCTATCTCGGCACCGTCATCGTGCGCACCGTGCCCGGCGCCGCCTGGGAGTTCTGGCCGGACGGCCAGCCCGTCGTACGGCTCGCCTCGGGCCGCGAGTTCGACGTCGTGACCTCCGGACACGAGTGGGCGGCCGGCGGGGTGCCCGAGCTCTCGCAGCTGTACGCCGAGGTCGCGGAGACATGAGCGGAGCAGCCGACCTAAGATCGACGTAAATACGGCTTATGCCCGAAAAGTGCGTGTCGTGACGTAAGTCAACTCGCGTCCGGATAGTTTGCGGCAACCACGACACAGCTGAGAGTGAGTAGGGCTGCGAATGGCCGTCGATCCGCTGATCGAGCTGCATGACGTCAACAAGTACTACGGGGAGTTGCATGTCCTGCAGGCTGGAGACCGTCCGGTCCGGCACGATTCCGCTCGGCGGGCAGCCGCTGCCCGGGGAGGGCAGGGCACTCGCGCGGCTCCGCACCGACCCCGGCAGGGTCTTCCAGTCGTTCGCCCCGCTCGCTCACAGGACCGTCCTGCAGGGCGTCTCGGCGGGGCAGGTCAAGGTCCGCCGGCGGACGGAGGAGGAAGCCGACAGGCGACCAGCGGCCGGTGGCCGTCGCCCGCGTCCTCGTCATTGCGCCCAGGGCGCTCCCGTTCGACGAGTCCACCCCCGCCCTCGACCCCGAGGTGATCAGCGGGATCCTCGAGGTCATGCGGCACCCGGCCCGCGACGGCATGACGATGGTCGTCGTCACCCACGAGACGGGCTGCGCCCGCTCTGCCGCCAGCCGTGTCGTCCTCATGTCCGACGGTCGCGTCGTCGAGGGCCGCGCCCCGGAGGAGCTCTTCACCGACCCGCACAGCGAGCGCGCCGAAGACTCCTGCCCAAGATCCTCAAGCACTGAGCGACAGAGCCATGCCCGGCCGGCGGCAGCCGGAGATCACTGCTTGCGCAGCGGAATCGACACGTACGACGGGTCGTCCGCCGGCGAGGAGAAGGTCAGCTGAGCGCCGGACGGGTTGTGCTCTATGTAGAGCGGGTCGACCGTGTCGACGACCAGGGCCAGCCGGTGCCCTGCCGGGACGTCGTAGGCCGTGGAGAACAGATCCAGGTCGAGACCGAACGGCTTTCCGGGCTCGCGCCCGTGGAAGGTGTACGGCGCGTTGCTGACCAGCTTGCCGAGGCCGAGCGGCCCCACGTCGTAGAGGTAGGCGACGAGGGTGCCGCTCTCCTTGGTCGGGGTGAGGGTGGTGTGCAACTGGGCCGTACCGCGGATCTGCTGGGCGGCGGCGTACTTCTCCGACTGCCAGACGGCGGCCCAGCGGCGGGGGAGCAGGGGGATCGAGGCCATCGGGGGCAGCTGGGCGATCTGGTCGAGGATGCTCGACAGGAAGACGATCCCGCCGTCCGCCCCGGAGTCGACGTTCGTGTGGATCGTGGTCGTGCCGGCGAGCGCGATCTTCCGGTCGGTGGCGGCGATCGACTTCCAGTCCGGGTAGCCCTCGTAGCCGCCCGTGGTACGGGGTTTGAGCTGCACCGGCTCCTCGCGGTTGATGCCGTTGTCCTCGCCCTTGAGGTAGTGGTCGAACCAGCGCTCGGTGTCGGTCCACACGTCGTTGGGCAGTCCGAACAGGCCGGTCAGCTCGGCGGTGGCGTGGTCGCCGGGACGGAGCTCCAGTCTCTTCGGGCCGGTCAGCTTCTCGTAGAAGTCCGCGTACTGGTTGGGCGCGAAGACCGTGTCGCCCCAGGCGTTGGCCATCATGACCGCGGGGCCGTTCTTGTTCAGCTGATCCACATATGTTGCGGCCGAACGTTTCTTCCCCCAATCGATCATCTCCTGTTCCTTGGACAGGTTGGAGGCGTAGAAGTTGTCGAAGATCTGCCGGACTTCGGGGCTCTGTCGGCCCGTGACCAGGCTCGCGCCGTCGAGCACGGCCCCGGCCTGGACGTGCTGGGTGCGGCCGGAGTAGATCGAGTCGATCAGGTCGGCCCAGCCGCTGAGGGCGGCGACCGCCTTGATCCGCTTGTCGTGCGCGGCGGCGATCAGGCTGATGCCGGCGCCGTAGGAGACGCCCGCCATGCCGATGTGGGCCGAGTCGGCCGGGGTGTTGGCGAGCGCCCAGTCGATGACCTTGGAGGCGTCGGCTATGTCCGGTGGCCCGGCCACTTCTATCTCTCCGTCGGACTGCCAGAAGCCCCGCACGTTGTAACTGACCACGATGTAGCCGGAGTCGGCGAGCTTCTGGGCCTGGGCGAGGTACTCGACCTGGGGCAGGCCCCAGCTCGTGGGGAGCACCAGCAGCGGGTAGCGGCGCGTGCCGTCGGCGCCCGCGGGCGTGAGGACGTTCGCCTTGAGGACCGTGCCGCCGTCGCCGGCGATGTCGACGAAGCGTATGGCGTCCGTCGCCTGGGCGGCGGGGGCGAGCCCGAGGGCGCTACCGGCGATCAGAGTCGCGGAGACGGCGCCTACGGCGGTCGTGCGCAGGGCCTTGCGATGGGTTCCCACGGGTCACTCCTCACTCGTGTCAGTGCAAAGTGACCAGACGGTAACCTCGCCCCTTTACCGGAGGTAACCCGTCGGTAAGTTACGTGGCAGTAACGATTGTTGGCATGTGAATGAATTCAGGAGGCGCGGTGGGAGTTGCGGGGAGCAGTGGGCGCCGGCAGGGGCGCCTGTGCCGCGCGGGTCACGTCCGCGACGAGCTCGGCGACATCCGGGCCGTACGCCTGTGAGTTGACCACCTTCAGCAGCAGGACGAACGTGTTGTTGCCGTACTTGCGGGCTAGTCGCTCGTGGTTGCGCGCGAGGTAGCGGGTCGCGGCCTGGTTGGTGATCGCGGTCTGGCCGCTGAACAGGAAGACGGGGCGGGTCAGACCGGGTTGACCGGCCGTCAGCCTTGCCAGCAGCACATATTCGGACAGGCCCTTCTCCATGCGGTAGCGCTCACTGCCGATCTGGAACGCCAGCCGGTCCGGGCCCGGCTCCGGGTCCGTGTTCACCCGCACTCCGGGCAGCATGGCGTTCAGGTGGGCCGCCATGCGCCGGTTCGACCCCGGGCCCCCGACGCAGAACTCGGTCCGCTCGCCGAAGCCCTGCCGGGCCGCGTCCTGGGTGATCACCTCGGCATGTGCGCCGCAGTCCTTGATGAGCGCGGCGAGCTCCAGGAGCGCGAACACGTCGTAGCGGTGCACCGCGAGGTCGGGGCTGCCGGCGTCACGGTTGACGACGAGCAGCGACTCGGAGTGGTCGGGCAGCCCGAAGAACGCCTGCTTGCGGCGGAGTTTCCGCTTCCACAGATAGGTACGGGCCACCCAGCCGAGCGCGGCACTGATGCCCGCCGCGACCACGCCCAGGACGATGTTGCGCACGTCGTCGTTCATGGGCGCGCATGCTAGCGGGCCGACATGACTGGTACGTACCGGTGTTCGATCCGTGGCATTCGTATGACAGCTGCCGGAATGGGGCTGTTGGGGCCCCGGACGATGCGGTTACGCTGCACGGACGTCCCTGACTGGAGGTACGGATGCGTCGCCCCCTCGCGCGGAAACTCTCGGTCCTGGCGGTCTCGGCCGCCGTGGTGTCGGTGGGGGCGGCAGCGCCGCCGACCACGGCGACGACACCGCAGAAGGTGCCCGTCGCCGTCGGCTACGGCGGCGCCGTCGCAAGCGTCGACGCGGACGCCTCCGCCGCCGGCATCGAGGTCCTGAAGAAGGGCGGCAACGCGGTCGACGCGGCCGTCGCCACCGCGGCCGCTCTCGGCGTCACCGAGCCCTACTCCTCCGGTGTCGGCGGAGGCGGCTACTTCGTCTACTACGACGCCAAGACCCGTACGGTGCACACGATCGACGGCCGCGAAACCGCGCCGCTGACCGCCGACTCCAATCTCTTCGTGGAGAACGGCAAACCCCTCGCCTTCGCCGACGCCGTCAGCAGCGGCCTGAGCGTCGGCACCCCGGGCACGCCCGCCACCTGGCAGACCGCGCTCGACCACTGGGGCAGCAGAAGACTCGGCACGGTGCTCAAGCCCGCCGAGCGGATCGCCCGCGACGGCTTCACCGTCGACGACACCTTCCGCTCGCAGACCGCCTCCAACGAGACCCGGTTCCGCTACTTCCCGGACACGGCGAAGCTGTTCCTGCCGGGCGGGCAGCTCCCGGTGGTCGGCTCCACCTTCAAGAACCCCGATCTCGCCCGCACCTATGAGGAGTTGGGCAGGAAGGGCGTCGGGGCGATCTACCGCGGCGACCTCGGCGACGACATCGTCCGCACGGTGAACCACCCACCGGTGGACCCGAGTTCGGGCTGGAACGCCCGCCCCGGCAAGCTGTCGGACAAGGACCTCGCGGCCTACCGCGCCAAGCTCCAGGCGCCCACCAGGACCTCGTACCGCGGACTCGGCGTCTACTCCATCGCACCCTCCTCCTCCGGCGGCACGACCGTCGGCGAAGCCCTCAACATCCTGGAGAACACGGACCTCTCGAAGGCGAGCGAGGTCCAGTACCTGCACCACTACATCGAGGCCAGCCGGATCGCGTTCGCGGACCGCGGGCGCTGGGTCGGCGACCCCGCCTTCGAGGACGTACCGACGAAGCAACTGCTCTCGCAGAAGTACGCCGACTCGCGGGCGTGCCTCATCAAGGACAATGCGGTGCTGACCAGCCCGGTGGCGCCCGGGGATCCGCGGAACCCGGCCGCGTGCGCCTCCGGCGGTACGGCGGCCCCGACGACGTACGAAGGCGAGAACACCACGCACCTGACCGTGGCCGACAAGTGGGGCAACGTCGTCTCCTACACGCTGACCATCGAGCAGACCGGCGGCAGCGCGATCACCGTGCCCGGGCGTGGGTTCATCCTCAACAACGAGCTGACGGACTTCTCCTTCACCCCGGCGAACCCGGCCGTGCACGACCCGAACCTGCCGGGCCCCGGCAAGCGGCCGCGGTCGTCGATCTCGCCGACGATCGTGCTGGACAAGCACAACAAGCCGGTGGTGGCGCTCGGTTCGCCCGGTGGGGCGACGATCATCACGACCGTGCTGCAGGTGCTCACCGAGTTCCTCGACCGTCATCTGCCGCTGGTCGATGCGATCGCTGCGCCGCGGGCCAGTCAGCGCAATGCCGCGCAGACCGAGCTGGAGCCCGCGCTGTACAACGACACCGGTGCCGGGAGTGTGCGGGCGCGGCTTGAGGCCATTGGGCACTCGTTCAAGTTGAACCCGGAGATCGGTGCGGCCACCGGTGTGCAGCGGTTGCCCGGTGGGAAGTGGCTGGCGGCGGCTGAGACGGTCCGTAGGGGCGGTGGGTCGGCGCAGGTGGTTGATCCGGCGCCGTAGTCGTCTGCGGGTAAGTGGGGGCTGTTCGCGCCCGCGCGGCGGAGCCGCAGATCGACACAGCCCCGCGCCCCTGAAGGGCGCTGCAGGCCCGCTCGTGACCTGAAGGGGCGCTGCAAGCCAGCCCTCACAACTCGGGGGCGATCGGCAGGTCCTCCGTCTGGAAGGCCAGCCGGCCGTCCTCGACATCGACCGTCACGCGGCCGCCCTCCGCGACGCGGCCGTCCAGCAGCAGTCGCGACAGCTGGTTGTCGACCTCTCGCTGGATGGTGCGGCGCAGGGGGCGGGCGCCGTATTCGGGCTGGTAGCCGTGTTCGGCGAGCCAGTCGACGGCCGGGGCCGTGAACTCGACCGTGACGCCCTGCGCCTGCAGCAGGCGGCGGGTCCGCTCCAGCAGCAGGTCGGTGATCTGCCGCAGTTGGTCGCCGGTGAGCTGGCGGAAGACGACGATCTCGTCGATGCGGTTGAGGAACTCGGGGCGGAAGTGCTCGCGCAGCGGACGCAGGATCTGTTCGCGGCGGGCCTCCTCGTCGGCGTCGGCACCGCCCGCCCCGAAGCCGATGCCGGCGCCGCGCCGGGTGATCGCCTCGGAGCCCAGGTTGCTGGTCATCACGATGACCGTGTTGGTGAAGTCGACGGTCCGGCCCTGGGAGTCGGTGAGACGGCCGTCGTCGAGGACCTGCAGCAGGATGTTGAAGACGTCCGGGTGGGCCTTCTCCACCTCGTCGAGGAGCAGGAGCGAGTACGGGTGGCGGCGCACGACCTCGGTGAGCTGGCCTGCCTCCTCGTGGCCCACATAGCCGGGCGGGGCGCCGACCAGGCGGCTGACGGTGTGGCGTTCCTGGTACTCGCTCATGTCCAGGCGGACCATGCGCTCCTCGCTGCCGAAGAGGGCCTCCGCGAGGGCGCGCGCCAGTTCCGTCTTGCCGACGCCGGTCGGGCCGAGGAAGAGGAAGCTGCCGATCGGCCGGTCGGGGCTGGCGAGTCCGGCGCGGGAGCGCATGACGGCCTCGGCGACCACGGCGACGGCCTCGTCCTGCCCGACGACCCGCTCGTGGAGGTGCTGCTCCAGGCCGAGCAGCTTCTCCTTCTCCTCCTGGGTGAGGCTGGCGACCGGGATGCCCGTCTGCCGGGACACCACCTCGGCGATCGCCTCGGCGGTCACCTCCAGCTGTCCCTCGTCGGCCTCGTCGCCGCCCGTGGTGTCCGTGATGCGCTTCTTCAACTCCACGATGCGGTCGCGCAGCTGGGTCGCCTGTTCGTACTGCTCGTCGGCGACCGCCTGGTCCTTGTCGCAGGTCAGCTGCTCGACCTCGCGTTCCAGGGCCCGTACGTCGGTGCCCTTCGTACGGGCCCGCAGCCGCACCCGCGCGCCGGCCTGGTCGATGAGGTCGATGGCTTTGTCGGGCAGCCGGCGGTCGGTGAGATAGCGGTCGGACAGCTCGACGGCGGCCACCAGGGCCTCGTCGGTGTAGCGGACCTGGTGGTGGGCCTCGTAGCGGTCGCGCAGACCGCGCAGGATCTCGATCGTGTCCGGTACGGAGGGTTCGGGCACCAGGATCGGCTGGAAGCGGCGGGCGAGTGCCGCGTCCTTCTCGATCCGGCGGAACTCCTCCAGCGTGGTGGCGCCGACGATGTGGAGTTCGCCGCGGGCCAGCGCGGGCTTGAGGATGTTTCCGGCGTCCAGCGCGCCGCCCTCGCCGCCTCCGCCGGCGCCGACGACCGTGTGCAGCTCGTCGATGAAGACGATCAACTGGTCGGAGTGCGAGCGGATTTCGCCGACGATGTTGTTGAGGCGCTCCTCGAAGTCACCGCGGTAGCGGGTGCCCGCGACCACACCGGTGAGGTCCAGGGCGACCACCCGCCGCCCGATCAGTACGTCGGGAACGTCCCCGTCGGCGATGCGCTGCGCGAGCCCCTCCACGATGGCGGTCTTTCCGACGCCCGCGTCACCGATCAGCACCGGATTGTTCTTGCCGCGCCGCGACAGCACCTCGATGGTCTGCTCGATCTCGTCCTCGCGGCCGATCACCGGGTCGATACGGCCCTCGCGGGCCAGCTCGGTGAGGTCGCGGCCGTACTTGTCCAGGGTGGGCGTGCCGGTGGCGCGCGCGTGCTCGGTACGGGTCTGCGTGGCGTCCGGCGCCTCGGGCGGCAGTCCGGTGGGCGCGAAACGGGCCGAGTTGAGGATGTGCCCGGCCGCCGAGTCGGGGTTCGCGGCCAGGGCGCTGAGCACGTGCTCCGGGCCGATGTAACCGGCGCCGCTGGCCCGCGCCAGGTCGTGGGCGTCGAGCAGGGCCCGCTTGACGGCCGGGGTGAGGGAGAGCGAGGTGGGCGGCGGCGCCTCCTCCGCCGTGTGCTGGACCGGGCCGGAGCGTTCGTCGATCTCCGACGCCAGCGAGTCGGGATCGGCGCCCGCCCGGCTGAGCAGACTACGGGTCGGCTCGCTGGCCAGGGCGGCCCGCAGCAGATGCTGGGTGTCGAGGTCCCGGCTGCCGTGCTCGGCCGCGTACTGGGCGGCTCCGCGGACCAGTTCCCGGGCGGGCTGACTGAGCAGCCTCCCGATGTCGATCTGCCGGGGGCCCGGGCGCGGGCCGCCGAAGAAGCGGGCGAGGAATTCTCCGAAGGGGTCGTAGCCCTCGGGGCTGCTGAAGCCGCTGGTCATGGCCTTCCCATCCGGCGTCCCTGCGGGGCCCGGGACGCCCTCGCTGATCGACGTGCCGCAGTCGGGTAACCCGGGTGGGAGCCGGTTACACCCTGGCGCACGCCCGTAGAACACCTTCGCACGAAGGGTGGGCCGGGGCACCTCCAGCGCCCGCCCGGCCCGTCTTCCTCAGCCGTTCGTCCGACGGCCCGCACGATCGGTGGACGGTGCGCCGGGGCGCAGCATCTGGCTTGTGGCCAGGTCGCGGTAGAGGGGGTTGTGGGCGAGCAGTTCCTCGTGGTCGCCGGCGGCGACACTGCGGCCCTCATGGAGCACGACGATGCGGTCGGCGTGCTGCACGGTGGAGAGACGGTGGGCGATGACCAACAGGGCGCAATCCTGGGCGATCTCCTTCATCACGCCGGTCAGCGCGGCTTCGTTGATCGCGTCGAGATGCGAGGTGGGCTCGTCCAGCAGAAGCAGGGCGGGGCGGGCGAGCAGGGCGCGGGCCAGGGCGACGCGTTGGCGTTCGCCGCCCGAGAGGGTGCTGCCGCGTTCACCGATGACGGCGTCCAGGCCGCCGGGCAGCCGGTCGACCAGTTCCTCCAGCCGGGCCAGCGCGAGGACCCGCCGCACCTCGGCCGCCGGGGCGTCGGGGACGGCGTAGGTGATGTTCTCCCGCAGGGTGCCGTGGACGACATGGGTGTTCTGGTCGACCACGGCGATGCGCCGGCGGCAGGCGTCGCGGCCGAGCTCGGTGGCGGGCCGCCCGTCGAACAGCACGGCCCCCGAGTCCGGTTCGTAGAACCGCGCGACCAGCGCGAAGACGGTGCTCTTGCCGGCGCCCGAGGGACCCACGAGGGCCACGTGCCGGTGGTGGGGCACGGTGAAGGACACCCCGGACAGCACCTGGCGGCCCGGAGCGTAGCCGAACCGGACGTCGTCCAGCGTGAGCGCGGGCGAGCCGGGTGCCGCGGATGCGACGGGCCGGGGGCGGCCCTGCGCGACCGGTGGGTCCGTGCGCTCCGTGGGGAGGTGCAGAGCCTGGTCGACGCGCCGGTGGGCGCCCATGCCGCGCTGGATCAGTCCCACCGCGTGGAAGACGGAGGACAGCGGCATGACCAGGTACGAGGCGTACAGCAGGAACGCGACGAGATCTCCGAGGGAGCCGTTGTGACCGCCGACGCGCAGGCCCCCGACGACGAGGACGACGAGGAAGGAGCCCTGGACGGCGAGTTCGACGGCGGGACTCATGACGGACGCGAGCCGCGCGGTGCTCACCCCCGCCTCGTACGCCTCCTGGACCCTGGCGCCGATGCGGGCCGCCTCGCGGTCCTCGGCGCGGTGCACCCGGACCATCGGCAGGGCCCCCAGCGCCCGTTCCAGGTCCGCGGCGACGGCGCCGACCGAGTCCTGCATACGCTCGGAGGCGCGCCGGATGCCCTGGAGCAGCGAGGTGACCACGGCTGCCGCAACGGCCACGGTGAGCGCGACCAGAAGCAGCAGCAGCGGGTCGAGCCACGCCATCAGGACCAGCGCCCCGGCGGCGACGAGGCTTCCGGTCACCAGGTCGACGAGCGCCTGTGAGACGACCTCGCGCAACAGGGTCGTGTCCGCGGTGACCCGCGAGACGAGATCGCCGCTGCGGTGCCGGTCGTACTCCCGCATCTCCAGCCGGAGCAGACGTCCGACCAGGCCCATGCGGAGCTGCCGTACGACACCCTCGCCCATCCGCTCCAGCAGGAAGCGCCCCGCCGACCCGATGGCCGCTTCGACCAGGAACAGCACGCCGAGAAGTGCCAGCAGTGGCCACAGGAGCTGTCCGCGGCCGCTCGCGTCCACGGCCTGCCGGGCCACCAGCGGCTGTGCCAGCCCCAGGACGGAGCCGGCCAGCGTCAGGGCGGTGGCCGCGGCCACGGCGGCCCGGTGCCCGCCGGTGAGCCGGAACAGCGTGGCCACGGCCGCGCGGGTCGACCGGTCCTCGCCAGGGGGCTCGTCCGGCGCCGTACCGCCGCTCACCGGTGCGTCGGCTCGACGGCCACCAGCCGGGCGAAGTAGCCGTCCGGTACGCCCTCGCCGACGGGGTGGCCCTCCGCCTCGATCCAGGCGTGCGCGGTGAAGGGCGGGACGACACGGACCCCGGCACACCAGGTGGGCCACGTCCCCCGGAGCCGGCACAGCAGCGCGGCCCCGAGCGAACGCGGCAGGCACCCCTTCGGCCCGGTGCAGCGCAGGCTGACGGCGCACATGGCGTCCCGGGCGGACCGGGCCTGCGGGGCGGTGGCGGGATTCGCCCCGCGGCGCAGGACACCCAGGACGGCACGGATGCGGCGGGGCGGCAGCAGGGCGAGCACGACGGCGGGGAGCAGCACGAGGCGGGCGGCCAGGCGCAGGCCCAGGGACACACCGGTGGGGCGCTCCAGCGCGCTGGGTGTCGTCATGAGGCCAGCCCCGCCTCGCGCAGGTGGCCGACCAGCACCTCGACGTCCCGCAGGGCCTGCGCCCCGTCGATGTCGAACTCACGGACCAGTGCGGCGGCCGCGTCCGCCTCCTCGCCGCCGTCCAGCAGCGTGCGGACCACCAGGGTGGCGGTCGGGTTCAACTCCCAGTAGGTGCCGGCCCGCTCGTCCAGCAGGACGGTGCCGTAGTCGGTCTCGGCCGTGGAGATGTGTGCGTCGAACCGCAAGGGCATGCGCTCGCCTTTCTGACGCGGTGGGTTCTCAGGAATGGGTGGCACGGCTGCGGCGGAGCCCGCGCAGCCACACCTCGGCGGCGATCGTGGAGTAGAGGATGGCGTCGGACAGGCCGGGGGAGGCGGGCCGCCGGGCGAGGTCGCGCAGCTGTGCGCCGTCCACCAGGCCGAGACCTTCCAGCCGGGAGTCCTCCCACAGCGCCAGCAGGTCGGCGCGGTGTGCGCGCAGCCCGTTGGCGGCGTCCATCGAGGCCGCGGCCTTGGTGGTGCGCCGCAGACACTCCTCGGGCACCAGGCCGCGCATCGCGGCGGTCAGCACCGGCTTGTACGCCCACGGTGTGACGCGTTCACCGGGCCGTACGGCGAGACACGCCTCGATGACGCGGTCGTCGAGGAAGGGGTGGGCCATCGGCAGACCGGCGCGGGCCGCCATCCGGTCCCACTGGCGGATGATGCGGGTGGTCGAGCGGATCTGCTCCAGGTCCGTGTGCATCCCCCGGTCCGGATGCAGCGGTGCCGCTGTCGCGGCGGCGTCGAGCAGCGCCCGGCGCGCCAGCCGCTCGGCGTCCGGTGTGACCCAGCCGAACAGCCGCGGTGCCATGCCCCAGCCGAGCCCGCAGGACACGGAGGAGGGGGACGGGTCGCGCAGCCGGCCGGCCGCGTCGGCGAGCCACCTTCCGTACGGCCGGGAGTCCGCGAGGGCGCGGACCGTACCGCCGAGTGGCCAGTGCCACAGCGCCCGTGTCCCGCGCAGCTGCCGCAGGGCGAACAGCGGACGGGTGCGCACCAGCCGGTGGTAGTAGGCCTCGGAGCACCAGGCCACGTGGTCACCGCCGATGCCGGTCAGATGCACCCGGCTGCCGCGTGCGGCGAGGGCGGGCAGGTGGTGCCGGGCCCGGGAGCGGTCCATGACACCGATGGTGGGCTCGTCGAGGAGGTCGTCGATGCCGAGCAGGTCCTCGTAGACCAGCGGCGAGGCGTCCGCGTCCCAGACGATGTGCTCGACGTCCGGGAGGTGCCCCGCGGCCAGCTCGGCCCAGTACAGGTCGGTGTCCGCAGGATCGCGGCCCGGCCAGGTACTGGCCACCACGCGGGCGGGGGAGCGGTCGGCGAGGAAGCAGACGGAGGTGGAGTCGAGGCCGCCGGACAGATCGCAGCTGACCACACCGCCCTGCCGGGTCCGGGCGTCGACGGCCTCCCGCAGCGCCGTCCGGATGATCGGCGCCGTCTCGGCGAGGGAACGGACCGGCTCCGGCGGGGTCCACCAGCGGGTGTGCCGTGCGGAGCGCCCGTCCGCGGCGACGATCACGGCGTCGTGCGGGGGCACGGCGGTGACCGGGGGCCACAGCGAGGTCTCGAACAGGGGGTAGGGGGCCGGCCACAGCAGCCGGACGGCCAGTTCCTGCGGGTCGGGGTCGAGGCCGAGCGCGGCGGCGAGTGTGTCGGCGCGGCTCGCGGCCACCCGTACGCCGTCGATCTCCGCGTGGAAGACCAGCCTGAGGCCCGAGGCGGTGCCCTGCACCCGGACCTGTCCGTCGAGGGCGGCGACGAGATGGAAGCTGCCGGGGAGGGAGCGGGCCAGGGCGTCGAGCTCGGCGAGGTCCGTCAGCCGCGCGGCCCTGCGCCGCAGTGCGTCCGCCTCGACGGGACAGCAGCCGATGACCGCGAGGGCGGCGCCGCCGGCACTCGCCGTGACCACGTCCTCGTCGTGCCAGTGGCCGACCAGCCAGGGCCGGCCGGACGCGTGGGTCAGGGTGCGGCAGCCGGGCGGGGCGAAGGAGCGGGCCACGGCGGCCGCGTCCGCGCAGTCGGTGAAGACCGCGAAGTCCGCGTCGCCGGGGCCCGTCCCCGCACTTTCGTGCAGTTCAGTCATGACGTCGGGTCAGTGCCGTCGCCCGTCAGTTCTTGCTCAGGATCAGCCGGTCGTTGCCGTGGCGTGCCAGGAGCCCTGTCTCCTTGCGGAACGTACCGAGCCGGACGAGCGTCGGCGCTTCGTATGCCTTCTTCATGACTTCTCCTCACTGCGGGTGGAGTCCCACTCCCCGGGTGGGCAGCGGGCGCAGCACCAGCTAGCTGCGGAACGTGAGGAAGGGGCAAGGCGCAGCGTGAAAGTATGACGGTACGAAAAAGCAGATGCCTCTGGTCTGTCGTCGGCGCACGTGCCGGGTGCGAGGGCGTGCGGCTGTTGGCGATCTGCCGTACGCGCGCGCGAAGAATCGTTCCCATCTGTGCCTCGCTCCGACCGGCGCATACCGCGCACAGAAGCCGGAAAGAGAGCCGCCGGAGCGCGTGGCCGGCAGTCGGCACGCACCATGTCCGGCGTCGGCGGGGCCGGTGGGCGGCTCCCCCAAAGAGGTGGGCGGCTCCCTCAAAGAGCTTCCCGCGCGGTGAGGATCCGCGGTCCGGAGTCCGTGATCGCCACCGTGTGCTCCACGTGGGCCGCGCGTGACCCGTCGTTCGTGCGCAGGGTCCAGCCGTCCGGCGCCGCGTGGTAGTCGTCCCGGCCGCCCGCGATGAGCATCGGCTCGATGGCGAGGGCCATGCCGTGTCGCAGGGGCAGGCCACGCCTCGGGCGGCCCTCGTTCGGGACCCCGGGGTCCTCGTGCATACGGCGCCCGATGCCATGGCCGCCGAAACCGTCAGGGATGCCGTAGCCCGCCGCACGGCACACCGAGCCGATCGCGTGCGCGATGTCGCCGATGCGGTTGCCGACCACCGCCGCCTCGATGGCCGCCGCCAGTGCCCGCTCCGCCGTCTCGATCAGCCTCACGTCCGCCGGGCGCGGCTCGCCGACCACGAAACTGGTCGCCGAGTCGCCGACCCAGCCGCCGAGTTCGGCGCCGCAGTCGATGGAGACCAGGTCGCCGTCGCGCAGCCGGTAGCCGGTGGGGATGCCGTGCACGATCGCGTCGTTCACCGAGGCGCAGATGACGGCCGGGAAGGGGACCGGGGCGAAGGAGGGACGGTATCCGAGGAAGGGCGAGGACGCCCCCGCCCCGCGCAGCACCCCGCGGGCCACCTCGTCCAGCTCCAGCAGGGAAACGCCCACGTCGGCTGCGTTTCGTACGGCCGTCAGGGCGCGCCCGACCACCTGCCCCGCCTCGTACATGGCGTCGATCGATGTGTCTGTCTTCAGCTCCACCATGCCAATTACTATACCGGTATTAGAATGACGGCATGGTGCGCACCCCTCTCACCCCCGAAGAACGCGAACGCGGCGAGCGGCTCGGGCGGCTGCTCCGCGAGGCCCGTGGCGGGCGGAGCATGACGGACGTCGCGGCGGACGCCGGGATCTCCGCGGAGACCCTGCGGAAGATCGAGACGGGCCGGGCCCCGACACCGGCCTTCTTCACGGTCGCCGCGCTGGCCCGTGCCCTCGGCCTCTCGATGGACGAACTCGCGGGGGCCTGCGCGCCGCTCGCGGTGTGAGTACGTCAAGAGGTACCCCCGCGCACGTCACGTTCCGGCATGCGAGGCGTACTCTGCGTCCCGTCGGAAAACTTCTCGTAGCGCTCCCGTAACACGGCTCGTGTTGTCTAACGGACCGGAGTGCTCCGGTCTGGCGGGAGTTGGGCGATGGCTGTGGATCAACTCCCGGGCCGGGTGCGGGAGTTCGTGAACTACCTGAACGGCCTGCTGGCACGGCTGGATCAGGGCGGCGGCTGGTGCGCCGTCTTCTGGCAGCGCGACCCCGACGGGATGCGGGCCTGTCTCGAAGGGCGTGAAGTGCCGCCCTGGGACGTGGTGGAAGCGCTTCTGCACGACCTCGCCGCGGAGTACGGTCCGGCTGCCGCCGCCCAGGAGAAGGAGCGGGCCCGCGGGCTGCACACCGCCGCGCTCGCGGCGCACGACGCCCGGCCCGGCGGCCGGGACGCGCTCGGTGACCGGCTCGACGTCATGCTCCGCGAGCAGCGCTACGCCGCCGAACGCCAGGCGGAACTGGGCCGCAGGCTCGCCTCCGCCGCCACCCGGGAGGAGGCCGACGCCCTCCGTCTCGACCTGGCCTGGGCCCGCGACGACCACGAACGGGCCACCGCCCGCTGCGCCGAACTCCGGGCCCGGATGGCCGACTTGGACAGCCGCACGGCAGACGGCAGGGCGGCGGCGATCCGCCGGGCCCGCATCGCGGAAGGCGCGGTCTACCGCATCGACAGGGAGTTCACCCCGGACGAGCCACCCCCCACGGACGGCGACGAGGCCCGCAGTCAGGCCTTCCCGCGCCAGCGCGGCGCGTACGACGCCGGTCCCGCAGACGCACCACGGGAGCGGTTCGGGTCGGGCGCCCCGGGTGGCACACAGCCGACGGACTCGCACGGCGGTGGCCCTGCGTGGGTCCGGAGCGGCCCGTACGACCGCGGAGTCGCAGAGGGGCAGCAGGGCGGCCCCTACGAGGCCGCCACCTCCGGTGCGGCGCCGGCGTACGACTCGTACGGCCCTGCAGGGCCGGGGCAAGGCTCGGCGGGGGCGCGCCCGGGTGCCGTGGACCAACAGTCCGCTGCCCGCGGGACGGCACAGCCCCGTGGCCCGTTCGAGACGGCGCCTCCTGTCGCGTACGAGCCCCAGCAGCACGCTGCCCCCTCCGGCGCGGAGCAGCCCGCCCCTGAGCCCCCCGCCCCCAAACAGCGGAAGCGCCGTCGAGGCAGTGCCCGGTTTGCCGGGATGGTCGAGGAGGAGGCCGCCCCCGTCGCCGTACCGCCGACCGCCGCGCCCGTCCTGCCCGCTCCCAAGGCCACCGGCCGTACCCCGCGGGGAGCGCGGTTCGCCGGGGCCGCCGAGGTGGCGGAGAGGCCGCAGCAGCCGCAGGCCGAGCCCTTGGACACGGCGGGGCCGCGGGAGGTCGCCGGGGCCGTCGAGCGGCTGGTGCGGTTGCGTCAGGAGGGCCGCAGCGGCGAGGCGCACGCCCTGCTCGTCGACGCCGCGCACTGGCCCGCCGCCCGCTTCCCGCTGCTCGCCGCGGAACTGCAGCGCGCCGGGCTCGGCGCCGACTGGGCGACCCTGCTGTGGGAGGCTGCCTCGCTGCCCGCCGACCGGCTCGTGGCCGCCGCGGACGCCCTGGTGGCGGCCGGGCGCGGCGACGACGGCGAGCAGATCCTGCGGCAGGGCGTCGCCCGGCCCGCCACCGAGATCGGCCAGGCCGTACTGGCACTGTCCGGCGAGGGACGCGATCGCGAGGTGCGCGCGCTGCTCGACGCATACGTCCGCGTCCGCACCCCCGAGGAGGCGGCCCGCAGCGCCGAGGCCGACCCGGGGACCCTCGTACCGCTCCTGCTGGAGGCCGCGCAGGGCGTCTCCGAAGAGCGACACTGGGATCTGGTGCACGCTCTCCGGGTCGCCGGCTTCACCGCCTGACACAACCCCACCACCCCCCCCACCGGCCCCTTCGCTCCTCCACAGGAGTGCGAAACGTGATCGACTCCGCGGGTTAACGGCGATGGTCTTGGCAAGGCTCTCCCGGAGGCTTACGTTCATCCCTCTACGTCCTGTTCTACGGGCGTAGAGGCTCTGACGACCCGCCGAAGGAGCAGCTCATGGCCAACGTCGTTCGTGCCGCTCTGGTCCAGGCCACCTGGACCGGCGACACCGAGTCCATGGTGGCGAAACACGAGGAGCACGCCCGCGAGGCGGCCCGACAGGGTGCGAAGATCATCGGTTTCCAGGAGGTCTTCAACGCTCCCTACTTCTGCCAGGTCCAGGAACCCGAGCACTACCGCTGGGCCGAGCCGGTGCCCGAGGGGCCGACCGTGAGTCGTATGCAGGACCTCGCCCGCGAAACGGGCATGGTGATCGTCGTGCCGGTCTTCGAGGTCGAGCAGTCCGGCTTCTACTACAACACCGCCGCCGTGATCGACGCCGACGGCACCTTCCTCGGCAAGTACCGCAAGCACCACATCCCGCAGGTCAAGGGCTTCTGGGAGAAGTACTACTTCAAGCCCGGCAATGTGGGGTGGCCGGTCTTCGACACCGCCGTCGGGAAGGTGGGCGTCTACATCTGCTACGACCGCCACTTCCCCGAGGGCTGGCGTCAACTCGGGCTGAACGGCGCCCAGTTGGTCTACAACCCCTCCGCCACCCACCGCGGTCTCTCGTCCTATCTCTGGCGGCTGGAACAGCCGGCGGCAGCCGTCGCCAACGAGTACTTCGTCGCCGCGATCAACCGGGTCGGCGTCGAGGAGTACGGCGACAACGACTTCTACGGGACCTCGTACTTCGTCGACCCGCGCGGCCAGTTCGTCGGCGACACCGCGAGCGACAAGACCGAGGAACTCCTCGTCCGCGACCTCGACTTCGACCTGATCGAGGAAGTGCGGCAGCAGTGGGCGTTCTACCGTGACCGACGACCCGACGCCTACGAAGGACTGGTGCAGCCGTGACCGACCTCTACGCCCGCCACAAGTCGGTACTGCCCGACTGGCTCGCCCTCTACTACGAGGACCCCCTGGAGATCACGCACGGCGAGGGCCGCCATGTCTGGGACTCCGACGGCAACAGGTACCTCGACTTCTTCGGCGGCATCCTCACCACGATGACCGCGCACGCGCTGCCCGAGGTCACCAAGGCGGTCAGCGAGCAGGCCGGGCGGATCCTCCACTCGTCCACGCTCTACCTCAACCGCCCGATGGTCGAACTCGCCGAGCGCATCGCCCAGTTGAGCGGCATCCCGGACGCCCGGGTCTTCTTCACCACCTCCGGCACCGAGGCCAACGACACCGCCCTGCTGCTCGCCACCACCTACCGGCGCAGCAACACGATCCTGGCGATGCGCAACAGCTACCACGGCCGCTCCTTCAGCGCGGTCGGCATCACCGGCAACCGCGGCTGGTCCCCGACCTCGCTGTCGCCGCTGCAGACCCTGTACGTCCACGGGGGTGTGCGGACGCGCGGCCCCTACGCCTCCCTCAGCGACGACGACTTCATCGCGGCCTGCGTCGACGACCTGAAGGACCTGCTCGGCCACACCCGCCCGCCCGCCGCGCTGATCGCCGAGCCCATCCAGGGCGTCGGCGGCTTCACCTCCGGGCCGGACGGCCTGTACGCGGCCTTCCGTGACGTCCTCGCCGAGCGCGGCATCCTGTGGATCGCCGACGAGGTGCAGACCGGCTGGGGCCGCACCGGCGACCACTTCTGGGGCTGGCAGGCACACGGGCAGAGCGGGCCGCCGGACATCCTCACCTTCGCCAAGGGCATCGGCAACGGCAGCTCCATCGGCGGTGTCGTCGCCCGCGCCGAGATCATGAACTGCCTGGACGCCAACAGCATCTCCACGTTCGGCGGCACCCAGATCACCATGGCCGCGGGCCTCGCCAACCTCACCTACCTGCTGGAACACGATCTGCAGGGCAACGCCCGGCGCGTCGGCGGGCTGCTCATCGAGCGGCTGCGGGCCGTCGCGGCGCAGGTCCCGCACGTACGGGAGGTGCGCGGCCGCGGCCTGATGCTCGGTGTCGAGCTGGTGAAACCGGGCACCGACGAGGCCGACCCGGACGCCGCGGCCGCGGTGCTCGAGGCGACCCGCGCGGACGGGCTGCTCATCGGCAAGGGCGGCGGCCACAACACCAGTGCGCTGCGCATCGCCCCGCCGCTGTCCCTGACGGTCGCGGAGGCGGAGGAGGGCGCCGCGATCCTCGAACGCGCTCTGAGGAGCCTCACGCAGTAGTGGACTGAGCAAGGGAAGACCGCCATGACCACCTTCGGGATCCCCGAACCCGCCCTGTCGGTGCGCCAGGTGCTGACCCTGGAACGGGTCCTCGCAGGGGAGCCCGAGGTGGTGGCCGGTGCGGCCCAGCTCGACCGGCCGGTGCGCTGGGTGCATGTCGCCGAGGCGCCCGACGTGGGGGTGATGCTCAGCGGCGGCGAGATGGTGCTCACCACGGGGGTGCTGCTGGCCGGCGACGAGGAGAAGCAGGCGGAGTACATCCAGTCCCTGCACCGCGCGGAGGCCGCGGCCGTCGTGCTCGGCCTGGGGCGGGCCTTCCCCTCCCCGCCGGACGTGATGCGCCGGGCCGCCGAGCGGTGCGGGCTGCCGATGGTCGTCCTGCACCGCCCCTTCCCCTTCGCGGAGCTGACGGAGGAGGTGCAGGCCCGGCTGGTGCGGCGGAAGTTCGCCGCCGTGAGCCTCTCGGAGTCCGTCCGCACGGCGCTCACCGGGCTCATCACCGCGGGCGCCCCGTTGCAACGGCTCCTCGACGAGATCGCCCAGCACAGCGCCTGCCCGGTCGTCGTCACCAATCTCGCCCACCGCGTCCTCGCCACCGCGGGGGAGCGGTCGGCGGTGGACGACGTGCTGCGCGACTGGGAGCGCATCGCCCGGCAGGCCGGCGGCAGCGAGGGCGACGGCTGGATCCGCGCCGAACTCGGCGGGCGCGGCGAACGCTGGGGACAGATCATGCTGTGCGGCTACCGGGGCGACACCGCCACCGGACGCCTGCTCGCCGACCGGGCCGCCGAGTCCCTCGTCCTGCACCGCATGCTCGGCGGCAACTCTGCCCACACCTGGGAGGAGCAGTCCGCGCAGAGCCTGCTCACCGACCTGGTCAGCGGGGTCGTACCGGCGAGGCAACTGCTGCCACGCGCGCGTGCCGCAGGCCTGCCGGTCAACCGGCGCACCTTCGTGCCCCTGGTCGTGCGGGACGGCGAACCGGCCCAACTCGACCGGGTCCTGCGGATGCTGGGGCTGCCCGGTCTCGTCGCCGAGCTGGCCGACGCGGCCACCGCGGTCCTGCTCAGCCTCGCACGCGACCAGGACGCCGAGGCGCTCACCGTGCACTTCGCGGCAAGGCTGCGTACGGAATCGGGATCCACGAAAGCCGTGGTGGCCGCCGCCGATCCGCGCACCGTCTGGGACGACGTGCCCGCCGGGCTGCGCGAGGCCCAGCATGTCGCCGACGCCGTCGCCGACTCCTCGGCCGCCCTCGACCTCCCGGCCGTCGTACGCCTCAGGGACGTACACCTGCGAGGTCTGATCCGGCTGCTGCGGGACGATCCGCATGTGCAGTCGTTCGCGGAACGGGAGCTGGACGGGCTGCTGTGCTCGGCCGACGAGGACCTGCTGTCCGTGCTGCGCACCTATCTCGCCACCGGCCGCAACAAGTCCCGCACCGCCCAGCTCCACCATGTCTCCCGGCCCGCGCTGTACCGCCGGCTGGAGGCCATACAGGGCCGCCTCGGCGTGGACCTCGACGACTTCGAACAGGCCGCCTCGGTGCACATCGCGCTCCTCGCGCACGACGCGCAACAGGGCTGAAACATGCCACGACCTGGGAAAACGGCGGTGAAACATGGGCTTGGAAGAGGGTGACACCGTGGCACGCGCAAGGCCCGCAGACGTGACAGCGTGCAACTCAAAGCCGGTTTTCGGACTTCCTAGTCTTCTCGCACACCGAGCGACCGGAGGTCCCGATGAGCAGAGTGATTCGTGCCGCCCTCTTCCAGACCGCGTGGACGGGCGACAAGGAGTCGATGATCCAGGTACACGAGCAGGCGGCCCGGGACGCGGCCGCGCAGGGTGCTCAGGTCCTGTGCTTCCAGGAGCTGTTCTACGGGCCCTACTTCTGCCAGGTCCAGGACAAGGCGTTCTACGAGTACGCGGAGGCGATCCCGGACGGCCCGATCGTCAAGCGCTTCCAGGCGCTCGCCAAGGAACTGGGCATCGTCCTGATCCTGCCGATGTACGAGGAGGAGCAGCCCGGCGTCCTCTACAACACGGCCGCGGTGATCGACGCGGACGGCTCGTACCTCGGCAAGTACCGCAAGCACCACATCCCCCAGGTCCCGGGGTTCTGGGAGAAGTTCTACTTCCGCCCCGGCAATCTCGGCTGGCCCGTCTTCGACACCAAGGTCGGGAAGATCGGCGTCTACATCTGCTACGACCGCCACTTCCCGGAGGGCTGGCGGGCGTTGGGCCTGGCCGGTGCGGAGATCGTCTTCAACCCGTCGGCCACCTCGCGCGGACTGTCCGCCTACCTCTGGCAGCTGGAGCAGCCGGCGGCGGCCGTCGCCAACGAGTACTTCGTCGGCGCGATCAACCGGGTCGGTGTCGAGGAGCTGGGCGACAACGACTTCTACGGGACGACGTACTTCGTCGACCCGGAGGCCCAGTTCGTGGGCGAGGTGGCGAGCGACAAGGAGACCGAACTGGTCGTGCGCGACCTGGACCTGGCCAAGCTCCGCGAGGTCCGCGACCGCTGGCAGTTCTTCCGCGACCGCCGTCCCGACGCGTACGCACCGCTGACCGCTCCCTGACCGACGCCGTGAGCCTCCGCGGGCCCGGTGTACGGGGATCGGGCCTGCGGGGCACAGGGGGATTTCAGCACCGTCCGTCATAAGGAGAGGGAGAATGAGCAGCCGTACCGTCATCCGTGGTGGCCTCGTCATCACGGCGTCCGACGAACTCCATGCCGACGTCCTGATCGAGGACGGCCGCATCGCCGCCCTCGCCGCGTCCAGCACCCCGGCCGCCGAGGCCTGGACCGCCGAGCGGACCATAGACGCCACGGGGAAGTACGTCATCCCGGGCGGCGTCGACGCCCACACCCACATGGAGCTGCCGTTCGGCGGCACCTTCGCCTCCGACACCTTCGAGACCGGCACCCGGGCGGCCGCCTGGGGCGGTACGACCACGATCGTCGACTTCGCCGTGCAGAGCGTAGGCCACTCCCTGCGTGAGGGCCTCGACGCCTGGCACGCCAAGGCGGAGGGCAACTGCGCGATCGACTACGGCTTCCACATGATCGTCTCCGATGTGAACCAGGAGACGCTCAAGGAGATGGACCTCCTCGTCGAGGAAGGCGTCACCTCCTTCAAGCAGTTCATGGCCTACCCCGGCGTCTTCTACTCCGACGACGGCCAGATCCTGCGCGCCATGCAGCGCTCCGCCGAGAACGGCGGCCTGATCATGATGCACGCCGAGAACGGCATCGCCATCGACGTGCTGGTCGAGCAGGCGCTGGCCCGCGGCGAGACCGACCCCCGCTACCACGGCGAGGTCCGCAAGGCCCTGCTGGAGGCCGAGGCCACCCACCGCGCCATCAAGCTCGCCCAGGTCGCGGGCGCCCCGCTCTACGTCGTGCACGTCTCGGCCATGGAGGCAGTGGCCGAGCTGGCGCGCGCGCGTGACGAGGGGCTCCCCGTCTTCGGCGAGACCTGCCCGCAGTACCTGTTCCTGTCCACCGACAACCTGGCCGAGCCGGACTTCGAGGGTTCGAAGTACGTGTGCAGCACGCCGCTCCGCCCCAAGGAGCACCAGGCCAAGCTGTGGCAGGGGCTCAGGACCAACGACCTCCAGGTGGTCTCCACCGACCACTGCCCCTTCTGCTTCGTGGGCCAGAAGGAGCTCGGCCGGGGCGACTTCTCCAAGATCCCCAACGGCCTCCCCGGCGTCGAGAACCGCATGGACCTGCTCCACCAGGCCGTCGTCGAGGGCCATATCTCCCGCCGTCGTTGGATCGAGATCGCCTGCGCCACCCCGGCCCGCATGTTCGGCATGTACCCGAAGAAGGGCACCATCGCGCCCGGCGCCGACGCAGACGTCGTCATCTACGACCCGAACGCCGAGCAGGTCATGTCCGTCGAGACGCACCACATGAACGTCGACTACTCGGCCTACGAGGGCAAGCGCACCACCGGCCGGGTCGAGACGGTCCTCTCGCGCGGCGAACTCGTCATCACCGAGCGGGAGTACACCGGACACGCCGGGCACGGTGTCTACACCCCGCGCTCCACCTGTCAGTACCTCAACTAGGAGTGGCGCACATGGACTTCGGACTCGTCCTGCAGACCGACCCGCCGGCCTCGAAGGTCATCAGCCTGATGAAGCGCGCCGAGCGCAACGGCTTCACCTACGGCTGGACCTTCGACTCGGCGGTGCTGTGGCAGGAACCGTTCGTGATCTACAGTCAGATCCTGTCGAACACCACGAAGTTGAAGATCGGCCCGATGGTGACCAACCCGGGCACCCGCACCTGGGAGGTCACCGCCTCCACCTTCGCCACCCTCAACGACATGTTCGGCAACCGCACCGTCTGCGGCATCGGCCGCGGCGACTCCGCCATGCGCGTCGCGGGCCGCACCCCGAACACCCTCGCCCGGATCAGCGAGGCCATGAAGGTGATCAGGGCGCTCGGCTCCGGCAAGGAGGCCGACCTCGGCGGTACGGTCATCAAGTTCCCCTGGATCAAGGAGGACGCCGAACTCCCCGTCTGGATGGCCGCGTACGGCCCCAAGGCGCTGAAGATGACCGGCGAGGAGGCCGACGGCTTCATCCTTCAGCTCGCCGACCTCTATCTCACCGAGTACATGGTGAAGGCGGTCAAGGACGCGGCGGTCGCGGCGGGCCGGGACCCCGGGGACGTCAAGATCTGCGTCGCCGCCCCCGCCTACGTCACCGAGGACGACTCGCCCGAGGCGCTCGCCCACGCACGCGAGCAGTGCCGCTGGTTCGGCGGGATGGTCGGCAACCACGTCGCCGACCTGGTGTCGAAGTACGGCGAGCACTCCGCGGCCGTACCCGATGAGCTCACCGACTACATCAAGGCCCGCGAGGGGTACGACTACTCCCACCACGGGCGCGCCGACAACCCCGACACCGCCTTCGTGCCCGACGAGATCGTCGACCGGTTCTGCATCATCGGCCCGGTCGAGAAGCACATCGAGAAGCTGAACGCGCTGCGCGAGCTGGGCGTCGACCAGTTCGCCGTCTACGACATGCACGACGCGCAGGAGAGCACGATCGACGCGTACGGCGCCCAGGTCATCCCGGCAGTCAACGCCTGACGCGCACAAGACCCTCGTAGCAACCGCTCAACTCCCCATCCCCCCACTCCAGTTCTCCCCTCCCCGGCCGTCCCCGGGGAGGGGGCCGGAGACCCGCACGGCCTTTCCGGACCCACCCTTCATTGATTGGCCTGCCCATGACCGACACCGCTCCCACGGCCATACCGCCGACAGCCCAAGTCACTCTCGCCGACGGGCGGGTGGAGATCGCCCCCGGGTCCCCGCAGCCCAGCGGCCCGTACGCCAACGAGGACCTGCTCCCGGTCCCGGTCGAGAAGCGCACCTGGACCACGTACAACTTCTCCGCCCTGTGGGTCGGCATGGCCCACAACACGGCCTCCTGGACCCTGGCCTCCGGTCTGATCGCCGTCGGCATGGACTGGAAGCAGGCGGTGCTCACCATCGCCCTGGCCAATGTGATCGTGCTGATCCCGATGCTGCTCACCGGGCATGCGGGACCGAAGTACGGCATCCCCTTCCCGGTCTTCGCCCGCGCCTCCTTCGGCATCCGCGGTGCCAACCTCCCCGCCGTCGTACGGGCGCTGGTGGCGTGCGGCTGGTTCGGCATCCAGACCTGGATCGGCGGTGAGGCGATCTACTTCCTCGCCGGCAAGCTGATCGGCAACGGCTGGTCCGACGCCGGGAAGGTCGGCGGCTACGCCTGGACGATGTGGCTGTCGTTCGCCATCTTCTGGGTCATCCAGGTGGCCATCATCTACCGGGGCATGGAGACGATCCGCCGCTTCGAGAACTGGGCGGCACCCTTCGTCATCGTCGGCGCGCTGGTGATGCTGATCTGGATGAGCAACAAGGCCGGCGGCTTCGGCCCGCTGCTCGACCAGCCCTCCAAGCTGGGCTGGGGCGGCGGCTTCTGGAAGCTGTTCTGGCCTTCCCTCATGGGCATGATCGGCTTCTGGTCCACGCTGTCGCTGAACATCCCGGACTTCACCCGCTACGGGAAGTCGCAGAAGGCGCAGACCTGGGGCCAGGCGCTCGGTCTGCCCACCACCATGACGCTCTTCGCGCTGCTGTCCGTGCTGGTCACCTCCGGCTCGCAGGCCGTGTACGGGCAGGCGGTCTGGGACCCGGTCCAGCTCGCCGCCAAGACGGACAACGTCTTCGGCCTGCTGTACGCGCTGGTGACCGTGCTGGTGGCGACCCTGTCCGTGAACATCGCGGCCAACCTGGTCTCGCCGGCCTTCGACTTCTCCAACATCGCGCCCCGCAAGGTCAGTTTCCGGGCCGGTGCGCTCGCCACCTGCGTCATCGGCGTGCTGATCTTCCCGTGGAAGCTGTACTCCGACCCGCAGGGCTACATCTTCACCTGGCTCGGACTGGTCGGCGGTCTGCTCGGCACGGTCGCCGGCATCCTCATCGCCGACTACTGGATCCTGCGCCGCGGCAGGCTCGACCTCGTCGACCTGTACCGGGCGGGCGGCCGCTACTGGTACGAGGGCGGCTGGAACTGGCGGGCCGTCGTCGCCTTCGTGGCCGGCGGTGTCCTCGCGATCGGCGGCGCCAGCTTCAAGCCGCTGATCGACGGGCGGCCCATTCCGGCGCTGGAACCTCTCGCCGACTACGGCTGGGCGGTCGGCCTCGGCACCTCGATGGTCCTCTACGTGGTGCTGATGCTGCTGCGCGGAAGGGACCGCCTGGAGGCCTGAGCCTTCGCCTTGGGAGGGCAGCCGGTCCTACCGGCTGCCCTTCAGGGCGGTCACCGCGTCCCTCGACGCCTCGATCGCACCCTTGTTGATCTCGTCCGTGCTGGGCGCCTTCTTCGTCTCGAAGTCGCTGCCGTTGTACGTGACGACCACCAGCACGTTGGAGACCTGCGCGAACACCATGCCCTCGCGGGTCTGCTGCTTGTCCTCGGTGGTGAGGTTGACGATGGAATAGGCCTGGTCACCCAGTCCGGGAACGGCACCTCCGCCGCTCTTCTCCGTAATTCGCTGCTTGTAGGCGCTCTGTGCCGCTTCGTCCGATTTCATGACTTCGAAGGAGACGTCGAGCCACCGGTAGTCATAGCCCTTGAGCGCGTTCCAGGAGCAGGTGCGGCGCAGTTTCGCGTCCGTCGACTGGATTTCCTTGCCCGCGGTCTTCGCGCCGGGAACGAGCGCCTTGAGCGTCTTCACGGCCACGCTGCCGCACGGCGCGGGGGAGGCGGCGTACGTCTTGGTCTGCGCGGCCGTGGAGGGGGCGGAGGCCGACTGGTTGCCGGTCTGCGGTGCGTCCTTGTGCTCGGCCGTCGGCGTCGCCGCGGGGCCGGACGTCAGCGCCCAGCCCGCCGCGGCCAGCACGACGACCGGGGACAGACGCGCGGTCAGGGCGAGCGGCAGAGGAAAATCGCGCACGGCACACTTTTCGGTGGGGGACGGTGTGCGGAGGGGGTCCGCACTGCGGACGGGGCGCCAGTCTCACATGAGTCCCTGTGAGACGGAAGTGTCAACTCGCTCCGTGGCCGCGCGGTTACTGTTCAGCCGGCATCGGTGGGCATCCGGCGCGGCCGGCCGGCGGTGACGAGCCGGATGCCTTCATGCCGCACGACCTCGACGTTCTCCCAGCCGTCCAGCACCGCCCGGACGCGGTCGGGGTCGGACCGGGAGCTCACCAACACCAGTCGGCCGCCCGGCATCAGCGCCCGCGCCAGATTGCGGCAGGCCGCAGCAGGGTCCGCGAGGGACAGCACGCCACCCCGGCTGACGATCACGTCGTAGCCGCACGCCGGGAACGGGTGGACCTGCGCGTCCGCCACCTGGTACGAGGCGTTCGCGATCTTCTCCGCGGCCGTCAGCTTCTGGGCCGTGCGCAGCAGCGGCGCCGAGATGTCGACGCCGACCGCGTGACCGCGCGAGGCCAGCCGGGCGGCGATCCGTGTCGTGGCCCCGGTGCCGCAGCCGACGTCGAGGACCCGGTCGGCGGGCTTGACGGCCGCCGCCGCGAACAGCGCAGCGTCGACGCCGTTCCACGTGAGTGACTGCCGAATGCCGGCGATCACGGTCATGACGTCTCCCGGGCGGCGTGCAGACTGAACGAGCTCTCTATGCGGTCCACTGCGGCGAAGGCGCCGTAGGAGACGAGATGGACGAGGCAGTGGTCGGTGTGCTCCGGCCGCCGCCAGGCCGTCACGTCCTCCTCGGTGATGCGATACGGCGCCAGGGCGGCCAGCAGCGCGAGCCGCGCGCCGGGGTGCTCCCGGCGGTCCGGGAGCCCGGCCCACCCGAGGGGCGGGTGCGAGCCGTCCCAGTCCCACAGGGCCTCCCGTACGAAGGCCTGCTCATCGTCGTCGAGGAGGCCCGCTCCGGCCGCGGTCGCCGACCGGAGGGCCGCGTACGCCGGGCCCACCGTCGTGCCGGCCGCCCACGCCGGTCCCGGGGCCGGATCGTCGAGCAGGGCGAGAGCCGCTCCCGGCACTGCCCTGCGGCGCACGGTCCGGGCGAGCGAGCGGCCCGCGAGGCTCCGTACCGCGCGCAGCCGCTGTGCGTGGCCCGGCAGCAACTGGTCGGTCAGCAGGGCCGAGACCATCCGGTTGATGAAGTGGAAGGCGAGCGCGGTGCCGATGTAGGCCGGGGCGTGCTCGTGCGGGAACGGGTACGGCATCAGCCCGGCGCCCGGCACGCGCGTGTGCTGCCCCCAGGCGAGCACGCGCGCGTGCTCCTCGCGCTCCGGCCGCTCGCCCCGGGCCAGCCGTTCCGCGAGGGCGTGGTCGCCGGTGGCGTGCAGCAGGACCGTGTGCGCGTCCACGCAGAACGGGCACTTGTTGGCACGCGACACCCCGTAGGCCGCCAGCTCCTTGCCGGTGCGGCTGCCCGCGCCCGCGATCAGCGACTCACGCATCAACGCCCAGGTGGGGGCGAGGATCTCGGGTGCGGAGGACAGCACCACGAAGGTGGCCGCCCTGTCGATGCCGAAGTCGCGGGCGAGCTGCTCGTACACCTCGGCGACGCGGCCGGTGGCCGCCTTGGGCGGCAGGGGTTCGGTGAATCGGAAGGGTGTGGACATGGCAGCAGCGTGCGCCTCGGGGCGGCCGCGGTCGTCGTACGGCCGAAGGCAGTCCGCACTGCGACTGCGGGCGCGGCGGGCCCCGGCACTACTGCGGGAGGAGTAGCGGGAGAGCCGTCCACAGGTCTGACGCCGTTGTCGGTGGCGCCGTCTACCGTGCGTGCATGGGCGGGCACCCGGTCTCACGCAGGTACCTGGCCGACGTGGCCCTCGCGGTCGCCGTCGGCGCCCTCGTCATGACCACGGCCGCCTTCGACTCGGACACCACCGCCGTCGACTATGCGCTGATCACGGTGAGTTCGGCCGCCCTGGCGTTCCACCGTGCCGCTCCGCGCGCGGTGCTGACCGCGGCGGCGGTGAGCGGCGGTGCATACGTCCTGCACGCCCACCCTGGACCTGTCTCCGCGCTGCCCGTGTTCGCGGCCGCGCTCGGGGCCGTCCGCCTGGGGCACCGCGGGTACGCGGCCGCCACGAGTGGGCTGTTCCTGGCGGCCGACTTCGCGACCGGGCCGACGACCCACGAGGTCGTCGAGCGGACCGCGCTGCTCGCGGGCTGGTTCCTGGCCGCGGTGGTCGCGGGCATGGCGGACCGCAACTGGCAGGCGTATCTGCGCCAGACCGAACAGCGCGCCCTGGAGGCCGAACGCACCCGGGAGGAGGCGGCCCTGCGCCGTGCGGGTGAGGAACGCCTGCGGATAGCCCGCGAGTTGCACGACTCGCTCACCCACAGCATCTCGATCGTCAAGCTCCAGGCGGGAGTCGCGGTACACCTCGCCCGCAAGCGCGGCGAGGAGATACCGCCCGCGCTGCTCGCCATCCAGGACGCGAGCCGCGAGGCCATGCGGGAGCTGCGCGCCACCCTGGAGATCCTGCGCACCGACGAGCCGACCGGGACGCCTGCGCTGCTGGTGGAGCGGGCCTGCGCGGCCGGCCTCGCGGTGGAACTGACGGTGACCGGTGCGGAACGGCCCCTGGCGGCGACGGTCGACCGTGCGGTGTACCGCATCGTCCAGGAGGCCCTGACCAACGCGGCCCGGCACGCGTCAGCGGCCAAGATCGGCGTCCAACTCGTGTACGGAGACGACGACTTGACGATACGAGTGGAGGACGACGGCACGGCCGACCCGGACCGTCCGCCCGCGCCCGGAGTGGGGCTCACGGGCATGCGTGAGAGGGTGACGGCGCTCGGCGGGACCCTGCACACAGGGCCGCGCGCGGAGGGCGGCTTCGAGGTGCGGGCCCGGCTGCCGCTGGGGGAGACGGGATGATCCGGATCGCCCTCGTCGACGACCAGGCGCTCATGCGCGCCGGGTTCCGGGCGCTGCTGGAGGCCGAGGACGGCCTGGAGGTGGTCGGCGAGGCGGCGGACGGCGAACAGGGCCTGGCGCTGGTGCGCGCGCAGGTGCCGGACGTCGCGCTGATCGACGTACAGATGCCGGTGATGACGGGCATCGAGGCGACCCGGCGGATCGCCGCCGATCCCGCCCTTTCGGCCGTGCGCGTCGTGATCCTCACCAACTACGGCCTCGACGAGTATGTCTTCGAGGCACTGCGGGCGGGCGCCAGCGGCTTCCTCCTCAAGGACACCGAACCGGCCGCCCTGCTCCAGGCCATCGAGGTCGTGGCCCATGGCGAGGCCCTGCTCTCCCCGTCGGTCACCCGCACCCTGATCGGCGAGTTCGTCTCCCGCCCACCGGACCGGTCGACGGCCCCCGGGCTGGACTGTCTCACCCGCCGCGAACGCGAGGTGACGGCCCTGGCGGCGCGGGGCCTGTCGAACGAGGAGATCGCCGCCCACATGGTCATCAGCCCCCTCACGGCGAAGACCCACATCAGCCGTGCGATGACGAAACTGGGCGCACGGGACCGGGCGCAGTTGGTGGTGTTCGCGTATGAGTCGGGGCTCGTGGCGCCGCGGGGTGGGGATCACCGGTTCGAGTGATCGCCGTACAGGATCGCCATGAGAGTGTGACGGATTGCGGTAGACCGGGGAAGGTGGTCATGCTGCAGGCACGATGTCCGATGGAGAACCGATGAGCGCGCAACCGCACACGTATGCCGTGGGTGACCCCGAAACAGCACTCAAGTATGCGATCCAGCACATCAAGGGTGACCGGGTGCAGATCGTCGAGGGCGTCATTGAACAAGTGGTGCCGTCTTGGGATCACGAGAATATCGGGGACCGAGTCCGTCGGCAGCTTGTTCCGGCGTTGGACAGGCTGGGCTGCATCGCTGGCTCCGGCGATCTGGACCTGCCGGGGACGAGCAACTGGTACGTGCCGGATTTGGCCGTCGTACCGAAGGAACTCACCAAGGGTGCGGGCGCCTTGGTGCCCGACCAGACGCTACTGATCGTCGAGGTCACCTCGGAAAGTAACGGGGACACGGACCGCATCGTCAAGCGGAAGCGCTACGCGGAATACGGTGCACCGCTCTACCTGCTCGTTGACCGTCAGGAGCGGACCTGCACCCTTTGTTCCGTTCCCGGTCGGCTCGGTTACACCGAGATCAAGGGTCCCCTGCCGTTCGGGACGCCCGTAGCCCTGCCCGAACCCTTCGGCCTGGAGCTCGACACTTCGGAGTTCTGACCGACGGCCAGGGCGTGCGGCTGCGCTGGTCGCAGTGCTCGACGAGCGACTGCGAACCAGCACCGTCCGGAGGGGTTCTAGGCGGCCGCGCCGCCCGCGTAGTCGCTGTTGAACGTCGTCTCGACCGTCGTGGCCACCGACTGGGCCACCCCGGTGCCCGTGAGGATGATGCCCAACTCGCGGTTGTTGGAGAGGGAGTTGCTGCTGATGTTCATGGAGCCCGCCTCCACCTCCTGGGTGGACAGGCCGTAGTCGGCGACCATGGCCTTGGCGTGGATGTAGAAGCCGTTGGGGTCGGAGTAGCCGACGACGGTGCCGCCCGCCGCCTCGATCTCGGACACCTCGCTGGAGTAGCTGGACGGGCTCTCCAGCACCACCCGCACGTTCACACCTGCCTTCGCTCTCGCCGCGATGGCGTCGACCACCGTGCTGTCGCTGAACTCCAGTTCCTCGACGTCGAGCGTCTTGGTGGCGGCGTTGACCACGGACAGCAGGCGGCTGCGGGAGTCGGTGGGCGACCAGAGCAGGTGGTCGCCGTCGGTCGGGGTGATCGAGGTGCCGGCGTAGTCGGCGTTGAAGACCTTCTCGATCGCGGCGACGTCACGGGTGTCGTCGGTGAAGACGCCGTAGTCGCGGCCGGTCGCGTAGTACTGCGAGGTGAGATTGCCCGTGAGGACCAGGGACTTGGTGGCGTCCACCGTGATCGTCTTCTGGTGGGTGTAGACGAAGCGGGACGACGACCACACCACCCCCACGCCCGCGTTCGTCAGGGCGGTGTACGCCGAGTTGTTGGCGGTCTTGTGCTGGCGGTCGAGGATCACCCGCACGGTGACGCCCTTGTTCTCCAGCGCTATGAGGTCGTTGACGGCCGTGGTGTCCTCCAGTTCGTACATGGTCATGTCGAGGGAGGTGGTGGCCGAGTCGATGAAGTCGTAGATGTTCGGCTGGCTGCCGCTCTGGGAGAAGGCGAACGCGGTGTAGCTCGCCGCGTTCGCGGGGACGGCGGTGGTGACGACGGCGGCGCCGGCCGCCAGGGCGACACCCGCGCGCCCGATGACCTTCCACAGCATGCGTGACTCCTGGTCGAGTTGATGCCCACGTGTGGGGGGTGGGTGAGCGTGGGCATGACACCACGCGCGTAGAACGCCCAGGAAGAGAAGGTCGGTGAACACGGGATTACCAGCCCGGAGCACGTGCGGACAAAGGCGACTTCAGGCAGGTGGGAGGCGGTTCATGCGGTCCCCGCGAGTTCGCAAAATCTTCGTAGGGTGCCCCGCAGCGGAATGCGGCGCGCATGGCGTCGCCGGCAGGAGATCCTGCAGAACGCCGTGCGAGCCGCACCCGGCGACTCAGCCCTTGACGGCCGAGCTCGCCACGCCCTGCACGAACCAGCGCTGGAAGAACGCGAAGACGATCAGGACGGGCAGGACGAGGAGGACGCCGAAGGCGAGGACCTGGCCCCAGTCGACGGGCATCTGGCCCTGGAAGACGCTCATCTCCAGCGGCAGCGGGCGCACCGACGGGTCGGAGATCATCAGGACCGGCCACAGGAAGGCTCCCCACTGGGTGAGGAAGGTCAGGATCGCGACCGAGGCGAACACCGGCTTCGACATGGGGACGATGATCGCGAAGAAGGTGCGCCAGGGGCCGGCGCCGTCGATACGGGCGGCCTCCTCGATGCTCGGCGGGATCGCGCGGAAGAACGTGGCGAACTGGTAGATCGAGAAGGCGTTGGCGATGAAGGGGACGGCCTGGATGTAGAGGGTGTTGCGCTGCTCGTTGAACATGTAGAACAGCGGGACGGCGACCGCTTCGAACGGCACCAGCATCAGCAGCAGCACAAGGGTGAAGACGGCGCGCTGGCCGCGCCAGCGCAGTCGGGTGAGGCCGTACGCGGCCATGGAGTTGACGATCAGGTTGCCGAGCACCACGACCGTGGCAACCAGCAGGGAGACGCCCATGAAGCGCCAGAAGTAGCCGGTGGCGTCCGAGTCGAAGCTGTTGAGGACGGCGCGGTAGTTGTCGAAGGACAGGTGGGTGGGCAGGAAGCCGGTCAGGCCGCTGAGCACCTGGTCGGACGGCTTGAAGCTGCCGAGGACCAGGTAGAGGACCGGCAGGACGAAGACGAACGCCAGGACGCTGAGGACGGCGTAGTCGAAGAAGCGGCGCAGGGGTGTGCTGGTCATGATTCAGTCCTCGTTGCCGGGGCGGACGACGCGGCGCTGGACGAGGGTCAGGACGACGACGATCAGGAAGAAGACGACGGTGATCGCGGACGCCTGGCCGATGTTGTTCTGGTCGAAGGCGGTGGTGACGGCCTGGTACATCACGGTGCGGGTGGCGTCCTCGTCGAGTCCGCCGCCATGAATGAGGACGTAGACCTGGTCGAAGACGCGGAAGGAGAGCACCGAGGTGAGCATGGCGACGAAGACGAGGGTGCCGCGGATGCCGGGCAGGGTGACGTTCCGGAACTGCTGCCAGCGCGAGGCGCGGTCGAGCTGGGCGGCCTCGTAGAGCTCGCCCGGGATCTGCTGGAGGCCGGCGAGCAGGATGACCATCTGGAAGCCGACGCCCTGCCACACGGACAGCACGATGATCGAGGCCATCGCGGTGAACCCGTCGCCGAGCCAGTCGAAGGCGCCCCAGTTGCCGAAACTCACCGCGTGCAGCGCCGAGTTGAGCAGGCCGTCGCCGCTGCGGGCGAGGATGAGCCGCCAGATGACCGCGACGAGGGCCATGGGGAAGACGACCGGCAGGAAGAACAGAGACCGGAAGACGCCGATCGCCTTCAGCTTGCGGTTGAGCAGGATCGCCAAGGCCAGCGCGAGGCCCGTCTGCAGGGGTACGACGACCACGGCGAAGGTCAGGTTGTTCAGCAGGGCCCGCAGGAACGGGCCGGACATGTCCGGGTCGGTGAAGATCCGCCGGTACTGCTCGATGCCGAAGAAGCGCGGCGGGAGCGGGGAACCGAGCCGGACGTTGTAGAAGGACAGGACGACGGCGTACACGAACGGCACGGCGACGAAGGCGATCAGCCCGCCGAGCGCGGGTGCGGACATCAGCAGTCCGTGCAGCCGGTCGCGGTTCGCGCGACCAGGCCGTACGGGCTTGACGGACGGCGGTGGTGGGCTCGGCTTCTGCCGGCCGGGTGCGGCGGGTGCGGGGTTCACGGTGGTCACGATGGGTGTCCTCTTCCGGGCCGGGAGGGACGGGCGCTGTCGGAGTGGGTCCGTCCCTCCCGGCTGCTGGATGCCGCTACTGCAGCTTGTAGCCGTCGTTGTCCGAGAAGTCCTGGTCGATGGCGCGGGCGGCCTTGTCCAGGGCGGACTTCGGGTCGGCGCCGCCGTAGACGTCACTCAGCGCCTGGCTGAACTTGGCGGTGACCGTGGGGTATCCGGCGGTGACCGGGCGGGTCACGGCGACGCAGGACTTGTCGGTGCTCGTGTCACCGCAGGCCTTGGCGAGCTGGTCGGCGAAGAGCCGCAGCGGGCCGCCCTGCTTGTACAGGCTGCTCTTGGCGAGCGCGGTCTTCGTGCCGGGAGGGGCACCGTTGGCCGTGGTCATCGCGGTGACGTTGGTGTCGTTCAGCAGGGAGTCGAGGAAGGCGCCGGCGGCCTTGCCGTTCTTGGTGTCGGCGCCGATGCCCCACGCCCACGAACCCTGCCCGGTCTTGGGGCCGTTGCCGAAGTCGGGCAGCGGCAGCACGACCAGGTCCTTGCCGAGGGCCTTGCCGTAGGCGGGGTACATCCAGTGGCCGACCCAGCTGAGGGCGACACGGCCCTTGGTGAAGGCGTTGCCGTCGGTGTTGGGGTCGACGTACTTCTTCCAGGACTGGAAGGTCTTCAGCGCCGAGACCACGGCCGGGGTGTCCAGGGCGCCTGCGGCCTTGCCGTTCTTCAGCAGGGAGCCGCCCGCCGACCAGACGACGGGGGCGAAGCCGTAGGTGCCCCACTCGTTGGCGAAGCCGTTGCTCTCCTGGAGGTCCAGGCTCTTGCCGTCGGAGTCCTTGGCGGCCAGCTTCTTCACGGCGGCGGTGAACTCGGCCGCGGTCCAGTCGTCCGACAGACCGGTGGGGTACTTGACGCCGGCCGCGTCCAGCAGCTTCTTGTTGCCGTAGATGCCGAGCCCGGAGTCGTACATGCCGAGCCCGTACTGCTTGCCCTCGAACCGGCCCTCCGCCTTGATCGCCGGAGTGGCGTTGGCCAGGGTCCTGGCGGAGACGTAGCTGTCGATCGCGGTGAGCTTCTTGTTGTAGACGAAGTTGGCCATCGTCGGACCGTCGAACTCCATCACGTCCGGCAGCTTGGACGCCTCGGTGGCGGTGATGGTCTTGGTGTAGTCGTTGTCGGGGATCAGCGTCAGCTTGACCTTGACCTTCTTCTGCGAGGAGTTGAAGGTCTTCACCGCGCTCTGCAGGGCGGCCGCCTCACTCGCCTGACCCTGGTGGGCCCAGACGGTGATGGTGCCTGTGCCGCTGCCCTGCTCGGCGGAGGTGCCGGTGCCGCTGCCCCCGCCGCAGGCGGCGAGCGCGGCCAGGGGAAGGGCGAGGGCCAGGGCCGTAGAGGCCGTCCGGCGGGCTCTTGTGGTACCGGCGTTCATCGTGGGTGCCTCCGGTGTGTGGTGCGGGCGAGGGTGGGTGGTGCTCAGGTGCATGGGGGGATTCGGGATCGGCACGCGCCGGTACGGCGACATGGGCGACGACTCCGTCATGTGGGCTGCCCCTGCGGCAGTTCGGGACCGGCGCTCGGCTCCTTGACCACCAGGGGCAGCAGCTCCCAGGCGTCGACCGCGTGGCTCAGACGCGCCCCCGGCGCGGTGTGGGCCTCAAGGCGCCAGGGGCCGTCCCCGGTCGGGTAGAAGCGCAGGGTGAGCACCTGGCCGGTGGTGGTCAGGAAGACTTCGGCGAGGGAGTGGTCGACGACCAGGCGCAGTTCGACCGGCTGCCCGGTGGGGCAGGGCATTCGGTACGAACCGCCGTGGGCGCGGGGGTCCAGCGAGGCGTGGTCGCGGTCGACGACCAGCTCGCCCGTGTCGGCGTCGAGGCGGAAGTCGAGGTACTCGTCGGGTCCGGTGAGCAGCCGCAGGCTCGCCGTGCCGGTCGTCTCCAGACGGGCCGTCAGGTCGAAGGCCCGGCCCACACCGCCCAGTTCGACGGGTTGCGGGCCGTGCGCCACGCCTTCCGCGTGAAACGCCGACTCGCCACGCAGGGCGAGGAGTTCGGAAGCCGGCTGCTGGTGCAGTGTGCCGTCGGCGGCGACCGAGACCTCACGCGGAAGAGTCAGTACGCCGGACCATCCGTCCGCGACCGCCCAGTCTCCCTCGCGGGCCTCCGGGGACCAGCCCCACAGCAGCCATCGGTCACCCGGTGCGCGCAGCAGGGCGGGGGCGTAGCACTCCGGGCCGTGGTCTACGAAGACGGGCGCGCCGGCCTCGAAGGCGTTGCCGTGTTCCTCGCCGACCAGGGCCGCGACGCAGCGTGCGCCGTCGTGGTGGTTCCAGGCGCTGAGGATCAGGGCACCGGGCCGTCCGGAGCGCGGCGGCAGGTACTGGGGGCACTCCCAGCCCTCGCCGGTGTGCAGGTCGGTGCCGGCCACCGGTTCCTGGGCGCGGGCGTCGAAGGGGCCGAGGCAGGTCCAGGTCTCCAGGTCGGGCGACTCGTACAGCAGGGCCGCGCCGCGGCCGTCCGCGAGGGCGGCGCCGACCAGCATCCGCCAACGCTCGCCGTCCCGCCACACATAGGGGTCGCGGTACATGGTGCAGTCCTCGGGCCAGGCGGGGACGGCCAGTTGGCCCCGGCCGAAGGTCCGGCCGCCGTCGTGGGAGACGGCGGTGGCGACCGGCTGGTGCTGGGGCGAGCGGTCCCAGCGGTTCGCGGAGTAGAAGGCGACCAGCCGGTCGCCGTCGGAGACGGCGTTGCCGGAGAAGCAGCCGTCGGCGTCCACACCACCCGGGGTGGGGGACAGGGCGATCGGCAGTTGTTCCCAGCTCAGCAGGTCGGGGCTGCGGAAGTGCCCCCAATGCATGTTCGCGTGCGTCGCGCCGGAGGGGTTGTACTGGTGGAAGACGTGGTAATGGCCGTCATGGAAGACCAGTCCGTTGGGGTCGTTGATCCAGTTCCGGGGCGGGCGCAGATGCGCGACGGGCCGGTACGGATCGCGGGGCGCGGTGGACACACGCGTGCCTTTCGGTATGTGCAGCGGAGCATGCGAGGACGGACGGTCACCGGACACGGCCGGCCACGATCGCCTCGTGGGACTTGATGAAGGCGCCTTGCACCCTGCACTCGCTGCCGGCCCTCGGGCATGGCGAGGGAAGCCGGGTCCGGAGTGCGGCCGACGGCGAGGGGGTGCGGGAAGGCTGTCTGAGGCGCCGACGGCTCGTCGGCGGGGAATGCGCGGCTCAGTACTCCGAGGCGCTGTCGGACGTCAGACGGGAATGCCGCCTCGACCGCTCACTGAAAAACCGCTCATTGAAAAGCTCGGGGGACATATGTGTACCCTCACTGTGTTCCACGTACTGGCAGGACCGACGACCGGTTGCGACGGTCGCCTGTCACGGTGCGATTGCTTCGCCGTCCCGGGGTCAGAGTCGGGGCGGCGAAGTGACCGATGCCCGCGCCACCAGCGGGCAAGGCAGCAATTCCTTGGTGTCCGGGCCCGGTGGCCGGCCCGGCGTCTTGGTGAGTGCGAGCAACTGGGCGACGGCCCGTGCCCCCATCTCGTAGTGCGGAAGCTGAACCGTGCTCAGCTGCGGGTGCACCGACTCGCAGACCAGCTCCTGGTTGTCGAACCCGATGACCGACAGATCGCCGGGGATGGACAGTCCCAGCTCGGCGGCGGCCCGATAGGCACCGGCGGCCATCCGGTCGTTGAAGCAGAACAACGCCGTGGGGCGCCGCTCGGCCGTCAGCAGCCGGCGCGCGGCCCGGTAGCCCGTGTCCACGTCACCGCCTACCGTGTTGAACGGCACCGCCGTCTCCGCGGCGACCAGCGACGGGTCGTAGACGACACCGGCCTCGGCCAGCGCCTTGCGGTAGCCCTCCAACCGGCCCTGCCGTGCGGGCAGATCGACGGTCTGCACGGTCACGCCGATCCGGCGGTGGCCGTGGTCGAGCAGCTCGCGCACCGCCGCGTAACCGCCCTGGACCTCGTCGGGCACCACGGACGGGACGGCGGGGTCGGCCGAGCCCGCGTCGAGCAGCACGGTGGGCGTCGAGCGAAGGGCCTCCGGCAGTTCCACGATGCGGTGGTACATGGCCGCATACACGATGCCGTCCACCTGCCGCTGCAGCAGCATCTCGATGCTGGTGCGCTCCAGTTCGGGATCGCCGCTGGTGTTGACCAGCAGCAGGACCAGGCCCTCGGCCGCGGCGGCCTCCTGGGCACCCAGGATCATGCGGCCCGCGTGCGGGGTGGTGGCGATCTGGTCGCTGACGAAGCCGATGGTCTGCGAGCGCTGCGTCCGCAGCCCGCGGGCCAGTCCGTTCGGCGCGTACCCGAGCTCGTCGGCGGCCTTCCAGACGCGCCGGCGCGTCTCCTCGCTGATCCGCTTGCCCTCGACCCGGTTCAGGACGTGTGACACGGTCGCGGTCGACACACCTGCCGCCGCAGCCACGTCCTTGATCCCGATCCGGCGCGCCATTGCCCCTGCCCAAAGTGGTGGATACCGGGTTGCCTAATCGTTTAGCCAACCGTGTGGACATGAGAGTGCCCCCACCCGGAAGCCACTGTCAATGGCTCGTTACGAACTCGTGGCCGCGACATGTCCCGGAGGGAGGGCGGCAGGAAGAGCGGCGGCGGAAGTGGCCGGGCCGACCGGGCGCTGGGGAGTCCCAGGCGGGCGGCTGCGGCTCGCGCCAGAGGCGCAGGCGGTCGGGCCGGCCGTGGGCGGGCTCGCGTTCGGGGCGTATGTGCTGGTCGTCAGCGCGCGTCCAGAGCGGAGGCAGCGGCAACACCTTCAGGATCGACAACTCCCCAGGAGTCTCGTCCGCCGAGCTGGACGCAGCCGTCGGTGAACTGCGTGCCTTCGTCGCCCAGTTGACCCGGGAGGGGGTCGTGGCGGCGGACGGCAGCGTCACCGACGCCGGGACGGTCGTCACGGCGGTGCGTTCCCGGCCCGAGCGTCTGCGGAAGCTCGCCCGTGCGATCGCGGGCGGCGCCTCGGACGCGGTGCCGGCAGCCGTGCAGGGCGGGGTGGCGACACTGGTCACGGCGCTCGTCGGGGGGACATGAGCGGACCGGCGTCAGGTCGCGAGCAGCCCGCGGCCGTACCAGTCCTTGGTGTCGCGGACACCGGGCAGGGCGTAGAAGTAGCCGCCGCCGGTGGGGGAGATGTAGTCGACGAGGGGTTCGTCGATCAAGCGGGTCTGGGTGGCTTCGAACTGGCGCTTGACGTCCTGCTGGTAGCAGCAGAAGACCAGGCCCATGTCGAGGTTGCCGACGCTGTCGATGCCGCGGTCGTAGTTGTAACCGCGGCGCAGGATACGGGAGTTGTCGGTCCTGGAGGTGCGCGGGTTGGCCCGGCGGATGTGGGCGTCCAGTGGGATCGCGGTGCCGTGCGGGTCCTTGGCGTAGTTGGGGATGTCGGTCTCCGTGGCGCCGTCGAGCGGGGCGCCGGTGTCCTTGCGGCGGCCGAACATCAGCTCCTGTTCGCTGAGCGAGACCCGGTCCCAGAACTCCACCAGCATGCGGATGATGCGGATCACCTGGTAGCTGCCGCCGGTCGCCCAGGCGGGTTCGCCCTGACCGTCGCCCACCCAGATCAGACGGTCGGTCTCCCGCCTGGAGGTGACGTCCGGGTTGGCTATGCCGTCCTTGAAGCCGAGCAGATTGCGCTGCGCGCCGCTGGGACGGGGCGTGTTCTGGAAGCCGTCGATGCGCCATTTGATCTGCATGCCGCCGCGCGTGTGCTTGGCGATGTCACGCAGGGCGTGCAGCACGGTGTCCTGACGGTCGGCGCAGATCTGCAGGGACAGGTCGCCGTGGCACTCGGCGGGGTTCAGATTGTCGTTGGGGAAGGTCCGCATCGCGGTCAGACGGCGGGGCCTGGCCTTGGCAAGACCGTAGCGGTCGTCGAAGAGGGAGGCGCCGACGCCCACGGTGACGGTGAGGCCGTCGGCGGGGACGGTCGGGCCGAGGATGCCGTTGTCGGAGGGCGGCGCGCCCACGCCCAGGTCGGCCGGGGTGCCGCCGGAGGTGAGGAAGCGGGCGCGGTCGGTGACGGTCCGCAGCAGGTCGGCCAGTTCCTTGCGGTCCTCGGCGATGACCTCGAGGGACACGAAGGTGGCGGCCGCGGGGGCGGGAGTGAGGATGCCGGCCTGGTGGGGGCCGTGGAAGGGGACCTCGGGGCCGTTCTCCGTCTGTGTGGCCGCCTGTGCGCTGCCGCTGCTCTCTGCGAGCGTGAGGCCGCCGCCGGCCAGGACCGCTCCGGCGGCCCCGGCGCCGAGGGCGGTCTTCACGAAGGAACGGCGGCCGGCACCGGCGGGGCAGCCGCCCTGAGGGGCGGGAGATTCGGCGGACGGCATGGGGGCGTTCCCTTCGCTGCGTACAGGGTCGTGACGGGGATTGCGGTGCGGGGCGGTCATCAGGCGGACTTCCGGATCTCCAGCAGGTCGGGAACCGGGGCGAGGCCCTCCAGGAGTTGGCCGGTGGCTCCGTTCAGGCGGGCCCGGGCGCTCGCGTCGAGCCGGTCCACGGGTGTCCAGGAGCTGCCGTGGTGAGCCGCGTCGAGGAGCTCCTGCAGACGGGTGATGTCCGCGTCGACGGTCGGCAGCAGATGCGGGGAGCGGCTGGTGAGCAGGGGCCTGAGTACGGTGAGCAGTTCGCGGGTGCCGGCCAGGTTGGCGTCGGCGGTGGCGAGGTTGGTGCCGCTGCCCTCGTCGGTGTCCCCGGTCAGCTCGAACTGCAAGGTGTTCTCGAGGATCTCGTGGGCGCGCAGCGGCAGGTCCGAGGGGTCGAAGTCCTGGTGCGGGAAAGCACTGCGCAGCCCGACGGTGTCGGCGGCCAGCTGTTGGGCCGGACCGGTGAGCGAGGCCGCCGACTCGCCGTGCCACAGGCCGTACTCAAGGCGGTGGAAGCCGGTGAAACCCGTGTCGTGCACGCCGTCCGGCAGTCCGTCGGCCCTGCCGTTGATCTTCTGGTCGAAGTCCTCGAAGGTGCCGTAGGCGGCGCCGAGTGAGGCATAAGTACGGTGCGCGACGAGCCAGTCGGCGCGGGCCCGACCGAGGTGGTTGCCCTGGATGTCGGCGGCGAGAGCGTGTGTCTGCCCGCCGAGGGCTGCCAAGCCCTGGTCGACGTACGCCTTGTACTGGGAGAGCGGGCCTGCGAGATCCTTCTCCGAGACGGGCACGACCGCCTGCGCAGCGCCCCCGCCGGTGACACGGACCGCCCTGGAGGTCACCGCCGTACCGCTGCTCGGCACGCACCGCCACGCGTACGTGCCGCCCGCGACGGTGGCGACCAGCGCGCGGGTGGTGCCGGGCGCCAGGCCCTCGACCTCTCCGTAGACGGCGTTGGTGGCCGGATCGACGAGATACACCTCGGACGTCTTGTCACCGGTGTTGTGCATCTGGAAGGTCCGCCGGCCGGGCTCGGGCGCGCTGAAGCCCTTGCCGCAGTCCTTCTCCGACACGGCGATGGTCTGCCCGGTGGCCGACTTGGGACGGCCGAGGGCCACGGCGAGACCCGCGATGACAGCGGGCACGGTGACCACGGCCACGGGGACCACCCAGGCGGGACGGCGCCGTGCGGGCCGGGCGGCCTCCTCTTCCCGGTCGGAGGTCGGCTTGGCGGGAGCGGGCTGCTTCGGTGCCGTGGCCCGGACACCGCGCACGAACAGCGTCATCACTACGGCGAGGTAGCCGCCGTAGCCGATGACCTGCAGCCAGGTCATGGCCGGCGTCAGATTGAACACGCCCTGGAGCAGGGTGCCGTACCAGGAACCGGCGTCGATGCTGCCGCTCAGGTCGAACGCGTACGCCGTGCTCCCGGGCAGCACACCGCCCTCCTGCAGGTCGCGCAGGCCGTAGCCGAGGACACCGGAGGCGATGACGATCAGGACGACGCCGGTCGCGGTGAAGAACCTCGTCAGGTTGATCTTCAGCACCCGCCGGTACAGGCCCCAGCACAGGACGGCCGACAGCAGCAGGCCGACGGCGGCGCCCGTCAGCGGGCCCGCGGACTCGCCGGCCGCCTGGGCGGTGGTCCACAGGAACAGCGCGGTCTCCAGGCCCTCACGGCCCACGGCGAGGAAGGAGGTGACCACCAGGACACCCGCGCCCATGCCGAGCGCGCTGGTGACCTTCTCCTTGATCTCGCCGGAGAGGCTGCGGGCCGAGCGGCGCATCCAGAAGACCATCGCGGTGACGAACGCGACCGCGATCAGGCTGAGCGTGCCGCCGAAGGCCTCCTGGGCGGTCGCGGACAGGGACGCGGCGGTGAAGGTGAGGACGGCCCCGAAGCTCATGGCGAGCGCGATCGCCGCGAGGACGCCCGTCCACACCTGCGGCAAACGGGAGCGGGCGTCGGCCCGCACCAGGGTCGCGACGAGGATGGAGACGATGAGCCCGGCTTCGAGTCCTTCCCGCAGCCCGATCAAGAAGCTCGGAAACGCGTCATCCCACATGCGGTCCTCTTAGCGTAGGCATGCCTAACCAAACGCCGACCATCATGACTGCGGGGATGTAATCAGTCAGCCGCGAAAGGGTAATTGCGAGGCCAAAATCCTGATCTGCCGCACAGCCGCACTGCCGCTGGCAACAACGAGGTCAGCGGGATGCCGTCAGGTGGATACCGGGGACGTCCAGTTCGTCGGCGCTGAGGAACTGGTTGTACGCGGTGACGTTCGTGAAGAAGATCGGGATGGGAAGGGTGAGCCCCGGTGGCAGCGGGGGCGGCATGCTCGGCGTGAACGTGACGGGGAGCAGGCCGAGGAGGTTCCCGCTGAGGACCTTCGTCAGCAGGACCACGGGCCGCCCGGTGGCCACCGTCGTGCTGGAGGGCGCGTCCGTCTCCAGCGTGCCCTGGCAGGGATACCAGGGGCCGGGGGCGGACGGGTCCACGCGGCCGATGCCGGGGATGCCCATGTCGAGCAGGGGCAGCCGGAGGCCGGGCAGGCCGTGGAAGGGCGGAGCGGGAGGCGGGGGCTGGTGGCGGCCGCATCCGGGGGCGAGCAGCGGGGCCGTCTGGCGCAGGCTCGCAATGTCGACCCGGTACGCGGTGAAGACAAGGACTTCCTGCGGGCCGTACGCCGTCGGCACCTCGGTGATGCCGTGATAGGTCAGGCCGGTGAGCACCAGCAGCGGGGTGACGACCCGGAAGGGCTGGGCGGCGGTGCGCACGCGGTACGCGGCGGCATCGACACCCAGCCTGAGGGAGATCAAGGGCTGCGGAAGGCACCAGCGCGAGCGCTCACCCCTGTCGGAGCCCGCGCCCAGACCGATGTGCAGCGGCAGCAGAGACAGCGGCCCTTCCATCCGCCCGTCGGCAGGCAGCGGCGGAATGTCCAGACGCAGCACGGACGGCGGGACCTTGCCGCTGGACCCGCTCGACTTCTTGTCCGACGCGCCCGGCCCGGCGGCGTGGTCGGGCCTACTGCGCTGCTGCCGGTCTGCGGGGCGGGTCGGCGCTGAGGTCTCACCGTCGTGCCGGGCAGCCGAGCCCTTGTCGTGTTCGCGAGCGTCGTCCGAACCGTGCAGGCCGAGCAGGTCGGAGACCGAGCCGAGAAGGCTCGCTCCCGATGAAGGAGCGGGAGCGGGAGCGGGCTTGACGGAGGCGGGTCCGCGTCCGGGCCTCTGTTTGGCGTGCGTCTTTGTACGCGGCTTCGGTACAAGAGGGACGAGGGGTGCGTGCGGGCCGCCGTCCCCTGCGGAGCCCGAGCCGGGGACACGGCCCCCGGGGCCGCGCGCGGGAGGAACCGCCCCGCCCAGCAGGCCGTCGAGCAGAGAGCAGACGGTCAGGCGCGGCGCAGTCCTGTCGTCGACGGTGCTCCCGAGCACGCTGGGCGGATCGGCACGGCTCGGCAGCACCCGCGGGAGGTGCGCCGGGGCCGGTTGCAGCCCGCCGGTCAGCAGCGCCCCGATCGGCAGCACACCGAGCGCCCGCATACGGCTGGTGCGCCAGGTCAGACCGTTCGGGCGCGGGGTGCCGCCGGCCTGTCCGCCGCCGACCGCATGTCCTCCGCCGCCTCCCCAGCCGTCCGGTTCACCGGAGCCACCGGCCCCACCGCCGCCCGAACCGCCGGAACCGCCCGAACCACCGGGGCCGCCCGGACCGCCGGGGCCGCCCGGACCGTCCGGATCCTCCGGGCTGTCCGGACCTCCGGAGCGGTCCGAGCCGTTCCCGCGCCGCCAGTCCGGCCAGATCGGCGGCCGGACCGGAGGCCTCGCGTACGGCACCCAGCTCACCGCCATCGCGCCGCCGGTGATGCCCAGCAGAAAACCGATCAGGAAGCCGCCGAAATTGGAGAGCACCAGCGAGGCGACCGCGAGCACCAGCGTCGCGATGCCCGCGAACACCCGGTGCGCGGGCGACAGCCACAGGCTGAGCGCGAGGACCACCAGGAAGATCCCCATGAGCGACCCCGCCACACCGGCGACGCCTTCATGCATCATGACCGGCAACGGCGCGAACGGGATGGAGAGGATCTCGACCCCGGCCAGCAGCGTCCACACCCCGGCCCAGAACGGACGGCTGCGCCGCCAGTCGCGGAAAGCGCTCCACCATCCGTGCCGCTCTCCGCCGGCCTCTCCCTTCCTCCTGCCTCCGAGATGCAGCCACGCACTACTCACTTCGATCCTCCGGAGTGCGGTGGTGTCCGTGGTCCGCATCGTCCTCGTCCGAGGAGTGGTGACCTGCATGATCCTCGTCCGAGGAGTGGTGACCTCCGTGATCGGAAGAGCCGTGACCGTCGTGATCCCCGCCGGAAGAGCCGTGACCGTCGTGATCCGCACCGGAAGAGTCGTCGTCCCCCTCGTCCGCATCAGCGTCGAAGCACGGGTTCGAGCCGACCTGGACGCTCAGGTGGAGCCCCGGCAACCGGAACGTCGCCGCACTCACCGAACGGGTCTGCTGCCGCAGGTTGTCGATGCGTACGGTGTCGGCCTGCTCGCCGAAGCCGCCGGGCTCGCCGTGCACGCCCGGCACACCCTGCACCGTTGCGGCGTCCTGACCGATGTTGATGTTGTGGAAGAGCGCGTCGCCCTTCAGGTCGTGGCTGTCGGCGACGAGCCGGTCCGCGTGCGCGGGAGTTCCGCCGCTGCCCGAGGTCAGCCGCAGGGTGACGGGCCCGAGGAGGGGCACGTCCTGTACGACGGACTGGCACAGGTCGTACAGGTCCGCGGACCGGATGCCGGAAAGGGCTTCCGGGTACGAGGCGTGAGCGCCGCGGTCCAGCACACCGAACTGAACGAACCCCTGCCCGTCGAGCGTGCTGGCCGAGATCTGGAAGCTTTCGCCGGAAACCGTGAACGAGTTGGGCGACACCCCGAAGGACGCGGCCAGGGCGCCGCGCGCCATCGCCGTGCACAGCCCTGCGGACGCCAGCAAAGTGGGCACCATGGCCACGGCCAGGCGCCTCCATCGGGTGTGGCCCGTGAGACGTGTGCTCACGGTGGTCTGGGTGGCACTGTCGGCGTTGCTCGTCATCCCTCTCCCCGTCAGACAATCCGGGCCGGCCCTTCAACGGGCCGAGAAGCCCCAAATTCCCGAGTCTCGGGCGGTACGCATCGCCAACTGCGACGGGACCCGCGGGTGACTCAGAGAATCAGCGGGGGACCCCAATGGACGGATGCATTCACCCGCGTGGCTCAGGCAAAGGGAGGGGAATAGAGGTGGTCGACTAACAGGGCTTGTCTCCGGCCTTCACGCTGAGGTGCAGGCCCGTGAGCCGGAAGGTCGCCGCCTTCACCTCTCGGGTCGACTGCCGTAGGTGATCGATGCGGACGGTGTCGGCCGACTGCCCGAAGAGTCCCGCCAGGTCACCGGAGCCGTTCTTGAAGGTCGAGGCATCCTGGCCGATGACGATGTTGTGGAACACCGCGTCGCCGCCGAGGTCGTCGGTGTGGACGACGAGATGGTCCGCGTGCGCGGGCTTGCCGCCCCCGCCGGCGCCGATCCGCAGGGTGGTCTCGCCGACGACGGGGAGCTTGACGACCATCGACTGGCACAGGTTGTACAGGTCGGCCGAGTCGATTCCGGCGATGGCTTCCGGGTAGGTCCGGGACTTCGACTGGTCCGTCGCGACGTACTGGGTGAACCCGGTGCCTTCCAGCCGGTCGGCGGTGATCTCGAGGTTCTGTCCGGAGATCGTCATGGACTGTGCCGTGACCGCGAGCGAGACGGGGAGGATCCCGCTGCCGATCCCCACCAGGAGCAGCGCGGACACCACCAGCGTCGGCACCATCACCCAAGCGAGCCGACTCCACCGGGTGTGCCCCTCGGGGCGGGCACCGGGCTCAGGGAACGTCATCGCTGCCTCCCCGGCTCGAGCGGGGCCGAGCGGGGGCGGGAACCACCTGCGCCGTCGGCTGCGGCCGTCGGGCCGCAGCCTCATTGCAACCTGCGGTGTGGAGGTCGGCAACCGGAACCGGTACGCAGCGATCAACCCGGGGTCGGCGGAGGCCGGGGAGGGGCAGTGCGTCCCACGTGCTCTTTCTCCTCAGGTTTCACCTGAGGTTGGATGGGTCGGCCCATGCCCGCAGACATCGAGGTCAGACATGCACTTCACCACTCGTCCCACCCTCCGGGGCACCTTCGGGATGGTGTCCTCCACCCACTGGCTCGCCTCGCAGTCGGCGATGGCCGTCCTGGAGGACGGCGGCAACGCGTACGACGCCGCCGTGGCGGGGGCCTTCGTGCTGCATGTCGTCGAGCCGCACCTCAACGGGCCGGCCGGCGAGGTGCCGATCCTGCTCGCCCCGGCGGGCGGCGAGGTGCGGGTGCTGTGTGGCCAGGGCGTCGCACCCGCCGCGGCGACGGTCGCGCACTACCGCGGACTCGGGCTGGAACTCGTCCCCGGCACCGGACCGCTCGCCGCCGCCGTGCCCGGCGCGTTCGACGCCTGGATGCTCCTGCTGCGCGATCACGGCACCAAGCCCCTCGCCGACGTCCTCAAGTACGCCATCGGGTACGCCGAACACGGCCACGCGCCCGTGGAGAACATCGGCGCGACCGTCGAGTCGGTACGGCAGCTCTTCGAGACGGAGTGGATCTCGTCGGCGGAGGTGTACCTGCCGGGCGGCAGGGCCCCGCGCCCCGGTGAGCTGCTGCGCAACCCCGCCCTCGCCGCCACCTGGAAGCGACTGCTCGCCGAGGTCGCCGGGGCGGGGGACCGGGTCGCGCAGATCGAGTCGGCGCGGGAGGTCTGGCGGTCCGGGTTCATCGCCGAGGCCCTGGTACGGCAGGCACAGCGGCCCACCATGGACACCAGCGGCGAACGCCACACCGGCACCCTCACGGCCGCCGACCTCGCCGGCTGGTCCGCGACCTACGAGGCGCCGGCGACGTACGACTGGAACGGCTGGACCCTGTGCAAGGCCGGCCCGTGGAGCCAGGGCCCGGCCTTCCTCCAGCAGCTCGCCCTGCTCCCGCCGGAGCTGCCCGAGTACGGGTCCGCCGACTACGTCCATCTGCTGATCGAGGGCTGCAAGCTCGCCATGGCCGACCGTGAGGCCTGGTACGGGGACGCCGTCGAGGTCCCGCTCGACGAGCTGCTGTCGGCGGACTACAACGCGGCCCGGCGCGGACTCGTCGGCGACAAGGCCTCGTACGAGCTTCGTCCCGGCGGTCCCGGCGGGCGGACCCCGCGGCTGAGCGGGCACGCGCGCGTGGTCGTCACCGACGACCCCGGGTTCAACCCGATGGGCGCAGGCGAGCCGACGGTCGCCAAGCCGACCACGTCCCCGGTGCCGGGGGAGCCACGCGCGCGTGCCGGGGAACCCGAGGTGCGCGCCGACGGCGCCACCCGCGGGGACACCTGCCACCTCGATGTCGTCGACCGCTGGGGCAACCTGGTAGCGGCCACGCCCAGCGGTGGCTGGCTGCAGTCCAACCCCGTCGTGCCCGAGCTGGGGTTCCCGCTCGGCACCCGGCTGCAGATGACCTGGCTGGAGGAGGGCCTGCCGAACTCGCTGACGCCCGGCCGCCGCCCCCGCACCACCCTCACGCCCTCGATCGCCCTGCGCGACGGCATGCCGGTCATGGCGTTCGGCACGCCCGGCGGGGACCAGCAGGACCAGTGGCAGCTGCACTTCTTCCTGGCCGTCGCCCTGCGCGCCCAGGTCCGTGGCGGTCTCGACCTGCAGGGCGCCATCGACGCCCCGAACTGGCACAACGACGGCTTCCCGGGGTCGTTCTATCCGCGCGGCATGCGGCCGGGAAGCGTGACGGTCGAGTCCCGCATGGATCCCGGTGTCGTCGAGGAGCTGCGGCGTCGCGGGCACGACGTCACGGTCGGTGACCCCTGGTCGGAAGGCCGGCTGTGCGCGGTCGCCCGGGACCCGGAGACCGGCATCCTGTCCGCGGCCGCGAACCCGCGGGGCATGCAGGGGTACGCGGTGGGTCGCTGATCGCGCACACCGGGCCGCTGACCGAGCACGCCGAGTTCACGCCGATTCCACCGGGGGTCCACCGGCACGGTGGGGATTGTCAGTGGCGCGTGCTCTCATGGAGCCATGATCGAAGACAAGGAAACCATCGACGAGTTTCTCGCCCGCCACTCGGCCGACGTGGAGGAGGCGGTCCGCAAGGCCGCCGCGGCCGAGATCATGCCCCGCTTCCGCCGGCTCGCCGCCCACGAGGTCGACCAGAAGGCCGGACCGCACGACCTGGTGACCGACGCCGACCGCCTCGCCGAGCAGTACCTCACGGACGCCCTCGGCGCGCTCCTGCCCGGTTCGGTCGTGGTCGGCGAGGAGGCGGTGCACGCCGACCCGGTGACGTACGAGGCGATACAGGGCGACGCCCCGGTCTGGATCGTCGACCCGGTCGACGGGACACGGCAGTTCGTGCACGGCGAACCCGGCTTCTGCACGCTGGTCGCCCTCGCGCACCGCGGGGTTCTGCTCGCCTCCTGGACCTACGCACCCGCCCGCGACCAACTGGCAACCGCCGTAAGGGGCCAGGGCGCTTTCCTGGACGGCGAGCGGCTGTCCGCGGGCTCGCCGGTCCCCGGCCGGGACCTCCAAGTGGCCACCTCCCACCCGGACTACACGACCGACGAGCAGAAGCGGGCCCTGCTCGGCCTGCGGACCGACGGTGTCGAGTTCCGTTCCTGCGGCTCGGCGGGCCTGGAGTATCTCGCCATAGCCCGCGGCCAGTTGGACGCCGTCGCCTTCTCCTGGGAGGCGGCGTGGGACCACGCGGCGGGCATCCTGCTGGTCGAGGAGGCGGGCGGCGCCCACCTCACGCTCAGCGGGGAGCCCTTCCGCATCACGGGCGGCAACGCCCTTCCGTTCACGGCCGCACGTGACACGGCGACGGCCCGAAGGGTGCACGGGCTGCTGTCGGGCACGGCCTGATCAGCGGGAACCACCTGCCGCCGGTGGCTGTCGGTGCCCCGGCATATCCTGATCCTCAGAGGCCATCGGCTGACGAAGGGGTCCGAAGGTGCCGTCGATGCTCGATGCTGTCGTGGTGGGTGCGGGGCCGAACGGACTGACGGCCGCCGTGGAACTGGCCCGCCGCGGCTTCTCCGTGGCGGTGTTCGAGGCCCGTGACACCGTCGGCGGAGGAGCCCGCACCGAGGAACTCACCCTGCCCGGCTTCCGGCACGACCCGTGCTCCGCGGCCCACCCCCTCGCCATCAACTCCCCGGCGTTCCGCACCATGCCCCTGGAGCGGTACGGCCTGGAGTGGCTGCACGCCGCGCTGCCCATGGCGCACCCCTTCACCGACGGTACCGCCGCCGTGCTCTCGCGCTCGGTCGCCGAGACGGCCGCGTCCTTCGGCCCACGGGACGCGGGCGCCTACCGCAGGCTGGTCGCGCCCTTCCTCCCCAAGTGGGACACCCTGACCCGCGACTTCATGTCCCTGCCGCTCACCGCCCTGCCGCGCGACCCGGTGACCCTCGCCCGCTTCGGCCTGGTCGGCCTGCCCCCGTCTACCTGGCTGACCCGCCGCTTCCAGGACGAGAAGGCCAAGACCCTGTTCGCGGGCCTCGTCGCACACGTCATGGCCCCGCTCGACGGCTTCGCCACGGGCGCCATCGGCCTGGTCTTCGCCCTGGCCGCACACGCCCGCGGCTGGCCCGTGGCCCGCGGCGGCTCCCAGTCCATCTCCGACGCGCTCACCGCGTACCTCAAGGACCTGGGCGGCCTGGTCCACACGGACTACGAGGTCAAGCGCCTCGACGACCTGCCGCCCGCCCGCGCCTACGTCTTCGACACCTCACCCACCGCCCTGGCCCGTATCGCGGGCCTCGGCCGCTACTACGAGGGCTACAGGTACGGCCCCGGGGTCTTCAAGGTGGACTACGCACTGGACGGCCCGGTGCCGTGGACCGCCGAGGAGGCCCGCGCCGCCGGCACCGTGCAGATCGGCGCTGACAGCGCGGAGATCGGTGCCGCCCTGACCGCGGCCTCCCGGGAGGGCAGAGCCCCCGACAAGCCCTTCATGATCACGGTCCAGCCCAGCGTCGTCGATGCCACCCGCGCCCCCGAAGGCAAGCAGGTCTTCTGGGCCTACGGCCACGTCCCCAGTGGCTGGACGGGAGACCTCACGGACGCCATAGAACGCCAACTGGAGCGCTTCGCGCCCGGTTTCCGCGACCGCGTCCTCGCCCGCGCCACCGCAGGCCCGCCCGAACTCGCCGCCCGCAACGCCAACTACATCGGCGGCGACATCGCCTCCGGCGCGGTCTCCGGACTCCAGATCCTGCTGCGCCCCAAGCTCTCCCTGTTCCCGTACAGCACCCCCCACCCGGCCGTCTTCATCTGCTCCTCGGCCACCCCACCCGGTCCGGGGGTACACGGCATGTCGGGGCACAACGCGGCGAAGGCGGTCTGGAGGAGGCTGAGGCAGACATGACGCCGACCATCACGCTCGCCAAGGGCGACATCACCCGCGAGAGCGCCGACGCGATCGTCAACGCCGCGAACTCCTCCCTGCTCGGCGGCGGAGGAGTCGACGGCGCCATCCACCGCCGCGGCGGGCCCACGATCCTCGAGGAGTGCCGCAAACTCCGCGCCTCCCAGTACGGCAAGGGCCTGCCCACCGGCCAGGCGGTCGCCACCACCGCCGGTGACCTGGACGCACGCTGGGTGATCCACACGGTGGGCCCGGTCTGGTCGTCCACCGAGGACCGCTCCGAACTGCTCGCCTCCTGCTACCGGGAGTCTCTGCGCGTGGCGGACGAGTTGGGTGCGCGGACGGTCGCGTTCCCGGCGATCTCCACCGGCGTGTACCGGTGGCCGATGGAGGATGCGGCTCGTATCGCGGTGGAGACGGTGCGGGACACTCCGACGGGTGTCGAAGAGGTGCGGTTCGTCCTCTTCGACGACCGGGCGTACGAGGCGTTCGCCAAGCAAAACGGCTGAGAAGCCGCGGACCGGCGGACGGGGCGATGTCACGCAGGGGCGCCGAGCGGCGGGTGCTCGAGCACGCGGGGTTTGTACTCGACCAGCTGGATGCGGCCGTCGAAAGTGCGGTGCTCGATCATCTCGAGGGCGACGTCCGGATAGCCGTCGTAGATGCGTTCTTCGCCCGTGACCCCGGTGATCACCGGGAACATCACGACCCGGAAGCGGTCGACGAGTCCGGCTCGTAGCAGGGACCGGCACAGGCTGAGGCTGCCGATCGTGCTGAGGAGCCCCGAGCCGCTCGACTTCATGGCGCGGACCGCCTCGACGGCGTCGTCGCGGACGAGCGTGCAGTTGGCCCAGGTCAGTGGCTCCTCGAGTGAAGAGGAGAACACGACCTTGGACGCTTGCGTGAGCTGGTCGACGGACGCTTCTTCCTCGGGCCTGAACTCGTCTTGGCCCTTCGGCACCTCGCCTGCGGCGAAGCCCGACATCAGGCGGTAGGTGTTCGCTCCCATCAGATAGGTGGCCTCGGGCTGCTCACCGAGCCATGCGAGGTACTCCGGGCCCTCGAGGCCCCAGAACCCGGGCCATCCCTCTCCCGATGCGTAGCCGTCGAGGGAGGTGATGAAGTCGACGAGAAGCTCCGACATGGCGGTGTCCTTTCCTGAGGTGTCACGAGCTTGGACCGGCCGGGAGCCACAAACTCATCGTCCGCGCTGTGGAGCAACGAGAAAACTCCTGGCGGCCACGGGCGGTGATCCGGCCCTGCGCAGCCGCACGCTGCGCAGGGCGTTCCGCTTCTCGCTGTGCCCGGGGCCGAGCCTGCTGTCGGCCGCACAAGCCCTGGAGGCTCGGCTACCCCCGCGTCTCCTAGAAGAAGAGGATGCGGAAGCGGCCGCCGCGGAAGATGTAGCGGGCGTAGAAGCCGCTCGCCGTGGCGACGAGGACGCTCAGCAGGAAGCCGCCGAAGTCGCCGTCCGTCAGCCCCTTCACCGCGGCGACGGCCCCTCCCACCGTCACCAGGCACCAGAAGCCGCCGAAGACCGCCCGGGAGGCGGTCTCCCGCACGCCCAGCCGCTGCGCGGGCGGCCGTACGGGCATCGCCGGAGGCCCGAAGGCTCCCGCCGGTGCCGTCGGCGCGGGTCCCCCCGACACGAACGGCGATGCCACCGGCCTCGGCGGCGCGGAGGGCACCGGCGGTGCGCCCGACGGCATCGGGGGCACCGGCGCGGGCGGGTTGTGGTAACCCAGCGTCTGGAACAGGTCCGGCCGGGGCCGGATCGACGTACGGTGGCCGCAGCCCCGGCATTGGGGGCCGGGCTCCAGCTTGTTGTGCTGCCGGCAGCCGGGGCGCAGACAGGTGGGCTGTCCGGGCCGGGCGTCGGTGGGTCCGTGTGCGATGTCGTCGGTCATGGCCGTGCCCCTCTCCCTACTCACCGTCGTCCGAGGCGCCGCCGGCCCCGGACCGCGTCGCGCCGAACGCGGCGGCGAGCAGGTAGAGCACCGCTCCCACCGGGATGATGAAGACGGTGACCGGGAAGTAGTACGTGCCCGAGGTCTGCTTGGCGACGTAGACGCCGTAGACCAGCAGGAACGCGCCGCCGAGGACCGACCAGGACCGGTCCTTCACGGTGATGTCGGGCAGCATCAGCCCGCAGACGAGAAGTACGATCCCCGAGATCACGGAGAAGACTTCGTAGACACCCCAATGCATGGGTTGGTCCCCCTTTGTCAGACGTTGGCACCTGCACTGCACGGACGTCAGAACTGGCCCTTGTGCTTCTCGATCACCGAGCCCAGTGAGTCGTCCGGACGAAAGCTGCACTCGTAGCGGATGGCGGGCAGCGCGAGCGGGCTGCCGAAGCCGCCGAGCCCCTTGGACGTGGCGATGTCGACCATGGCCTGTGACTCCGTCGCCTGGTCCTCGTTCAGGAAGTCCTTGCAGGTCGAGGAGCCGGTCAGGCCTGCGTCCTCGCCGCCGCCCAGGACCGCCGGAACGGCCTTGAACACGATGAAGATCAGAGCCAGGACGACCAGGGCGATCACCACGTAGCGCCCGACCGGGCTGTTGTGGGTGACGTCTCCCTCATAGGTGTCGCCCTGCTGATGGTGGGTGACATCGCCTTCGTAGATCGAACCGGCTCCGTTGACCACGCGGTTGTGGTCGCCGTAGGTGTCGCGCCGGTCGCCGATCCGCGCGTCGCCGTCACGGCCGATACTGATCGAGTTCACCTGCGTGCCGCCCGGCCGCTCGGCCTTCGCCCCGCGCACCGCCTCGGCGAGGGCGCGCCGGAAGTCCTCGTCCTCCTCGACCGCCTGTCTCAGCAGGTACTCGACGAGGGAGTTGTTGCGCGGGTCGCGGGCGAAGTCGTCCCACTGCCCCCCGTTGCCCCCGCGGCGCAGCCGGTTCGCGACCAGATCGGCCAGCAGCCGGGTCGCCACCCCCTGCGCGACCTGCCCCGCACCCGCGGCCGCCGATGTCATGTGCTGCGTCAGGACGCGGACAGCCTCGGCTGCCATGTCGCTCACCTGCATGGGTCCCCAGCCCTTTCCCCCGATGAGTGTGCGCCGGCCGTCAGACATTCGGTCCGTCATGGGACGGAACGGCCAGAAGGCGCATACCGAAGGAGAGGAATGTAGCGGTCCGGAAGATGTGGAGGATGGGTGAAGTTGTTGAGCTTTACGTAAGAGTGACATGTAACGGAATAGATAGGCGTGAGTCATATGCCATGCATGTCATGAGATTCCAGGTGAAGTCAGTCGATCCCGTCGACTCGAACCGCCACCGATGCACCGCTCGTGCTACCAACTCGCCATCGGTACAAGGAAGTTCGGGTAAGTCGGCGTCGAAACTCTCCGCCCTACCCGGTGGCGATGAGGACGCGGTCCTGGGGGCGCGGGAGGTCGCCCGATGCAGGGGCGCGCGAGCAGCTCCTGCGCCCGCGCCAGGCCAGCAGTTCGCGCCCTGCGCCTCTCGGCTCCCTGGACGCGCAACTGAGTTCAACCGCGCGCGGTGAAACGACCGGCGGGCCCACGAGGCGTTCGCCGCGCAGGCCCGCCGGGCCGTCAGTCGTCGATCGGATGCTCAGTCGTCGATCGGATGCTCAGCCGTCGATGCGGTGCGTGCTCCAGAAGGAGGTCAGGTCCGTGCTCGTGGCGGCCTGCGCGGCCGCCTTGAACTCGGCCGTGGTCGAGACGCCGTACCAGTGCGAAGTGGCGTAGTCCTTGAGCAACTTGGTCATCGCCGTGTCGCCGAGCAACCGCCGCAGGTCGTGCAGGGCGCACTTGCCGTAGCCGTAGACGACGGTGGAGTAGCGGGACGAGTGGGCGTCCCAGTAGGCCATGGAGTTGGTGATCTTCTCAGCGGAGGAGGCCCAGGAGACGCTGTTCCAGCAGTTGCTGCCGGTCTTGCCGAGGGCCAGGTCGGTGGCGTAGTCGGTGAACGCCTCGTCCAGCCAGGGGCTGGTGTACTCGTCGTCGCCGACGATGCCGTACCACCACTGGTGGCCGATCTCGTGGGTGAGCGCGGTGGTGCTGACCAGGTCGAGGACGAACCCGGGGTACTCCATGCCGCCGAACCAGTAGTTGTTGTCGATCACCGCGTCCAACTCGCCGTACGGGTACGCCCCGAAGCGCGCCGCATGGGCGTCCACGGCCGACTTGGCGGTGGAGAGCATCGACTGGGCGTCGGAGGAGCTGATGCCCGAGACGGAGTAGATGTTGATCGCGGTCCCGGCGGCCGAGGTGCCGGAGATCTTGCTGAACGGACCGGCCGCCCAGGCGAAGTCACGCACCTTGGAGGCCGTCGCGGTGGTGACGGTACGGCCGCTGGAGCCCGGGGTGTCGGTCGAGGTGCCGGTGGCCGGGACCAGCAGGGTGCTCGGGTGGTCGAGGGTCACCTTGAAGTCGGCGGCCACGGAGTAGAAGGACTCGCCGTTGTTGGTGTACGGGTCCAGGTGCCAGCCGGAGCCGTCCTTGACGGCAAGGACGGGCAGTGCGTTGCCGATGTTGTTGAAGGCCCCGTCGTGGCCGAACCGGTCCGCGCCGCTCGGCACGGTGATGCCCAGATCGAAGCCGATCGTGGCGGACTGCCCCTGCGCCAGCGGCGTCGGCAGGGTGATCTGCAGAGCCGTGCAGGCGACGGACAGGGAACCCGCCGTACCGCCGGTGACGTTGGTGACCGTGATCGGCATGGCGTCGCAGGTGCCGTGGTAGTTGTCCCACAGCCTCAGGTACACCTCGCTCAGCGCGGTCGAGGAGGCGTTGGTGAAGGTCGCGCTCTCATGGCCGGTCCACACCGTGCCGCTGGTGTTGCTGCTGAGGCTGACCGTGTACGAGGGCGTGGCGGGCGTGCGCGTGGAGTCCGCCGGCGGGGTGCTGCCCCCGGACGTGTCGAGGGCGATGTCGTCGAGGACGAAGCTGGTCTGCAGGCTGGAGTCCTCGCTGCCGGTGAAGGCGAGGCTCAAGGTCTGCCCCGCGAACGCCGAGACGTCGAGGGTCTTCTTCACGTACCCGGTGTTCTTGTCGAGGTTCGAGTACGTCGCCAGCGTCGTGCTGCCGAGCTTCGCCGTCAGCTTGTCGTACGCGATGGACGAGGTCGTCTCGGTGGTGTCGATGTGGAGCCAGAAGGAGAGCGTGGCGGTGCTGCACCCCGACGGGATCGTGACGCTCTGGGAGAGGGTGTCGGTGTGGGTGCCGCCCGTTCCGTCCAGCCAGGCGTAGCTGGTGCCGCCGTGTGCGGTCTGGCCGGAACGGCTGGTGATGACGCTCGTCGAGGACTGGGTCCACGGCGAAGTGCCGCTCTCGAAGCCGCCGTTGGTGACCACCTGGGCCGGGGTGCAGGCTGCCGCGGCCGAGGGGGCGGCTGTGGCAGGGGCGGCGGGGAGGGAGACGGCGGCCAGCGCGGTGACTGCCAGTGCGCGCACGGCGATGGATCTGTGGGGGGTCTTTCTCACGCGAAACTCCTTTGCGGCGGCCGGGATCCCGGCCTGCTCGGTGCCGCCCGGTCGGCTGGGGTGCGCCTGCGGACGGCAGTGGGCTGCGTGTATCGGTGGTGCGACCGCTGTAGCGTGGCAGATTTGTCGAGGGCATGCCATGAAAAAGGGGTAAAGCGGGTTGGGGTGATCGCCGGGAAACCGGCGTCGAGGGTGGCTCTTCTACGAAACGGCGTAACGGCGGTCCCTTGGGCCGGCTCCTCGGCTACGACCGGCACGGGCACAGCCGGAGCGAACGCCCGGCCGGGCATGGGGATGCTGCGGGAGCGGCTGGCGGACGCGGTCCAATCCAGGTGATCAGGTCGACCTCGTGACCGGGTTCATCGACTCGTGACCGGGTTCATCGACTCGTGAGCGGATTCATCGAAGGGGCGGCCCGCCGGTCTCCGTGACACCCGGCTCCGCGGGGCTGTCAGGTCTGCGCCGGGTCAGTCGCCGTCGCCGAAGGCCGCGTTGCCCGTGTTACCCCTGCTCGCCCTGGGCGACCTCGATGCCCGCGTGCAGATCGGTGGCCGCGTCCAGCACCGCCGTCGCCGATACGGCCACGCAGGCCAGGAGCAGACAGGCCACGGAGCGGGTGAGCAGGCGAGTGGCGGGCGCAGGGGCGCTCAGGAGGGCGGTGACGCGGCGGGGGACCGGGCCCGCCGTGGCCGTCAGCGACAGACGGGGGCGCGCGGAGGAGCCCGCCGCACGGGCCGCGAGGGCCGCGCGGCCGACGGCTCGGGCGGTGAGCGCGCGGTCGCCCGTCGCCTGCGCCGCGGACTCGTCGGCCCAGCGCTCCAGGGCGTACGAGAGCGGGGCGCGCAGGCCGCGCAGGGCGGGGTGCAACGCGACGGCGAACTCCGCGGCCGCGAGGAAGACGTGGTGGCGGCCGGTGAGGTGGGCGCGCTCATGGGCGAACAGCACCTCGCGTTCGCCGGCACTGAGGGCGCGCAGCATTCCCGTCGTCACCACGATGCGGCCGGGCCGCCCGGGCAGGGCGTAGGCCTCGGGCCGGTCGTCGTGCCGCACACAGAGATCGCCGGCGCTCGCCCCGGTGTGGAACTGCCGGTGCGCGGCGCGCAGTTCGCGCAGGTGGCGGCGGGCCCGGTCGAGGACCAGGACGCCGAGACCCGTCAGTGCGAAGGCGGCCGGCAGTGCGGCCGGCACGGTGGCGGGCGAGCCGGCACCCAGCAGATGCGGGGAGAGGTGTGCCGCCTCGGCGACGAAGGACAGGCGCAGGGCGCCGTCCAGGGCCAGCATGCCCAGCGCCGCCGTACTGGAGAGGGCGAGGACCAGCGCGAGAGCCGTCAGCGCCCAGGCCGCCGTCCGCGGCCGCAGCTGCTCCGCGCCACGCCGGGCCACGGGCGCGGCGAGGAACGGCATGAGCAGCGGAAGCCACACGGCGTAGATCACGGGATTCCTCCAGAGGCCGCCGGACCGTGGTCGACCAGCCTACGCGCCGCAGCCGACAACAAGATCCCCAAGGCGCTGTTCACGCGCTGTCCTCACCGCCCTCCGGGCCGCCCTCCAGGAGCGTGCGCAGCAGCTGTTCGTCCTCCGGGCTCAGGTCGGAGACGAAGCGGGCGAGGACGGTGCCGCGGTCCTCGTCCTTGTCGAGTTCGGCGTGCATACGGCGGGCCGTGAGGCCGGGGGAGTCCTGGGCCGGGGCGTAGGCGTAGCCGCGGCCGGAGCGCGCGCGGGTGACCGCGCCCTTGGCGTGCAGGCGTGTGAGGATCGTGGTCACCGTGGTGCGGGCGAGACCGCCGCCGAGCTCCAGCTGGACGGCGCCGGGCGTGAGCGGCGCGTCCGCGGCCCACAGTGCGGCCAGCACGCTCGCCTCGAGCTCGCCGGCCGGCCGTCGGTCCGTGCGCCCGTCGACCGGGCCGTCGACCGGCTCGTCAATCTGCCCCTGGGGCATGGGAACACTCCTCGGCTCTGATTCGTCTACAGTTCAGTAGACGGTCTACATGACTGTAGTCGCTAGGTGCGGGTGCGTGCCCGCTCCGTTCCCAGTATGAGAGGGGCCGCCTCCGTGGCAGCTGCCCAGTTCGCCGTCGCCCAAGCGGTGAACGTCCTGGATGCCGGATCCCTGCTGTCCGCCTTCGGCGCGCTCGGCATCGCGGTCGTCATGTTCGCCGAGACCGGCCTGCTGGTCGGTTTCTTCCTGCCCGGCGACTCGCTGCTGTTCACGGCCGGGCTGCTGTGCGTCCCCGGCGTCCACGGATCCGTGCACCTGTCACTCCCGCAGGTGCTGGCCGCCGCCGTGGCCGGCGCGCTGCTCGGTGCCCAGGCGGGGTACTGGCTCGGGCGGCGGGGCGGCCGGGCGCTGCTGGCCCGCAGCCGTGCCAAGAAGCTGCACGAGGGCGCGGCGCGGGCGGAGGAACTGCTCGCGCGCTACGGGCATGCCAAGGCGGTGGTCCTGGCCCGTTTCGTGCCGGTCGTGCGCACCGTGCTGAACCCGCTGGCCGGGGCGCTCGACGTGCCGGTGCGGATCTTCACCCTGTGGCAGGTGATCGGCGGCCTCGTCTGGACGATCGGACTGGTGCTGGGCGGTTACGCGCTGGGTTCCTCGGTGCCGAACGTCGACCGCTACCTGCTGCCGCTGGTCGCGCTCGTGGTCGTCGTCTCCCTGACCCCGATCGCTCTCGAGGCCCGGCGCGCCCGTGCCCGCCGCGCCTCCGAGGGGGCCTCCTCGTGACCGGCCTCGCCTTCGGCGGCGCCTCGGTGGACGGCGGCGCGTACACCTGGATCACCGGCCTCGCCCGCCACACCCCGCATGCCCTGAACACCGCGATCGCCGTCTGGTCCGACTACGGCCTCGCGCTGTTCGGCGTGCTGATGCTCGCCGCGTGGTGGTGGGCCCGAAGTGCGGGGGAGGTGCGGATGGTCCGGGCGCTGGCGGCCCCTGTGGTCGTGGTGGTCTGTTACGTGGTCGATGTGCTGGTCAAGTCGGCCGTCGCCGAGCGCAGACCGTGCCGGACGCTGCACACCGTGACGGTCGAGGCGTGTCCGGCCGCGGGCGACTGGTCGTTCCCCAGCAACCATGCGGTGATCGCCGGGGCCGCCGCGGTCGCCCTGTGGCACGCACACCGGCGCCTGGGCCGGATCGCGGTCCCGGCCGCCGCCCTGATGGCCGCCTCCCGGGTCTGGATCGGCGTGCACTATCCGCACGACGTGATCGTGGGCCTGGCATTCGGCGCGGCCCTGGCTTGGCCCCTCACCCTTCTGGCGGACCGCGCCGCCCCTCTCGTCACACGTGCGGACGCCACTCGGCTCAGGTCCCTGGTGACGGCTTCATGACTGGGCGCGAGGGGGAGGGGGACGAGCGGGGCGGGGGTGCGATTGGGGATGACGGCGGCGCTGGGCCTGCGCCTGGGCGCGCTGGAGAGGCTGCTGGGGCCGGCGGAAGTGCCGGGAACGGCGGAGAGGTTGCTGGGTCTGGCGGAAGTGCCGGGAATGGCGGAGAGGTTGCTGGGTCTGGCGGAAGTGCCGGGAACGGCGGCGAGGTTGCTGGGTCTGGCGGAAGTGCCGGGAATGGCGGCGAGGTTGCTGGGTCTGGCGGAGGCGCCCGGAGCGGCGGAAAGGAAGCTGGGTCTGGTGGTGCGGGCGGGCCCGGCGGGCGTGCTGCTGGGTCCGGTGGTGGGGCCGGGCCCGGCAGGCGTGCTGTTGAGCCGGGTGGTGATGGTGAGCGCGGCGGGCGTGATGCCGAATCCGGTGGAGGCGGAGAGGCTGGGCGGGTAGCCCGGCGTTCGGCACGGGACCCGGCCGAGGAAGGGCGGCGATCGGCGGTGCACGGTGCGAGGGCACGAGACCCTGCCGGGCGGCCGCGAAGGGATCCGAGCGGACGAGGGCCGAGCGCCAACCGGAGCGGGCAAGGGCCGGGGCGAACCGGGCAAGGGCCGGGTGTGAACCGGACGGGGCAAGGTCCGGGTGTGAACCGGGCAGGGCAAGGGCCGGATGTGAACCGGGCAGGGCAAGGGCCGGATGTGAACCGGACGGGGCAAGGTCCAGGTGTGAACCGGGCAGGGCAAGGGCCGGATGTGAACCGGACGGGGCAAGGTCCAGGTGTGAACCGGACGGGGCAAGGTCCGGGTGTGAACCGGGCCGGGCAAGGGCCGGATGTGAACCGGACGGAGCAAGGGCCAGGTGTGAACCGGGCCGGACGGGCGCCGGTGCTGCTTGCCGTCGTCTGCGCGCTGCTGTTCGCGGGCCTCGCGACCGCGGTGGGACTGCGCCACGGCGCGCCCCTGCCGGGGGACCCTGCAGTGCATGCGTGGGGACTTGCGCACCGGCCTCCGGAAGCGGTGGCCCTCGCCCGCGGGATCACGGCCACGGGGACGGAGCCCTGGCCATACGTACTCGTCGTGATCGCCGGGTTCCTCGCGGGGCGCACCGCGCGTGAGCGGCTCCGGATCGCCGTCGTCCTCCTGGTCGTGCTGGTCGCCGGGCAACTGATCCGCACCGCACTGATGGAACTCCTCGCGCGGGCCCGGCCGGCCCCTGCCGACTGGGCGACGCATGCGTCCGGCTTCGCGTTCCCCTCCGGCCACGCCACCACTTCGGCCCTCACCGCGGGCCTCCTGTGCTGGGTGATGACTCGTCGCGCTCGCGTGGATCTCGCCCGCACGACCTGCACCCTCGCGGTGTGTTGGGCGGTGGCCGTCGGCCTGACCCGGGTGTACCTCGGGGTGCACTGGGCGAGCGACGTCATCGGCGGCTGGCTGCTCGCCGTCGCATGGCTGAGCCTGTGGTGGTGGGGCGGGCCCCGGTGGCTGCCCGTGCAGTCGACGGGACGTGACGGGCCCGTGTCGCCCGGCACGGGCACCGCGCTGGACACGCCCACCGCACCTCTGTCCCCGGAGACTTCCGGCCCGCGTCCGCCCACGAAAGCTCGCGGCTTGCCGCCGTCTTCGGGCGCTCCCGGCTCGTCTCCGTCTTCGCGCGTTCCCGGGTCCTCTCCGTCGTCGGAGGCTTCCGGCCCCCGCTTGTCCACGGAGCCTCCCGGCCGATCCCCGTCCCCCGGCAAGCCCCGTTGTTCGCTGACCTCCGGTCTGCGTTCGTCTTCGTCAGGTCCAGGGTTGCCCACCTCTTCGGACGGCCCTGACCCGTCCTCTCGGCCGGCAGCACTGCCGACGAGCCTTCACAGGGCTCTTGAACGGATCAGTCCGGCCAGTACCAGCAGCCCCGGCACCAGCGGCAGCCAGACGGTCAGCAACCGGTAGCCGAGCACGGCCGACACGCTCACCGAGGCCGGGGCGCCGGCCGTGGTCAGCGCCCAGGCGAGCGCGGCGTCCAGGGAGCCGAGGCCGCCGGGCGTCGGCAGCAGGACGGCGGCGCTGCTCGCGGCGAGATAGGCGAGCGCGATGCGCCCCGCGGGCAGCGGTACGTCCAGGGCGTGGCCGACGGCGATCACCACCGCCGTGTGCAGGGCCGCGAAGGCCAGCGAGCCACCCCACAGGGCCGCCGCGCGCCGGGGGTTCTCATGCACGGCACGTACGTCGGCCGCCGCGCAGGCCAACACCCGCCGCAGCCGCGTCCGCCGCACGAGCAGGACGGCCACGGGCACCGCAGCCGCTGCCGCCAGCGCACCGACCAGCAGCTTCGATCCGCCCACCGACGGCAACCGCAGCACGCCGGGACAGGCGAGAGCGAGCACCGCCATCAGGGCGATCCGGACGACGGCTCCGGCGGTGGACTTGACCGCGAGGGCCGTGGCCGCCCGGCCGGGCGGCAGGCCGCTGCGCATCAGGAACCGCAGATTGACCGCGCCCGCGCCAAGCCCGGCAGGCAGCAGATGGTTCGCCGCGGAGGCCGCGAACTGCACCGTCAGCAACCGGCCTGCGGGCAGCGCCTCGCGCACCGCGCCCTGTTGCGCGAGCGCCGCGGCTGCCCAGGTCAGCAGGGTGAGCAGGGCTGCCAGCAGCAGCCAGCCGCGGTCGGCGACGGCCAGTCGGTCGACGCCCGAGTCGAGGACGGGCCAGTGCAGTGCGGCGAGGCCGATGGCGGCGGCGGTCAGGACCAGTGCGGCCACGGCCGCGACGGGGTGTCTGTCGTCTGCGGCGCCGCCGTGACTGGTCGCTCCCCCGCTCTCGGCTTCGCTCGAGCGGGGGGACTCCCATCGGGGCGGAGCCGCAGCTCGAGACAGCCCCGCGCCCCTTCGGGGCGCTGCCGAGTCGGCCTGGACTCCGCCGACGGCGCTCGTGCGTGCGGTCCCGTCCACGGACGTGGTCATCCTTGACCGCCCTTCCCTGCGTCGCCGGGAGACAGGTACGCACCACCGCCCGTCAGGCGGTGTGGCTGCCAGGTGCGGGCGTACGACGGCGGGTGGCCGAGATGGGTGGTGAGAAGGACGACCGGCATCCGGCGGCCGGTTCGCGCGAGTTCCGCAGGGGTGGTGTTGGCGTCGTGGCCGCCCGTGTGGGCGGAGCCGCAGCCTGCGGCGAAGGCGACCGGCACGGAATCGCCCCCGGTGACCAGGCACGGTGGGTGTACGCCGAGACGGCGCAGGTCCGCGGCGGTGCGGCCCCAGGCACGGTGGTCGGCGGTGCTTCTTGACACGGCGCGCTCCAACACGTCGAACTGCACGGCCAGATGGCCTGCGAGACCCACGGCCACCGCTGTCACCGCCAGCGTTCGCCGGCGCCCGCTCGGTGCGGTGACCAGACGGGCCAGGGCGTCCGCGACCGGGATCGCGAGCAGGGCGTAGGCGGGCAGCAGGAAACGGGGTGCGGCATAGCCGATCAGGAAGAGGTACGGCACGGCCGCGGTCCCCGCACACGCCAGCGGCAGCAGCGTGGGGGTCGTACGGCGGGCCCGTACGGCGATGACCAGCGCGGCGGCGGCGAGCAGCGGCAGGGCGAACCACCAGGCGATCACCGTCGGGCTCGCGATCGCCCCCGTGCACGGGCGGCACAGGGCGCGCCCGCCGAGGCTGCGGAGCTGGTCGACGACGGCGTTGTGCAGGCCCAGGCCGCCCTGGACGCGGGCACCGGCGGCCAGCCGGGCGCCGACGCCGCCGTAGTCGACGTACGCCTCGACGATCCACTCGGTGGTCCCCGCCGCAAGGCCGGTGACCAGGGTCAGGAGCAGCCGCAGATGGCGTCGGGGGTGGACGAACAGCACGAGCGCGAGCAGCGGGAGGGTGACCCAGACGGCGTCCGTGGGCCGCATCCACGCCATCAGCGCCGTGCCCGCGACCACGCCCCACAGGGCGCCGCGCCGGGTACGGTCGGACCGGGCGTGCAGGAAGAAGCCCACGGTGGCCGACCCCCCCACGGCCACCCAGTAGTTGGGCATGGCCTGCGGGCCGTAGAAGAGGGTGATCCACAGCGATGCGAACAGGGCGCCGCCGGCCGCGATCACCCGTACCGGGAACAGGCCCCGCCAGGCTCGCAGGGCCCAGTACAGACCGAGCCCGGACAGGACCGCCAAGTACACCCGCAGCAGCGCGGTGGACGACGACCAGGAGGCGACGGGAGCCACCAGCAGGGTGATGCCGCGGGCGCGCGGTGCGCTGAAGAAGGCCGCCGGGGCGTGGGTGCTGACCTGGCTGACGTACACCGTCTCGTCCCAGCCCAGGCCCATTCCTGGCCGTACCAGGGCGAGTTGGAGCAGTGTGAAGGCGGCCGCCACCGCCGCGAGCCACCACTCGCCGGTGGAGCGCCACGGCGGCGGGGTGGTCGCCGGCGGCCCGTGCCGGGTGGCGCGGGGCGGATCGGCGTGGGAGGTCCTCGTCATCGTTCACCCCATCCGGTCCTACAAGTTGTAGGGTTGGGTGTCACCCTACAGGTTGTAGGGCGGAGTGAAGCCGGAGCCGGGTAAGGGGCGGGTTCGACTTGGTGACCGCGGGACCCTACGCACCGTAAGGTGGTGGCCATGGCAGGCACGACTCCTCGCGGCAGGGGCGAGCGGCGCAGCCCCGGCGAGCTGGAGAGCGAGGTCCTCGCCACCCTGTGGGCGACGGACCGGGCTCTCACCCCGGCCGAGATCCAGACCGACCTCGGCGGCGACCTCGCCTACAACACCGTGCACACGATCCTTCGGCGACTGCACGACAAGAGCCTCGTCCTGCGGGACGCCGACGGCCGGCGCGGCGCCTACCGCCCGGCGAAGAACGCGGCACAGATGACCGCCGAGGCCATGCACCAGGCCCTGGACCGCGGCCCCGACCCGATAGCCGCCCTCCAGCAGTTCGTCACGGGCCTGAGCCCGGCGGAGGAGGCCGCGCTGCGGGCACTCCTCGGCGAGAGCGGTGCGTGAGGCGGCGGCTGCAGCCGCAGTGGCAACGGGGAACACCAGGAGAGGGAGGCGGCGCGGGCCATGAGGATCGACGTCTACACCCCGCTGCTGCTGTCCCTCCTGCTCGCTTCCGTCAGTCCGCAGGTCGGTCTGCGCCTCGCGCCCGCTCCGGCAGCCCGGGCCCTGACCGCGGCCGCCGTCCTCGCCGCGGGCGCCACCACCTGGGCGCTGGTCCTGCTGACCGTCACGCTCGTCGGCGAGGCACCGCCGGTCGTCGCCGACGCCCGTGAGGACGGCCGGGTGCTGCCCGATCCCGTCCCGGAGATCGTCGCCCTCGCCGCGCTCGCGGTTCTCGCTGTGGCCGCCTGCCGGGTCCTGCGGGCGGTCCGCGCCGAACGCGCCACCCGCCGCACCCTGCGCCGCCTGTGCGAAGGACACCCGGACGGCACCGAACTCGTCGTCGCGGCCTCACCGACCGCGCAGGCGTTCGCGGTGCCCGGGACCCCGGGCCGGATCCTGGTCACCTCCGCGATGCTCGCCGCGCTGCGCCCCGCCGAACGCCGCGTCCTGTTCGCCCACGAGCGCGCACATCTCGCGCACCGCCACTGCCGGCTCGTCCATGTGGTCACCCTCGCCGCAGCGGTGAACCCCCTGCTCGCGCCGGTGCGTACGACGGTCACCTATCTGGTGGAGCGCTGGGCCGACGAATGCGCCGCCGAGGCAGTGGGCGACCGCCGGACCACCGCCCGGGCCCTGGCCCGAGCCGCCCTGGTGGCCCACCGCTCCGGCTGCGCACTGAACTTCTCCGACCGAGCCGTCACCCGCCGCGTCGCCGCCCTGCAGACGGCCCCGCCACCCCACCTGCGCCTGATTGCCGCGGCGGTACTGTCCCTCGGCGTCCTACCCGCCCTCGGCGCGGCGGACGCGACGGGTGATCTGCTGCATCTGCTGGGCAGCGTGCTGACATAAGGCGGGCGCCTGCCCTGGGGGTGATGGTGGCCGCGCGCTCGCCTGGACTGGACGGAGGGCGGTGGCCCGAGCCGGGCGTGGGCGACGGGGCGCCGGCGCTCGCCTGGACTCGAGTGGGTGTGCGCTCGCCCGGGCCGGACGGGGCCGGCGCCGGCCCGGGCCGGAGGGAGACGTGGCCACTGCAGCATGCGAAGGAGGCGGCGCGGATCGACAGGGGCGCCGGCGCTTGCCCGGGCGTGAACGGGGGGTGCTTGCCCGGGGTGGATGGGGCGGCTGTTCGTGAGGCGGCGGGACGTGGGCATGGGCACTGCAGCAGGCGTGAACGGGGGGCGATCGCCCGGTCCCCCCCGCTCTCGCCTCAGCGCGGCCCGGCCGTCGTTCTGCGTACCCCCGCCGCCAGGCACCCCAACACCATCGCCAACGCCCCGAACCCGTAGGTCAGGGTCGCTGCGGCCGCCACCCCCGCCACCAGCAACGGGCCGCCCGCATCCCCGAGTTCGCGGCCGAGTTCCGCCGCGCCCATCGTCTGTCCGAGCCGCTCCTGCGGGGTCGCCGAGGCCAGGGTCGCGAAGCCCAGTGGGGTGATCAGGCCCGTGCCGGTGCCGATGAGGGCGGCGGCGAGCAGGATGCCGGTCAGGCCGGGCAGCATCGCGCAGGCCAGGCCGGTTGCCGCGAGCAGCAGCCCGGCGGTGAGCCCGGCGCCCGCGGTGAGCCGCCCGGCGTCCAAGGCACGCCCGGCACGGGGCTGTACGACCGCCGCGCACCCCGCCAGCACCGACACCGCGGCGCCCGTCGCCACCGTCCCGAGCCCGGCCACCGCACCGGACACCGGCAGAAAGCCCACCCCGGCCGAGAGCGCGGCCGTGGCCCCCGCGAGCGCGGACGTCGGCACGAGAAACGCCGGGTCCGTCAGCCGTCGCGCCAGATCCAGCAGGGTCTGCCGGGCGCGGGGGAGCGGCGCCACTACGGGCACGGCGACCAGCGCCCACACCGCGACGGCGGCACCGAGCACCGCCAGCACGGCGAACAGCAGCCGCAGCCCGCCCGCCCACACCAGCACCCCGCCGAGCAGCGGTCCCAGCGTGTAGCCGATGGACTTGTAGAAGCCGTAACTCCCGAAGACCCGCCCGTGCTTGGCCGCCGGATTCAGCCGCGCCACCAGCGCCGACGCGGCCGGCGAGAACGCGGACGCCGCCGCCCCCTGCCCGAGCCGCGCGGCCCACAGCCACCCCGGGCTGTCCGCGAGCACGTACACCGCAGACGCGGCGGCGAACGCCACCAGCCCGCCGAGCAGCACAGGCCGCGCCCCCACCCGGTCGGCCACCGTGCCGAACACCGGCTTCAGGACGACCTCCGCCCCGTCGTAGAGCGCCAGCAGACCGCCCAGGACGAGCAGCGAGGTGACCGCGCCCTTTCCGGCACCCCCCAGGTTCGCGGCGATACCGTGCGCCCCGAACGCGGTGGTGAACCCCGCCGCGTACAGCGGCCACATCGGTCGCTGCCGTCCACGGTCCATGCAGGGCAGCGTACCCATCACCCACCATGCCAAGGAGAGGGCGATCCGGACCGCTCCAGCCCACACCACCTTGATGTCGGATTCTCGCCAGCCCCGGCCCCGCCCATCGCCGATGCTGGACCCATGCAGAACGGGATGCACACCGACCGAGAGCGCTGCGTACGCGCCGTCCAGTCCAAGGACGCCCGCTTCGACGGATGGTTCTTCACGGCGGTCCTGACCACCCGCATCTACTGCCGGCCCAGCTGCCCGGTCGTACCGCCCAAGCCCGAGAACATGACCTTCTACCCGAGCGCGGCCGCCTGCCAGCAGGCCGGATTCCGGGCCTGCAAGCGCTGCCGCCCCGACACCAGCCCGGGTTCCCCGGAGTGGAACCAGCGCGCCGACCTGGTGGCACGCGCCATGCGCCTGATCGCCGACGGCGTCGTGGACCGCGACGGCGTCCCCGGCCTCGCCGCCCGCCTCGGCTACAGCACCCGCCAGATCGAACGCCAGCTGCTCGCCGAACTCGGCGCAGGACCCCTGGCCCTGGCCCGCGCCCAACGCGCCCAGACGGCCCGCCTGTTGATCGAGACGACCGTCCTGCCCATGGCTGAGATCGCCTTCGCCGCCGGCTTCTCCTCGATCCGCACCTTCAACGACACCGTGCGCGAGGTCTTCGCGCTCTCCCCGAGCGAACTGCGGGCGAGGCTGCCGAAGAAGAACGCCCCCGCGGCCCCCGGCGCCCTCACCCTCCGCCTGCCCTTCCGCGCCCCCCTCAACCCCGACAACCTCTTCGGCCACCTCGCCGCGACGGCCGTACCCGGCGTGGAGGAGTGGCGCGAGGGCGCCTACCGCCGCACCCTCCGCCTCCCGTACGGCCACGGCATCGCGACCCTGGCCCCCGAACCCGACCACATCGCCTGCCGCCTCACCCTCAGCGACCTGCGCGACCTGCCCGTCGCCATCAGCCGCTGCCGCCGCATGCTCGACCTGGACGCCGACCCGGTGGCGATCGACGACCAGCTCCGCACGGACCCCCTCCTCGCGCCGCTGGTGGACAAGGCCCCCGGCCGACGCGTCCCGCGCACGGTCGACGAGGCGGAGTTCGCCGTACGGGCCGTACTCGGCCAGCAGGTGTCCACGGCCGCCGCCCGCACCCACGCCTCCCGCCTGGTCACGGCACACGGCGACCCGATCGACGACCCGGAAGGCGGCCTCACCCACCTCTTCCCCACCCCGGAGGCGCTCGCCGCACTCGACCCCGAGTCCCTGGCCATGCCCCGCACCCGCCGCACCACCTTCACCACGCTGGTACGCCAACTCGCCGACGGGACCGTCCATTTGGGCCCGGAGAGCGACTGGCCCGAGACCCGCGCCCAGCTCCTCGCCCTCCCCGGCTTCGGCCCCTGGACCGTCGACGTCATCGCCATGCGCGCCCTCGGCGACCCTGACGCCTTCCTCCCCACCGACCTCGGCATCCGCCGCGCCGCCCAGGAACTGGGCCTCCCGTCCACCCCGGCGGCCCTCACCGCCCGCGCGGCGGCCTGGCGCCCCTGGCGGGCGTACGCCGTCCAGTACCTGTGGGCGACCGACAGCCACCCCATCAACTTCCTGCCCGTGTAAGGACTCCCGGATGAGCCCCGTGAAGCACCACACCGTGATCGACAGCCCGTACGGCCCCCTCACCCTCGTAGCCGACGACGGCATCCTGTGCGGCCTCTACATGACCGAGCAGCGTCACCGCCCACCTGAGGAGTCCTTCGGAACACGGGACGAGACCCTCTTCGCAGAGGCGGAGGAACAACTGGAGGCCTACTTCGCAGGCGACTTGAAGGAGTTCACCCTCGAACTCCGCCTGCACGGAACCCCGTTCCAGCGCACGGTGTGGGGTCGGCTCCGCGAGATCCCCTACGGCGAGACCCGCTCCTACGGCGAACTCGCCGCGGCCCTCGGCAACCCGTCCGCCTCCCGCGCGGTCGGCCTCGCCAACGGCAAGAACCCGATCGGCATCATCGTCCCCTGCCACCGAGTCGTCGGCGCGAACGGCAGCCTGACGGGCTACGGCGGCGGCCTGGACCGCAAGCAGCGCCTGCTGGACTTCGAGAGCGGAACGGTCACCCTGATCAGGTAGGAACCTGACCCCTGATCAGTTCTCAGGGTGCGGTGGGGGGTTACTCGGGGACGCGCCTGATGATCGGGGCTGCCGGGGCGCATGAGACTCGTGGTCGGGCCGGGCGTTCGCCGGTCCGACCGTCACCCTGGGAGAGCCCTGCCGTGAACCGCACCCTGCGTCATCCCCGTTGGTCCGCCGTGGCAGCCGCCGGCGCCGTGCTGACCGCCCTGGCCGTGAGCGTGGCCGCCCCCGCCTCCGCCGCGATCCCGGCCACGGCGCCTGCGGCGACCAGCACGCCGCTGCCCGTGCTCGATCCGGTCAGGCTCAGGGCGGCCATCGGTGGCCTGCCCAGCGCGGACGTCACCGGCGCGCTGCTGCGGATCACCGGCAGGGCCGGCCACTGGTGGGGCACCTCGGGCGTGGGCGACCTGGAGACCGGCCAGGGCGTCCCGCGCAACGGGCACTTCCGGATCGGCAGCATCTCCAAGGTCTTCACCGCGACCGTCGTGCTCCAACTCGCCGCCGAGCACCGGATCGACCTGGACACACCCGTGCAGCACTACCTGCCGGGCGTTCTGCCCGCGGAGCTGCCGCCGGTCACGGTGGGCCAGCTGCTCAACCACACCAGCGGCCTGCCGCGTGGGGCCGACAGCCCGGACTTCGGCGACGGCAGCCCCGAATGGTTCGCCGCCAACCGTCTGAAGAGCTTCACGCCGCAGCAGGTGATCGACCTGATGGCCGGTCAGCCGATGCAGTTCGCGCCCGGCACCGCGCAGCAGTACAACGGCATGAACTACTACGTCGCCGGCGTGCTGATCGAGAAGATCACCGGGCACACCTTCGCCCACGAGGTGCAGGCCCGGATCACCCGCCCCCTCGGCCTGCACGACACCTACGTCCCCGACGCGGACGACCCGACGCTGCCCGGCCCGCACGCGCACGGCTATCTGTTGGTCAAGTCCGCGGACGGCACCAGGCGCCCGGTGGACGTCACCGAGCAGAGTCCCTGGCCCGGGGCCGAGGGCGGCATGATCTCCACCCCCGCCGACCTCGACCGCTTCATCACCCAGCTGTTCCGCGGCCGTCTCCTTCCGCCCGCCCAGCAGGCCGAGCTCTTCGCGGTCCCCGACGTCCCCAGCCACCACAGCAGCCAGTGCCGCACCCAGGCGGACGCCGGCCGGGCCTGCATGACCATGGGCCTGATGCGGGTCAAGGCCTCCAACGGTGTCGTGGTCTGGGGCAAGACCGGCTCTCGCCCCGGCTACACCAGCGGTGTCTTCGCCACCAACGACCTCTCCCGCAAGATCGTGTACTCCCTCAACCCCAACAACCTGGACGGGACCGAGATGCGCTACATCCAGCAGATCGCCGCGGCCTCGTTCGGAACCATCGTCCCGGCCGGGAGCTGACACGCCGTCGTGGACGCCGGACGACGGCGGTCCGGGCTCTAGCTGCGGCTATCCGCGCTCAGCCGGTCCAGGAGTTCGGGCAGCGCGGTGCCGATGGGCTCCCGTACGACTTCGTCCGCGAGGTCGTCGTACGGCGTCGCCTCGGCGTTGACGATGACGAGCCGCGCGCCGTGGTCGGCGGCGACGCCGGCGAGTCCGGCCGCGGGCTGCACCTGCAGGCTGGTGCCGACGGCGATGAACACGGAGCAGGCCTTGGTGATGGCGAGAGCCTCACCGAGGACCACCGGGTCGAGGCGCTCGCCGAACATCACCGTCGCCGACTTGAGAATGCCCCCGCACTCCAGGCACGCCGGGTCGTCCTCCCCGGCCTCGACCCGGGCGAGCGCCTCCTCCATCGGCCCGCGCGCATGACAACCGGTGCACACGAAGCTCCGTGCGGAGCCGTGCAGTTCGAGCACCTTGCGGGCGGGCATGCCGGCGAGCTGATGCAGCCCGTCGACGTTCTGGGTGATCACCCGCACGGGCACCCCGGACCGCTCCAATTCCGCCACGGCCCGGTGCGCGGCGTTGGGCTCGGCCTGCAGCGTGCGGTTCTTGCGCCGCATCTGCCAGGACCGTCGCCGGATCTCCGGATCGCCCATGTAGTACTCGTACGTCACGAGCTTCTCGGCCTCGGGATCCTTCCGCCACAGTCCGTTCGGGCCGCGGTAGTCGGGGATCCCGGAGTCCGTGGAGATACCGGCACCGCTGAGGATCGCGACGAGGGGCTTGCTCATGGCACCGAGGGTAGGACGGAGGACCAGGTGGGGCGAACGGATATTCGTGCGCGCTCTTCGGTGCTAGGTTCCCGCCATGGCCAAGGTCACCGTCTCGCTCGATGCCGAACTCGTCGTGGAGGTCATGGTCCTTGCGGGCGTCGGCAGCCCGCAGGACGCCGTCGAGCTCGTCGTCCGCGACTACATCGAGCGCGGCCACCGGACCGAGGCCCGGGTCGCCGCGCGGGACGAGGGGCTGCGCGAGGTGGACGCCAAGCCCCGCGCCCCCGAAGGGTGAGCCGACGCCCGGTCAGGCCACCCGCTGCCCGTTCTCCAGCTCGGCCGTGCCCGAGCCCTCCGCCAGGACGTCCAGGGCGACCCGGACGCGATGGCCGAGGGTGCCCAGCAGATAGTCGTCGAGCTCCTCGCGGGGGACGAGGCGCCAGGAGAGCAGTTCCTCCTCCTGCAGGCGGATCGCCTTGAGGTCGTCCTCGTCGAGGACACCGCCGTCGTACAGATAGGCGACCAGCGGCGGCCAGCTCGGCTTGTACACCCAGTCGACCGCGAGCAGCCGGCCCAGTTCGCGGTCGAGACCGATCTCCTCGAGCGTCTCGCGGCGCGCGCCCTGGCGCGGGGTCTCGCCGTCGTCGGACTCGATCGTGCCGCCCGGCAGCGCCCAGCCCTCACGGTAGTTGGGCTCGACGAGCAGCACCCGGCCCTCGGCGTCGCGGAACAGGGCGGCGGCTCCGGCGAGAATGCGGGGCAGGCCGGCGAGGTACGTGGCGAAGTCTGGCGTGGAGGTCATCCAGGAAGGGTAACCAGCCCAGGCTCCGCCTTCGGCTAGCTCTCCGCCTCCGCCAGCTGCACCGTCCGCTCGGCCAGCTCGCTGATCCGCACCCCGTCGAAGCCGAACACCGCACTGCGGACCGTGTCCTCCAGCGGCTCCTTCCACTGCGCCGGAATCGCGTCCGCACCGGTCAGCACGCCCGCCACCGAGCCGGCCGTCGCCCCGTTGGAGTCGGTGTCCAGGCCGCCGCGGACGGTCAGCGTGATGGTGCGGGTGAAGTCGCCGTCGCCGTACAGAAGCCCTGCAGTGAGTACGGCGGCGTTCGGGATGGTGTGGATCCAGCCGAGGCCTGCGGTCTCCTCGGCCACCGTCGTGAGCGTGTCCTCCCAGGTCATCCGCGTGTCGTGGAGGGACACGACCCGCCGTACGGTACGGGCGAGCCGGCTGCTCGCCGGGATGACGGCGAGGGCCTGGTCGACCGCGTGCCGCACGGTGGGCGCGGTGAAGGCCGCCGCGATCAGCGCCGCCGCCCACATTGCGCCGTACACGCCGTTGCCGGTGTGCGACAGCACCGCGTCCCGGCGGGCCAGGGAGGCGGCGCGGCGCGGCACGCCCGGGCAGGTCCAGCCGTAGATGTCGGCGCGGATCAGGGCACCGATCCACTCCTGGTACGGGTTGTCGTACGTGGCCGTCAGCGGCGGCTTCAGCCCGTTGGCGAGATTGCGGTAGGTGGCCCGCTCCGCCGTGAAGGTCTGCAGATACGGCAGCCGCAGCAGCCACAGCTCGCCCACCTGTTCGGTGCTGAAGTCGAAGCCGTGCGTCTCCAGGAGGTCCAGGCCGAGGATCGCGTAGTCGACGTCGTCGTCGCGGCAGCTGCCGTGGATCCGGCCGCGCACGCACTGACGCCACTCGGGGCGCAGCTCGAAGCCGTCGCTCTCGTCGGCGGGCTCGGGAAGATAGTCGGTGAGGGGCAGTGCGGCGGCCTGCCGCAGATAGCGGTCGATACGGTCCCGCGTCCACAGGTCGCCCTGCTCGACCGGCTTGCCGAGCATGTTGCCCGCAATCCGGCCCAGCCAGCCCCCGAGGATGCGGTCCGCGAGCTCTGGCTCAGTGCCCACAGGGGTCATAGCAGAAGGTCTACCCAATTTGGGCGCGTGCTGCGCGGTGTTCGACAAGGGACGCACAGCGGGCTCTCAGACGGCCCCGACCGGCGTCCCAGGCTCCGGTCACGGAATGACGGCGGGGGTCTCCCCCGGTTAAGGTCGCAGCGGCGCGACTGGCCTTGACATGCGCGAGGCCCGGAGAGCAAGGGGAAACAGGTGACACAGCGCGTGCTCATCGCCGCGGACAAGTTCAAGGGGTCGCTGACGGCCGTGCAGGTCGCCGAGCGGGTGACGGCCGGGCTGCGCCGGGTCGTGCCGGAGCTCCAGGTGGAGTCGCTGCCGGTGGCCGACGGCGGCGACGGGACCGTGGACGCGGCGGTCGCGGCCGGTTTCGAGCGGCGCGAGGTGCGCGTCGCGGGGCCGCTGGGCGACGAGGTGACGGCGGCCTTCGCACTGCGTGCGGGCACGGCGGTCGTGGAGATGGCCGAGGCGAGCGGGCTGCAGCGACTGCCGGCCGGTGTCTTCGCACCGCTCACGGCGTCGACGTACGGCTCCGGCGAGCTGCTGCGGGCCGCGCTGGACGCGGGCGCGCGCACGATCGTCTTCGGCGTCGGCGGCAGCGCGACCACGGACGGCGGCGCCGGGATGCTGTCGGCGCTCGGGGCACGGTTCCTGGACACGGAGGGCGAGCCGGTTCCCCCGGGCGGCGGCGGACTGAGCGAGCTGGCCTCCGCCGACCTGTCCGGCCTGGACCCGCGCCTCGCCTCCGTCGACCTGGTCCTGGCCAGCGACGTCGACAACCCGCTCACCGGCCCGAAGGGCGCACCCGCCGTCTACGGCCCGCAGAAGGGCGCCTCCCCGGACGACGTGGAGGCCCTGGACACGGCCCTCGCGCACTACGCGAAGGTGCTGGAGGAAGCGGTCGGCGCGAAGGCGGCGGAATTCGCCGTGTCCCCGGGCGCGGGCGCGGCGGGCGGCATCGGCTACGGCGCCCTGCTCCTCGGCGCCGGTTTCCGCCCCGGCATCGAGGTGATGCTGGACGTGCTCGGGTTCGCGCCGGCGCTGGAGTGGGCGGACCTGGTGATCACCGGGGAGGGGTCCCTGGACGAGCAGACCCTGCACGGCAAGGCGCCGGCGGGGGTCGCCGCCGCCGCGCGTGCCGCGGACAAGGAGGTCGTCGCGGTGTGCGGGCGTCTCGCGCTGCAGCCTGAGGCACTGGGCCGGGCCGGGATCCGCCGCGCGTACCCGCTCACGTCCGTCGAACCCGACGTGGCGAAGTGCATCGCGGACGCGGGGCCGATCCTGGAACGGGTGGCGGAGCAGATCGCGCGGGACTTCCTGACCTGAGACCAGGCTTTTTTCGCCCCGCCGCCCCTACCCGTCCCGTACCGGGGGCCGGCCCCCGGACCCCCGCTCCTCAAACGCCGGAGGGGCTGTTTTTCAGCCCGTCCGGCGTTTGAGGACGAGGCCGTTCAGGCCGAAAGCGGGGCGGCGCCGCACACGAAGGGCCCCGAACCAATGGTTCGGGGCCCTTCACCGTCGTACAAGCGCCGCTACGGCTACGGCACCTGCGCCGCCCGCGCCTCGCGCCGGTTGTCGCGGAAGTTGTTCACCCGGCGAGCCGTGGCGAACAGGGGGATCACCGCTCCGGTGACCAGCTGGAGCGCGCAGCCCGTCTGGAGGAGCAGCTGGCCGCTCGGGGCGTCGAACGCCCAGGCCGCCAGCAGGCCCATCGACACGACGATCCAGGACAGCATCGCCACCGCGAGACGGCCGCGCGGCTTCGGGTACTCGACGCGGCTCACCATCAGCCAGGCCGTGCCCAGGATCGCCAGGAGGGTCGCCACGAAGGGCAGCTCCAGCAGGACGATCGAGACGACCGTCAGTGCGCCGAACGGTGACGGCATGCCCTGGAACATGCCGTTCGGGACGGTCACGCACGAGAATCTCGCCAGCCGCAGCACCACGGCCAGGAGCACCACGATTGCCCCGACCGCGGCCACCCGCTGATGCGCGTCGTCCGCGACCATGCCGTAGACGAGGACGAAGTACGCCGGCGCCAGACCGAAGCTGATCAGGTCCGACAGGTTGTCCAGCTCCGCGCCCATGGGGGAGGAGCGCAGCTTGCGTGCCACCAGGCCGTCGAACAGGTCGAAGACCGCCGCGCACAGCATCAGGATGACCGCGGTGGCCGCGCTGTGGCGGGCCATGCCGGTCTCCTGGTCGCCGGTGAGGTGCGGGATCAGGATGCCGGTGGTGGTGAAGTACACCGCCATGAAGCCGCACGTGGCGTTGCCCAGGGTGAGGGTGTCCGCTATTGAGAGGCGGAGAGAGAGGGGCATCTCCTCCTCTTCGTCCACCTCGTCGGCCTCGGGCACCCAGCCCGCCTGGGTATCAGGATCAATCACGGTCAATGCGAGTCACCCCAGCCACGGTCTTCTGGCCGACCTCGACCGCGACGTCCACGCCCTCGGGCAGGTAGATGTCGACGCGCGAGCCGAAGCGGATCAGACCGATGCGGTCACCCTGCTCGACCTTCGTCCCCTGCGGGATGTACGGCACGATGCGGCGAGCCACCGCGCCGGCGATCTGGATCATCTCGATGTCGCCGAGTTCGGTGTCGAAATGCCAGACTACGCGCTCGTTGTTCTCGCTCTCCTTGTTGAACGCCGGAACGAACCCACCGGGGATGTGCTCGACCGACGTCACCTCGCCGGAGAGCGGCGCGCGGTTGACGTGGACGTTGAGCGGGCTCATGAAGATCGCGACGCGGGTACGGCCGTCCTTCCACGGCATGATGCTCTGCACCACACCGTCGGCGGGCGAGATGACCCTGCCAGGGGCGATCTCGCGCTCGGGGTCGCGGAAGAACCACAGCATGCCCGCCGCGAGCGCGGTGGCGGGCACGGCCACGGCCTTGGCGACGCCGGAGCGGCGCGCACGGGCCAGGCTGAGGGCTGCGGTGGCGACGGTCGGCAGAAGCCACGGCGATGCTCCGCGCGCGAGGCGTACGCCGGCCCGGCTGTCGCGTGGTGCAGAGGTTTGGCTGTGGGGCATGGATGACCTTCGTAGCGGATGATGCCGCGCAGTAACGGGGGACGGCGGCTTTCCCGGGATGGTACCGGTCGCGGGCCGCAACTGGGCAAGCCAGGAAGCCGAGTCGGCGGCCGAAGAGTGCTGACGGGGTGTGATCTTCTTCTCCAAGAAAACACCCCGTATCCGGACATCTAACCCTGGAACCGATACTCTTCGAGCAGCCTGCGACCGATGATCATTTTTTGGATCTCGGCCGTACCTTCACCGATCAGCAACATCGGGGCCTCACGGTAGAGGCGCTCGATCTCGTACTCCTTGGAGAAGCCGTAGCCGCCGTGGATCCGGAACGCGTCCTCCACGACCTCCTTGCAGTACTCGGAGGCGAGGTACTTCGCCATACCGGCCTCAAGGTCGTTTCGCTCCCCTGAGTCCTTTTTGCGTGCCGCGTTGACCATCATGGCATGCGCGGCCTCGACCTTGGTAGCCATCTCGGCCAGCTTGAACTGGATGGCCTGGTGCTGGGCGATCGCCTTGCCGAAAGTGTGACGCTGCTGGGCGTACCGGACACCGAGCTCGAACGCACGCTGAGCGACGCCACAGCCACGCGCCGCCACGTTCACGCGGCCGACCTCCACGCCGTCCATCATTTGATAGAAACCCCGGCCGGTCACGCCACCGAGCACACGGTTGGCCGGAATTCGCAGGTCGTCCATGATGAGTTCGGTGGTGTCGACGCCCTTGTAGCCCATCTTGTCGATCTTCCCGGGGATGGTGAGGCCGGGGCGGACCTCTCCGAAGCCGGGTTCCTTCTCGACCAGGAAGGTCGTCATCGACTTGTGGGGCGCGGTGCCCTCGGGGTGTCCTTCATCACTTCGGACCAGTACGGCGACCAGACTTGACGTTCCGCCGTTGGTCAGCCACATCTTCTGGCCGTTGAGGACGTACTCGTCGCCGTCCTTGACCGCCTTGGAGGTGATGGCGGACACGTCCGAGCCGAGGCCCGGCTCCGACATCGAGAAGGCGCCGCGGATGTCGCCGGCCGCCATACGGGGCAGGAAGTGGTCCTTCTGCTCCTGCGTGCCGTGCTGCTTGAGCATGTACGCCACGATGAAGTGGGTGTTGATGATGCCGGACACCGACATCCAGCCACGGGCGATCTCCTCGACGCACAGGGCGTAGGTGAGGAGCGACTCGCCCAGGCCCCCGTACTCCTCGGGGATCATCAGGCCGAACAGGCCGAGTTCCTTGAGGCCGTCGACGATCTGCTGCGGGTACTCGTCGCGGTGCTCCAGCTCGGTGGCGACCGGGATGATCTCCTTGTCCACGAAGTCGCGGACGGTGGAGAGGATCTCCTGCTGGATGTCGGTCAGACCGGCGGTCTGGGCGAGGCGTGCCATCGGGCTCAGCCCTCCTGAAGTTCCGGGCGGCCGGGCTGCTCGCCGCCGCGCTCCTTGATGTACGTCTCGGTGGGCACCATCACCTTGCGGCGGAACACGCAGACCAGCGTGCCGTCCTGCTTGTAGCCCTTGGTCTCGACGTAGACGATGCCGCGGTCGTTCTTCGACTTCGACGGCCACTTGTCGAGCACCGTCGTCTGGCCGTAGATCGTGTCGCCGTGGAAGGTCGGCGCCACGTGCCTGAGCGACTCGATCTCCAGGTTGGCGATCGCCTTGCCGGAGATGTCCGGGACGGACATGCCGAGCAGCAGGGAGTAGATGTAGTTGCCCACGACGACGTTCTTGCCGAAGTCCGTCGTCTTCTCCGCATAGTTGGTGTCCATGTGGAGCGGGTGGTGGTTCATGGTGAGGAGACAGAACAGGTGGTCGTCGTACTCCGTGACCGTCTTGCCCGGCCAGTGCTTGTACGTCGCCCCGACCTCGAACTCCTCGTAGGTGCGTCCGAACTGCATCGCGCTCAGGCCTCCGGGATCTCGAACTTCGACGTGCGCTGCATACCGGCCGCACGCCCCTTGCCGGAGATGACCAGCGCCATCTTGCGGCTGGCCTCGTCGATCATCTCGTCGCCGAGCATCGCGGAGCCCTTCTTGCCGCCCGCCTCGGACGTGTAGTAGTCGTACGCGTCCAGGATCAGCTCGGCGTGGTCGTAGTCCTCCTGGGAGGGCGAGAAGATCTCGTTGGACGCCTCGACCTGGCCCGGGTGCAGCACCCACTTGCCGTCGAAACCGAGCGCCGCGGCGCGCTGGGCGACCTCACGGTAGCCGTCGATGTTGCGGATCTGCAGGTAGGGGCCGTCGATCGCCTGGAGGTTGTTGGCGCGGGCGGCCATCAGGATCTTCATCAGGATGTAGTGGTAGGCGTCCGCCGGGTAGCCGGGCGGCTGCTCGCCCACGACCAGGGACTTCATGTTGATGGAGGCCATGAAGTCGGCCGGGCCGAAGATGATCGTCTCGACGCGCTGGGAGGCCGTCGCGATCTCGTTGACGTTGTTGAGGCCCTGGGCGTTCTCGATCTGCGCCTCGATGCCGATCTTGCCGACCTCGAAGCCCATGGTCTTCTCGATCTGCGTCAGCAGGAGGTCGAGGGCGACGATCTGCTGGGCCGTCTGGACCTTCGGCAGCATGATGCAGTCGAGGTTCTGGCCGGCACCCTCGACGACCGTGACGACGTCGCGGTACGTCCACTCGGTCGTCCAGTCGTTGACGCGCACGACCCTCGTCTTGCCGGTCCAGTCGCCCTCGTTGAGGAACTTGACGATGGTGTGCCGCGCCTCGGGCTTGGCGAGCGGGGCGCACGCGTCCTCGAGGTCGAGGAAGACCTGGTCGGCGGGGAGGCCCTGCGCCTTCTCCAGGAAGCGGGGGTTGCTCCCGGGGACCGCGAGGCAGGAGCGTCGCGGACGCAGACGGTTGACGGGCGTGGTCATGCGGGGACCTCCAGGGGGTCGAGCTTGTTCGCTTTCCGGATCTCGTCGACGATGCGGCCGATGATTCCGGTGATGTCGAAGTCCTTCGGGGTGAAGACCGCGGCCACTCCGGCGGCCCGCAGCTGTTCGGCGTCGCCATTGGGGATGATGCCACCGGCGATCACCGGTATATCTGTGGCACCGGCCACACGGAGGCGCTCCAGCACGTCCGGGACCAGCTGGGCGTGTGAGCCGGAGAGGATGGACAGCCCGACCGCGTGCACGTCCTCGGCGAGGGCCGCGTCCACGATCTGCTCGGGGGTGAGCCGGATGCCCTGGTAGACCACCTCGAAGCCGGCGTCGCGGGCCCGCACGGCGATCTGCTCGGCGCCGTTGGAGTGTCCGTCCAGGCCGGGCTTGCCGACCAGGAAGCGCAGCTTGCCGACGCCGAGGTCGCGGGCGGTGGCGTCCACCTTGCGGCGCACCTCGCTCAGTGCCGAGCCCTCCGCCGCGGCGACCGCGACCGGGGCGGACGAGACGCCCGTCGGCGCCCGGAACTCGCCGAACACCTCGCGCAGGGCCCCGGCCCACTCGCCGGTCGTGACTCCGGCGCGTGCGCACTCCAGGGTGGCCTCCATGAGGTTGTCGGTGCCCTTGGCGGCCTCCTTCAGCTTCTCCAGCGCCTTGCAGGGGCGCGGGTGGTTGAAGGGCGGCTGGTAGCGGGTGTCGCGCCAGTGCTGCAGCGAGGCGATGACCCGGGCCTCGACAGCTGGATCAACCGTCTGGATGGCCGTGTCGAGGTCGGCGGTGAGTGGATTGGGCTCGGTCGTCTCGAAGATGTTGACGCCGACGATCTTCTCTTGACCGGACTCGATACGGGCGCGCCGCTCGGCGTGCGAGGAGACGAGCTGCGACTTGAGATAGCCGGACTCGACGGCGGCCATCGCGCCGCCCATCTCCTGGATCCGCTCGATCTCCGCCAGGGACTCCTCGACGAGCCCCGCGACCTTCGCCTCGATGACGTGCGAGCCCTCGAAGATGTCCTCGTACTCCAGCAGGTCGCTCTCGTGCGCCAGCACCTGCTGGATGCGCAGCGACCACTGCTGGTCCCAGGGGCGGGGCAGGCCCAGGGCCTCGTTCCAGGCGGGCAGCTGCACGGCACGCGCGCGTGCGTCCTTGGAGAGGGTCACGGCCAGCATCTCCAGCACGATCCGCTGGACGTTGTTCTCCGGCTGCGCCTCGGTCAGACCCAGGGAGTTGACCTGGACGCCGTACCGGAAGCGGCGGTGCTTGGGGTTCTGGATGCCGTAGCGCTCAAGCGTGATCTTGTCCCAGATCCGCCCGAAGGCGCGCATCTTGCACATCTCCTCGATGAAGCGGACGCCCGCGTTCACGAAGAAGGAGATACGGCCGACGACGTCGCCCATGCGCTCCTGCGGCACCTGGCCGCTGTCGCGTACGGCGTCGAGGACGGCGATGGCGGTGGACATCGCGTACGCGATCTCCTGGACCGGCGTGGCGCCCGCCTCCTGCAGGTGGTAGCTGCAGATGTTGATCGGGTTCCACTTCGGCATGTGGGAGACCGTGTACGCGATCATGTCCGTCGTCAGACGGAGGCTCGGCCCCGGCGGGAAGACGTGCGTGCCGCGGGACAGGTACTCCTTGACGATGTCGTTCTGGGTCGTGCCCTGGAGCTTGGTGATGTCCGCACCCTGCTCCTCCGCGACGACCTGGTAGAGCGCCAGCAGCCACATGGCGGTGGCGTTGATCGTCATCGAGGTGTTCATCTGCTCCAGGGGGATGTCCTGGAACAGCCGGCGCATGTCACCGAGGTGCGCGACCGGCACACCGACCCGGCCGACCTCGCCGCGGGCGAGGATGTGGTCGGAGTCGTAGCCGGTCTGCGTCGGCAGGTCGAACGCGACCGACAGGCCCGTCTGACCCTTGGCGAGGTTGCGCCGGTACAGCTCGTTGGACGCCTCGGCCGTGGAGTGACCGGCGTACGTGCGCATGAGCCACGGCCGGTCCTTCTCCCGCACACCTTCGGCGGGCTGACGCTCAGTCATCTATGACCTCGGGTGTCTCAGATGTTGCGGAAGCGGTTGATGGCGTCGATGTGCTTGGCACGCATCTCCTCGTCGCGCACGCCGAGGCCCTCCTCGGGGGCGAGGCACAGCACGCCGACCTTGCCCTGGTGGAGGTTGCGGTGCACGTCGTACGCGGCCTGCCCGGTCTCCTCCAGGGAGTAGGTCTTCGACAGCGTCGGGTGGATCTTGCCCTTCGCGATGAGCCGGTTGGCCTCCCAGGCCTCGCGGTAGTTGGCGAAGTGCGAGCCGATGATCCGCTTCAGGGACATCCACAGGTAGCGGTTGTCGTACTCGTGCATGTAGCCCGAGGTCGAGGCGCAGGTGGTGATGGTGCCGCCCTTGCGGGTGACGAACACGGAGGCGCCGAAGGTCTCGCGGCCGGGGTGCTCGAAGACGATGTCGATGTCCTCGCCGCCGGTCAGTTCGCGGATGCGCTTGCCGAAGCGCTTCCACTCCTTCGGGTCCTGGGTGTTCTCGTCCTTCCAGAACTTGTAGCCCTCGGCGTTGCGGTCGATGATCGCCTCGGCGCCCATCGAGCGGCAGATCTCCGCCTTCTGCGGGCTGGAGACGACACAGATCGGGTTGGCGCCGCCGGCCAGCGCGAACTGGGTGGCGTACGAGCCGAGGCCGCCGCTCGCGCCCCAGATCAGGACGTTGTCGCCCTGCTTCATGGCGGCGCCGTTGCGGGAGACCAGCTGGCGGTAGGCGGTGGAGTTGACGAGGCCCGGGGCCGCGGCCTCCTCCCACGAGAGGTGACCCGGCTTGGGCATCAGCTGGTTGGACTTGACGAGCGCGATCTCGGCGAGGCCGCCGAAGTTGGTCTCGAAGCCCCAGATGCGCTGCTCGGGGTCGAGCATCGTGTCGTTGTGGCCGTCGGAGGACTCCAGCTCGACGGAGAGGCAGTGCGCGACGACCTCGTCGCCGGGCTTCCAGGAGTTCACGCCCGGGCCGGTGCGCAGCACGACGCCCGCGAGGTCGGAGCCGATGATGTGGTACGGCAGGTCGTGGCGCTTGGCCAGCTCGCTGGTGCGGCCGTAGCGCTCCAGGAACCCGAAGGTCGACAGGGGCTCGAAGATCGAGGTCCACACGGAGTTGTAGTTGACCGAGGAGGCCATGACAGCCACCAGGGCCTCGCCCGGGCCGAGCTCCGGCAGCGGAACCTCGTCCAGGTGGATCGACTTGCGCGGGTCCTTGTCGCGGGTCTCCAGGCCCGCGAACATCTCCGTCTCGTCCTTGTGCACGGTGATCGCGCGGTACGACTCGGGGAGCGGCAGGGCGGCGAAGTCGGCCGGCGTCGAGTCCGGCGACTGGATCGCGTCCAGGATGTCCTTGGTGGTCACGGTGTTGCCTCCGGCGATACGCGTCCTGAGGGAGGGACGCTGAGGGTTACGTCGGTGCCGTCGGTTCGGCGGTCATGCTGTGCGGCAGCGCTTTGTGGCGCGGGAGGTTGCCTGTGACGCAGGCGTCCGGGCGGGGCAAGTCGATGACTTGTTGGGACAGCCGGCGTACGCATGGTCTCTGCACGCCGGCCGCCCGGACTCCTTCAACGTATGACACCGCGTGTCACCTGGCAAGGCACTGAGTGCCAGCAATCGCTCTCAGGTGAAATCTTTACGTAACAAATGAGCGATGATCGATCGAATGCCGCTTGAAATCTGCTCGAAAAGGGGCTCTGGCATGCCAAAACGGCCACCCCGAAGGGTGGCCGTCATCACAGGGCGGAAGAGACCTCAGCGGTCCTTCAGCGCCTGCTCGATGGTCCGCATGACCTCGTCCAGCGGAGCGTCGGTGCGGGCGACGGTGACCAGGACCTCGCCCTGGGTGGACACCGCCGCGGGAGCCGTCGGCCGGGTCGGCGTGGTGGTGCTGCGCCCCGCCCCGATGCCCGTCCCGAACGTCTTGCGCACGATCGCGAAGGCGTGGTCCAGCTGGGCCTCCACGTCGCCCTGCCCACCGGCCCGCAGCCAGCGTCTGAGGACGTGGTTGTGGGCGGTGACCACGGCGGACGCGGCGACCTCCGCGAGCAGCGGGTCGTCGTTGGCGTCGTCGTCGTGCGCGTGCTCGTCGAAGTGGCCGAGGAGATAGCGGGTGAAGAGGCGCTCGTAACGCGCCACCGACGCGATCTCCGCCTCGCGCAGGGTGGGTACCTCGCGGGTGAGCTTGTAGCGGGCGACCGAGATCTCCGGCCGCGCCGCGTACATCCGCATGACTTCCTTGATGCCGCGGCACACCGTGTCGAGCGGGTGCTCGTGCGCGGGAGCCGCGTTGAGCACGGCCTCCGCACGGATCAACGTGTCGTCGTGGTCGGGGAAGATCGCCTCTTCCTTGGAGCGGAAGTGGCGGAAGAAGGTGCGGCGCGCGACCCCGGCAGCGGCCGCGATCTCGTCGACGGTGGTCGCCTCGTACCCCTTGGTCGCGAACAGCTCCATCGCCGCGGCCGCCAGTTCGCGGCGCATCTTGAGCCGCTGGGCGGCCGCGCGACTGCCTGCGGCACTTTCCGGCGCGTCGGGCGTGGCTGGTGTACGTGAGGACTTGGCGGGCTGGGACATGACCCGAACGTACTGCATGTGCGCAGCTTGTTGCGCATGTACGGGGGTTACCCCGCCCGGTGCGGGCGGGGGCCCTCCGCTGGGGCCGAGCAGTCCGCCCCAGTCCGTCTCGCCTCTGAACCAGTCGCCGGCGCCGTCAGCGGCGGGCATATTCGCGGAAGCCACGGCCCGTCTTGCGGCCGAGGCAGCCCGCGGCCACCAGGTGCTCCAGGAGCGGCGCGGGGGCCAGGCCCGGGTCGCGGAACTCGCGGTGCAGGACCTTCTCGATCGCCAGGGAGACGTCGAGCCCGACGACGTCAAGGAGCTCGAAGGGGCCCATCGGGTAGCCGCCGCCCAGCTTCATCGCCGCGTCGATGTCGTCAAGAGATGCATAGTGCTCCTGCACCATCTTGATCGCGTTGTTGAGGTACGGGAAAAGCAGCGCGTTCACGATGAAACCTGCACGGTCGCCACAGTCGACGGCGTGCTTCTTGATCCGTCCACACACCTCGCGGACCGTCGCGTGGACGTCCTCGGCCGTCAGCACCGTACGGACGACCTCGACCAGCTTCATCGCCGGCGCCGGGTTGAAGAAGTGCATGCCGATCACGTCCTGCGGGCGCGAGGTGGCGCGGGCGCAGGCGACCACGGGCAGCGAGGAGGTCGTGGTGGCCAGGACCGCGCCCGGCTTGCAGACCTTGTCCAGCGCCTGGAACAGCTGCTGCTTGATCTCCAGGTCCTCGGCGACGGCCTCCACGGCCAGGTCGACGTCGGCGAAGGACTCGTAGGAGCCGGCTGCGGTGATCCGGTCGAGGGTCTGCGCGGCGGCCTCGGCGGTCATCCGCCCCTTGTCGACGGAGCGTGAGAGCGACTTGCCGATACGGGCCTTTGCGGCCTGCGCCTTCTCCTCGCTGCGGGCGGCGAGGACGACCTCGTACCCGGCCTTGGCGAAGACCTCCGCGATGCCGGAGGCCATGGTGCCGGAGCCGGCGACGCCGACGGAGCGGACCTCGCGGCCCGGGGTGAGGGCGGCGCCGTCCAGCGGCGTCAGCGCGTCCCGCACGACGGTGGCGCTGCCGGGGGCCTCGTAGGTGTAGAAGCCGCGGCCCGACTTGCGGCCGGTCAGACCCGCCTCGCTGAGCTGCTTGAGGATCGGGGCGGGGGCGTGCAGCCGGTCGTGGGACTCGGCGTACATGGCCTCCAGGACCGTGCGGGCGGTGTCGACACCGATCAGGTCGAGCAGCGCGAGCGGACCCATCGGCAGACCGCAGCCGAGCCGCATCGCCGCGTCGATGTCCTCGCGGGAGGCGTACTTGGCCTCGTACATCGCGGCGGCCTGGTTGAGGTAGCCGAACAGCAGCCCGTCGGCGACGAACCCCGGCCGGTCGCCGACCGCCACGGGCTCCTTGCCGAGGTCGAGGGCGAGGTTGGTGACCGCGGTGACGGCGGTCGGCGCGGTGAGGACGGAAGAGACGACCTCGACGAGCTTCATCGCCGGCGCCGGGTTGAAGAAGTGCAGGCCGAGGACGCGCTCCGGACGGGCCGAGTCGGCGGCGAGACGGGTCACGGACAGGGCGTTCGTGCCGGTCGCCAGGATGGTCTCCGGGCGGACGATCCCGTCGAGCTCGCGGAAGATCTGGTGCTTGATCTCGTACGACTCCGGAGCCACCTCGATGACGAGGTCGGCGTCGGCCGCGGCCCGCAGATCGGTGGAGGTGCTCACGCGGGCGAGGACGTCCGCGCGCTCCTGCTCGGTCAGCCGGCCCTTCTCCACGGCGCGGGCGGTGGCCGCCTCCAGGGTGGCGACGGCCTTGGCGGCCGCGGCCTCGCTGATGTCGATGCCGACGACCTCGCGGCCGGCCTTGGCGAGGACCTCGGTGATACCGGTGCCCATGGTGCCGAGGCCGACGACGGCAATGGTCGTGAGCGAAGCGGAAGGGGTGTGGGACAGGGGAGTGGCCATCGCGGGACTCCAGGCATGAGGGTGACGACTGGGAGAGCGCCCGGGTGCGCCGAGGGAAGTCGGCCGAAGCCGGACCTGGCGCACCGGGTGCGGGAAAGAGATGCGGGTGTTGCCGGGCTGCAAGCGCACACGCCCGGTGCCTGCCGTCGCCGTGGGCGTGCACACGCCTGGAGCGAACGGTGGGTGAATTCGACCGGCCCTGTCCCGTGGCCGGGTCGTGCTGCGGTACCTGATGTACCGAACCGACTTGCTCTTACGGCAGCTGCGTCACCAGGCCGCCGTAAGCAGATGCGAGTGGGTAACTCGCTCGTCTGAGCTTAACCGGCGGGTAACGAGCGCGCCAGTCCCCGTGTTTGTGATGTACGTCCCGAGAGATCGGCGTCCCCTCTAATCTTCGGTGTCATGGACGAAGAGTTGCGATCACTCACGGAGCGTTTACGGGCGGAGTCGGGGGCGACGGCCGCATTCGACCGTCTCGTGGCCACCGAGGATCCCGACGAGCTGGCGCGGGTGCTCACCGAGCCCGGGCAGCCGCTGTGGGCCAGGGAGCTGGCCGCGTTCCGGCTGGGGCTCGCGGGTGACCGGCGTGCCTTCGAGTCCCTCGTCCTGTTTCTGAACCACCGCGATCCGCAGCGCTGCGCCTCCGCCGCCCACGCCCTCGCCCGCCTCGACGACCCGCGCACCGCCCGCGCGGCGGCCGCCCTCGCCACCAACGAACTCCGTGTCGCCTATGCCCTGCACCCCGTGCGGCTCCTCGCGGAGCTGCGCGCCCCCGAGTCCGTGCCCGCGCTGATCACCACCCTGGAGCGCAGGCTGCGCCCGCACGACCCGTACCGCCGGGTGGCGCTCGCCTGTGTGGAGGGGCTCGGCGCCCTGGAGGACGCCCGCGCCAGACCCGTACTCAACGAGGCGCTGGCCCATCCGGCCCTGGCGGAGGCGGCGGTGCGGGCACTGGCACGGATTCCGAGACAGAGATGAGGCCGCGTCAGCCGGCGAGCTCCCTGACGTACCGCACCTCCGGAACCTCGACCCCGTCCACTTCGAAGGGTTCCTCGGCGCCGTCCGGGCGGAAGCCCGACCGCTCGTAGAAGCGGCGGGCGCGCGCGTTCTCCTTGAGCACCCACAGGTACATGCGCGCGTGCCCGGCGGCAGTGCACCGCCGTACCGACTCCTCGGTCAGTGCCCGCCCGACGCCCACGCCGTACGACTCGGGGGCCACGTACAGCGCGTACAACTCGAGCTCCGTGGTGCGCACTTCACCGGCCCGGTACGGGCCGTGGCAGACCCAGCCGACGATCTCCCCGTCCTGCTCGGCGACCAGGTTCACCACCTCGGCGCTGCGCTCCAGGAAGTGGGTGCGGCGGCGCTCGGCGTCCTCCTGCACGCTCATCCTGTCGAGGTAGGACTGCGGGATGATCCCCCGGTAGGCCTTCTGCCAGCCGCCGACGCGGATCTCTGCCACGCGCTCGCAGTCCGTCAGGGCCATTTCGCGGACCAGGAGCGCACTCACCCGCCCACCACCGCGAAGGCTTCGATCTCCATCAGGAACTCGGGTCGGACCAGGGCGGCGACCTGTACCGCGGAGGCGGCGGGGAGGCGGTCGTCGGGTATGTGGGCGGCGCGGGCCGTGCGGATCGCGGGCAGGTGCGCCGTGTCCGTGACGAAGTAGGTGAGTTTGACGACGTCGTCGAAGGTCGCCCCGGCGGCGGCGAGGCAGCGGCGGAGGTTCTCGAACACCTGGCGGGCCTGGGCCTCGGCGTCGCCCTCGCCGACGAGCCTGCCGTCCTCGTCCAGCGCGAGCTGGCCGGCGATCGCGACGAAACGGCCCGTGCCCATGACGACGTGGCTGTACTGCGCGGCGGGGAAGACCCCGTCGGGGGCGGTGATCCTGGTCAGCTCACTCATGCGTCCATCGTGGACCATGGGTCTGACAACGCCCCCGACGGGACCTCACCTTCGGGTCGTGCTCAGCCACGGAAGCCGATCAGCTCGTGCAGCGTGGCGCCGCCGTCGGACGTGTCCGCCGCCTTGGTGCTCATCGGCGCCTTGGCGCTCAGCGGTTTGGGGTCGGGCGTCTTCGGGCACACCGCGTCGATCGGGCCGCCGCCGCGCGGCACCGTGCCGTCGGACAGGTATGCCGCCAGGTACTTGTCCAGGCAGGCGTTCCCGCTCAGCGTGATGCCGTGGTTCCCGCCGCCCTGCTCGACCACGAAGCTCGAGCCGGCCAGCAGACGGTGGACCGTCGCGCCGCCCTCGTACGGGGTCGCCGCGTCGTCGGTCGCCTGGAACAGCAGCACCGGCGGCAGCTTGTCGTTGGCGACGTGCAGCGGCTTCAGCGAGTCCGTCGGCCAGAACGCGCACGGCGCGTTGTACCAGGCGTTGCTCCAGGCCATGAACGGCGCCTTGTCGTAGACCGCCCAGTTGTCCTTGCGCCACTGGTTCCAGTCGCGCGGCCAGGAGGCGTCACGGCACTGCACCGAGGTGTAGACGCTGTAGCCGTTGTCCCCGGACGCGTCGACGGCGCCCAGACTCTGGTAAGCCTCGACCAGGGGGTCGGATTTCTTGTCGTTCACGTACGCCGCGAACGCCTCGGCCAGGGACGGCCAGTAGCCGTTGTAGTAGCCGCCCGGGATGAACGTGTCCTCCAGTTCGGAGGCCCCCACCTTGCCGCCGGCCGGCTTCTTGGCGACCGCCTTGCGCATCGCGTACCACTTGGCCTCGACCCGGGCCGGATCGGTGCCGAGTCTGTACGTCGAGTCGTACTTGGCGATCCAGGCCATCAGGGCCTTGTGGCGGGCGTCGAAGGCGTAGTCCTGCGCGAGGTTGTCGTCGTACCAGACGCCCGTCGGGTCGACGATCGAGTCCAGGACCAGGTGCTTCACACGCTGCGGGAAGAGCTTGGCGTACACCGCGCCGAGGTAGGTGCCGTACGAGTAGCCGAAGTAGCTGGTCTGGCGGGCGCCCAGGGCCGCGCGGATCGAGTCCATGTCCTGCACGGCCTGAACGGTGTTGATGTACGGCAGCAGGCTCGGGTACTTCGTTCCGCAGGCGGCGGCGAAGGACTTGGCGCGGTCGAGGTTGGTCTTCTCCAGGGCCGGGGTGCTCGGCACGGTGTCCGGGCGCACCGGGTTGAAGTGGCCCGGCTCGCAGTCGAGGGCGGGCTTGCTCTTGCCCACCCCGCGCGGGTCGAAGCCGATGACGTCGTACTGGGCCGCAACCGCCTTGGGCAGCGACTTCGCGACGAATCCGGCGAGCGTGAGGCCGCTGCCGCCGGGGCCGCCGGGGTTGACCAGCAGCGGGCCCTGGCTCTTCTGCGCGGTGTGCTTCACACGCGAGAGCGCAAGGGTGATCTGCTTCCCCTGTGGATCCCGGTGGTCGAGCGGCACGTCGAGCGATGCGCACTGGAGCGTCGGATAGTTCGTGGTGGCGCAGTTCTTCCAGGTGAGTTCCGCGGCAGGGGCGGTTCGCGGGGACTGCGCGGTGCTCGCGCCCGCAGGCAGAGCAGTGAAGCTCCCGGCCACGACGGCGGCGGCACCGCACAGCACCGCTGCGCGTTTTCTCATGCAGTCCTCCCAGGACGGAGGGTTTCGGACCGCGAGTCTCACGGTCCTCGCCGCATCGTCCCGGAAAGCCGCCCCCGAAGAACTCGTTCTGGCAAGACTTGACCCGATTGGGTCGCGGGATGCGCTCGTATGCTCTCAAATAAGCGTGAGTTGGGTCGGTTCGGACACCGTCGGCTCGGGTGCCTCGGGCGGCCGGATCCGCCGTGGCATCCCCGCGCGCGTGGGGCCGATCCCGTACTCCTGTGCCAGCTCGTGGACCTGACGGGTGATCCGGCGCTGGTACCACTTCGGGGCGTAGGCGCCGTCCGCGTACAGGCGCTCGTAGCGGCGCACCAGGTACGGGTGGTTTTGGCCCAGCCAGGCCATGAACCACTCGCGGGCGCCGGGGCGCAGATGCAGCACCAGCGGGGTGACGGAGGTGGCCCCGGCGGCCGCGATCGCCCGCACGGTGGCGCGCAGTTGGGCGGGCCGGTCGCTGAGGAACGGGATCACCGGGGCCATCAGCACACCGCACCCGATCCCGTGCTCGGCGAGGGTGCGTACCACGTCCAGGCGGCGCTCAGGGGCGGGCGTGCCCGGCTCCACCGTGCGCCACAGCTCGGTGTCGATGAAGCCCACCGACACCGAGATGCCGATGTCCGTCACCTGGGCCGACTGCACGAGCAGATCGAGGTCGCGCAGGATCAGCGTGCCCTTCGTCAGGATCGAGAAGGGGTTGGCGTGGTCGCGCAGGGCGGACAGGATGCCCGGCATCAGGCGGTAGCGGCCCTCGGCGCGCTGGTAGCAGTCGACGTTCGTGCCCATCGCGATGTGCTCGCCCTGCCAGCGGCGCGAGCCGAGCTGGCTGCGCAGCAGCTCCGGGGCGTTCACCTTGACCACGATCTGCGAGTCGAAGTCGAGCCCCGAGTCGAGGTCCAGATAGGTGTGCGTCTTGCGGGCGAAGCAGTACACGCACGCGTGCGAGCAGCCGCGGTACGGATTCACCGTCCACTCGAAGGGCATCCGCGAGACGCCCGGCACCCGGTTGATGATCGAGCGGGCCCGCACCTCGTGGAAGGTGATGCCACGGAATTCAGGCGTGTCGAAGGTGCGGCTCACGACCGCGTCCGCGCCGAACAGCGCGGCGTCCGCCGCCCGGCTGTGCCCGCCGGACTCCACTGTGAGGTTCTCCCACCGCATGACGCCTCCTCGGTAGCGCTGCCCCGAGTGAAACACGTGTTCGATTTCCCGTGCAAGGCCTGTTCCCGATCGCCCCGAGAGCCCCGGGGGTGTCCCCGGCCACCCCGATTTGGGCGGCCGTGGGCGGGGGTGGTTGGCTTGCCCCAACCCCGAGAGAAGCAAGTCCTGGAGGAAACCGATGGCGCAGGTCGAGGCCACTACCGAGCGGGTCGTCGCGGCAGACGCGGAGAAGGTGTTCGACGCCCTCGCCGACTACAGCGGCACGCGCGCGAAGCTGCTGCCCGAGCACTTCAGCGAGTACGAGGTGCGCGAGGGCGGCGACGGCGAGGGCACCCTCGTCCACTGGAAGCTCCAGGCCACCAGCAAGCGCGTGCGCGACTGCCTCCTGGAGGTCAGCGAGCCCACCGACGGCGAGCTCGTCGAGAAGGACCGCAACTCCTCCATGGTCACCACCTGGCGGGTCACCCCGGCAGGCGAGGGCAAGTCCCGCGTCGTCGTGACCACCGTCTGGAACGGCGCCGGCGGCATCGGCGGGTTCTTCGAGAAGACCTTCGCGCCCAAGGGCCTCGGCCGGATCTACGACGCCGTGCTCGCCAGGCTCGCCACCGAGGTCGAGAAGTAAGTCCCGGCCGCTCGGGGGCCGTTGACGCCCCTCACCCGGTCGAGTGGATCTCCCTGCGCCGCACCGGTCCGCCGTAACTCGTCGCGCCTGCCCGTAGTTGCCGCCTTGAGCGGGATTGTGTGGCAGCGCGGCGAGGGGAGCGGTACGTGAGCGGGACGACGGCGCAGGGCGAGTTGCGGGGCGAACCCGCCGTGGCGCCCCCGCAGGCCGCCGCCGCACCGGTCGGACCGGCCGGCCCGGTCGAGTCGAGCCCGCGCCGGGTGCGGTTGGTCTTCCTCGGGCTGATGCTGGCGCTGCTGCTCGCCGCCCTGGAGCAGATGATCGTCGCCACCGCGCTCCCGAAGATCGTCGGCGAGCTGCACGGCCTGGACAGGATGTCCTGGGCGATCACCGCCTACCTCCTCACGGCCACCGTGGGCCTCCCGGTCTACGGCAAGCTCGGCGACCTGCTCGGCCGCAAGGGCGTCTTCCAGTTCGCCATCGTCGTCTTCGTGATCGGCGCCGCGCTCGCGGGCCGGGCGCAGAGCATGGACCAGCTGATCGCCTTCCGCGCGGTCCAGGGCGTCGGCGCGGGCGGGCTCATGATCGGCGTGCAGGCGATCATCGCGGACATCGTGCCGCCACGTCGGCGCGGACGGTTCATGGGACTGATCGGCGCCGCGTTCGGCCTGGCGTCCGTGGCGGGTCCGTTGCTGGGCGGGTACTTCACGGACCACCTCTCCTGGCGCTGGTGCTTCTACTTCAACGTCCCCTTCGGCCTGGTCACCCTGGCCGTCGTCACCGTCGTACTGAAACTCCCCAAGCCGCAGGCCAGGGCGCGGCTGGACGTGCTGGGTGCTCTGCTGCTCGCCGCCGCGTCCACCTGCCTCGTCCTGCTCACCAGTTGGGGCGGCACCGAGTACGCCTGGGACTCGCGGACGATCCTCGGTCTCGGCGCGGGAGCGGCGGCCGCCACCGTCCTCTTCCTCGTCGTCGAGCACTTCGCCGTCGAACCCCTCATCCCACTGCGGCTGTTCAGGGACTCCGTCTTCAACGTCACCGGTCTGGTGGGCCTGGTGATCGGCGTCGCGCTCTTCGGCGCCGCCAGCTATCTGCCGACCTTTCTGCAGATGGTCGACGGGGCCTCCGCCACCGAGTCGGGCCTGCTGATGCTGCCCATGATGGGCGGCATCGTCGGCGCCTCGATCGTCTCCGGGCAGCTCATCAGCCACACCGGGCGCTACAAGATCTTTCCCGTCCTCGGCAGCGCCGTCTCCGCCGTCGGCATGTGGCTGCTCTCCCGCCTCCAGGTCGACACGCCCAGGCTGCACTACAGCCTCTGGATGGCCGTGCTCGGCGCCGGCATCGGCATGGTGATGCCGGTCCTGATCCTCGCCGTGCAGAACTCCGTGCGCCCTGCCGACCTCGGCACCGCCACCAGCGCCAACAACTACTTCCGGCAGATCGGCGGCAGCGTCGGCGCCGCGGTCTTCGGCACCCTCTTCGCCGACCGGCTCACCGACGCCCTCGAAAAACGGCTGCCCACGCGCGCGGGTGCACAGCTTCCCGACCCGCAGTCCATCACCCCGCAGCTCGTCCACGCACTGCCCGCGCCGCTGCGCGACGACTACATCCGCGCGTACGCCGACGCCATGCCCCGGATCTTCCTCTACCTGGTGCCGGTGCTCGCCCTGGGCCTGCTCATCGCGTTCTTCCTCAAGGAGAAACCCCTGGTGTCCTACAACACCTCCGAAACGGAACCGGCCACCGCGACCGGCCAGGTGCCGCATGCCCGATCGTCGTACGCCCCCGGAGTCCCCGTCTGCGGGACGGTGCAGCACCCCGACGGGACCGTCGTCCCCCGCGCCGCACTCACGCTCATCGACGCCACCGGCCAGCAGATCGGGCGGGGCGCCAGCGGTGAGGACGGGCGGTACGCGCTGTCCACGCCCGGCACGGGGTCGTACGTCCTGATCGCCGCCGCGGGCGGACACCAGCCGCAGGCCGTCTCCGTCACCGTCGGCGAGCGCCCCGTGGACCTGGACGTCGTCCTCGGCGGCGCCGGACGCCTCGCGGGCGGCGTGCTCACCGCCGACGGCAGCCCTGTGCGGGACGCCACGGTCACACTCACCGACGTGCGCGGCGAGGTCGTCGCCACCACCCGCAGCGGACGCGAGGGCGGCTACGTCATCACCGAGCTGGTGGCCGGCGAGTACACCCTCGCCGCGAGCGCACCCGGATTCCGCCCGGCCGCGCTCCCGGTCACCGTCCAGGCCGCCCGCGAGACCCGCCAGGACGTCGAACTCGCGGGCGGCGCCGTACTGCGCGGCACCGTGCGCACCAGCGGCGGGAGACCCGTCGAGGACGCTCGCGTGACACTGCTCGACGCTGCGGGCAATGTGGTGGACACGCTCACCACCGGCCTCGAAGGAACGTTCCGGTTCGTCGACCTGTCCTCCGGCGAGTACACCGTCATCGCGGCCGGTTACCCGCCGGTCGCCACCGTGCTCCGGGTTGCGGGAGGCGGCCGCACCGAGCGGGATCTGCAGCTGGGCCACGAGGACTGACGTGGTGTCATAACGCTCCGGCGCGCGCCCCCGCGCGCGAGGACCGCTCCGTTGCACCAATTCCCGTATTGCCGCACATCACCACCGGGCGGAGCCGTACGGTGGAGTAGGCGGCACAGATCTTGCGGAGCCGTGGGGAGAGAGGGCCTGGGCCATGGACAATGGCACCGACCGTGGCACCGAGAGGGACACGCCTCCCAGCCGCGGAGCTGGGAACGGCGCGGCGACGGAACCCGCCGCGGCCGGCCGCATCCCGCTGGCCGTGGTCGTGGTGGACCGTGACGGCCTCGTCTCCCACTGGAGCAGGGGCGCGGGCCGGCTCTTCGGAGTCCCCAAGGACGACGCGATAGGCCGCGCCGCGGTGGACCTCCTGCCCGTCTCCGGCGCACTGCCCGAGGACGAGGACATCAGCCCGTACGGGTCGTACGGTGCGTACGACGGACTCGGCCCCGACCTCGAGTCGTCGCTGGACGGCAGGCTCTCCTACCCGGCAGCGGGCCGCGCCCGGCTCACCGTCCCCGAACACGACGACATCCACGCGCGCGTGGATGTGCTGTGGTGGGCGTACCCCCTGGTGGGCCCGGGGAGCGAGCGGCTGCTCGTGCTCGCCGCCGACACGGCCGGACTCCGGCAGGACGAATCCGACGGCAGTGAAGGGGACCTGGCGTTCGAGCGGATCGCGCCCGGCTTCGCCCTGCACACGGACTTCCCCGGCGCCGAGGAGCTGGCCCGCCGGCTGCCCGAGATCCTGCCCAGCATGAGCGTCGACGAGAGCGCCCGTATCGTCGCGCAGGTCCTGGAACTGGGCTATCCCGTGCTGGAGTTCAGCCAGAACGACCGGGTGCCCGTCACCCCCGACTGGGGCGTCCCGCGGCGCATCGAGCGCAAGGCCCGGCGCGAGCGGGCCGCGCGGGCGGCGGCCCAGGGCCTGCCGGTACCGCACGAACTCGCCGACGACGCCGAGGACCTCGAGTACGCCGCCGTACGCGAACACCTGGAGTTCCTCAACGAGGTCAGCGGGAAGATCGGCACCTCGCTCGACCTGGCCACGACCATCATCGAGGTCAGCAAGGCCGTCGTCCCGCGCTTCACCGACGTCGCCGGCACCTATCTGCGCGAACAGGTCGTCGCCGGCGAGGGGTTCCCCGACGGTGTGCCGGACACGACCACGATGTGGCACCGTGTCGCGCTCGAGCACACCGACGAACCCGGCCGCTGGGACGACGTCGTACCGGTCGGCGAGGCCATGCCCTTCCCGGCGCACACGCCGTTCTTCCAGTGCATGACCAGTGGTGAGCCCGTCCTGGTGCCGCGCATCAGCGAGGAGATGGGCCACGCCATCGCCTCGCAGTTCGAGAAGCGGGACATCCGGCCGCTCATCACCAATCGCTCCATGCTGATCGTGCCCTTGAAGGCACGCAACGTGGTGCTCGGCTTCATGATCCTGCTGCGCCACCCCGAGCGCGTCGAGTTCAACGACATGGACCGGGTCACCGGCGCCGAACTCGCCGCCCGCGCGGGTCTCGTGCTCGACAACGCGCGCATGTACACGTACCAGGAGAGTGTCGCCGAGACCCTCCAGGACAGCATGCTGCCGCACATCCCGCCGCGCATGGCGGGCTGCGACATCGCCACCCGCTATCTGCCGGGCACGCTGCTGGGCCGGGTCGGCGGCGACTGGTTCGACTCCGTGAAGCTGCCCGGCGCCCGCACCGCGCTGGTCGTCGGGGACGTCATGGGCCACGGCCTCAACTCGGCCGCGATGATGGGCCAGTTGCGTACGGCCGTGCAGACCATGGCCGCCCTCGACCTGCCGCCCGCCCAGCTTCTGCGCAACCTCGACGACCTCGCCCAGCGCCTCGGCGACACCTACCTGGCGACCTGTCTGTACGCCGTCTACGACCCGATCGCGAGCGAACTGCACATCGCCAACGCGGGCCACATCCCGCCCGTGCTGGTCCGTGCGGAGGACGGCCGCAGCGAGCTGCTCGACCTGCCGACCGGCGCGCCCATCGGTGTCGGCGGAGTGCCCTTCGAAGCGGTACGCGTGCGCGTGGAGCCCGGCGACCGCATCGTGATGTGCACCGACGGACTGGTCGAGGTGCGCGGCGAGGACATCGGCGTGGGTCTCGCGACCCTGAGCGAGTCCGCCGCCCACCCCGCCGCCTCCATGGACGACGCCTGCGACTCCATCATCCGCGCCCTCAACACCCGAGGCGGCCGCAAGGACGACGTGGCCCTGCTGATGGCCCGTCTGAACGGGATCGAGCCGGACGACGTCGCCGAGTGGCGGCTCGCCCTCGACCCGATCGAGGTCGGCCGCGCGCGTGCCGTGGTCCGCGAACAGCTCCACGACTGGGGCTTGGCCAAACTCGTCCCCAACGCCGAGCTGTTGGTCAGCGAACTCGTCACCAACGCCGTACGGCACTCCCACAGCCGCCCCGTCGAACTGCGGCTCGTCCGCGGCGACACCCTGCTGTGCGAGGTGGACGACGACGACCACGACCTGCCGACCCTGCGCAGCGCCGGCCCGGAGGAGGAGTTCGGACGCGGACTGCGCGTGGTCAGCGCCCTCGCCCGCGAGTGGGGCACCAGCCGTACCAAGGCGGGCAAGACGGTCTGGTTCGAACTGACCCTGCCCCGGCGCTGACCGGACGACAGACACATGCTGACTGCGCATCAGGCGTGTGAGGGGGGCGCCCGGGGGCGTACGCCGCTCGAATGCGGAGTGAAGGAATGCGCCGTGCGCTTGTAGCCGTGACCAGGGCGCGATAGACCGTACTCGCCCGTCAGTTGAACGGGTCAGTACGTCGCACCCTGGGGAGTGGGTCATGAGCGTGACGAGTCGGTACCGGGAGGCCTGGGAGGGCTTCTGGCGTGCAGCCCCGGAGGAACAGGGGGCCGTGTTCTGGGACGCGGAGCCCACCCTGACCGTCGGCATACACCTGGGCCTCTTCGAACCGCACCTCGCCGATCGCAGCCTGGCGATGGTGGACCTCGGCTGCGGCAACGGCACCCAGACCCGCTTCCTCGCCGACCGCTTCAGCCGTGTGGTCGGCGTGGATCTGTCCGCCGCCGCCGTCGAGCACGCCCAGCACGCCGACCCCGCCGGACAGGCGACGTACCGCGTGCTGGACGCCGTCGAGAAGAGTGAGACGGAGACGCTGCACGCCGAGATCGGCGATGCCAACGTCTATATGCGCGGTGTCCTGCACCAGGCCGAACCGGACGACCGGCAGCCCATGGTGGACGGGATCGCCGCGTTGGTCGGGGAGCGCGGCCGGGTCTTCCTCGTCGAACTCTCCGAGGCCGCCAAGCCCGTCCTGCTGGGCCTGGCGCAGAGCCCCACCGGACCACCGGCCAAGCTCGCACCGATCTTCCAGCACGGCATCGCCCCCGGTGAAGTCGCCGACGACGCCGTGCCGGAGTATCTGCGCACGGCCGGCCTCACCGTCCTGGCGAGCGGCGAACTCCCGCTGACCACCACGGAGTTCGCCCCCGACGGCAACCGGATCGCGCTGCCGTCCAAGTGGCTGGTGGCGGGGCGCACGAGCTGAGGGCCGACACCATGAGGTGAGGGTGGGGTGCACGGGCGCGCTTCCGCGGACAGCGGCTCGTTTCGCAGAGCCCCACCCTCGCGGCGGCGGCCGGCGCGGGCACGGCGAGTGCCACCCCTGCCGCGGTCGGAGCCGCGTGGCCGACGCAGTTCCCGCTCCCCGAGGGCACCACGATCGGCGCCGAGCCGTACGTCTCCATGGGCTCGTACGCCGGCTCTGAAGGCCTCATCGAGCAGGCCGGCCAGGTCGAGGCGGCCGTCGGAGGCGAGCCAGTGGTCCAGGGCTGCATTCAGGCACCGGATCATCCAGGCGCCGGGGCCCGGTCGCGCGGCCCCCCATACCGGACGGCGCCATGCGCGAGCTCTGCTTCGGCCACGCCGACCCGCTCAGGCCACGGAGCGGCACCCGACGGCGCCGCTGGACCTGTTCCGCCGGCCCCACTGACCCCTGCTTCCTGGCCGGTTTCCTCCGCGGCGCGTAACGTGGCGCATCATGAAGATCCTGATCAGCGCCGACATGGAGGGCGCCACGGGGGTGACCTGGCCGGCCGACGTGCTGCCGGGGACACCGCAGTGGGAGCGGTGCCGCTCGATGTTCACCTCGGACGTCAATGCCGCCGTGCTGGGGTTCTTCGACGGCGGGGCGGACGAGGTCCTGGTCAACGAGGCCCACTGGACCATGCGCAACCTGCTGCTGGAACAGCTGGATGAGCGCACCGAGATGCTCACCGGGCGGCACAAGTCCCTCTCCATGGTCGAGGGCGTGCAGCACGGGGACGTGGACGGCATCGCCTTCGTGGGCTATCACGCCGGGGCCGGGATGGAGGGCGTCCTCGCCCACACCTACCTCGCCAACTCCATCACCGGGGTGTGGCTGAACGACGTACGCGCCAGTGAGGGCCTGCTCAACGCGCATGTCGTCGCCGAGTACGGGGTGCCCGTCATCCTGGTCACCGGCGACGACGTGGCCTGCGAGGACGCCCTCGGGTATGCGCCCGAGGCGCTGAAGGTCGCCGTCAAGGACCATGTGTCGCGGTACGCGGCCGTGTGCCGTACACCGGCCAGGACCGCGTCCGACATCCGGGCCGCCGCCAAGGAGGCGGCCCAGCTGGCGGTCCGTCACCAGCCCGTCCAGGCAGGACCGTTCACCGTCGCGCTCGAATTCGACGCCGAGCATCTCGCCATGGCCGCCACCGTCGTGCCGGGCGTCGACCGGATCGGGGAGCGGAAAGTGGCGTACACCAGCGAGACGATGTACGAGGGGATCCGTACCTTCAAGGCGGTCACCACGATCGTCTCGGCCGCCGTGGAGGAGCAGTATGGCTGACCAGCAGGCACTGGACGAGGTCGTGGAGTTCACCTCCGACCTCATCCGTATCGACACCACCAACCGCGGCGGCGGCGACTGCCGGGAGCGGCCCGCCGCCGAGTACGCCGCCGAGCAGCTGGCCGGGGCCGGACTCGAACCCACGATGCTGGAGCGCACCAAGGGGCGTACGAATGTCGTCGCGCGCCTGGAGGGGACCGACCCCTCCGCCGACGCGCTGCTCCTGCACGGTCATCTGGACGTCGTACCCGCCCGGGCCGACGACTGGAGCGTGCACCCCTTCTCCGGAGAGATCCGCGACGGGGTGGTGTGGGGGCGCGGCGCCGTCGACATGAAGAACATGGACGCCATGATCCTGGCCGTGCTGCGGAGCTGGGCGCGGCAGGGCGTGCGGCCCCGGCGTGACATCGTCGTCGCGTTCACCGCGGACGAGGAGGACAGCGCGCAGGACGGTTCCGGGTTCCTCGCCGATCAGCACCCCGGGCTGTTCGAGGGGTGCGCCGAGGGCGTCAGCGAGTCGGGGGCGTTCACCTTCCACGACGGCAGCGGGCGGCAGATCTACCCGATCGCGGCCGGTGAGCGCGGCACGGCCTGGCTGAAGCTCACCGCGCGCGGACGCGCCGGACACGGCTCCAAGGTGAACAAGGAGAACGCTGTCACCCGTCTCGCCGCAGCGATCACCCGCATCGGCGAGCACGAATGGCCGCTGCGGCCGACTCCCACCGTGTGGGCCGCGCTGGCCGAACTGGCGGCGCTCTACGGCCTCGACGTCGACCTGGACGACATCGACCGGCTGCTCGAAAAGCTCGGTCCGGCAGCGAAGCTCGTCGAGTCGACCGTCCGCAACAGCGCCAACCCGACCATGCTGGACGCCGGTTACAAGCTCAACGTGATCCCCGGGGAAGCGGTCGCGTATGTCGACGGGCGGTATCTGTACGGCGGCGAGGACGAGTTCCGCACGACCCTTGACCAGCTCACCGGACCCGACGTGGAGTGGGAGTTCCACCACCGTGAAGTGGCCCTCCAGGCGCCGGTGGACTCGCCCACGTACGCGAAGATGCGTGCCGCCGTCGAGGAGTTCGCGCCCGAGGGGCAAGTGGTGCCCTACTGCATGTCGGGCGGCACGGACGCCAAGCAGTTCTCGCGGCTCGGCATCACCGGGTACGGCTTCACGCCGCTGAAGCTCCCGGAGGGTTACGACTACCAGGCCATGTTCCACGGGGTCGACGAGCGGGTCCCGGTCGAGGCGCTGCACTTCGGTGTCCGCGTCCTCGACCGCTTCCTGCGGACGGCCTAGGCGAGTTGGGGGAGAACGTGCAGAGACTGCCGTACGGTTCCTGGCCCTCGCCCATCGACGCGGCGCTCGCCGCCGCGCACGACGGGCGACCCGAGTACGTGGGCTTCGTGGGCGAAGAGGCGTGGTGGACCGAGCCACGGCCCGCCGAGGGCGGCCGCCGCACCCTGGTGCGGCGCCGTGCCGACGGCCGGGAGGAGTCGCTGCTGCCCGCACCGTGGGACGTCCGCAGCCGCGTCATCGAGTACGGCGGACAGCCCTGGGCCGGTACGGTCGTGGCCGGACGGCCGCTCGTGGTGTTCGTGAACTTCGCCGACCAGCGGCTCTACCGGTACGAGCCCGGAAGCGACCCGCGGCCCCTCACACCCGTGTCGCCCGTGGGCGGCGGACTGCGCTGGGTGGAGCCGCAGTTGCAGACCGAGCGCGGTGAAGTGTGGTGCGTGCTGGAGGAGTTCACCGGCGACGGGCCCACAGATGTGCGCCGCGTCCTGGCCGCGGTGCCGCTGGACGGATCGGCGGCCCAGGACCGGGACGCCGTACGCGAACTCACCGACGACCGGCACCGGTTCGTCACCGGCCCTCGTGTCTCGCCCGACGGGCGCAGCGCGGTCTGGCTCGCCTGGGACCATCCGCGGATGCCGTGGGACGGCACGGAACTGGTCCTGGCCGGGGTCGCAGAGGACGGCACCCTGCGGGAGACACGCACGCTCGCCGGCGGACCGGACGAGTCGATCGCCCAGGCGGACTGGGCCCCCGACGGCTCCCTCCTCTACGCCAGCGACCGCACCGGCTGGTGGAACCTCTACCGCGACGGCGTCCCGCTCTGCCCGCGCGAGGAGGAGTTCGGCGGGCCGCTGTGGAAGCTCGGACAGCGCTGGTTCGCCCCGCTGGACAGCGGACTGATCGCCGTCGTGCACGGCCGCGGCGCCACCGCGCTCGGCATCCTCGACCCCGAGACCGGCGAGGTCGTCGACGCGGCCGGCCCCTGGACCGAGTTCGCGTCCACGCTCGCGGTGCTCGGCGAGCGGGTTGTCACCGTCGGAGCCAGCCCGCGCAGCGCGTACGAGGTGGTGGAGCTGGACACCCGGGCCGGCCGGGCCCGGGTGATCGGCGCCGAGCACCAGGACGCGGTCGACCCCGCCTACTACCCCGAACCGCAGATCCGCACCTTCACCGGCCCCGCCGGACGCGACATCCACGCGCACGTCTACCCCCCGCACAACCCGGGCTGCGTCTCGCCCGGCGACGAGCTGCCGCCGTACGTCGTCTGGGTGCACGGCGGTCCCACCAGCCGGGCGCCGCTCGTGCTCGACCTGGAGATCGCCTACTTCACCTCCCGGGGCATCGGCGTCGCCGAGGTCAACTACGGCGGCTCGACCGGGCACGGGCGTGAGTACCGCAACCGGCTGCGGGAGCAGTGGGGTGTGGTCGACGTCGAGGACTGCGCGGCCGTCGCGCTCGCCCTCGCGGACGAGGGCACCGCCGACCGCGAGCGGCTCGCGATCCGTGGTGGCAGCGCGGGCGGCTGGACCTCGGCCGCCTCCCTCGCCGCCACTGACGTCTACGCCTGCGGCACGATCCTCTACCCCATCCTCGACCTGGCCGCCTGGGGCTCGGGGGAGACCCACGACTTCGAGTCGCAGTACCTGGAAACCCTGGTGGGACCGCTCGCCGAGGTGCCCGGCCGGTACGCCGAGCGCTCGCCCGCCGAGCACGCGGACCGCATCACCGAGCCCTTCCTGCTGCTGCAGGGCCTGGACGACGTGATCTGCCCGCCCGCCCAGTGCGAACGGTTCCTGGCGCGGATGGAGGGCAGACGGGTGCCGCACGCGTACCTCGCCTTCGAGGGGGAGGGGCACGGTTTCCGGCGGGCGGAGACCATGATCCGTGTCCTGGAGTCCGAACTCTCCCTCTACGCCCAGGTCTTCGGGCTGAACCCGCGCGGTGTCCCCACATTGGAGCTGACCAAGTGAGAGAACTCCTGCGCCCGTCCCGGCTCGCCCCCGGCGCCCGCGTGGCCGTCGTCGCGCCCAGCGGTCCGGTGCCGGAGGAGCGCGTGCAGGCCGGTCTCGACGTGCTGCGGGGATGGGACCTCGACCCGGTGGTGGCACCCCATGTGCTGGACCGGCACGGTCAGTTCGACTACCTGGCGGGCACGGACGCCGACCGGGCCGCCGATCTGCAGGCCGCCTGGTGCGACCCGTCGGTGGACGCGGTGCTGTGTGCGCGGGGCGGGTACGGGGCGCAGCGGATGGTCGACCTGCTCGACTGGGAGGCGATGCGGGCCGCTGGACCCAAGGTGTTCGTGGGCTTCAGCGACATCACGGTCCTGCACCAGGCCTTTGCCAACCGGCTGGGCCTGGTCACCCTGCACGGACCGGCGGCCGCCGGGATCGACTTCATCAAGCACGCCCGGGCGCAGGAACACCTCAAAGCCACCCTGTTCGCTCCGGAGCGGGTCCGCACCCTCGTCTCCGCCGGGACCGCTCTGGTCGCGGGGCGGGCCCGGGGCGTCACGCTGGGCGGATGCCTGAGCATGCTCACCTCCGACCTCGGGACGCCGCACGCCCACGAGGGTGCCCGCGGTGGGCTGCTGCTGGTCGAGGACGTCGGCGAACGGGCGTACCGCATCGACCGGATGCTGACCCAACTGCTGCGCAGTGGATGGCTCGACGGCGCCACCGGGATCGCGCTCGGCTCGTGGGCGAAGTGCGGCCCCTACGAGGAAGTGCGCGCCGTCCTCGTGGACCGGCTCGGGGACCTCGGCGTGCCCGTCGTCGAGGAGTTCGGATTCGGGCACTGCGAGGGCGCGTGCACCATCCCCTTCGGCGTGACGGCCGAACTCGACGCCGACGCGGGCACCTTGACGCTCGACGAGCCCGCCCTTCGCTGAACCGAACGGGCGAGCGTCTTCACTGAATATCCGTCAAGAACACTCGTCTGGGCGATTGACCTCGTATGACGCGTGTCACACCATGACAAGCGGTGGTTACTTACTGGTCGGTAAGCAGGCTGTCCTGAGTGTGGAGGTCTCAGTGTCCCGACGCGTGTTCAGATCCCGGGCTCCGCTCGCTCTCGCCCTGGGCGCGGCGCTCGCCGCGCCCCAGGCACTCACGGCTCCCGTGGCTGCCGCAGGCCAATACAGCGTCACGGCACTGAAGTTCACCGTCCAGGCCGGTGGCCGCCGCTGCGCGGTCGACGCCGACCTCTACCGCCCGGCGGGCGTCGACAGCTCCCACCGGGCCCCGGCCGTGGTCGCCACGAACGGCTTCGGCGGCAGCAAGTCCGACGGCACCACCGACGCCGTCGGCAAGGCCCTCGCCTCGCGCGGCTATGTGTCCCTGATCTACTCCGGGCTCGGCTTCGGCCGCTCCGGCTGTCTCATCTCGCTCGACGACCCCGGCATCGACGGCACCGCCGCCTCCCGGCTGATCGACTTCCTCGGCGGCAGGCACGCCGCCGACGACGGCACCAGGGCCGACTTCGTCACCCTCGACGGGGCGGGCGACCCGCGGGTCGGCATGATCGGCGGCTCGTACGGCGGGGCCATCCAGCTGGCGACGGCCGCCGTCGACCACCGCGTGGACGCGCTGATCCCCCTGATCACCTGGAACGACCTCGCGTACGCGCTGGACCCGAACAACGCCGGCGGCACCGTCCCCGGCGCCTTCAAATGGCAGTGGACCAACGGCTTCTACCTCCTCGGCGAGGGCCAGACGCTGACGCAGCCGAACCTCGACCCGTCCCGGATCAACTCCCTCACCTGTCTGCACTTCGTCACCCGGGCCTGCGCCACCATCCGCACGCTGAACTCCGGCAGCTACCGCCCGGGCCCCACCGCCGCGATGCTCGCCTACGCCCGCAGCGTCTCCCCGGCGTCGTACCTGGACCGGGTCCAGGCGCCCACCCTGCTGATCCAGGGGCAGGCCGACAGCCTCTTCAACCTCAACGAGGCGACGGCGACGTACAAGACGCTCAAGGCCCAGGGCACACCCGCCGCGATGATCTGGCAGTCCTGGGGGCACAGCGGCGGCATGGTGGGCGGTGAACTCAATCTCACCCAGGGCAACTTGGACACCAGCTATGTCGGCAGGCGGATCATGTCCTGGTTCGACCACTACCTCCGGGGGCAGCGCACCGACACCGGACCCGCCTTCGCCTACCACCGCGACTGGATCACCGATCCCGCCGACGCATACGCCACCGCCGACCACCTGCCCGCCCTCAGCCGGAAGCTCTATCTCTCCGGGGACGGCAAACTCGTCGACAACAGCAAGAAGGTGGCCCTCGGCAGCCGTACGTACGCCAACCGGCTGACCCCCACGAGCCATTCGGAGACCTCGCTGGCCGCGCTCGGCGGGCTGCCTGACCCCGCGCCGTTCGACACCGAGGGCACCTACCTCGCCTGGACCGGCGAACCGCTCGCCCGTCCCACCGATGTGGTCGGCGCGCCGCGAGCCACGCTCAGGGTCGACTCCCCGCAGGCCGAGAAGTCCCAGAACTCCGGCAATGCCGCCGACCGGCTCGTCCTGTTCGCCAAGCTGTACGACATCGCGCCCGACGGCACCAAGACGCTGGTGCACCGGCTGGTCGCACCGGTGCGGGTACCGGACGTGACCAAGAGCTTCACCGTGAGCCTGCCGGGCATCGTGCACCGGTACCAGAAGGGGCACCGGCTGCAGTTCGTGATCGCGGCCAGTGACGACGCCTACTTCGGCAACCGCGGGATCAAGGCGGTGACCGTGGCGAGCGCGCCGGGGAACACCGGGGTGCTGGAGCTGCCCGTGCTCGGCGGGTGAGGCGCCCCACAGGCCCTCCTCACCATGCGTAAGGGGTTCCTCGGGCGCATCCTGGTGGTATGAGCCCGAAGACCTCCGAGCCGGGTGCCAGGCACGGCGGCGAACGGGGCCGGGTGGTGACGCCCGGCCGGGTGACCGTCCTGCTGCTCGCCGTCTTCGCCCTGATCTTCATCTTCCAGAACACCCGCCACACCAGGATCCGCCTCCTGATCCCCGAGGTCACGATGCCCCTGTCGACGGCCCTGCTCGTCGCGGCGGCGATCGGCTCGTTCTTCGGGGCGTATTTCATGAGGCGGAAGCCGTAGACCGCCGTAGGGTGGCGAGATGCCGCACACCGCATCCCGTTATCTCGCCGAAGGCCCCCGCGTGGGGATACGTCACTTCACCTATGAGGACGGTGCCGAGTTCACGGCCCGGGCCCGCGAGAGCAAGGACCTGCACCACCCCTGGCTGTTCCCGCCGGACACCGCGAGCGCCTACACCGCGTACGCGGGCCGGCTGATCGAGGACCCGACCAAGGCCGGGTTCCTCGTCTGCGAGAAGGACGGTGCGCAGGGGGCCGGGGCCATCGCCGGGTACATCAACATCAACAACATCGTCGAGGGCGGCTTCCAGTGCGGCGCGCTCGGCTACGGCGCCTTTGCGCACGCCGCCGGGCGCGGGCTGATGCGGGAGGGTCTCGACCTGGTGGTGGGGTACGCGTTCGGGCCGATGCGGCTGCACCGGCTGGAGATCAACGCGCAGCCGCAGAACGCGGCGTCCATCGCGCTGGCGCGTGCGTGTGGCTTTCGGCTCGAAGGGTTCTCGCCGAAGATGATCTTTATTGACGGGGACTGGCGGGATCATGAGCGGTGGGCGATCACTGCCGAGATGCGGGGCGCTTCGCTTGGGTAGTGCCGCGATGGGTTATCTGTTGTCTGCGGCGTCGTTGTGGCTTGTCGCGCTCACGCGGCGGAGCCGCATATCGATACAGCCTCGCGCCCCTGCGGGGCGCTGCTGGTTCCCCCTTTGCGGAATCCTGACCTGCAGGTCCCCTGGTCGATTCACCCGTGAGCGGCTTCCATGGTGATCGTGACGAGCATCCGGCGTGAGGTACTGACGTTGCCCGCCGCGGAGTTGGGGCCGGACAATCCGCTGCCCCCGTTGCGGCTGCTGCACGAGGTTCACCACATCGAGGACCGGGACCGGGACGAGCTGCCGCGGGAGATGGCCCGACAGGTCGGCTACGGGCCCTTGCGCAGTCTGCTGCCGGTGCGGGTCAGGGACGGCTACGGGCGGGCGCGTGAACCCCGTGAGTTCGACGCCCTCGTGATCGAGAACGGCCGGTTGCGCGCCACCGTGCTGCCCGGGCTCGGCGGCCGTGTCGCCTCCCTCCTGCACAAGGCGACCGGCCGTGAACTCCTCTACCGCAACCCGGTGTTCCAGCCCGCCAACTTCGCTCTCAACGGCGCCTGGTTCTCCGGCGGCATCGAATGGAACACCGGCGCCACCGGCCACACCACCCTCTCCTGTTCCCCGCTGCACGCCGCCCGCGTCCCCGCCCCCGACGGCGGGGAGATGCTCCGGCTGTGGGAGTGGGAGCGGCTGCGCGACCTGCCCTTCCAGGTCGACCTGTGGCTGCCGCAGGACTCCGACTTCCTGTACCTCGGCGTGCGCATCCGCAACCCGCACGAGCGGCCCGTGCCGGCCTACTGGTGGTCCAACATCGCCGTACCGGAGGAGCGCCGGGTGCTGGCGCCCGCGGAGGAGGCCTGGCAGTTCGGCTACGAGCGGCGCCTGCGGAAGGTGCCCGCACCGTCGTGTGCCGAGGTGCAGCAACTTCCTTATGCTGCGGACTACTTCTACGACGTGCCCGATGGGCGCCGGCGCTGGATCGCCGCCCTCGACGAGGACGGGCACGGTCTGGTGCAGACCTCCACCGACCTGCTCCGGGGACGCAAGCTCTTCGTCTGGGGGAAGGGACCCGGCGGGCGCCGCTGGCAGCAATGGCTCACCGAACCCGGCACGGGCGGCTACTCGGAGATCCAGGCCGGGCTCGCCCGCACCCAACTGGAGCACGTGAGGCTGGAACCGGAGAGCGAGGTGTCGTGGCTGGAGGCCTACGGCCCGCTGAGCTCCCCGGAGACCGCCGGCGAAGTGGAGGCGCGTCTTGAAGCCGCCCTCCCGCGCGCCGACCTCGACGCCGCCCACGCCGCCTGGAAGCCGCACGCCGACACGGAACCCGGTGAGGTCCTCGCCGTCGGCTCCGGCTGGGGCGCGCTCGAAGTACGGCGCGCCGACTGGAAGCTGCCCGGCACGCCCTTCGACGAGAGCACGCTGGGCGAGGCCCAGGAGCCCTGGCTGCAACTGCTGCGTACCGGTTCCTTCCCCGAGCCGCGCCGGGTGCGACCCCCGGGGGAGACGCTGGTCGCCCCGCACTGGCGGGACATGCTGGAGACGGCGCCCGCGACCCCGCTCACCGAGTACCACCTCGGCGTCGCCCAGTGGCACGCCGGTGACCGGGCGCAGGCGGTGCGCAGCTGGGAGCGGGCCCTCGAACTCGCCCCCTCGCTCTGGCCGTTGCTGCGCTGCCTCGCCGTCGCCGACCAGGAGAGCGGCAACCACGAACGGGCCGCGGACCGGTACGCCGACGCCTTCGACGACCTCTGTCACGAGCGGCGCGACGGCGGGGAGCGGTGGACGGCGGCCACGGCCGCGCTGGGCCGCGAGGCGATCGAGGCCCTGCTCGCCGTACGCCGCACCGCGCAGGCGCGAGGCGTCTGGGAGCGGCTGCACCCCGCCACCCGGGAGCGCGGCCGGTTCCGGTTGATCGAGGCGGGGCTGCTGCTCGCGGAGGGGCGGCGGGAGGAGGCCCTGGACGTCTTCCGGGCGGGCTTCGAGGTCGCCGACCTGCGGGAGGGAGCGGAGGCGATCAGCCGCCTGTGGTCGAGACTGACCGACGAACCGCTCCCGGCCCACTACGACTTCCGTATGAGGCCGCCGGGGGCGTAGGAACCTATACGTTGCGGTCCACGTACTCGTACACCATGCCGTCCGGGTGCATCGCGATCAGGTTGCGGCCCCCAGGCGTGGGCACCGGGCCCGCGACGATGTGTGCGCCGAGCTCGGTGAGCACCCGGTGGGTCTCCTCGACGTCCTTGACGGCGATCGTCGCGGAGATCCTGCGCAGTACCTCCAGTTCGGCCTCGGGCCCGCTCATCAGCAGGAAGCAGCCGACCGCGGCCACCTGGACGCCGCCGCGTTCGAAGCGCTGGGCTCTGCCGCCCGCCAGCCGTTCGTAGAAGGGGACCGCGGTCTCCAGGTCGTCGACGCAGATGCGCAGCGTGGCTCCCAGAATGTCCATGCGCAGAGCCTAGTTGGGGCGGCCGGACGAGGAGATCACTTCCGATCGTTTCGGGAGATCGTCCTCGGCCCGGCCGCCCCGGGGCGTGGATCAGCCCATCGCCTTGCGTACGACGTCACGCGTGCGGTCGATGACGGCCGCGACCGGGCCCACCGCCACGTTCTTCAGGGCGGTGTCGGTGCCCGGGTGCGGACGCGTGGGCGCCAGCGCCTCGGCCGCCTGCACGGCGCGGGCCAGGGTCTCCAGCCTGTCGCGGTCGGCGACCCGGCTGAAGTGGGCGAACTCGTACCGCTCCTCGTTGTCGGCGTGGGCGAGCACGTCCTGGCGCAGGGCCGCGAACTGGTCCAGGAACTCGGGCGAGTCCGGATCCATGTCGTCCAGCCGGGACAGGGCCGCCTTGGCCTTCTCCTCCTCCTCGATCCGGTCCTTGACGACCAGCTCGCCGCCGTCGATGTGCTTGCGGGCGAAGGGATGGACGACCTCTTCCTCTGCGGTCTCGTGCACCGCGAGGAGCCGGACGAGGTCGTGGAAGTGCCGCTTGCGGTCCGCACCCTTGGTGTTCGCCACCTCGTCGAACAGTTCTCGGATCCGGGTGTGCTGCTCCTTGAGCAGCTCCACCACATCGGTGCGCTCGGTCATCCTGCAACTCCTGTAAAGGGGTCTGTGAGGGTTTTGGTCGTGCGGTCGTGCGAGCGGGCCGGGTACCCGGCGTCCATGGGCTGACGCACCGCTTTCCGGCCGTGACGGACCGCGTTATCCGTACGTCCGTACGGGTACTCGGCGGCCATGGAAGGCTTGGATCATCTGGAGCATCTGGACAGGCACCTGGTCGACGAGCTGGCGCAGGTGGCGCGCGAGACCGTGCGCGACGAACTGCGCGAACAGACTCGCAAGCAGCGGCGTAGGGCGATGCTGTACGCCGTGTCCGGAGCCGTCGCCCTGTACGCGGGCGCGGCCCTCGCGCTCACCATCGGACTGGCCCTCGCGATCGGCCTGCCCGACTGGGCCGCCGCACTGATCACCGCGGTGATCCTCGGCGTCGTCGCCTACGTCCTGCGTGGCGCGGCCCGCCCCTCCGCGTCCCGGGTCACGCCGGAGCGGGAGGCGGAGCCGGCCGCCGCGAGCCAGGGCGACCCCGTCGTGGGCGTCCGGGCGCCCGCCGCGCCGCCGAGTGGACTCGGGGCGCCGTATCCGCCGATGCCGCCGGTCGCACCGGGCGGTATGGGCGGGGCCGCGGGCGCACCCGTCGCGGGCGAACCGGGCGGTTCGGGCACGCCGGCGCCGAGCCAGGACGACATCGACCCCGAGCAGCCGCACCACCGGGGGTGACTCATGGTCCGCAAGCGGTGGGGCGTGCCCGTGCCGGGGGGCCGTAGGGCCGTCGTGGTCACCGGGGCCAGCGGCGGCGTGGGCCGGGCCACGGCCCTGGCCTTCGCGGCCCGGGGCGACCGGGTCGCGCTGCTGGCCCGCGGACGTGAGGGCCTCGCCGCGGCGGCCGACGAAGTACAGCGCGCCGGGGGCGAGGCGCTCGTGGTCACCGTCGACATGGCCGACCCCAAGGCGGTCGACGACGCCGCCCAGCAGGTCGTCGACACGTTCGGGCACATCGACGTGTGGGTCAACAACGCCTTCGCCGGGGTGTTCGCGCCGTTCACCGAGATCACCCCGGACGAGTTCCGCCGGGTGACCGAAGTGACGTACCTGGGCTGTGTGTTCGGCACCCGGGCCGCGCTGCACCACATGCTGCCGCGCGACCGGGGCACGATCGTGCAGGTCGGCTCGGCGCTCGCCTACCGCGGCATTCCGCTGCAGTCGGCGTACTGCGGGGCCAAGCACGCGATCCAGGGGTTCAACGAGTCGTTGCGCTGCGAGCTGCTGCACAGCGGAAGCGGGGTCCGTACGACGATGGTGCAGCTGCCCGCCGTCAACACACCGCAGTTCGACTGGGTGTTGAGCCGGATGCCGGGGCGGGCCCGGCCGGTGGCGCCGGTGTTCCAGCCGGAGGTCGCGGCCCGCGCGATCGTGCACGCGGCCTCGCACGGGCGGCGGCGTGAGTACTGGGTCGGGAGTTCCACGGTGGCCACCCTGATCGCCAACGCGGTGGTTCCCGGAGTGCTCGACCGCTATCTCGCCCGCACCGGCTTCGACGCCCAGCAGGACGAGGGCGAGCACGCCGAACTCGGCAACCTGTGGACCCCGGCGGACGGAGCGCACGGGCAGGACTTCGGGGCGCACGGACGGTTCGACGAGGAGTCCAGGCCGGACAGTGCGCAGGAGTGGATCTCCCGGAACCGCGGCCGGATGGGGACGGCGCTCACCGTCGGCGCCGGCATGGTGGCCGCCCGCAAACTGACCCGGCTCGCCCGCCGTTAGGGCATCAGCAGGCCGACCTCGTCGGCCCGCAGGGTCAGTCCGTGGCCGGGGCCGGACGTCGGGCAGGGGCCGGAGGTTGGGGAGCGAGGCGGTCGCCGCGCCCTGGCCGGACGGAAGCTGACCCGGCTCGTCCGCCGTCAGGACAGTCAGCCGGCCCGGTACTCCTCGACCTCGTCGGCCCGCAGGGTCAGCCCGTGGCCGGGGCCGGACGTCGGGCGCACCGTGCCGCCCGTCGGGTCCAGCGCGCCGTCGAAGAACATGTCCTCGATGCGTACGTGGTCGTGGAACCACTCCATGTGGCGGAGGTTGGGGAGCGAGGCGGCCGCCGCGGCGTGGGCGTGCGGGGCGCAGTGGGTGGAGACCTCGAGGCCGTGGGCCTGGGCGAGCGCGGCAGCGCGCAGGAACTCCGTGATGCCGCCGCAGCGCGTCGCGTCGATCTGCAGACAGTCGACCGAGCCGGCCGCGATCATGCGGGCGAAGTAGGGGAGGTCGTAGCCGTACTCGCCGGCCGTCACATCGCACACCAGGGCATCACGGACCAGGCGCAGGCCCGTCAGGTCGTCCGAGGAGACCGGCTCCTCGAACCAGCCGACGCCGTGCTCGGCCAGGGCGCGGCCGACGCGGACGGCCTGTTTGCGGGTGTAGGCGCCGTTCGCGTCGACGTACAACTCGGCCTCGGGGCCGATGACTTGGCGTGCCGCGTGGACACGGGCCAGGTCCCGGGGGATCGCCCGGCCCCAGCCCTCCCCGATCTTGATCTTCACGCGCGGGATGTGCTGCCCGTGCACCCAGCCGTTCAGCTGAGCGGCCAGATGCGTGTCGTGGTACGTCGTGAAGCCGCCGCTGCCGTACACCGGGACCCGCTCGCGGCACACGCCGAGCAGCCGGGCCAGCGGGAGTTCGAGGAGGCGGGCCTTGAGGTCCCACAGCGCGATGTCCACCGCGGAGATCGCGCCCGCGGCGATCCCGGGGCGGCCCGCGTTGCGGACCGAGCGGCACATCGCGTCGTGCAGGGACGGGATGTCGAGGGCGGAGCGGCCCTCGACCAGCGGGGCGAGCTGGTCCCGTATGAAATCGCCGACCGCCGGAGGGCCGTAGGTCCAGCCCGTGCCGGTCTCGTCGCCCGTCGTCACCTCGGCGATCACCATGGTCGTGGAGTCCCAGGCCAGCGTGCCGTCGGCCTCGGGGGCGTCGGTCGGCACGGTGTACACGGAGACGACGGGGCGGTGGAGTTTCATCGCGGCTTCCTCAGGACTGCTGCAGCTGCGGCAGCACCTTCGTACGGTAGAAGTCGAAGAACCCGCGCTGGTCGGGCCCGATCTGGTTGACGTAGACCCGGTCGAAGCCCGCGTCGGCGAAGGCCTGCAGGGCCGAGACATGTTCGTCGACGTCGTCCCCGCACACCGCCTTCTCGCGCACCATCTCCTCGGTGACCAGCGGCGCCAGCTGCTCGAAATGGCTCGGCGAGGGCAGGATCTGGCCCATCTCGCCCGGCAGGAACTGGTTGAACCACCGCTGGTGCACGGTGCGCACGGCCTCCTCGCGGTCGGTGCCGTAGCAGAGCTTGGTACCGCCGATCACCGGCTTCCCGCCGCCACCGCCCTTGCGGAACTGCTCGACCATCGAGGCGTCCGGCATCATCGTGATGTAGCCGTCGCCGACCCGTCCCGCGAGCTGCGTCGCGGCCGGGCCGAAGCCGGAGATGTCGATCGGGACGGGCTCGTCGGGGACCGTGTAGAGGCGGGCGTTCTCCACCGTGTAGTGGGTGCCGTGGTGGCTGACCTCCTCGCCGGTGAACAGACGGCGCATGATCTGGATGGCTTCCTCCAGCATCTCCATGCGGACGCTCGCGGGCGGCCAGACGTGCCCGAGGATGTGCTCGTTCAGTGCCTCACCGGTGCCCACCCCGAGCCGGAAGCGGCCGTTCAGCATCACAGCCGAGGTCGCCGCGGCCTGGGCGACCACCGCCGGGTGGATGCGCACGGTGGGGCAGGTGACCGCCGTCTCGACCGGCAGCGACACCGCCTCCGAGAGTGCGCCGATCACGGACCACACGAACGGGCTCTGGCCCTGCGCGTCGTTCCACGGGTGGTAGTGGTCCGAGATCCACAGCGACCGGAATCCGGCCTGTTCCGCCATCCTCGCCTGTTCGACGAGTTCCGCGGGACCGAACTCCTCGCACGAGAGGAAGTAGCCGTACTCGGGCATGGGGGGACACCTCCGGGAGGCACTGGACGACGGGGCCGGTCCGCTCCGGGTACCCGGCGCCCGCGGCGGAAACCGGTGGACGTTTGGGGGCCTTGACCAGGGGGACGCGGAAGGCTCCGCACGACGTACGCGACAGCGCCGGAGGCGAACGTGAGTCGACCCCGCATCGTGATCGTCGGTGCCGGATTCGCCGGATACCGGACGGCCCATGTCCTGTCCCGGCTGATGCGGCACAAGGCCGACGTCACCCTGCTGAACCCGACCGACTACTTCCTGTACCTGCCCCTGCTGCCCCAGGTCGCCGCGGGAATCCTGGAACCCCGCCGGGTGTCCGTGTCCCTCTCCGGCACCCTGCCGCACGTCCGGCTGGTGCTCGGCGAGGCCGACTCCGTCGATCTCGACGGGCAGCGCGTGCACTACACCGACCCCGAGGGCGGGGGCGGCACGCTGGAGTACGACCGGCTGGTGCTCGCGGTCGGCAGCGTCAACAAGCTGCTGCCGATCCCGGGCGTGGCCGAGTACGCACACGGCTTCCGGGGGCTGCCCGAGGCGCTGTACCTGCGCGATCACGTCACCCGGCAGGTGGAACTCGCCGCCGCCGCGGACGACCCGAAGAGCTGCGCCGCGCGGTGCACCTTCGTGGTGGTGGGCGCCGGATACACCGGCACGGAGGTCGCCGCGCACGGGCAGATGTACACCGACGCACAGGTGCGCAAGCATCCGCTCCGGCAGGGGATACGCCCTCGCTGGATGCTGCTCGACATCGCGCCGCGCGTCCTGCCCGAGATGGACGAACGGCTCTCGCGGACCGCCGACCGGGTACTGCGGCAGCGAGGGGTCGACGTCCGCATGGGGACCTCCGTGAAGGAGGCCACCCCGGGCGGGGTCCTGCTGACCGACGGCGAGTTCGTCGACACCCGCACGCTGGTGTGGTGCGTCGGCGTACGGCCCGATCCGCTCGTCGAGTCCACCGGGCAGCCGCTGGAACGCGGCCGGCTCCTCGTCGATCCGCATCTCCAAGTGCCGGGCCGGCCCGAGGTGTTCGCGTGCGGCGACGCGGCCGCGGTGCCGGACCTCAACAACCCGGGGTCGTACACGCCGATGACCGCGCAGCACGCCTGGCGGCACGGCAAGGTCGCGGCGCAGAACGTCGCCGCGTCGCTCGGCGTCGGTGAACGGCACGCCTACCGCCATCGCGACCTGGGCTTCGTCGTCGACCTGGGCGGCACGAAGGCCGCCGCCAACCCGCTGGGCCTCCACCTGCCCGGCCCGCTGGCGGGCGCCGTCACCCGCGGCTACCACCTCGCCGCAATGCCCGGCAACCGCGTCCGCGTGGCCGCGGACTGGCTCCTGGACGCCGTACTCCCACGCCAGGCAGTCCAGTTGGGACTGGTCCGCTCCTGGTCGGTCCCCCTGGACACGTCCTCGCCGGAACTGGCCCGCGTACCGGGCCGCCCGGAACCCCGGGAACCGGCCTCGACCACCTCGGGACCGGGGGCGGCCACAGAGCCCGACACGACCGGTCAGAGCGCGCCACCCGCGGAGCAGACCACCGAGCCCGCCAAGAACCAGCCGGGCGGCGAGCCCGCCAAGAACCAGCCCGGCGGTGAGCCTGCCAAGGGCCAGGTGGGCTCCGAGTCGCCTGCGGAGCAGCCCGGCGGGGGGTCGGCCGAAGCTCCTGGTCCTGTGAAGCGACGTAACGACACCCCCGCGGAAGGAGACTCATGAATAACGACGAACTCGTCGAACTCGCCCAGCAGTTGAGGGTGGACAGTGTGCGTGCAGCCGACGCCGCGGGGTCCGGGCATCCGACGTCCTCGATGTCCGCCGCGGAGCTGATGGCCGTACTGTTCGCGCACCACTTCCGCTACGACTTCGACCGGCCCGCGCACCCCGGCAACGACCGTTTCGTGCTCTCCAAGGGGCACGCCTCGCCGCTTCTCTACGCCGCCTACAAGGCGGCCGGCGCCATCGAGGACGGCGAGCTGCTCACCTTCCGCAAGCTGGGCAGCCGCCTAGAGGGGCATCCGACGCCACGCAGGCTCCCCTGGGTCGAGACGGCCACCGGCTCGCTCGGCCAGGGGCTGCCCGTCGGCGTCGGCATCGCGCTGGCCGGCAAGCGGCTGGACCGGGGCGGGTACCGGGTGTGGGTGCTGTGCGGGGACAGCGAGCTGGCCGAAGGGTCGATCTGGGAGGCCGCCGAGCACGCGGCGTACGAGCATCTGGACAACCTCACCGCGATCGTCGACGTGAACCGGCTGGGCCAGCGGGGCCCGACCCGGCACGGGCACGACCTCGACGCCTACGCCCGCCGCTTCCAGGCGTTCGGCTGGCACACCATCGAGGTGGACGGGCACGACGTCGATGCCGTCGACCGCGCGTACGGCGAGGCGCTCTCGACCACCGGGCAGCCGACCGTGATCCTCGCCCGCACCCTCAAGGGCAAGGGCGTCAGCGCCGCCCAGGACCGCGAGGGACTGCACGGCAAGCCGCTCAAGGACGCCGACGAGGCGATCGCCGAACTCGGCGGCCCCCGCGACCTGAGGGTGCACGTCCACGAGCCGACGGCCACCCGCATGCTGCACGCCGTGCGCGCCGGGCACCTCGAACTGCCCCGCTGGGAGAAGGGGACCCCCGAGGAGGGCGTCGCCACCCGCGACGCCTACGGGCAGGCGCTCACCGCCCTCGGCACCGGCCGCAGCGACATCGTGGCCCTCGACGGCGAGGTCGGCGACTCCACCCGGACCGAACTCTTCGCCAAGGAACACCCCGACCGGTACTTCGAGTGCTACATCGCCGAACAGCAGATGGTCGCCGCCGCGGTGGGACTCGCGTCCCGTGGCTGGGTGCCGTACGCCGGCACCTTCGCGGCCTTCCTGACCCGTGCGTACGACTTCATCCGCATGGCGTCCGTCAGCGGCGCCGGCATCAACCTCGTCGGCTCGCACGCCGGCGTCGCCATCGGCCAGGACGGTCCGTCCCAGATGGGCCTGGAGGACCTGGCGATGATGCGGGCGGTGCACGGCTCGACCGTGCTGTACCCGTGCGACGCCAACCAGACCGCGCAGCTCGTCGCCGCGATGGCCGGCTGCGAGGGCATCCGGTATCTGCGCACCTCGCGCGGGGCGAGCCAGGTGATCTACGGCCCCGACGAGGAGTTCCCCATCGGCGGCAGCAAGGTGCTGCGCTCCTCCCCGCACGACCGGCTGACCCTCGTCGCGGCCGGCGTCACCGTGGCCGAGGCGCTGGCCGCCGCAGACGCGCTGGACCGGGACGGCATCCAGGCCCGTGTCATCGACCTCTACTCGGTCAAGCCCGTCGACCGGCCCACCCTGCGCCGCGCCGCCGAGGACACCGGCTGCCTGGTCACCGTGGAGGACCACCACGAGGAGGGCGGCCTCGGCGACGCCGTCCTGGACGCGTTCCTCGACGGGCGGCCGGTACCGCGGCTGGTGCGCCTGGCCGTCCGTACGATGCCGGGCTCGGCCGCCCCGGACCAGCAGCTGCACGCCGCGGGCATCGACGCCGAGTCGATCGCGGCGGCCGCGAAACTGCTGGTGGAGGAGGCGGTCGTGCGGTGAGCGACGACGTACGCACCGTGCGCGCCGGGCGGCGCACCGTGGAGGTCCACCGGGCCGACAAGGTGCTGTTCCCGGGCGACGGCGACGGTGACGGCCGTGTGAAGGAGTACACCAAGGGCGATCTCGTCGACTACTACCGGTCCGCCGCCCCGCTCATGCTGCCCCATCTGCGCGGCCGCCCGCTGATGCTGGAACGGCATCCGGACGGCCTGGACGGCCCGCGCTTCATGCAGAAGAACACCCCCGACAACTATCCGGGGTGGATCAGCCGCATCGAGGTGCCCAAGGAGGGCGGCACCGTCTGCCACACCGTGTGTGACGACTCCGCCACCCTCCTCTACCTCGCCGACCAGGCCAGCCTCACCCTGCACCGCTGGCTGTCCCGGGTCGGTCACCTCGACCGGCCCGACCGGATGGTCTTCGACCTGGACCCGGCCGGTGACGACTTCGCGACGGTGCGCGAGGCGGCCGTGCTGCTCGGGGAACTCCTCGACGAGCTGGAGCTCCCTTCGGCACTGATGACCACCGGCTCGCGCGGACTGCACGTCGTCGTGCCGCTGAACGGCCGGCACGACTTCGACGAGGTCCGCGAGTTCGCCCGTGACGTCGCCGACACCCTCGCCGGGGCCCACCCCGACCGGCTCACCACCGCCGCCCGCAAGAAGGAGCGCGGCGACCGCCTCTACCTCGACGTGGGCCGCAACGCCTACGCGCAGACCGCGGTCGCGCCCCTCACTGTCCGCGCCCGCCCCGGCGCCCCCGTGGCCACGCCCATCACCTGGGACCAGCTGGACGACCCGGACCTGACCGCCCGCCGCTGGACCATCGCCGACGCCGTCGAGCAGGCCCGCACCGATCCCTGGGCCGGGATCATGAGCCGCGGCCGCGCCCTGGGACCGGCGCGGCGCAGGCTCGACGCGTTGCGTACCTCCTGAAGGTTTGGCCAGCGCTATTGCGGCCACCCGGTCGCAGAGGTGGCCATGGCTGACACAAAAGACACCAGAGATTCGCAGAATCCACGGAATACCGACAAAGAGAGTACGGCGGACAAGCGGCCGAACCCCATGGAGGTGCTGCGCGAGGCGCGCACGCAGCTCGCGGAACTGACCGGCATGTCTGCCGAGACCGTCTCGTCCTTCGAACAGACGGAGGACGGCTGGTCCCTGGAGGTCGAGGTCCTCGAACTGGCCCGCGTGCCGGACACGATGAGCCTGATGGCGAGCTATCAGGTCGATCTGGACCCCGAGGGACAGCTCACCGGCTACCGGCGCGTCCGCCGTTACGAACGCGGGCGGGCCGACGCACACAGGTCCGGCGGCCGCTAGGCCGCCTTCCCGGAACTTACCCAGACAAAGGAGGCGCGGCAGGTATGACCGTTGTCCCGGCACAGCAGAGCGGCGGCGGAGGCGGCTCCAGTGGCCTTTATGACGTTCTGGAGCTCGTCCTCGACAGGGGGCTCGTGATCGACGCGTTCGTACGGGTCTCCCTGGTCGGCATCGAGATCCTCAAGATCGACGTACGTGTCGTCGTGGCGAGCGTCGACACCTATCTGCGCTTCGCCGAGGCGTGCAACCGCCTCGACCTGGAGGCAGGACCGCGCAAGGACCCCGGTCTCCCCGACCTCGTCGGCGAGATCACCGAGTCCGGCGCGCGCGGCAAGTCCAAGGGCGCGCTCTCCGGAGCGGCGGAGACCATCTCCGACGCCTTCCAGCAGGCACGTGGTGAGGGCCGCGAGCGGGAGACCGAGTCCCGGCCGCGCGCCCGCAAGGCCACGTCCTCGCGCAGGAAGGAGGAACAGGAGTGAGCACCTACGTCTACGGCATCACCGCGAGTTCGCATCCCGCGCTCCCCGAGGGCCTGACCGGCGTCGGCGACCCGCCCCGCCCGGTGCGCGTCCTCGAGGAGGGCGATCTGGCGGCCGTCGTGAGCGACGCCCCCGAGGGGCTGCGGCCCAAGCGCAAGGACCTGCTCGCCCACCAGAGCGTGCTCGCCGAGGCGGGCGCGGCCGGCCCGGTGCTGCCCATGCGGTTCGGCAGTGTGGCCCCGGACGACGACACGGTCACCGGTGTGCTCGCCGAACGTGCCGAGCACTACAAGGAGCGGCTGCGCGCCCTGGAGGGCAAGGTCGAGTACAACGTCAAGGCCACCCACCAGGAAGAGGCCGTTCTGCACCGCGTGATGTCCGAGAACGCGGAGCTCCGCGCCATGGCCGAGGCCAACCGGCAGGCGGGCGGCGGCAGCTACGAAGAGCGGCTGCGGCTCGGCGAGATGGTCGCCGCCGCGGTCAAGGCCCGGGAGGCCGAGGACGCGGCCGAGCTGCAGAGGGCCCTGGAACCGGCCGCCGCAGCCGTCAGCGCGGGCCCCGAGTCCACCGGCTGGCTGCTCAACGTCTCGTACCTCGTGGAGCGTGACTCCGCCGAGTCGTTCCTGGCGGAGGTGGAGCAGGTCCGCAAGAGCCATCCGCACATCGAGCTGCGCGTCAACGGCCCGCTGCCGCCGTACAGCTTCGTCGAGCCCGGCCCCGCAGAGCACGCGGGCAGCTCCGCCGGCCCGGGCAGCGCTCAGGAGTGAGGCCGTGGGACTGATCAAGGAGCTGGTCCTGTTGCCCTTCGCCCCGGTACGCGGCAGTGCGTGGGTGATCGGACAGGTGCTGCACGAGGCGGAACGGATCTACTACGACCCCGCCACGGTCAGGGCGGAACTCGCCCGGCTCGAGGAGCAGCTGGAGGCGGGCGAGATCGACGAGGAGGAGTTCGACCGACAGGAGGACGAACTTCTGGACCGGCTGGACATCGGTCTGCGCGGCGGCGCGGCCACGGGCAAGGGGACGGCACGATGAATCGAGTGGGACTCGGCCTCGCGGTAGGGGCCGGATACGTCCTCGGACGTACGAAGAAGATGAAAATGGCCTTCGCCGTCGGCAGCCTGGTGGCCGGCAAGCGGATGCATCTGAGCCCGCGGGCGCTCGCGGATCTGGTGTCCCAGCAGCTGCAGAACAATCCGCAGCTCAAGGAGATCGGGGACCAGCTGCGCGAGGACCTGCGCGGTGTCGGCAAGGCGGCCTCGGGCGCCATGGTGGAGCGGCAGATCGACGCCCTCGCCGACCGCCTCCACGGACGTACCGCCCAGGTCCGCGACCAGCTCTCGGGCGCGACGGACCGGGCGAAGGGCCTCGTCGACGACGAGGAGGAGGACGAGGCTCAGGAGGACGAGAACGAGGAGTCCGCAGAGGCTGAGGGGGAGGACTCGCGGGACGAGTACGACGACGAGGAGCCGGCGGACGAGGAGCGGGACGTCGACGAACCGGAGGACGAGGAGGAGCCTGGATCCGAGGAGGCCGTAGGCGGTCGGGCGCGCAAGACCGCGAAGAAGGCCGCCAAGAAGGCCCCGGCCAAGAAGACGGCCGCGAAGAGGTCTCCGGCGAAGAAGGCGCCGGCCAAGAAGGCCGCGTCGAAGCAGGCGACGGCGAAGAAGTCCGCCGCCAAGAGGACGGCCGCCCGCAAGACGGCCTCCGCAAGGGGCGGATCCGGCGACAGCCGGGCCCGCCGGCCGAAGGGAGGCGGTGAGCGATGACCGAGACACTCGGCTCCGCGACCTCCGCCGCGCGCGGTGCGAAGGACGCGACCGGCCCACTGACCGACGTGGCCCACAGCGAGGCCGCCGACCGGCTCAAGGCCGAACTGCAGGAGTACCTGGCCGCACAGGCCACCCGGCTGCTGACCGGCTTCGGCCGCAAGCTCGGCGAGACCACCGTCAAGCTGAACGACATCGCCGAGGGGAACAGCCCCGGCTTCGCCAAGCTCGCGCTCGACGGCGGCCGCAAGCTCGCCGAGGGCAAGGGCCCCCTGCGCGCCGCGCTGGAGACCGGAGCGGGCCGGGCCAAGGACAATGTGGTCGAGGCCTTCAAGAACCTCGGCGGCGGCAAGGGCAAGCGCAAGGGCGGTGCCGGCAAGAAGCCGACGGTGATCATCGAGTCCGTCGACGTGGGCGTGGACCGGCGCACGGCCTACGACCAGTGGACCCAGTACCAGGACTTCAGCACCTTCGCCAAGGGCGTCAAGAGCGCGAACCGCGCCGACGACACCCAGTCCGACTGGCAGCTGAAGATCTTCTGGTCCAACCGCAGCTGGAAGGCGAAGACCACCGAGCAGGTGCCGGACGAGAAGATCTCCTGGACCTCGGAGGGCGCCAAGGGCACCACCAAGGGCGTCGTCTCCTTCCACCGGCTCGACGACAACCTCACCCGCGTCCTGCTGGTCATCGAGTACTACCCCACGGGCCTGTTCGAGAAGACCGGCAACCTCTGGCGCGCCCAGGGCCGCAGGGCCCGGCTCGACCTCAAGAACTTCGTCCGGTTCATCACCCTCAAGGGCGAGGCCGAGGACGGCTGGCGCGGCGAGATCAGCGACGGTGAGGTCGTCCGCAGCCACGAGGACGCCGTCGCCGAGGAGGAGAAAGGTGCCGAGGAGGAGAACGGCGCCGAGGAGGAGAACGGCGAGTACGAGGAAGACGATGAACCCCGAGGGGAGGAAGAGGAGTTCGACGAGGAGGAAGAGGAAGAGGGAGAAGAAGAGCCCGAGGACGAGTACGAAGGCGAGCCCGAGGACGAGTACGAGGGCGAGGACGAGTACGAGGAAGAGCAGGAACCCGAGTACGAGCCGGCCCACGGTGGGAGCCGTCGATGACCATGGCCGGCCGGATGCCCGAGCCCTACGGATCCAGCGGCGGCGCGAACCTCGCCGACATCCTCGAGCGCGTGCTCGACAAGGGCATCGTGATCGCCGGTGACATCCGCATCAACCTGCTCGACATCGAACTCCTCACCATCAAACTCCGTCTGATCGTGGCCTCGGTCGACAAGGCGAAGGAGATGGGCATCGACTGGTGGGAGGACGACCCCGCGTTGTCCTCCGGTGCCCGTCGCAAGGAACTCGCGCGGGAGAACGCCGAGTTGCGCGAGCGCCTCGCCCAACTGGAGAACGGCCGGCTCGAAGAGGGCCGTGCAGTGCGCGAGGAGAAGGAGGCCCCATGACCGGACTGCGGTACGTCTACGCCGTCTGCCGTCCCTTCAGCGCCCCGTTGCAGTCCCAGCTGAAAGGCGTGGCGGGTGACCCGCCCAGAGTGCTCACCCACCACGGCCTGATCGCCGTGGTCAGTCATGTGCCGGAGCGGGACTTCGCGGAGGAGCCGCTCCGCAGGCATCTGGAGGACCTGGACTGGCTGACGGAGACGGCGCGGGCCCATCAGAGCGTGATCGACGCGCTCACCGTCGTCACCACCCCGCTGCCGCTGCGGCTCGGGACCGTCTTCCGGGACGACAGCGGTGTCCGCGTGATGATCGAGTCACGCGAGGACGACTTCCGGCGCACCCTCGACCGGCTGGAGGGGCGGGTGGAATGGGGCGTGAAGGTGTACGCCGAACCCCAGCCGGAGGAATCCGGGGCAGCCGCGCAGAAGGCGGCCTCGGGCCGGGATTATCTGCGTCAGCGGCGCATGAGCGTCCGCGCGAGTGAGGACATGCGGAAGCAGACGGAGGAGTTCGCCGAGCACCTGCACGCGGCGCTTTCCGCGTACGCCGATGACTCCCGATTGCATGCTCCGCAGAATCCCGCGCTGTCCGGAGCCTCCGGTCGGAATATCCTCAACGCGGCCTATCTGGTGTCCCGCCGTGATTCCGAGGAATTCGTGGAACTGGTGGACCGCAGCAAGGACGAAACAAAACTGAGCAGCCCGGCGATACGAGTCGAACTCACCGGCCCGTGGGCCGCCTATTCCTTTGCGGGGGAAGAGTCGTGACGGTTGTCGAACGTCGTGAGATCGCCCTGGTGGACCTGCTGGACCGGCTGCTCGCCGGCGGGGTCGTCATCACCGGGGACATCACCCTGCGCATCGCGGACGTCGACCTGGTGCGCATCGACCTGAACGCGCTGATCAGCTCGGTCAACGAGCAGGTTCCGTCACCCTGGGGGGAGCTCACATGACGCAGCACCGCAACCGGCTGGACCTGGAGCCCGACACCGTCGAGCGTGACCTCGTCAAACTCGTGCTGACCGTGGTCGAGCTGCTGCGCCAGCTCATGGAACGGCAGGCGCTGCGCCGCTTCGACACCGGGGACCTCAGCGAGGACCAGGAGGAGCGGATCGGGCTCACGCTCATGCTGCTCGACGACCGTATGACCGAGCTGCGTGAGCGCTACGGACTGCGGCCCGAGGACCTGAATCTGGACCTCGGGCCGCTCGGACCTCTGCTTCCCAGGGAATGACCCCCGATTAACTCACCACCGGTACCAGCGGCCCCGGTGTCCGGCCGCTGTCGTGCCGCGTACCAGGAATCCCAGCAGCCACACCACGAGAACCGCCAGCGCAATCCACCACAGTGCCTTCAGTGCGAATCCTGCGCCGAAGAGAATCAGCGCCAGGAGCAATACGAGCAAGACGGCAACCATAATTTGAACCTCCTGTTCTTCGGGTATCCCGAAAACAGGGATTCAGGCACTCTTTCGGCACAGAATCTCTCCGTGAAGTACGCAGAACCAGCCGTCGTCCCGGCGCCCCCATTCCCGCCAGGCGTCCGAGACGGCCGTCAGTTGCTCCGCCGTCGCGTGCCCGCCCTCCGTGGCCCGTTCCGCGTACGCCGACGCCAGGGTCCGGTCGGCCCACAGCCCGCTCCACCACGCCCGCTCCTCGGCCGTGGAGAAGGTCCAGGTGCCGGAGGTCGCCGTGATGTCGGTCAGTCCGGCCCGCAGCGCCCAGGACTTCAGCCGCCGCCCGGCGTCCGGCTCGCCGCCGTTGGCGCGGGCCACCCGGCGGTACAGGTCCAGCCAGTCGTCCATCCCCCGGGACGCGGGATACCAGGCCATGGCCGCGTAGTCCGAGTCGCGGACGGCGATGAACCCGCCCGGTCTGGTCACCCGCACCATCTCGCGCAGCGCCTGCACCGGGTCGCCGACGTGCTGCAGCACCTGGTGCGCGTGGACCACGCAGAACGTGTCGTCGGGGTGGTCCAGGGCGTGCACGTCCGCGACCGCGAAGTCGACGTTCGTCAGGCCCCGTTCGGCGGCCGTGGCCCGGGCCTGCTCCAGGATCCCCGGCGCATGGTCGACGCCGGTGACGTGCCCGTCGGGGACCAGCGCCGCCAGGTCGGCGGTGATGGTCCCCGGGCCGCAGCCGATGTCCAGGATCTTCATGTGGGGCTTCAGTGAACCGAGCAGATAGGCCGCGGAGTTGGCGGCGGTCCGCCAGGTGTGGGAGCGCAGCACCGACTCGTGGTGGCCGTGCGTGTAGACGGCGGTCTCCTGCGGCTTCGACATGGCGGAACTCCCCTGTTCGACGGCTTGTCGGTACGCATCACCGTACGCCCGCATGTCGAATGATGAGACTCGCGTTTTGCAATGTGGACTGATGGAGCGTCAGTTCGAGGCGAGGGGGCGGTACACGGTGAGCGCCTCGGGAAGCTTCTCCAGCGTCACTTCGCCTTCCGCCTCGGTGACCTCGCCGTCATGGGCGAGGAGCGTGCCGGGGGCGACGCCCTCCAGGTGCAGACGGCCCACCTGGACCGCCGCGTGGACGGGGGAGCGGGTCAGCGGGCCGGCCAGGGCGGCCGCGAGCAGTCGCAGCGCGGGCCGGCGGCCGCCGTGCACCACCCGCACGTCGAGCTGACCGTCCGCGAGGTCCAGCCGGCGGCCGGGCGCCAGGCCCATCCGGTGGTAGGTGCCGTTGCCGACGAACAGCAGCCACAGCGGGCGCACCTGACCCCCGAACTCGGCCTCCAGCGGATGCCGGCCCGTGCGCAGGACGCGCAGGGCCGCGAGCACCCCGGCCGGCCAGCCGCCGATCCGGCCCGACCAGCGGTCCCGCACCCGCACCAGCTCCGGGTAGACGCCCAGGCTGCAGGTGTTGAGGAAGACGCCCTGCTGCTCGCCGCAGACGAACCGGCCGACGTCCACGCGCACCGCCTCGCCCTGCTGGACGGCCCGGCTCAGATCGCGGACGTCCTCGACCCCCAGGTCGTAGGCGAAGTGGTTCAGGGTGCCGCCGGGCAGCACGGCGAGGGGCAGGTCGTGGCGCAGGGCGACCTCGGCGGCCGCGTTGACCGTGCCGTCGCCGCCGCACACGCCGAGGACCCGGGCGCGGGTCGCGGCCTTCTCCAACTCGGCCCGCAGGTCGCCCGGCCGGCACTCGACGACCTCGGCGGCCGGCAGGCTGTCCCGCAGGGCGCGCACCCGGTCGGCGGTGCCGGAGCCGTTGTTGGCCACCACCACCAGGCCCTCGCCGTCCGGCAGCGCCGGGACCTCGGCGCGGGGCCGGGCCGGCGGGACGAGCTGGGCGCGGGTCGGCACCAGACCCCGTACGGCGTAGGCGGCGCCCGCGCCCAGGACGGCTCCCGCGAGCACGTCGCTCGGGAAGTGCACCCCCGTGTACACACGGGAGAGCGCCACGGACCAGGCGACCGGGGCCACCGCCGCACCCCAGGCTGGCGACTCCAGTGCGACACCGGTCGCGAACGCGGCCGCCGACGCGGAGTGCCCGGAGGGGAACGAGGTCGTGATCGGCTGGCGCTTCAGCTGCCGCACCAACGGCACCGGATCCAGCACCGGCCGGGGACGGCGCACCGAGCGCTTGCCGAGCGTGTTGATGGTCAGGGAGGCCAGGCTGAGCGAGGCGAGACCGCGCGCGGCGGCCCGGCGGGCCCGCGGGGTACGGCTCGCCGCCATGGCGGCGGCCACCGCGAACCACAGCACACCGTGGTTCGCGCTCCGGCTCAGCCGGGGCAGCACACGTTCGGCGGCCGGCCAGTTCCGCTCGGCGGCGAACTCGAAGAGACGGCAGTCGAGGGCGAGCAGCCGGCTGCGCAGCGGGTGCGGGCCGGGCTTCGGGACGGTGAGGTCGACGTCGGGGCTCATGGAGTGCCGGGTACCCTGAAGTGCCCGTTCTTTGTCCCACGGGCGGTGATCGACACCCGGAGGGCCCTGTATGCGTCTGCTCCTCATACGCCACGGTCAGACCCCCTCGAACGTCGAATTCCTGCTCGACACCGCCGTCCCGGGCCCCGGCCTGACCGCACTCGGCGAGCAGCAGGCCGCCGCCCTCCCCGAGGCGCTCGCCGACGAAAAAATCGAGGCCCTGTACGCCTCCACGCTAGTGCGTACGCAGCTCACCGCCGCCCCGCTGGCCGCCGCCCGCGGCCTCGACGTCCTGGTCCGCGACGGCATCCGCGAGCTCACCGCGGGCGACCTGGAGATGCTGCCCGGCGACACCGAACAGGGCGCCCTCTACATGAAGACCGTGTTCGCGTGGGCGGCCGGGGACACCGAGCTGCGGATGCCCGGCGGCGAGAGCGGCGACGAGGCGCTCGCCCGCTACGACGCCGTCGTCGCCGAGGCCGCACGCAGCGGCGCCGCGACGGTCGCCATGGTCAGCCACGGCGCGGCGATCCGCATGTGGACCGCGGCCCGTGCCGACAACGTCGATGTCCCCTTCGCCGCCGCCCGCCCCCTCGACAACACCGGCGTGGTGATCCTGGAGGGCTCGCCCGCCGACGGCTGGAAGGCCCTGTCCTGGGCGGGCGCCGTGGTGGCCCCGGCCGGCGAGGGCGGACCCGCGGGCCGTCCCCTGGACGAAACCGCATAAGCGTTTGCCGGACGCCCGGCCCGGCCCGCAGAATGCCTCCTCATGGGACATCTGGAAGCCGCGCACCTCGAGTACTACCTCCCCGACGGGAGGGCGCTGCTCGGCGATGTGTCCTTCCGGGTGGGCGAAGGGGCCGTCGTCGCCCTCGTCGGACCGAACGGCGCCGGCAAGACGACCCTGCTGCGGCTGATCTCCGGCGAGCTGAAACCGCACGGCGGGAGCGTCACCGTCAGCGGCGGCCTCGGCGTGATGCGGCAGTTCGTGGGGTCCGTACGGGACGAGACGACCGTACGGGACCTGCTGGTGTCCGTGGCGCCGCCCCGGATCCGCGAGGCCGCGCAGGCCGTCGACAAGGCCGAGCACGGCATCATGACCGTGGACGACGAGGCGGCCCAGCTGCAGTACGCCCAGGCCCTTGCGGACTGGGCGGAGGCGCGCGGGTACGAGGCGGAGACGCTGTGGGACATGTGCACCACGGCCGCGCTCGGGGTGCCGTACGAGAAGGCGCAGTTCCGGCAGGTGCGCACGCTGTCCGGCGGTGAGCAGAAGCGGCTCGTGCTGGAGGCGCTGCTGCGCGGCAACGACGAGGTGCTGCTGCTCGACGAGCCCGACAACTACCTCGACGTGCCCGGCAAGCGCTGGCTCGAGGAGCGGCTGAAGGAGACCCGCAAGACCGTCCTCTTCGTCTCCCACGACCGTGAACTCCTCGCCCGCGCCGCGGAGAAGATCGTGTCGGTGGAGCCCTCACCCGCGGGCGCCGACGCCTGGGTGCACGGCGGCGGCTTCGCCACCTACCACGACGCCCGGCGCGAACGCTTCGCCCGTTTCGAGGAGCTGCGCCGCCGCTGGGACGAGAAGCACGCCCAGCTGAAGAAGCTGGTGCTGAGCCTCCGTCAGGCTGCCTCCATCAGCCATGAGCTGGCGTCCCGCTACCAGGCGGCGCAGACCCGGCTGCGCAAGTTCGAGGAGGCGGGCCCGCCCCCGGAGCCGCCGCGTGAGCAGGACATCACGATGCGCCTCAAGGGCGGCCGCACCGGCGTGAGGGCCGTCACCTGCAAGGGACTTGAGCTGACGGGTCTGATGAAGCCGTTCGACCTGGAGGTCTTCTACGGCGAGCGGGTCGCCGTCCTCGGCTCCAACGGTTCCGGCAAGTCGCACTTCCTGCGGCTGCTGGCCGGGGACGAGGTGGCGCACACGGGGGAGTGGAAGCTCGGGGCGCGGGTCGTGCCCGGGCACTTCGCGCAGACGCACGCCCATCCCGAGCTCCAGGGCCGCAAGCTGCTGGACATCCTGTGGCAGGAGCACTCCCAGGACCGGGGCGCGGCGATGTCCCGGCTGCGCCGCTACGAGCTCACGAACCAGGCCGAGCAGACGTTCGACCGCCTGTCCGGGGGGCAGCAGGCCCGGTTCCAGATCCTGCTGCTCGAGCTGGAGGGCGTGACGGCTCTGCTGCTGGACGAGCCGACCGACAACCTCGACCTGGAGTCCGCCGAGGCGCTCCAGGAAGGGCTGGAGGCCTTCGACGGCACGGTGCTCGCGGTCACGCACGACCGCTGGTTCGCCCGCTCCTTCGACCGGTATCTCGTCTTCGGCAGCGACGGACGCGTCCGCGAGACCGCCGAGCCGGTGTGGGACGAGCGGCGTGTGGAGCGGGTTCGGTAGGCACAGCCGGCCCGTCCGGCGTTCGAGGACGAGGCCCGTTGAGGGCCGAACGGGGGTCTGGGGGCGGTAGCCCCCAGACGCGCGGTGAAATCACGTCCAGCGCAGCAGGGCGCCCAGGCCGCCCGCCGGGATCTGGCCGCCGCTCGCCTCCGCCGCCGGGGTCACCGACAGGGCCGGGGCGCCCGTCGTCACCGCCGAGCGGATCAGGGCGTCGTCCGCGCGGGCCGGCCAGGAGCGCTGTTCGCCGAGGATCTTCAGGTCCGTGCGGCGGACCGCCAGCTGGTCGGGGTCCTCGCCGATCCACACCTCGCGGTGCGCGTCGGGGCCGTCGGGCCGGATCAGCAGTTCCTCGATGCGGTGCTCGCGGGCGGCCTCGACCAGGGCGGGCACCCCCTCCACGGCACCGGAGCGCCCGTCGGGGCCCGGGTCGCGGGCCGCCAGGAACCGTTCCAGCTCCCGCTCCGCCCGCTGCCGTACGTGCTCGGTGCGGGCCTGCTCGACATCCTCGTCGAGGAGCCTGCTCCCGGCGCCGTGCGGGGCCTCGACGACCATGTCCTGCAGCCGCTGGGGCAGCCGGTCGTGCACCGCCCGCTTCTCCCGCTCCTCACCGACGAGAACCAGCAGGTCGGCGCGGGTCTCCTCCTGACAGACCACGAGCGCGTCGGCGATCTCGGCCGCGTTGTGCTCCCAGGTGTTCTCCACCTTCAGCTGGAAGTGCCGCACCGACCAGTCACCCGTGCTCGTACGGTGGACCGGCCACTGGCGCCCGCTGACCGTGCCGGCCTCCTGCCCGCCCAGCGAGGTGCGCAGCTCGAAGTCCGCGCCCTTGCGGTCGATGTACGCCACCACGCAGGCCGGGTCCTCGCCGGCCAGTTCCAGCAGGGGTGCGGCGTGCGGCAGCGGCGCCCAGTGGGCGCTGTCCCGCTGCGGGGGCCGGGCCAGCGGCGGGTCCAGCACCACCTCGCCGGCGCGGGCGAACAGCGCTCGCCCGTTGGGCTCGGAGGAGTGCTGCAGCCCGTCCAGTGCCTCCTGGACGGCCTGGCACGTCGCCTGGTCCGCCCCCTGCCGATCGAGGTCGCGGGCGAGCGCCACGGCCGTGAGATGTCGTTCGTGGGGCGTGTCCTCCGTATGCCGGGAAGTGTCGACGTACACGGAGGCCCAGGGGCCCGGATGTTCGTAGAGTGGATGCAGAAAAGCGAGATCCATGGTTCCCTCCCGGATGCCGCTTGGGACTGGTGCTCCCGGGCGGGTACCCGGACCGCATGGACGAACACGACGAGCGGGGTGCCACCATGACCGGAGTCGACCCCAGCCGGCTGGACGACCAGCAGCTCATGAAGGAGCTGGAGACGATCCACCGCACGCGCCACGACACGCTGCTGTACGGCTCGACGGACGCGCTGCGGGCCCACAACGATCGCATGGCCCAGCTGGAGGGCGAGTACCTGCGCCGCAACCCGCGGCGCACGGTGGCCGCGGGCCGCACCCGTGAAGGCGCACGGGACCGCCGGTGCGGGGAGTCGGCGACTCCCTGAATCACGGCGCCTCCTCAGTGGCGTACCGGCGGCCGGTCCCAATGCCGGTGCGCCGCTATCGCGTCGACGAACGCCTGTACGAACCCGGTGTCCGGGGTGCCCGGTGACGTGTCCGTCACCACGCCCCGGTCGGACACCGTGCGCCGGTCCCCGGTGGACAGCCGCAGGCCCTCGGGTTCCAGGGCGGACAGGACGCCCACGCCCGAGCCGAGCGCGGCCACGGGCTTGCCGTGCCGGTAGGCGTCCCGCACGAAGCGCAGCGCGTCCGGGTCCTTCGCCGCCGCCGGGGCGCCGTCCCGCCCGCCGGGCAGCAGCACCGCGTCGTACAGCACGGAGGCGACGGTCGGCAGTGCACGGTCCACCACGTACGACTCGCCGTCGGCGCCCCTGACCGTGCCGTCCGTCGGCGCCAGCGCCTCGACGATCGCACCCTCGGCGGCCAGCGCCTCCCGTACGGAGGTCACCTGTTCGGCGTCCACGCCGTCGGTGACGAGGACCGCGATCTGCCGGGTCCGGATCGAGCCGTCGCCACGCAGTGACTCGAGGCTGAGCGCGGGCGAGGTGAGTTTGTACGTCCCGGGCTCGGCGCCGTCCGGCTCCGGCACCCCGATGCCGCGCGCCACCTCGCGAGCCAACCCGCCGTCCACCTTGGCCAGTTCCTCGACGGTCCGGGTCCGGACGGTCGTCGCACCGACCTTGCCGAGCTCGAACCGGAAGGCCGCCACGATGTGCTGCTTCTCCCAGTCCGTCATGCTGTGGAAGAACATCGCGGGCTGGCTGTAGTGGTCCTTGAAGCTCTCGCTGCGCTTTCGGATCTTCGCGCCGTCGACACGTTCCGCGAAGGGGGTGCCCCCGCGCGAGTCTGTTCGAGCGTGGGGGAGCGTGTAGGCGTTCGCGTCCACCCCGGGGTGGGCGGGGCAGCCGCCGCCGAGCGAGTTCGGGAAGTAGTTGGTGCCCCGGTGGATCGCGCTCTGGTGGTAGCCGTCGCGCTGGTTGGTACGCACGGGCGCCACCGGCCGGTTGACCGGGAGCTGTGCGAAGTTGGGGCCGCCCAGGCGGATCAACTGGGTGTCCAGATAGGAGAAGTTGCGGGCCTGCAGCAGGGGGTCGTTGGTGAAGTCGATGCCCGGGACGACATTTGCCGTGTGGAAGGCGACCTGCTCGGTCTCCGCGAAGAAGTTCTCCGGGTTGCGGTTGAGGACCATCCGGCCGATCGGCCGGACCGGCACCTGCTCCTCCGGGATGACCTTCGTGGCGTCGAGGAGGTCGAAGTCGAAGGCGAACTCGTCCTCCTCCGGCACCAGCTGGACACCCAGCTCCCACTCCGGGTACTCGCCCGCCTCGATCGCGTCCCACAGGTCGCGCCGGTTGAAGTCGGGGTCGCGGCCCTGGCACTCCTGTGCCTCGTCCCACACCAGCGAGTGCACGCCCAGCTTCGGCTTCCAGTGGAACTTCACGAACGTGCCGCGCCCGTCGGCGTTCACGAACCGGAAGGTGTGCACGCCGAAGCCCTGCATCATGCGGTAGCTGCGCGGGATCGCCCGGTCCGACATCAGCCACATGATCGCGTGCAGCGTCTCGGGCTGCAGCGACACGAAGTCCCAGAGGGTGTCGTGCGCGGAGGCGCCCGTCGGGATGTCGTTGTGCGGCTCCGGCTTCACCGCGTGCACGAAGTCGGGGAACTTGATGCCGTCCTGGATGAAGAAGACCGGGAAGTTGTTCCCGACCAGGTCGTAGTTGTCCTCCGACGTGTAGAACTTGGTCGCGAAGCCGCGCACGTCCCGCACGGTGTCCGCCGAAGCGCGCGGCCCCTGCACCGTGGAGAACCGCACGAAGACCGGTGTCTGCACGGAGGGGTCCTGCAGAAAGGCCGCGCGGGTGAACTCCGCGCAGGACTCGTACGGTTCGAAGTAGCCGTACGCGCCCGCGCCCCGCGCGTGCACCACCCGCTCGGGGATGCGCTCGTGGTCGAAGTGGGTCAGCTTCTCCCGGAAGTGGCCCCTCTTAATTGGTTTTTGGGGCCTCCATCAGCGTCGGACCGCGCTCGCCGGCGGCCGGCGAGTCGTCGGTGTGGTCGACCTCGACGCCCTGGTCGGTGGTGAGCGGCCCGCCCGCCGGATCGTCGGCGTGGAAGGAGGCGCGCTGCTGCTGCTTCCGGTCGGCGGGGGAGCCCATCAGCCGGCCCCCTCGGCGAACACATGCAGGAAGGCGTCGCAGAACGCCTTCAGGTCGTCCGGCTTGCGGCTGGTGACCAGCTTGCCGGCGCCGTTGTCGTCGATCTTCACCTGTTCGTCGACCCAGGTGCCGCCCGCGTTGCGGATGTCGGTCTGCAGGCTCGGCCAGGAGGTCAGCTCACGGCCCCGTACGACGTCCGCCTCGACCAGCGTCCACGGGGCGTGGCAGATCGCGGCGACGGGCCTGCCCTGCTCGAAGAAGTCCCGCACGAAAGCGACGGCCTTCTCGTCCATGCGCAGGAAGTCGGGGTTGGCCACACCTCCCGGCAGGACCAGTGCGCCGAAGGAGGCGGCCGAGGTCTCGCCCACCACCTCGTCCACGGGGAAGGTGTCCGCCTTGTCGAGGTGGTCGAAGGCCTGGATGCGGCCGGACTTGGTCGACACCAGCACGGGTTCGTGGCCGGCGTCCTTCGCCGCCTGCCACGGCTCGGTGAGCTCGATCTGCTCGACACCCTCGGGTGCGGTCAGGAATGCGATACGCATGATGGTTCAACGTCCTTTCCCAGCACGCCAGTTGGCCTCGTCGGAGGTGGCGCGCTTCTTGTTGCGGCGGCCCGCGCGCAGACAGCGCACGAGCTCCTCGCCGTACGGCAGCACCACACAGGTGCCGATCGCGGCGGCGATGCCCGCGAGATAGCCGCGGGACAGCGGGCGGCGGCGCGGCACCAGACGCCAGGCGTCGGCGCGGCCCGCCCCTCCCCCACTCTCGGCTTCGCTCGAGCGGGGGGACCCCCATCGCAGCAGTGCCTTGACCTGGTCGGCATGCAGACACATCAGCGCGGACAGCGCGCCGTACGGCAGCGACTCCAGGAAGCTGTGGATGTGCTGCTCCAGCGGTGTGACCTCACGGTCGCTCTTCACCGCCGTACGCACGTCCCACAGCGCGGTCGCCTCATGCACCGCCGCGCCGCCCAACTGCACCGTCAGGAGCAGCGGGTTGACCTCGTAGCGCAAGGTCAGCGCGATGGGGATGCCGACCTCCGCCATCATCAGCGAGTGGATCAACGACTCCTTGGTGCCCGCCGTGTCCTCGATGCGGCTGCGCCGGTGCATCACCCAGTCGGCGAGACCGGGCACGAACCAGCCGGGCAGCAGCCCGTACAGCAGATAGCGGGTGGTCACGTCACCGACGTCGACGGTGACTCCGGTGGCGCTGATCTCGGCGGCCTGGTCCCGGCTCATATGCTGCCCCGGCCGTCCGGCACGGCAAGGCTGATCTCGGCGAGCGCCGAGTCCGGGTCCTGCACCGCGGCCAGATCGCCGAGGCTCACCATCCCGACCGGCAGCCCGTCCTCCACGACCGGCAGCCGGCGGACGGCGTGGGCGCGCATGAGCGCCACCGCGGCCGAAACGGGATCGTCCGGGCCGACCAGCACAGGATCCGGGGTGCACACGGACTGTGCGCTCACCGTCAGCGGATCGACACCGTCCGCCACCGCGCGCACCGTGATGTCACGATCGGTGAGCACGCCCACGACCTGCTGCCCGTCGGCCACCAGCACATCGCCGATGCCCTGCGACCGCATCAGCTGCGCCGCCTCGACGAGTGACGCGTCCGGGCGGACGGCGACCACGCCCGGTGTCATGACCTCCCTGACGAAATCCGCGCTCGCTGCCATCACTGGGGATCCTTCCTCCGTTCCCGGCCCAGGGCCGTCGTCGGGGTGACGCCGCCCGCAGTACCCCCGGGCCCCGGGCCTATGCGCCGCGGCGGACCCTCGTACTCCGGCGGCCGCAGGATCCGGCCGCGTCCGGGTCTACGCCCGTCGCTCCCCGGCGAGCGCCTCCGCCAGCTCCTGGACGGTGCTGTAGCGCGCCGCGCGGGGCAGCCGCTCCACGGGCTCGATCAGGGCGTCGGGCGCGTACGCCCGGCGCAGTGCCTGGACGAGTTCGCGGGGGCCCGCGGGGAACACGTGGCGGTTGAGGTGTCGGGCCAGTTCCGTGCGGACCGCGGCCAGGGACGCGCGGGAGCGTCCCGGCGCGATCGGACCGCCCGCGACCTCCGGGTCGTCGTCGGCGGTGGGCTCCGGGTCGTGCCATTCCTCGGTCCGCGTGGGGTGCCCGGACCGGAGCAGACCCTGGAGTTCGTGCTTCATCTCTTCGTCGCGGTGGACGCTCAGCCGGTCACTGCCTCGCTGCATGACTCCCTCCAGAACTTCGGGGTGGGCTCCGCGTACCCGAAGACCGGAGGCCGACACAGGGTTTGCGGCCCGAAAGCCGGGAACCCGACACCCGCCCTCCACGCACATCCTCGGGGAGGAATCGGCCATGGCACTCCTTGCCGTGATCATCCCGCTTCTCATGCTCGGCATGGTGCTTGCACTCGGCCGTTACGAGGAGTTCCTGCTGCCCGTGAAGAAGACCGACCCGGGCGACGACGCCCCGGCCGGCCCGCTCGGTGCGACGGTGCCACTCCCGGTCCTGCAGGTCCCGCGACGCCCGGTCCGAGTGGTTGCTTCAGGAACGAGTGCGCTCAAGGCCGCGCGCCACAAGCGCCGCCGCCACCCTGCCCCGCACTCTCCTCGCTGATCCTCACCCCCGGCGCCCGGCCGCCCCCAGGAGGGCCTCCAACTGCCGCAGCGGCTCCGCGCCGGCGATCCGCAGGACGACCGTGGCCGCGCCGGCCGCCGCAAGCTCGCCGATCCGTTCGGCGGCCTGCGAGGCGGGTCCCGCGACGGTGAACACCTCGTCCTGCGGGCGGCCGAGCCATTCGGCGTGACCTTCGACGTGCGGCTTGAGGGCACGGGCCACCTCGTCGGCGTCGTCGCCGACGGAGGCGAAGGCGAGGACCGTCAGGGTGTGGTCGGGCGTGGCGCCGCCCTTGGCGGTCAGCGCGCGGGCGTTCTCCAGGTCACCGGGTCCATGGCCCTCGGTGATCACGGTGCCGTCCGCGACCCGGCCGGACAGTTCGAGGGACCGGGGCCGTACGACACCGGCGACCACCGGTGGCACCTCGGCCGGCGGATGCACCAACTCGACGCCCTCCAGGCGGACCTCACGTCCCGCCAGCTCCACCCGCTGCCCGCGCAGCAGCGTGCGCACCGAGGTGATCGTCTCCTCCAGCAGGGCGAGCGGCGAGCGCGGCGCGACGCCCACCTGGGCCATCCACTCCCGCACCCCGTGCCCGATCCCGGCCACCAGCCGCCCCGGGAACACCCGTGCCAGCGTGGCCAGTTCCATCGCCAGCAGGGCCGGGCTGCGCAGCGGGGCGGGCGCGATGCCGATGCCCACCCGGATGCGCTCCGTCGCTCCCAGGGCGACCGCCGCCGCCGACACCCCGCCGTTCCACCCGAGGTCCTCGACCACCCACAGGTCGTCCACCCCGAGCGCCTCGGCCCGCCGCGCGAACCCGGGCAGCTCTTCCGGCGCCCAGGCGCGGTCGTACATCACACCGATCCGTGCATTCGTCATGCCCGGAACCTATGTGCCGGTGAGATGCCGATCAACGGCGTTCCCCAGCGGCGGAGTCCGAGGTGTCGGACGAAAGGAAAGAGTTCAGTCCCCGTGGCCCTGACCTGGGCACTGAACTCTTCGCTGCATGGAAGGAAGTAGCGACCCTCGCGCGGAACAGTTCAGTGCGCAGCCCACGATCGCGCCGGGTGGCCCATGGCCCCAGCGGCTCTCGAGTCAGGCTGGGGTCCGGTGCCCTTCTCATCAAGCCATTCCAGCCCCCACAGCATCAATGCCCTGGCGGCGGATTCCGGAACGCGCTCCTGGAACTTCCGCCGGGCTTCGGTCAACGAGCCCGCGCTCTGTCCCTCCCAGCCTTCGGCGTAGACAGGAGAATCACGGGCTGGGCTGCCGGTGAGGGCTTCCCAGATCCACGCTGCGGCGTGGCGTTGTCGCTGGCGAGTAACGCCCATCCGCACTGGATGGAAGATCGAGAACAGGCTGTCATAAGGGACCTCGAGAAGTTCGGATAGCGCTCTCCGGCGAGCGGCGTAGTCAATTGCTCCTCGTTTCCGCAGCAGATCGGCCAAATGGCGAATGCCGTTCCAGAAAGCCTGAGGGTCAGCAATTTTCTGAGTAGTTTTCCTCCAACTTCCCGTGCGGCGCTGCGGGGTGTCGAGCGATTCTTCGGCTTGGGCCCAAGTCCTTGCCCCGGCCAGGCGAGCGAGTGCGAGGGAGCAGAAATGCCTGCCGATTACAGGTGTGGTCCCTGGGAGGTGAACGGCCATGACGTTGCGGTAGTCATCAGCGTCTATCAGATTCGGAATATGCCGGAACTCCAGGGCGACGGATGATCCAGTGGGAACGGCGCCAGCGATTCGGTTCTGGTGGGGAACGATCGCCGTCATCATGCGATGCAGTCCCGCCGGGTGCGGGATGCCGCGCAGCGGGTTGCGGCCACTGTGCCTGGGTTGCCGTTCTGCGGCCAACCTGCGCACCCAGGGAGCAAGATGGCGTGCGCCAGTACTCCAGTCGGAGGCGTTCAGGATGGGTTCCGTGAGTGCAAGGGCGGCGGCAGCTTCGGACGCGGTGCGCGGCATCGTGCCGGACCCACCAGGTACCGCGCGAGGGTTCTGCGCGCGCTGTGTGCGGACGGCGGCGAGTGCGTCCGCGGCGAACCCGGGAAGTTCTGCGAGTTCGTCATCGTGGACGACCAGTCGCGCAGCAGCCGTCAGGTAGCGCAGAGCATCGAACCATTCGGCGCCGGAGACAGGCTCGCCTGCCAGCCGGGCCGTACCGCCGTCGGCAATGGCGAGTGCGCGCACTTGCAGATCAACCAACGCTTGTGGGACCGAGAGGGTGGGGATATCTGTGATGCGCTGCCGGCATACTTCCGGCTGGCTCGCTGCCACCGGGTTCGGCGAGCGGTTGCCGCATTCCTGAGGGTCCCGTGCGTAATGGGTCCCTGTAGGTAGACCTCCAGGCTTCTTTTTCCCGCTTCCGCGTCGCAATCTGACGCCGCAGGCAGGGCATATGTCGACGAGAAGACGCCGATGGACGGGACAGACGGCTGCGATGCCCAAGCGCCACCACACCGGCCACACCGCACTCCCTGAAAGGCAATGTGGGCAGGCACGGCTGGCGTAGGGCAGGAACCACTGGTGGCGAGTCAGACGAGGCAGGGTTTTTACGTCGTTTAGGTCAAGACGCGAAAAATTGAGGGCAGTTCCGTCATATCGAGCAAGTTGCATCTGCCACAGTTTTTTGGTGGTCAGCCCGGTCGTCAGCTGCAGGCCAGCCAGGCTGGCCGGTGTGAGAGTGACGCCGAAGAACAGCGGTCGCCTCATTTTTCCTGCCGAGTTAAATTCAAGTCCCAGCGCCCGGGCTGCGAAACCCGGTGGCAAATCCAATTTGATCGCAGCGCGATCCACCCAAGATTGGAACGCTTCGCCTTCCACAGGAGAGGGCACAACGGGAAGGCGGCGGAGCCGCGTTGCGTCAGCTGACAGCTGGGGGTGGACGACGCGCCGCCGTCGCGCAGCGGTGGGCTCCGCCAAGTGCTCATTGCTCATGTTTAACTTGCCGCCACCTTCGATCCTGCTGCGGCTTTCTGGCGGCGCTGCTGTACGACTTTCCGGTACGTGGCCTGAGCGTATTCGCTAATCTCGATGCGGTCCATGAGCTTGCGTGTGATCGCTTCCTCCCCGCTCATGACTGCTTCGATTGCGGATTCACGGAACAGATCGGTAAGGGCGCAGATGCTGCCATCGGTGCGGTCATAGAAGTAGGAACAGAGCTTCACGAGTTGGCCGGGCCTGTGCCTGTACAGCACGAGAGTGTCCTCCAGCGCTTTGACGGTCTCCGCCCATTCGAGCTTGTCCTGAGCAGTTTTGCATCCGAACTTGCGGACCGGGTAGCGAGTGTTTCGTCCTGAGGTTTGGGTGGCCCGCGAGGCAGCCTGGCCTTCGAGGAACAGTCCGGATTTCTCAAGGTCGACGCCGGTGTAGACGAACGTTGCCGCGGTTTCGTTGGCGATGTACTTCAAGTGATCGTTGACCACTCGGCCCTCTTTTGCGGACATGTCCAAGAAGTGCACATCATCAATGATCACGAGCTCCGTGCCGACGTCCGACAGGACGGAGAGCACGTGGTTGGTGATGTCGGTCTGGGTATCCCGGCCGCGTTGCACCATGCCGAGGTAGTCGGCCAACAGTACCGAGAGGTCCTTGGGCGTGGCCCTGGCCGGAATGCTGAGGTAGACGACGGGTGTGTAGTCGATGACCATCCCGTTGGATTCATAGCCGTCCTGAAACCTCTCCGGGTGCTTGCGGCGCAGCCGCCTCTCATAGCGGGCGGCAAACAACTTGACGAGGGTGGACTTGCCGACAGTGGGAGGGCCGTCGAAGACAAGGCCGGCTCTGGCCCCCGCAGCCCGCCGGGCATTGGCCTTCATCCTGCGCTCCATCAAGTAGTGCAGACGCTTGACCTGGGAAGTGTCGATGATCGCGAGGGCACTGTGATAGTTGTCGCGATCCTCATTGAGGTCGTCCTTGTCGTCATCCGACAGCTTCAAGTACTCCTCGTACGGCGGCATGACGGCTGCTCGGGGGCGCGACTATCGCGGTAGCGCCGCCATTCCTCCTTGTTGCGGGGTTCGGCTAGGCCGGGGTGTCGGAAGGTGCTCACACAGGCTCCTAGATCGCGTCGGGGTCCCAGACCTCTGCGGCCCTGACCTTGCTCAAGTCGAGGTCGCCCCATTCGCCGGGCTCTGTTTCGTCGTCCGCAGCGTCGGGCACGGCGGTCAGTGGAGGGTGGCTGTTGACGGGTGCGTCGTCGCGCTGCATGTCGCGGCTCTGCGCCGTACCTCGGTGTTCGTCCCGCGTGTGACGCTTGCGGTCGGCGGCGGTCCAGGTCTCAGGCGCGTCTGTGCGGTTCTGCAGGTCGGTTAGCGCCTCGGCTACCGCTTCTTGGTCCTCGGGTGCACGGCCGCGCAGGGTGATGAGCCGTTTCGCCTCCCGCAGTGTGATGTCGGTGAACGGCTGGTGCTCTCCGAGCGCATGCGTCCAGCGCAGGACGTGCCACCGACCGTCGGAAGGATCAAGAAAGTAGGCGTGCAGCAGGTTCCGCGGGTCATAGCGGATGGGCCACAGTTCGTCGGGGTAAGGAGCCTTGGCCTTGCGGTAGCGGTACAGGACGTCGGCGTTATACGTCAGGTGGTTCAGCTCGACGCCGTAGGGGTGGATTACGCGCTTGGCAATCGGCAGCAGCTCGAAGTACACGTTGGCTTCGCGGGGGCAGTCCACGTAGCCAGCCGAGCCGAGCGCCATGGCGTACGCCTCGTTCGGCGAGACCCGCAGATCCGGGAATCCGTGCAGAGTAAGACCGCGATGATGTTTGCGCTGGTAGACAGCGATGGCGTACTCGGCGAAGAACTCGGTGAGTTCGTCGATGGTCCACCGGGCCTGCTCTTCGGCAGTGCGGCCGCGATGTGCGACGTTGAAGCCCTTGTAGCCGGCGACGTGTTCGGCGAATTGCTCGCGGATAGTCTTGAAGAGTCTTTCCACGTGCGGTTTGTCGGTGGGTTTGAGCTTGCGCGCGTCCTGAAGGTCGATCTTCCATCGGGTGCAGGCGCGCCAGACTACGTCGGACTTGTAGGGCTTGCCGTGGTCGTAGAGCAGCGTCTCGGGGTAGATGACCGGTCGAGCGGCGGCCTCGGCCAGGCGCTCGTCGACGGTCAGCAGCCGCTCGTATGGGACGCGGAGCATCTGGTAGCGCAGGGCGTCAGACCAGCCGGGGCGCATCATCTCCGGCGTCATGACGTCGGCCAGCAACAGGCCGATGTCGATGGCTTTGGTCCCCTCGGGCGTGAGCCGCCAAGCCAGGAGGGAACGGGTGGCCACGTCCAGGGCGATGGTGAGTTCCACGCGGATAGTGCTCGTGGTACCGGGGTCGTAGGCGAGGACGTCGAGCGGGGTGGTGTCGAGCATGACCACTTCGCCGGGGCGGGTGGCGATGACGTTGCCGAAGGGCCGGTCGGGCTGGTTCGCGGCCGAGGACCGCTGGTAGGCCGGGGCAGAGGGGCTGATGTCCAGCAAGTGGGCGACCGCGCGTCGGCAGATGTCCCGGCTCGGCAGCGGAACGGCACCGGCGCCGTGGTCGGCATCGAGACGGTTCTGTGTACGCCGGTAGAAGCGGTTGCCGATGGTCGCGGAGCTGTCGGCGCGCTCGGCGGCCGCCTGGTCACGGATGGCCTGGATCAACCGTGGATCGAGGTTCTTCAAGGGGTTGCGGACACGGGCCTTGCGCTTGTCCACCAGCCCCCAAAGGCCGTTCTCCGTGCGCCGCGCCCACAGCTTCCATATCCATCGGTCAGTCACGCCAAGCTCTTGGGCTTTGGTCTGGACACGGATGATTTGGGGGAGGGCGGGATCGTATTGCGGGCGGGGTTCGTCCGCGGCCGCGCTGAGCGGGTCACCGGAGCGGTAGCCCGTCATGGCCTCCAGTAGATGGGCCTCTAGTTTCAGCGCAGCGTCCTGCACAGCTTTGTCCAGGCCTGCCAGGACGCCGGCTGGATCGGGGTGGGCATCGGGATCCATCAGTGCCGTGGGCGGCGGTTCGACCGCCGCACGGAAGCTGCTGTCGGCGAGCAGGACCGACAGCATGATGGTCTGCGTGCGGCCGTTCTCCGAGCGCAGGCGCACGGTTGCACCGTCGAGCCCCGCGACCTGGTGCCGTTCCTCCTCGAACTCGATCCAGTCGGTGACGGCGCGCCGATGGCTGCTCATGCGGCACTCCGTGGGTCTGCGGCTCGCACATGGGTGTGATCGCGCAGAGGACGGGTCTCGTCGAAGGCAAGCTGGTGGTGCCACATGAGGTGGTAAGTCACGGATCGCGCGAGTTCGGGGACAGGCTGGAAGCTCACCAAGTCACCAATGGGCACGGATCTTTGGGCGAGCATCAGCAGGCGATCGACGAGAGCTTTCCCAGCCAGCAGGGGCCGGCGGTAGCCGGCAAGCCAGGAAACGTTTGCCCAGCGCAGCGCATCGGGTTCGCCCACCATGGTGTAGTCCCAGCCGATCCGCTGGCATAGCCCGGCCGTCCGACGGGCCTGCCAGATAACGGCGGGCACTGTCATACGCCCGTCTTCCTTGACGTCCAACAGCAGCACCGAGCCGTCGCGCCGACGAGCGAAAAGATCTGGGGTGTGCCGCCAGGCGCCCTCGGAATCGTGGCTGTCAATGGTGAACGGCTGGGCGCTGAATGAAACCACCTCAGGGTCGAAGTCGAGCAGCTTCATCCACTTCGATTCCAGGTACGACTCGTAGTCGATCATCCGGTCGGTCGTCGCCGACCAGTAGTGGCCGGGGGTGTGGTGCTGGCCTACGTGAGAAGGGATCTCGCGGGCGGGGAGTGCGTTCTCAAAGGCGACTGCGGCAGCCAGGGAGGCAGGGATGATGCGTTCCGTCCCGCAGGGCTCGTAGTACTGGAGGAAAGTTCGGTCGCGAGCGGCGCGCACGGGTCGAAGCGTGCGTGTTCGCGGTGGGCTCATGAGATCCCTTTCCCGGAAAGGTGGGCAGTCCCCCAGTCAGCGAGGGCAGTCGCGGCCGGCGTAGGCAGACGGGTCTGGAAGCGCCACCAACCCACGCGTATCGATTGCGCCGTGGCATTGCCCCACTCCTGCCTGTAGGCGGGCGCCTCGTGCGGATCACCATTGGTGAAGCGCTGCCAGATCCACGCCGCAGCGTGGCGCCGTCGCTGAGGAGTGACGGACATCCCAAGAGGACGGAAGACGGGCGTGAGAGCGCCGTCGGGGAGCTCACACAGGTCTGCAAGAGCAGCTCTGCGGGCGGCATAATCGACCAGCCCGCGTTCCTCAAGACGCTCCGCTACGAGCGTCACCGACTCCCAGAACGCGTCCGCGTCGGAGATTCGCCGGACAACCTTGGTGGCGGCACGTATGGCCTTGCCGCTGTCCATGCCTAATACCTCAGCGGCGCGCGGCCAACTGGACGCGCCCGCCAGGCGAGCCAGGGCCAGAGCGGTGAACCGCCTTCCCCACAAGGGACTGGTTCCGGGCAGATGCGCGGCAACCAGCTCGCTGTAGTCCGCAGCATCAGCGAGATGAGGAACGTGGCAGGGGCTGATTCCCACTGGTCTGACGGCGGCGAGGGCGCCGACAACACGTGAGGAACGAGGAGCAACGGCAGCCATCATTTCGTTGATGACAGCCGGGCGGCGCATCTTGCGAAGCCGGTCTCCGACACCGGCGGCCCGTTGCAGGTCCGCCAGGCGCCGGGCCCAAGGAGCCAGTGCTTGTGCACCGGTCTCGAAGTTCGGGGCATCGAGGACCGTGGAAGCGAGCGCCAAATAGGCCATGGCGTGAGCAGCTGTTGCAGGCATTGCTCCGAGGTGACTCGCGCTACCGCTGCGAATGGCCTGGCGCCGTCGACGGTCTTCTGTCACCGCTTGGGCCATGTAGCCAGGGAAGGCGGAGACATCGGTCTCATCAGAGGCGAGACGGGCCATGGCTGTCAGCAGTCGTAGGGAAGCAAACCATTCCCTCGAGGAGACAGACGTACCAGCCACGGACCCTTCGGCCCCGTCTGCGATGGCGAGTACCTGCAGTTGGAGACCAGCTAAGGAGTCGTTCACGGCTACCGTCGGCATGTCCTTGTACTGCTGCGGGCACAGCCCGCCGCGGCGGCCGCCACGGGCTGACGGCCCGCCAGGCGGACGATTGCCGCATTCACCGGGACCAGGCAGCGGAGGCCTCGAGAGCAGGCCACGTTGGTTGCTGTGGTTGCCGCGCCTGAGTGGGATGCCGCACGTGGGACAGACGTCGATCAGCAGGCAACGGTGGACGGGGCATACCGCCGCGATCCCAAGACGCCACCACAGAGGCCATTCCGGTCTCTCTGCGAGGCAGTACGGGCAGGCCCGACTTGACGTCGTCAACATCCATTCACGAAGAGCGACAAGCCGCATCGACGTCCGGTCGCTCGGCTCCAGGCCCGCGAGGTCGAGTGCGGTTCCGTCATACCGGGCGAGCTGCATGTCCTGAAGGGTTCGCACTGGCAACCCTGTCGCATCGCGCAAGCCGCTGAGGCTCTTAGGGGTGAGAATGACTCCGAAAAACACGGGCCGGGTGATTGCCGCGCCTTCGGCACACTCCAACCCCAGTGCGTGGGCAGCCCGGCCGGGAGAAACGTTCAGCGTGCCCGCAACACGATCTACCCAAGAGGGGAAAGCCTCGCCGCTAACCGGCTTCGGTACGACAGGAAGCCGGCGGGCACGGTGTACGACAACAGGACTTTGCGCAGGTACCTGTGTGATCGTGCGTCTCGCAAGCACGTGCGCTGCCGCCAATGCCGCCCCTCCCACTTGCGCGTCCGTCTCAGGCTCTTTCGGCGGCCTCTCCTGGCGAATGCGTGAACGCCTGCCCCATTAGGTCACTCGCCGTTGTTCATTCCCCGATGTTCACGGCGAGAACCCGTCCGAGGTGTTGGCCTGGCACGCGGTGTCCTTCGCTATTGAGGAAGGTCATTCGGTGTGGTGGACGAAGCGGTCAAAGAACGCGGTCCGAGACGCCGCCTGACCCTGAGTATCTCGGTAACGGCTGTCACGGTTGGTGATCTTCGTTCAGGTGGTTCGGCCGTGTTCGAGCTGGTGCAGGACGAGGACGGCGTGGGCGGTGCGGGTGATCGCGGCGGGGTCGAGGCTGACCCGGCGCAGAGCCTTGATGGTCACCTTGAGCTGGGCATTGGTGCGTTCCACGGCTCCGTGGATGCCGTGGGGGACGGCGTTGAACGTCCGTTGCTCTTCGGTGGGTTCGGCGCTCTTGGGCTGTTTTACCGGATGCGGATGCCTGGACGGGCGTTCTCGTGGCCGAGATCGGTGAGCGTGGGGATGCCCAGGGTGGCGGGGAGCCGGTTCAGCGCGTCGATCGGGCCGTGCGTGCGGGCGCAGGTGATGTCGTGCTAGTGCCCGGGGCGGACCGGGAAACCCAGATCGGCCAGCCGTCCAGGGCGGCGACCTGCACGTTCCCGCCGGGGTGCTTGTGTTTCTCAGACCACCTCAGGTCCGCGCCATTGGGGGCCGGCGGCGGCCACGCGGTCGGTGCGGATGACCGTGCCGTCCAGGCTGAGGTGGGTGTACCCGGCCACCGCCGTACGCTCCAGCGCGGTGGACTGGTCGGGTGCGTGGTCGGCGGGCACGGTCAGCCCCTTGTGCAGGTAGCGGTACGCGGTTGGGGCCGATGTGCCGTTGGCCCGGGCCGGTGGTGCGCATCCTGCCGCGCGCGGTGTGATGCTCTCCTCCAAGACGTCGCGGACCTTGCTGCTCCGGGACGGGGGCGGCCGTCGATGAGGAGGCCGCCCGGGTCCCGCTGCTCACCGCGCGGGAGCGTGATGTGCTCGCCCTGGTGGCGGAGGGGCTGTCGAACCCTGCCATCGGGGGCCGCGTCCGCCTGGGTGCCGGCCCGGTGAAGGACCGCATCACGCACTGGGAAGAGGCCGCGCCCGTCAACGCGATGGGCCAGAGATTGCTCTCATTGCGCGACAGATGCGTGCGCCAGGCGGCGCCTCCCGGGCCCTCCACATTTCGCGGACACCGCAGTGGCGCGCGCCAGAAGCACGGCGGTCTCCGGGCTGCGTGACCATGCCATCAGGAGTCGACTTCTCGCAAGGAGGTGTCGGTCAGACTGGTGGCGAGCCACTGCTCGACAGCCGTGATGTGGACGGTCGCGGCAGAGGCGGCCAGCAGGGCATCACGTGACTGGAGCGCGGCGAGTATCTGCTCATGGTCCTGGTGGGCGTTGTCCAGGGCGTGACGGGTCTTGCTGCCGCGGACGATACGGACCCGTTGGGTGCGGGTGGAGAGCACTTGCAGCAGCATCGACAGCACGGGGTTCCCGACGGCTTCGGCGATCCTGAGGTGGAAGGCGATGTCGTGGGCGACGAACTCCTCCACGGTGGTGACGGTCCGGGACCGGTTGAGGATGTTGCGCAGTTCCTGGAGGTCCTTCGGTTTCAGGAGCGCGGCGGCCAGCCCGGTCGCCTGCGGTTCGAGCAGTCGGCGTACCTGGAGCAGCTGCAGAGCCGTGTGGCCCTGGGAGACGTCCGCGGCGAAGGAGAGGCTCTCCAGCAGCAGGTGGGGCTCCAGGCTGGAGACGTACGTACCGTCGCCCTGACGGGTGATCAGTATCCGCATGGCGGTCAGCGCCCGTACGGCCTCGCGCAGGGAGTTCCGGGACAGACCGAGTTGTTCGGCGAGGATCTCCTCCTTGGGCAGCCGGGACCCGGGCGCGAGTTCGCCGTCGACGATCATCGCCTTGATCCTGTCGATCGCGTCGTCTGTCAGTGCCACGGGCGTGCCTCTCCGTGCCGGGGAAGAGTGGGACGGGCTCTGCCGGGGTCGGTTCGAGGCCGGCAGAGCCGCTTGCGGTGGGTGGCTATTCCTGCTTCTCGCCGGAGGCGAAGCGGGAGATGATCAGGGCGACGATGATGATGGCGCCGTTGAGGAACTGGTTCCACAGCGGAGGTACGCCCGCCAGGGTCATGACGTTGACGACCAGCTGGAGGGTGAGGACGCCGGTGAGGGCGCCGAAAACGGAGCCCTTGCCGCCGTTGAGGCTGACTCCGCCGATGACGGTCGCGGCGAAGACCTGGAAGATCCAGCCGCTGCCCTGGGTGGCGGAGATGGAGCCGTAGTGGCCGCTGTAGAGGATGCCGGCGAACGCGGCGAGGACGCTGCCGAGGATGAGGACGATCCACACGATGCGGTCGACGCGGATGCCCGCGGTGCGGGCGGCCTCCGCGTTGCCGCCGATCGCGTACAGCGCGCGGCCGTGCCGGAGCCAGGCCAGTGCACTGCCGCCGGCGGCGAAGAGCAGCGCGCACACCCAGATGGCGGCGGGTACGCCCATCCAGGAAGTCCTGCCCAAGTAGGTGAAGGAGGAGGGTAGTTCGACGATCGACTGCCCCTGGGAGAGGGCGACCTGGAGGCCGCGGAGCATGGTCAGGGCGCCGAGGGTGACGATGAAGCCGTTGAGACGCAGTTTGAGGATGAGGAAGCCGTTGACGGCACCGATCAGTGCGCCGATCAGCAGACAGAGGGGGATCGCTGCCCACTCGGGAAAGAGACCCAGCCCGTCGAACCGGCCGCCGCTGGTCGGCAGGACGAGCCACACGGCGATGACGGGGGCCACGCCGATGGTGGATTCGAGTGACAGGTCCATCCGTCCGGCGACCAGGATGAAGGTCGTGGCGAGCACGAGCAGGCTCAGTTCGGTGGACTGCTGGGCCACACCGATGAGGTTGTCGGCGGTCAGGAAGGCCGGCGAGACGATGAACCCGATCAGGCCGAGGACGAGAATCGCCGGAACCAGGGACAGTTCACGGAAGCGCCCGAGGTCGACCCGGCGGTGCGTGGTGGGCGCGGCAGCGGGATCGGCCTTGCTCACTGCGGGGTCGGTGAGATCTGTGGTGGCGGACATGACTACCTTCCGTGCTCGTCTGCGCGGGTTGAGGCGGGTGCGGGGGACGCGGTGACGGAGGCCGTGTCGCCGCTGACGCCCTCGATGGCGGCGACGACGGTTTCGTCCTTCCAGCCGCGGTCGAATTCGGCGACCACGCGTCCGTGGAACATGACGACGACCCGGTCACAGACCTTCAGGTCGTCGAGTTCGTCGGAGACGATCAGCGTGGCCTTGCCGGCGTCCGCGACCTGTCGCAGACGGCCGAGGAGGAATTCCTTGGACTTGACGTCCACTCCGTTGGTGGGCCGGATGGCCACCAGGACGTGCGGATCGGTGGCCAGCGCACGGGCGACGACGACCTTCTGCTGGTTGCCGCCCGAGAGGGCGGAGACCGGGGTCGCCGCTCCCGGGGTCTTGATGTCGAGGTCGCGGATCATGCGCCCGGCGAACGCCTTGGTGCGGGCCGGCAGGACCGTGCCGAACGGACCGAGCTGGTCGGTGACGGTGAGCGTCGCGTTCTCCGCCACGCTGCGGTTGTTCACCAGTCCCTGAAGGTGGCGGTCCTCGGGGACCAGACCGACTCCGGCGGTCAGCGCGGACGGCACGCTGCCGGTGCGTACGCTCCTGCCGCCGACCGCGATGCGGCCGTCCGTGGCGCGGTGCAGGCCGGCGATCGCCTCACCCACCTGCACATTGCCGCTGGCGGTGGCGCCCGCGAGTCCGACGACCTCGCCGGAGCGGACCGAGAGGGAGATGTCCTCGCAGACGCCGGGCAGTGTCAGGCCGTCGATCGTCAGCAGTTCCTCGGCGTCGGGCCGCTCGGCCCGGGCCCCGCCCGCCGTGGCGACGACCGTGTGGGCGGACTCGCCGGTCATGGCCTCCACCAGTGCCTGGTGGCCGAGTTCGGCGACGGGCGCGGTGAGGATGTGACTCGCGTCGCGGTAGACCGTGACCGTGGTGCAGAGGTCGTACACCTCTTGCAGGTGGTGCGAGATGAAGAGGAAGGCGACGCCCTGGTCCTGGAGGTCATGGAGCTTTCCGAAGAGCCGGTCGATGCCGCGGGCGTCGAGTTTGGCGGTCGGCTCGTCGAGGATGATGAAGCGTGCGCCGAAGGACAGCGCCCGGGCGATCTCCACGAACTGCCGCTGCTCGACGGTGAGGTCCCTGGCCCGAGCGGTGGGGTCGACGGCCACGCCGTACTCGCCGAGCAACTCCTCGGCGCGCAGCCGCAGTTGCTTCCAGCGGATGGGCTGGATCGCTCTGCCGCTCTGCCGGTTCAGGAAGAGGTTCTCGGCGACGGTCAGTTCCCCGATGATGGTGGAGCGCTGGTAGACGCAGGCGACACGGGAGCGCCAGGCGTCGATGTCACCGAAGGCGGGCGCGGGCTCACCGGAGAAGCGCAGGGTTCCGGTGTCGGGTTGCTGGAGGCCGGTGAGGATGGACACCAGCGTGGACTTGCCGGCGCCGTTGCGTCCGACCAAAGCGTGCGACTCGCCCGGGGCGACGGTGATGCGGGCTTCGCGCAGTGCGACGGTGGCGCCGAAGCGTTTGCTGATGCCGGTCGCTTCGGCCACCGGGGCCGGAGTGCCGGAGCCGGTCGCGGTGTCCGCCATGGTGGATACCGTCCTTTGCGTACGGAGGCTGGAGCCAGGGAGCGCGGGCGTGCACCCGGGCCTGTGGGGCGGGGCGTCGGGAGACGCAGGAAGTGGTCCCCGCCCCCCGATGTGGAGGGCGGGGCCTGACCGTCGTCAGCCGACGTTGTTGCCCCACAGGGCCTTGTCGTCGACGTTGTCCTTGGTGACCAGCGGGGCCGGGAGTTGGTCCTCGAGGCCGTTGGGCAGCTTGATGACGGTGGAGCCGTGGTCGGTCGCACCCGGCTTGAAGGTCTTGCCCTCGGCCGCGGCGTTGGCGTAGTACAGCGCGTACTTGGCGTAGAGGTCGGCGGGCTGGGAGACGGTGGCGTCGATCTGGCCCTTGCGGATGGCGTCGAACTCCTGCGGGATGCCGTCGTTGGAGACGATGCTGATGTGGCCCTTCTGCCCGGCCGGCTTGAGCAGGCCCTTCTGCTCCAGCAGGGCCAGCGTCGGCTGGAGGAAGACACCGCCGGCCTGCATGTAGATGCCGTTCAGGTCCGGGTTCTGAGCGAGGAGCGACTGCAGCTTCGCGGAGGCGACGTCGCCCTTCCAGTCGGTGGGCAGCTCGAAGACCTTGATCTTCGGGAACTTCGTCCTCATGCATTCCGCGAAGGCCTCGGAGCGGTCGCGTCCGTTGATGGAGTCCAGGGCGCCCTGCAGCTCGGCGACCTTGCCCGTGCCGCCCAGCTGCTTGCCGAGGAACTCGCAGGCCTTGGTGCCGTAGGCCCGGTTGTCGGCACGGACCACCATGTAGACATCGCCCTTGTCGGGTCTGGTGTCGACGCTGACCACCGGGATCTTCTTCGACGCGAGGGTGTCGAGGGTGGAGGCGATCGCGCCGGTGTCCTGCGGGGCCATGACGACCGCCTTGGCGCCGGTGTTCTGGAACACCTGGACGTTGGCGACCAGCTTGGTGACGTCGTTCTGCGAGTTGCTCAGCGGCAGGGCGTTGATGCCGTCGGTCTTGATGTCCTTCTTCACGTACTCGGCGTAGGAGTTCCAGAAGTCGGAGTCGGAGCGCGGCAGGTCGATGCCGATGGCGGGCTTGTCGCCGCCCGAGGCGACCGAGGCGGTGCTCGCGCGGTTGCAGGCGGTGGCGAGGGCCAGCACCGCGAGGACGCTGACGGCTGCGGCGGTGGAGCGGGTGTGAGCGAGCTTCATGGCCGTGATCTCTCCTAAGCCAGGGGCACAGGGCCGCAGGGCGACGGTGGGAGGGGGCGTACCTGCCTGGGGGGAGGGGCGAGGTCGTCTGATGGGCAGGTGCCGATCCGGCGCGGAAGACGCGCAGATCGTCCCTGAGAGGGGCGGGTATGAGGGTCGACCGGAGACCGAGATGCGGAGACGAAGCGACCGGCCGGGTTGCGGGCCGGACGGCGTCCTGGATGGCGAACCATTCCTCCGATGTATCTCGGACGACGAGGACGTTACGACGGCGTTGCGGTCGTTGACAAGAGTTCGCCCCCAGAGATTTGCCGGACCTTCCGTGCAGGCGTCGAGATGCCGTTCCGGCCTCGTGTCACCGCATCGGTTCCTGCCTGGCCTGCGTATTCACGGCATCCGTGGGAGAGGGTGCCGCACTGCGGCAGTTCCCGATTCGGCAACGGGGAGCCGCGCCCAGGCGCCGCGAACCAGCACAACGATCCGTCCGTAGGCCACCTGGCCCCGCTCCCACCAGGGCGGACGACCTTGTGGCTCACCGGTGGATTCATCGGATGGCGGATCGTGCGTCCCTGGTTCGGTCGTATGTGATCGCGGAGCATGCACCTCCTTGGGAGGCTTGACCGGCAACGCCGAGCAAATACATCCGAGGAATCCATTGCCAGGCGTGATCTCTGCGCTCTAAGGTCACCGTGCCGCCATTCATCCGATGACTGGCGAGATGCAGAGGGTGAGCCTCCTCCGAGAGCTCCCGTCCGGCGCATCGCAGGCGACCCGGCCCGTCGGCCGTCGGCCGCCGGCCTCTGAGACGAAACCCGCATGGCAAGGGAGCTCCCCAGTGAAACTGCTACGAGTCGGCGCCCCCGGTGAGGAGCGCCCGGCGGTCCACACCGACGACGGCCGACTGCTGGACCTGTTCTCCTTGACCCCGGACATCGACGGCGCCTTCCTCGCCTCCGGGGGAGTCGACCGGGCCCGCGCGGCCGTCACGGCGGGAGAAGTGCCCGAACTCGACGCGGATGGTCTGCGCGTCGGCGCACCTGTGGCCCGCCCCGGCAAGATCGTCTGCATCGGTCTGAACTACCGCGACCACGCCGCCGAGACCGGCGCGCCGATCCCGCCGCGTCCCGTGGTGTTCATGAAGGACCCGGGAACGGTCGTCGGCCCGTACGACGAGGTGCTGATCCCCCGGGGGGCGGTGAAGACCGACTGGGAGGTCGAACTCGCCGTCGTCATCGGACAGCGGGCCCGCTACCTCGACGGACCGCAGGCCGCGCGGGATGTGATCGCGGGATACGCGATCAGCCATGACGTCTCGGAGCGTGAGTTCCAGCTGGAGTACTCACCGCAGTGGGACCTGGGCAAGTCCTGCGAGACCTTCAACCCGCTCGGCCCGTGGCTGGTCACGGCGGACGAGGTCGGCGACCCGCAGAACCTCGGCCTGCACCTGAGCGTCAACGGCGTGAAGCGGCAGGACGGCCACACCAGCGACATGATCTTCCCGGTCGACCACATCGTGTCCTACCTGAGCCAGTACATGGTCCTGGAACCGGGTGACGTGATCAACACCGGTACGCCCGCGGGCGTGGCACTGGGTCTTCCCGGCACTCCCTTCCTGCGCTCCGGCGACACCGTCGAGCTCTCCGTCGACGGTCTCGGCAGCCAGCGCCAGACCTTCGCCCAAGCGTGAAAGGCAGCACGACCTTGACTGCAACACCCGCCCGGATCATCGCGGTCGACACGTACGACATCCGCTTCCCCACCTCGCGGGAACTCGACGGTTCCGACGCGATGAACCCGGACCCCGACTACTCCGCCGCCTATGTGGTGCTGCGCACGGACGCCGGCGACGGGATCGAGGGCCACGGATTCACGTTCACCATCGGACGTGGCAACGACGTCCAGGTCGCCGCGATCGGCGCACTGCGAACCCACCTCGTGGGCCGCTCCGTCCAGGAGCTGTGCGGCGACCCCGGCTCCCTCAGCCGCGACCTGATCGGCGACAGTCAGCTGCGCTGGCTGGGACCCGAGAAGGGCGTGATGCACATGGCGATCGGCGCCGTCGTCAACGCCGTGTGGGACCTCGCGGCCAAGCGCGCCGGAGAGCCCCTGTGGCGGCTGCTCGCCCACGCCGACCCCGAGTGGCTGGTCTCCCAGGTCGACTTCCGCTACATCGCCGACGCCCTCACTCCCGAGGACGCCCTCCAACTGCTGCGCGACGGTCGCACCGGGCTGGCCGAGCGCGAGGACGTCCTGCTGGAGCGCGGCTACCCCGGCTACACCACCTCACCGGGCTGGCTCGGCTACTCCGACGACAAGCTCACCCGGCTGGCCAAGCAGGCCGTCGCCGACGGCTTCACCCAGATCAAGCTGAAGGTCGGCGCCGACCTGAGCGACGACATCCGACGGATGCGCACCGCCCGTGCCGCCGTCGGCGACGACATCCGCATCGCCATCGACGCCAACCAGCGCTGGAACGTGGACGACGCGATCGAGTGGACCCAGGCGCTCACCGAGTTCGACCCGTACTGGATCGAGGAGCCCACCAGCCCCGACGACATCCTCGGCCACGCGACCGTACGGCAGGCCGTGACCCCCGTGAAGGTCGCCACCGGCGAGCACGTCCAGAACCGCATCGTCTTCAAGCAGCTGCTCCAGGCCGGCGCCATCGACGTCCTCCAGATCGACGCGGCCCGGGTCGGCGGGGTCAACGAGAACCTCGCGATCCTGCTGCTCGCCGCGAAGTTCGGGGTGCCCGTCTGCCCGCACGCCGGCGGCGTCGGTCTGTGCGAGCTCGTGCAGCACCTGTCGATGTTCGACTACCTGGCGCTGTCCGGCACCACCGAGAACCGGGCCATCGAGTACGTCGACCACCTCCACCAGCACTTCACCGCACCCGTGGTGATCCACGACGGCCACTACACCGCCCCGCTCGCCCCCGGCTTCTCGGCCACCATGCGGGAGAAGTCCATCGCCGAGTACCGCTTCCCGGACGGCACGTTCTGGGCGGCCGACCGCGCCGCACAGGGAGAAACGGCATGACCGATCTTTCGGGCCTCAGGGCCGTCGTCACCGGGGGCGCGTCCGGTATCGGTCTCGCCACGGCCCGCATGCTGGCGGGGCGGGGCGCGGCGGTGGCCGTGCTCGACCTCGATCCGGACGCGGTCAGCGAACCGCTGCTGGGCCTGCGGGCCGACGTCACGGACGACACCTCGGTGCGCGCCGCCGTGGCACAGGCAGCCGAACGGCTCGGCGGCCTGGACATCCTGGTGAACAACGCGGGCGTAGGCGCCATCGGAACCGTCGAGGACAACCCGGACGACGTCTGGCACCGGGTCCTCGACGTCAACGTCCTCGGCATCGTCCGGGCCACCCGGGCCGCCCTGCCCCATCTACGGCGGTCGTCGCACGCGGCGATCGTCAACACCTGCTCGATCGGCGCCACCGCGGGCCTGCCGCAGCGTGCCCTGTACTGCGCCAGCAAGGGCGCGGTTCTGTCCCTGACGCTCGCCATGGCCGCCGACCACGTCCGCGAGGGCGTCCGGGTCAACTGCGTCAACCCCGGCACCGCCGACACACCCTGGGTCTCCCGGCTCCTCGACGCCGCGGACGATCCCGAGGCCGAGCGCGCCGCCCTCACCGCCCGCCAGCCCATGGGACGCCTGGTCACCCCGGACGAGGTGGCAGCCGCCATCGTCTACCTGGCGAGTCCGGCCGCCGCGTCCGTCACCGGCACCTCGCTCGCGGTGGACGGCGGTATGCAGGGGCTGCGGCTGCGCCCGGCGGAACGGTCATGAGAACCACCACACTGGGCGGCAGCGCGGTACCGGTCACGGAGCTGGCGCTGGGCTGTGCCGCCCTCGGCAACCTGTACCACCCGGTCGCCGACGAGGCCGCCCGTGCCACAGTGGACGCGGCCTGGGACGCGGGCATCCGTACGTTCGACACCGCGCCCCACTACGGTCTCGGCCTGTCGGAACGGCGGCTCGGCGCCGCCCTGCGCGAACGCCCCCGGGACACGTACACCCTGTCCACCAAGGTGGGCCGGCTGCTCGTACCGAACCCGGAGGGCGGCGCCGGTGACGACCTCGCCAACGGCTTCGCCGTCCCGGCCACCCACCGCCGCGTCTGGGACTTCAGCGCCGACGGAGTGCTGCGCTCCCTGGAAGCGAGTCTGGAACGCCTCGGCGTCGACCGCGTCGACGTGGCCCTGCTGCACGACCCCGACGACCACGCCGACCAGGCGTTGCGCGAGGCGTATCCGGCACTGGAGCGGCTGCGCGCCGAAGGCGTGATCGGCGCGATCGGCGTCGGGATGAACCAGTCCGCGCTCTGCGCCCGATTCGTGCGCGAGACCGACATCGACGTGGTGCTGCTCGCCGGCCGGTACACCCTCCTCGAACAGGACGGGCTGACCGAACTGCTCCCGGAGGCAGCCGCCCGCGGCCGTAGCGTCGTCATCGGCGGGGTGTTCAATTCCGGGCTGCTCACCGCGCCTCGGCCCGGCGCCACCTACGACTACGCCCCTGCTCCGCAGCCGGTGCTCGACCGCGCGCTGCGGCTGCTGGCGGTCTCCGAACGCCACGGTGTGCCGCTGCGGGCCGCCGCGCTGCGCTTCCCCTTCGGCCACCCCGCGGTCGCGAGCCTTCTGACCGGCGCCCGGTCACCGCAGGAGGTGCGCGACACGGTGGAGCAGCTGCGCCGCCCCATCCCGCAGGCACTGTGGGACGAGCTGCGCGCCGAGGGGCTGCTCGCGCCGGGCACACCCGTACCCGTCACCACCCCGTCGAAGGAGCCGTCATGAGGGTCGCCCTGCACACCAAGGTCCGCGCCGACCGCATAGAGGAGTACGAGGCCGCGCACCGCGAGGTGCCCGAGGAGCTGACCGCCGCCATCCGCTCCGCAGGCGTGAGCGAGTGGACGATCTGGCGAAGCGGTACCGACCTCTTCCATCTGCTGGACGTCGCGGACTACCCGGCGATGATCGCGGAGCTGGACAGGCTGCCCGTCAACCTCACGTGGCAGGCCCGGATGGCCGACCTGCTCGATGTCGTCCACGACTACTCCGCGCAGGGCGCGGACGCCTCACTGCCGGTGGTGTGGCAGCTGTGACCGGTGCCCGTCACGACCGGCTCCGCACCCCCAGTCCACCCCGGGAAACCCCATGCGCGTAGCCCTCTTCATCACCTGCTTCAACGACACCATGTTCCCCCGCACCGGCAAGGCCGTGACCGCGCTGTTGGAACGCCTCGGCCACACCGTCGAGTTCCCCCGGGCCTAGACCTGCTGCGGCCAGATGCACTTCAACACCGGCTACCGCCCCGAGACGCTCCCGATGGTGCGCCGCTTCGCCGAGGTCTTCGCAGGCTACGACGCGGTCGTCGCCCCCTCCGGCTCGTGTGCCGGCATGGTCCGCGATCACCACCGGGTGGTGGCCGCCCAGCACGGGGACGCCGCCCTCACCGAGGCTGTCGAGCGCGTGGTCCCGACGGTGTACGAGCTGTCGGAACTGCTGGTCGACGTCCTCGGCGTCACCGATGTCGGCGCCTACTTCCCGCACCGGGTCACCTACCACCCGACCTGCCACTCGTTGCGCATGCTTCGGGTGGGCGACCGGCCGCTGAAGCTGTTGCGTGCCGTGAAGGGCATCGACCTCGTCGAACTGCCCGCCGCCGAGTCCTGCTGCGGCTTCGGCGGCACCTTCGCGCTGAAGAACGCGGACGTGTCCAACGCCATGCTGGCCGACAAGATGCGCCATGTCCTGGACACCGGCGCCGAGTTCCTGTGCGCGGGCGACAACTCCTGCCTCACCCACATCGGCGGTGGCCTGTCCCGGCTGCGGACCGGCGTCGGGACCATGCACCTGGCCGAGATCCTGGCCTCCACGGAAGGGGACGCACGGTGAGCGGCGCCGACAACGTCGTATGGCTGGGCACCCCGCCCTTCCCCGAGGCGGCACGCACCGCGCTCGCCGACACCCGGCTGCGGACCAACCTGCGCCGGGCCACCGGCACCATCCGGGACAAGCGGCTGGCGGTCACCGCCGAACTCGAGGACTGGGAGGAACTGCGGGAGAGGGCCGCCGTGGTCAAGCGCCACACCCTGCGCCACCTCGACCATCATCTCGTGCGCCTGGAGAAGGCGGTCACCGCCGCAGGCGGAGTGGTCCACTGGGCGGCGGACGCCGCCGACGCCAACCGCATCGTGACCGCCCTCGTGAAGCAGACCGGTGAGGACGAGGTCGTCAAGGTCAAGTCGATGGCGACCCAGGAGATCGGTCTCAACGAGGCGCTGGCGGACGCGGGAATCCGCGCCTACGAGACGGACCTCGCGGAACTCATCGTGCAGTTGGGCGGCGACCGCCCGTCGCACATCCTGGTGCCGGCCATCCACCGGGGCCGCTCCGAGATACGGGAGATCTTCCGCCGGGAGATGGGGGAGTGGGGCAGGCCCGCCCCCGATGAGCTCACCGACGACCCCCGTGACCTCGCCGAGGCGGCCCGGCTCCACCTGCGGGAGAAATTCCTGCGGGCCAAAGTCGCCGTCTCCGGGGCCAACTTCGCCGCTGCCGACACCGGAACGGTGGTGGTCGTCGAGTCCGAGGGCAACGGGCGAATGTGCCTGACCCTGCCGGAGACCCTGATCACCGTCATGGGCATCGAAAAAGTGCTTCCGTCCTTCTCGGACCTGGACGTCTTCCTCCAACTGCTGCCCCGCTCGTCCACAGGGGAGCGGATGAACCCGTACACCTCGCTGTGGACGGGTGTCACGAATGGCGACGGCCCGCAGAACTTCCATCTGATCCTCCTCGACAACGGCCGCACCGCGACCCTCACCGACGAGGTCGGACGCCAGGCGCTCTCCTGCATCCGCTGCTCCGCCTGCCTGAACGTCTGCCCCGTCTACGAACGCACCGGCGGCCACGCCTACGGGTCGGTCTACCCCGGCCCCATCGGCGCCGTGCTCACCCCGCAGCTCGTCGGCGTGGAGAACGCGGCCTCCCTGCCCTTCGCCTCCACGCTGTGCGGGGCCTGCTACGACGCCTGCCCGGTGAAAATCAACATCCCCGAGGTGCTGGTCCACCTGAGGGCCGAGGCGGTGGAGGCCGAACGCCGGGACCGGCTGCTTCCCACCACAGAAGCGCTCGCCATGAAGGCCGCGGGCGCCGTCCTGTCCTCCCCGGGACGGCTGGCGGCAGCCCAGCGGCTCGCCGCCCTGGGAGGTCGGCTGGTGGGCCGGGGCGGACGGATCGGCGCCCTGCCGGGTCCGTTCGCCGGCTGGTCCGCCACCCGTGACACGCCCGCCCCGCCGCAGGAGTCACTGCGCGCCTGGTGGCGCCGTACGAGAACGCGCAGGAGACAAGACAGCCGTACGACGGCGGAAGGGGAGGGATGACGATGAACGCCCGTGAGAACGTCCTGAGCGCGGTTCGGGGAGCGCTGTCCGGTGTTCCCGGCACCGAGCGTCCCGATGATCTGCCACCTCCGCACGGTCGCCCCGCCGGCCATGAGGGAGAGGACGTCGTGGAGCTGTTCGCCGAGCGTGCGGCCGAGTACCGCGCCACGGTGGTCCGGGTGCCGGCCTCGGATGCCGCGGCGGCCGTAGGTCGCGCGCTCGCCCGTACCGGAGCACGGTCCCTGGTGGTGCCGTCCGGGCTTCCCGCAGACCTGGTCCCGGACGGGCCCTGGTCGCTGCTCTCGGACGTCCCGCCGCTGGCCGTCGGACAGCTCGACGCGGCCGACGCCGTCCTCACCACGATCGCCGCGGCCATCGCCGTCACCGGCACCGTGGCCCTCGACCACGGTCCTGGCCAAGGGCGCCGAGCTCTGACGCTGCTCCCGGACCAGCACATCTGCCTGGTCCGGGCCGATCAGATCGCACTCGACGTGCCCGAGGCACTGCATCGCCTCGACTCTTCGCGGCCGCTGACGCTGATCTCAGGCCCCTCGGCGACCAGCGACATCGAGCTGGAGCGGGTGGAGGGCGTGCACGGGCCCAGGACCCTCGACGTCATCGTGCTGGAGGGCGCGTAGCCCTAGGACGGGACAGCACGGAACGCAGCGCGGTCGGGATGGCCGCGCTGCGTTCCGTGCTGTTTTCTGCGCGCAACCAACCTCGATAGATCCCATCTATTCATTGGGGCGAATTCGCTGTGCGGGGCGCGAAGTGGGCCCTTCCTCGCTCTTTTCATGATTTTTGCGCTAGCACTAGACAGGGCGTGGAGATGTGCTTCTTAATACATCCGATGTCCGAGTGAGCAGCTCTGGCCTTGAGCGGACGCGAGCCGCGTACCCGCCGCCTGGTCCGTGCTGTGGACAAGACAGTAGTTGCCGACACTCCTCGTGTCCTTCACGTGTCCTGGAGCCGCATGATGTCTGCGCTCATCTCAGCAGGCGTGCCCTGGTGAAGGCCACCGCCCCCCTCCACTGGACGAAGTCCGGCGGGCTGACAGCCCATTCCCGAAGGAGCACCCCTATGTTCCGTTCCAGAGCCACCGGCCTCTACGGTGTGCTGGGGACGGTCGGCGCGATCATCTGCGCCGCTCTGTCCTCGGCCGGCCCGGCGTACGCCGCCACGCCGACCGCGCTGTACGCCTCACCCTCCGGGTCCGGCAGCACCTGCTCGCTGAGCGCGCCGTGCAGTCTGGACGGCGTCAAGGCCAAGGTGGCGGGGCTCGCACCTGCCATGGCCGCCGACATCGACGTCTTCCTGCGCGGCGGTACCTACCGCTTGTCCCAGGCGTTCGCCCTGGGGGCGTCCGACTCCGGGCGCAACGGCTTCAAGGTGGTCTACGCCGCCTACCCGGGCGAGAAGCCCGTCCTCAGCGGGGCGACGAAGATCAGCGGGTTCTCCCTGTTCGACAGCGGCTCGAACATATACCGTGCCGCCGTGCCGGCCGGCACGCAGAGCAGGCAGCTGTTCGTCGACGGAGTGCGGGCCCAGCGGGCACGCGGTCCGCTGAACCCCGCGGGTTTCACTCTCTCCGGGTCCAGCTTCACCACCAGCGACTCCTCCTACGCCTCGTTCACCAACGCTTCCTCAGTGGAGGTCGTGTACAACAAGGACTGGAAGCAGATGCGCTGCCCGCTGGCGAGCATCACCGCGCCCAGCGGTGGAGGGTCCAGCCTCAACGTCGACCCGGACTGCTTCGCGAGCAACAACACCTCGGTACCCAACCGGGGCTTCCCCTTCAACGGCGCCGGGCTGCCGAAGCTGAGCGGGATCACCTATGTGGAGAACGCCTACCAGCTGCTCGACGCCCCGGGCGAGTTCTACCTCGACAGCTCGGCGGGCTTCCTGTACTACAGGCCACGCAGCGGTGAGGACCTCAGCACCGCCGACGTGGAACTGCCCACCACCGAAACGCTGCTGAACGCCAGCGGCACCCCCGGCCACCTCACCCCCGTCAACGACACGGACCCGGCCATCACCTACACCGGCTCCTGGAGCTCCTCCAGCGGACGTGGCCTGGGTGACCTCTACAACAACGTGCACGCCACCACGACCAACGGCGACTCGGTGAGTTACACCTTCACCGGTACCGGGATCGACGTGCTCTCGGAGACCAACAGCGACGAGGGCGGCATCGACGTCTACATCGACGGCGCCAAGGTCCAGAGCGTCTCCGCCTCCGGCTCATCGCGGCTCGCCCAGCAGGTCGTCGCCTCCGTCAGCGGCCTCACCAAGGGCCAGCACACCATCAAGCTGGTCAAGACCGGCGGGACGTCCATGCTCCTGGACGGCTTCACCGTGGTGCCGGACGTGATCACGCCCGTGCACGACATCACCTTCCAGGGCCTGACCTTCGCCTACACCACCTGGACGCTGCCCACCACGGCCGGCTACATCGACAACCAGGCCGGCGTGCTGTGGGACCCCGACCACAACAACGCCCCCATCCGCATCCCCGCCGCCGTGCAGGTCCACCGGGGATCCGACATCACCTTCACCGGCAACGAGATCACCCACACCGGCGGCACCGGCATCGACCTCGCCGACGGCACCCAGGACTCGACGATCACCGGCAGCTTCATCCACGACACCTCCGGCGGCGGCGTCTCCGTCGGCGAGGTCGACGACTACTACCTCACCGACACCGGCCGCATGACCACGGGCGACACCGTCTCCCAGAACTGGATCTCCGACGTCGCCCGGGACTACTCGGACGCGGTCGGCATCTGGGCCGGCTACACCCGCGACCTGACCATCTCGCGCAACGACATCGGCCACACCCCCTACTCCGGCATCTCGCTCGGCTGGGGCTGGGGCTATGCCTCACCGTGCTCCATGCAGTCCGCCCAGGGCCTGAGCACCTGCGCACACGGCACCATCTACGCCGGCAACAACCAGATCCTGAACAACCACGTGCACGACGTGATGAGCATCCTGCACGACGGCGGCCCCATCTACACCAACGGCGGCCAGGGCAACGGTGACGGCTCCACCACATCCGTGCTCGCGAACAACCTCGTCGAGATCACGAACAACACCAACAACAGGCTGTACCAGGACGAGGGCAGCTCCTACTGGAACACCTACAACAACGTCACGCGCACCGGCGGCGGCAACTGGGTCGGCATGTGGACGCCGACCATCCACGACCTGAACATCCACGACAACTACTCGGACCGCAGCAACTACCAGAACAAGGGCACCAACATCACGTTCAACCAGGCCACGATCGTCTCCGGTGGCGCCTGGCCCTCCGCCGCCCAGGACATCATCGCGGCCGCCGGCCCCGACGCCGCGCACCAGCCGCTGGCCGGCTGGATCGACGACGACGACACCGCGATCTCCTACACCGGCAACTGGACGGCGAACGGCAACCGCGGCTACGGCGACTACGAGGACGCCGTGCACGCCACGCAGACCAACGGCGACACCGCCTCGCTGACGTTCACCGGCACCGCTGTCTCGGTCATCGGCGAGAAGAACACCGACCAGGGACAGGTCGAGATCTTCATCGACGGCACCTCCAAGGGCCTGGTCGACACCAACGCCACCAGCCGCCAGGCCCAGGCGGTCGTCTACAGCACCAACGGACTGAGCGCGGGGAGCCACACCGTCCAGGTCGTCAAGCGCAGCGGTAGCTGGGCCACCCTGGACGGCTTCGAGGTCACCGGCGTCCACAACGACACCAACTCCTCGATCACCTACACCGGTGCCTCCTGGCGCACCTACGCCAACCGCGGCTTCGGTGACTACAAGGACGACGTCCACGCCGCCACCGCCAATGGCGACTCGGTCACCGTCACCTTCACCGGAACCGGGATCAGCCTCGTCACCGAGACCAACTCCGACGAGGGCTCCATCGCGGTCTCCCTCGACGGAGCCTCCCAGAGCAGCGTCAACGCATCCTCCGCGAGCCGTCAGGCCCAGCAGACCGTGTACTCCGTCAGCGGCCTGCCCCTCGGACGGCACACCCTCACCCTCACCAAGACGGGAGGCAGCTGGCTGGTCATAGACCGGTTCGACGTGCGCTGACGCACCACCGCGTACGACACTCAGCCGCCCGTGCCGGCCCCGCCGGCACGGGCGGCTCGTGCGGAGGCTCCAGATCGGCGCCCTCCCGGGACAGCGGGTCGGTACCCCATATGCCGGCGTCATCGCTCCTGGCTGCCGGGCCGCACAGCGGCACCACCGGCGACATCATCGGGAGCATCGGGTCACGATCCTCATGATCGTCGGTACGACAGCGGCGATGGACCGCCTGCCGCGGCCGCGCCACCTGGCCAAACCCGCGATCGCTGCGGGCACCATGCCTCTGACCGCCTACGTGGGCGACTTCGTCACACAGCCCGTGCTGTCCGTGCCGGCCGGGACGGTACCCAGCAGTCCTGGGTACCGCTGCTCATGTTCGTCCTCGGAGCCACCCTGTGACGTGCCGTTGCCGAGAAGGGCTCAGGGACAACCGAAGGGCTGATCTGCAAGGACAGGCGCTGCGTATTTCTCAGACGGACTCAGTACACCTTCGACCCATGGTGATCACCACTCCGCGACCGCACAGGCAAGTAGATCTATAAGTTCGCGTTGCGCCCCTGCTACCCGCGCGGATTCAGAGGACTTGCATCAAGATCGAATCCCGTGTCACAAGTGACGCCGCATTACCTCGATGCAATCGGCTCGGGCTGCTGTTGACCGATCTCGGGGATACGGCGAACCGAGATTCATGCCACCGTCGGTTGTGATCGTCGACTGGTCCCAGGCGCGACTCATCTGGGCACCGGCTTCGGCTCGTGCCGTGGCCACGAGGGTTGCGTAGGCGTCTGCGACAGCGGATGCCTCGATCTGGAGCCAGGCCTGGTGGAAGGCCATTCGTGCCAGCAGCCTGCTGGCTTCGTCGGTGAGTTGTTGTCGTACGGCGGACGTGGACTCGGGGCGGCGCCGTATTCGGTACGGCATCTCCAGATACTCCTCGACCGTCGTCAGCGCCTCGGCGAAGGTCTTCGCCCGGCGCTCTTTTCGTATGGCCCGCTGATTGAGGGCGTAGGTCAGAAAGGCGCCGAAGAGGGCTATGAACGGGACGATCAGCGCGGTCGTCTGGGCCCAGGTCCAGCTGCTGTCCGCCGCTTGTGCCGCCGCGATGACCGCCACGCACCAACCTCCGGCACGCCGTGAGGCGCATCCTCCACCAGCCACTGGCCGCCCTGCTCACCGCCGGTGAGCCGCCAGTAGTGTTCGAGGAACAAGTGTGTGCGGACTATCTCGATGAGGTCCAGCAGTCCTTTAGAACTCGTCCACCGTCGTTCCTCTGGATCGAGTGGATACCAGAGGCAGAGGGCGTCGTCTCGGGAGTACCGATGCTTCGATGCGGCTCCGGGTCTGGCGTGGATGCGCGGGAAATCTTGGGCTGCTTGGCCGTAGGTCGGGTAGGGCGGGTACTCGTAGAAGTGGATCCGGACGTCGATCGGGTCCGGCTCGCCTGTGACGTCGAGCCCGGTGAGTTCGTACACCAGTGAGCCGCGGCGATAGGTGTGGCAGAGATCGTCACCGAAGTGTCGTCGGGCGTCCCGTTCGAGAGGGGCCCACCAGGCGGGCTGGACCCCATACCAGAGCGACATGGTGTCAGTCTCCCCAGGCCCGGGTGGGGGTGACGAGCCCGGCGGCGAGCCCGAGTCCGGTGGCGGCCGTACCGCCCGATCGGACGGTCCTCGCGAGGCGTTCGGCCTCCTCCTGCGTGCTGTCTGCGTCCGGCACAAGTTCCGGAAGAACCTTATGCAGCACATGCTGCGCACTGAGCGGGCGTCCGGCCGCCTCGTGCTTGATCGCCAGGTCGACGTAATTCCGGGCGGTGCAGAGGCGCTTGTGCACCTCGGCGCGCGGCATGTTGAGCGGGATGGTTCCGGCCACGCCGGCCGGGTCCGGCGTGGGCCCCTTGCCGATCTCGTCCGCCGCGTGGGTGAAGAAGGCCTGCAGGGCTTTGACCAGCGGCATGGGTTCGTCGATGCAGTCGAGGCCCAGGGCCTTGATGTTCCAGGAGCACATGGGCTTGCTGTGAGTGCTGTTCCAGTGCTTCAGCAGCCGGACCGTACGGGCGAAGACGACCTTCGTGTCCTCGATGGCCTGGAGTACCAACCGCGTGTGGGTGATCGGGTCAGCGCGGTCCCACTGGGCGGCGATCGTCGTGTTCGGGATGTACAGCCCGCGGCCCGAGGGGTGAGGGATTGCGGTCATCACGTCCGCGGTGAAATCGGCCTGTCCCGGCGTCACCGGATCGCCGAACCGTACGAGTACGGCGCGGCGCCGGCCCTCGACCTCAATGGTGAGCTTGTCGAACTCATCGTCGAGATCTTCGTGGATCGTGTCGCGGACCTGTTCCATGAGGTCCAGCGCGCTCTTCTTGCCGGGGCCGTACGGCTCGGCGTCCTTCTTGGTGAGGACGAAGCCGAGGTCGACGTCGGTCAGGGGGGTGTCGGCGTCGCCGTGCGCGACGCTCCCGTTGTAGTAGGTGGTGGAGCCGGGGGAGGCCCGGCGCGCGGATGCGGCCAGGAGCTGTCGGCGGCGCTTGGCCTCGTCGAGTTCCTCGTCGGTCACCTGGATCTTGCGGCGTCCTTCGTCGAGGAGCTGCGCAAGGGACTCTTTTCGAACCATCGGTACCTCCTTGCACGCCGACGGGAGACAGGGATTGTGTCTGCACCCGCTCGGCCTCATCCCGCAACCACGCGACCTCTTCCCGGACCTTCTTCTCCCGGGCCTCCAGCAGACCGAGCACCGACGGCACCAGCCACCTCCACAAGCGAGACGAACGGACGAACCACGCCCATCCCTCCCGCAGCCAGCCGGAGTTCATGCCCACCCACCCCGAACCAAACGATCACGTTCGGAAAGCGGAAGGCGTGTCAGTCAGGCAGGCGTCGCTCACCTGCCGTCGAGTCGCTCACGTGCCAGAGCGGCGATGCGGGCGATTGCGGCGCCGAGGTGGCGTTGCTGTGCAGCGCTGAGTGGGTCGAACACCAGTTGCCTGACCTGCTCGACGTGAGCCGGGGTGCTGTCCTTGACCTTCTGCAGACCGGCGTCGGTCAGGGTCGCGAGGGTGTATCGGGCGTTGTTCGAGCAAGGGGCCCGGGTGGCCCACCCCTGCTGCTCGAAACGGACCATCAGCTTGGACAGCCGTGGTAGCGAGCTGTTGCACTGCGCGGCCAGGTCGCTGAGCCGCATCGTGTGCATCTCAGTCATGGCCAGCCGGGCCATCACGCTGTACTCGAAGTTCGAGATGCCCTCGTCTCGCTGCAACTGACGGTCCAGCAGTGCGGGCAGCGCCATGACCACAGTCAGCAGGTCCTCCCATAGCTTCTGCTGCTCGTCGTCGAGCCCATGGGGGGAGCCGGTCACTAGGGCACATCCTTTCGACGGCGGCTCATCCAACCCGGGCAGAACGAATTGCTCGCTGCCTGAGGTCGACACAGGGAGTGTCATACACGCAGCTTACTTGACTGGACAACACGGTATCCAGAGACGTCTTGGCTGCTCAGGAAGCAGGTAATGACCCGGCGGGGCTCTGTGGTGCCACACACCTTGACTTGCCCAGGCAAGTCAGACACACTCTTTCACAGTTGCCCAGGCAAGTCCGGCGGCGTCCGGCGTCTCGCCCTGAAGAGATCGACACCGATGGCCATGACGAACAACCCGATGCCCTTTCCCCGGCCGAGCCGGTCCGCCGGGGCCTACGACAAGCACCTTCGCCATTGACCGGATGTGCTGGGCGACTCGATCCGGTCGGTGCAGATGAGCTGATCGGCTCGCGCGCCGATCGATGGCATGGACGAGGTGGCGATCACCGGTCCGGAGATTCCCCCCGTTCGCCATGGATCCGACAACCACGAAGCCATAGGAGAGTGCCGTGAAGGCGATTCGCTATCACGAGTTCGGTAGCACCGACGTCCTGCGCCAGGAGGAGGTGGAGCGTCCGGTTCCCGGTGCCGGCCAGGTGCTGGTGAAGGTGGCAGCCACCTCGTTCAACCCCGCCGACGACCACACCCGGCTGGGTCTCATGGCTGAGATGATCCCCACCCCGCTGCCGATCACTCCCGGCCTCGACGTCGCCGGCACCGTTGCCGAGCTCGGCGACGGAGTCAGCGGACTGCAGGTCGGCGACCCGATCATCGCCATGCTCCCGCTGGAGGAGCACGGCGGGGCCGCCGAGTACGCGGTCGTGGCGGCCGACTTGGTGACCGCCGCTCCCCGCAGCATCACTCTGACCGACGCCGCATCACTACCCCTGGCAGGGCTGGCCGCTCGCCAAGCGGTAGTCGAGCTCGCCGGAATCAAGGCCGGCCAGACCGTTCTCGTCAACGGGGCAGGCGGTGCGGTGGGAAGTATCGCGGTCCAGCTCGCCGTCGCAGCCGGCGCCAAGGTGACCGCCGTCGCAGGCCCCCAGCACGCCGATCGCTTGAACGGTTACGGTGCGGAGAATGTCGTCGGTCCCCTGGACCTCGACGCAGGCCCGGCCGCCGTCGGTGGCTTCTTCGACGCGGTGGTGAACCACGTACGCCTGGCTCCCGAGGACGCCGCGAAGCTGACCGCCTACGTGGCCGACGGCGGCATCGTCGTCAGCTCAGCCGGCCCGGTGCCGGTCGACGAGGCACGCTCGGTGCGCACGGCGGGCGTGTTCACCCGCCCCGACGCCTCCCACCTGGCCGACCTCGTCTCCCGCGTCGACAACGGCGTCCTCAAGCTGCACATCGCCGACCGTCGACCGCTGGAGGAACTGCCGACCGTCCACGAGGATGAGAGCAACGGCAAGCTTCTCGGCAAGACGGTCATCGTCGTAGCCTGACGCCGCCGTGGTCGACGCCGGGCCGGACTCGCTGTTTTGGCACGGTGGGGTCGTCTCGCAAGAACGTGGACGCCACCCAGGCCCGCTAAAACCACGGGTGAGTCCGGGACCGTGCACGCGGTCTAAAGCGAGGCGTTGTTGCTCGCCCGGCAGCCACTAGATGTCACAGGCCGGCACTCGAACATCCCCAAGAACAACTGTCCCTTGGGAACGTCCTTAGCAACGGATTAGGGCCTCTTGGTAGCTCGGGGTTGCGATCCCAACCGAGCAGTACCAGGAGGCCCTGTTGTCGCAGTCTGTTGCGCTTGCGTCCGTGGAGTCCAACGGGCCGTCTCCTGCGTGTGACTGTCTCGCGCACAGGTTCGGCAACGCGGCGGACGGGCCCGTCCGCGTGCGGTGTTACGGCTCCGACCTGACGGAGACGGAGTGGCAGGTCCTCCGGCCGCTGCTGCCGGTCCCCGCGTGGCTTCAGGGACGGGGCGGGCGGCCGGAGGGCTATTGCCACCGCGTGATGCTGGACGCAGTCCGCTATGTCGTCGACAACGGCGTCAAGTGGGTCAACCTGCCCTGTGACTTCCCGCCGTACCGGCGGGTGCACGCGTTCGCCCGCCGCTGGCAGGTTACGGGCTTGCTCGCCGAGCTCCACGACCGGCTGCGCGACAAGGTGCGCCAGAAGGAGGGCCGCGACGCCCGACGGCTGCCATCGTGGACTCGCAGTCAGTGCGGGCAGCAGCGAACATCCCGGGCTCCACGACCGGCTGGGACGGCGGCAAAAGGGTGGGCGGCCGCAAACGACACCTGGTGGTGGACTGCCTCGGCCTGGTCCTGGCCGTCGCAGTGACCGCAGCGAGCGTGCAGGACCGGGACGCTGCAGTACCTCTGCTCGAGCGGCTGCGCAGGCTCTACTTCTCCGTCCGGCTCGTCTGGGCGGACGGCGGCTATGCGGGGCGCCTGGTCGACTGGGCGGCCGAGAACCTCCACCTCATGCTCGAGATCGTCAAACGCTCTGACGAGACCACGGGGTTCGTGGCGCTGCCGCGCAGGTGGGTGGTGGAAAGAACGCTGAGCTGGCTGATGCGCTCGCGTCGCCTGGTGCGCGACTACGAGACGCTGCCCGCCATGCACGAGGCCATGGTGCTGTGGTCGATGACCATGCTCATGAGCGGCCGCCTGGCCGGGCGCCGGCCCGGTGCCTTCAGACGGCCGGCGTCCCGAGCGGGGTGAACACTCCCGGCCGCGTCTGGAGCGCCCAGCCTCGTTCCACCAGGCGTTTCGCCTTCGACCGAAGTCCCTCGACCTTCGCCGGGACCGCCTGAAGCCCCAGGGCCGCAGCCAGCTGCTGGCACCGCATGCCTTCCCGGCCCGCCTCCGACTCCAGCACGGAAATGATCCGCTGGTAGTCCGCAGGCAGGGCCGACGCCGTCATCCCCTCGGTCCGTCGCGGCACCGCGGCCCCCGCCACCGCGCTCCGCACCGGCTCCACGACCGCACGCGGAGGCTCGGCCAGCACCTCGGCCACCGTCACACGAGCATCCGCAAGACGCTGAAGCGCGCGTTCCGCCTCGTCGAGTGCGGCCTGCACCCGCTCGGCCTCATCCCGCAACCACGCGACCTCTTCCCGGACCTTCTTCTCCCGGGCCTCCAGCAGACCGAGCACCGACGGCACCAGCCACCTCCACAAGCGAGACGAACGGACGAACCACGCCCATCCCTCCCGCAGCCAGCCGGAGTCATGCCCACCCACCCCGAACCAAACGATCACGTTCGGAAAGCGGAAGGCGTCTCAGGTCGCCGTGGTCGGCGGTCAGCTGGTGCAGGGCGTTTGGGTGGTGTCCTCGTTGACGGAACACGGATGGAGCCCTTTCGGGCCCAGCTTCCACGACAGCTCTCCTGTGTCCAGTGCCGCTTGCCAGGTCGTGAGAATCCCTGCGATCACCAACTGCTCCAGTAGCGGGGGAAGGACGGCCGCAGGCACCCCGCACTCTCGCGCTACAAGGTCCATCTCGGCGACTCCATGATTGCTTCCGCGGGCGGTGCGGACGACGAAGGACAGGGCGGCAAGTCGTAGGAGTGGGGGCGAGGTACGAGCAGGGCAGGTGCCGCGCAATGCCCAGTCGGCGGCGCGCAGCCGGTCTGGCCGGGCCGGGTACTGAGTGAGCAGACCCGCGTCGAGCATCTGGACGGCAACTGCGCGGTCCGGTGGAAGTGGACGAAGCAGCCCCGCTTCGATGAGCTCACGCCACGAATCCCTGGCGGGTTCGAGGCGAAGGCTGCGCACCACGCCGTGGGGCAACCTGACTTGAGCCGAGTTGTTCATGCGTAGTGCGCACTGAAGGGCGAGCATGCGGGCGCCAGCCCTTGTCTCCTCGGGCAGCACCGTGGCGAGATAGTTGAGCATCTCGCGCACCCGCGTCTGGCTGTCTGGCCCTCTCGGGCGTCGCCTGCGTCGAGCGCGCGTCTGCCCGGAAGGTGTGGCTGCGGCCAGGGTTGTTTCGGGGACGACGGCGGCCTGGGACGTGGCCGCCGCGCACGCTGTGCAGGCGTCGGAGAGACGCCAGCGGCGTCCGCCTCGTTCTCGGACGAGGAGGAGTCGGATCGGGCCGTTGCACCCGCGGTGGCGGGGATGCTGTCGACAACCCCGTTCGTGGCACTGGCAGGTCCGCAGATGCGCGGGGAGAGGATCTTGACGTGCATGCGCGGCCAGGTGGGCCAAGAGCTCGGTTCGAGCGGCGGTGCCGACGAGCGGCCGCCCGCCGTGCGTGCACTGATGGCACACGAGTACGGGTCCGCCGGGCTGGGGGCGCAGTTCGACCGTCCAGGTGCGCCGGACTCCCGGGCGTACGGAGCAGAGCCTCATGGCGCGCGTCTTCCTCCCGTCGTTCATTGCGCCGGCCCTCTGCCGGACTGGAGTCGGGCGCACACGCTAGTGCAGACCTCTGCCCTTCGCTGCGCCCCTGACGGGCGGAAATAGGGCAGAGGTCTGCACTGACAGGGCAGGTGTCTGCACCTTCCGATGGGTGGGTGACGATCTTCCCGCCCGACCCGGACTTCGAGGCTCTGCGTCTGGAGCTGGCCCGGCTGCGTGCGGTGCGGGGATGGACCTACGACGAGCTTGCCGCCCGCAGTGGCCTGGCCAGAAGGACCCTCATTGAGATCGAGCAGGGTCGCACGATCGGCACCCTCAAGTCATGGCACGCCCTCGCCCACGCCCTGGGCACCCCGCTCGATCAACTCTTCGGCGCCCTCTGCCGCGGGCATGAACCCCCGCAGTCGATGAACGGCTGACGAGCCGCCCGGGCGTGTCGAGTAATCAGCCGATCGAGCAGATCGTTGCGAACGTCTGAGCGTTAAGTCGAACGCGCGTTGCCCTAGATAGGGCTGATCGGTGGACGTCCACGGCCCGGACGTCGCTCTACGGCGTGTGGGCTGGCACCTTCGCGCCCATGCACCCCTCACCTGTACCCCGGCGCTGGGACAGCAGGCCGGTCCCGGCCCACCCGCGACGCTCGCTGTGTGTCGATCCCGACAGCCCGAGCAGACTTCTGCGCTGTGCCCAGCGTGACCGCTGCCGTGAATGCGGCAATCCAGTCGAGTGGTATCAGCGAGTCCGGGACCGTCCCGTCCGCCTGCATCCGCAGGAGTTGCCCGCGGCGGCGGTACCCGCCGACCACCGTTGGCACGTCAGTTCCGGCCTTGCGTACCCCTCCGGAGACGGCAGCGCCTGGTGTCGACTGACCCACGCCAGCGTCTGCCCGGCCCGTGACGCCGGTGCCGCCGCGGTGCCCGAGCTGGCGAGTCTCCGTCGGAGGTTGGCCGTGAACACGCGTCGCCTGGCGGACGCCGGAAGTTTCACCCCAGCGGTACCGGCGGGCCCTGCGGGCCGACAGCCGGATGACCTTTGCCGGCCCGCCAGACCCACCGTCCAGATCCTGTACGTCCGCTACCTCGCCGCACGCCCCCTGGACGAGATCCAGTGCGTGGCTCAGACCCGACGACGTGACCGATGCACCTTCACGTTGCTCGCTTCCGGCGACGCTGCGGGTGTCTGGAGACTCGTTCCCGCAACCGCCACGCAGGGGCAACTGGCTCTGCCTGCTGAGGTGATGGCCGTGTACGGCCTGAGTTCCCTGCCATACGGCGAACAGCTCCGCTGGCGAACGCAACGCTGCCCCCAGCACGCAGCCACTCCAACAGCCGCGGATTTGGCGTTGACGGACTGGGAACCCTTCGACCCGCTCGTCCACCTCGCGTACGTACACCGGCGACTTCCCACCCACAGCCGTCGACCCCATCCTGGCAGCGGGACGCAGAAGGCGGTCCGGCGATGAGAAGACCGCACGCGGTAGAAATCATCCTGACCAGGCCGGTCACCGGAGCAGAACTGCACAGAGCCTGCCGCAGGGTGCCGCTGGCGGCCAACATGGACCGCACCCGCCTGATGGCCGTGCACCGAGCCAAGTCTCCGGGACGCGCGCTGCGGTCCCTGCGCCACGAACTCGATCGGCTCCTGCCCATCGACGTCTTGATGACCCACTACCCCGACGCGGCAGGCCATGTCCTTCTCAATATCGCGTTCACCCGCGCCATGTGCTCCGCGATCAGCCGTGCCGCGACAGCTCGGGGTCAGAAGCCCGCAGGCTTCCTCTCCCGGACCATCGTCAATGCAGTTGAACGGGACGAGCGGGCTCGCACCCGGCACCTGACCGCGCAGCTCCAGGACCTCCTCGTCCAACACACCCCTGAAGCTGTACTCGCCTGTGCGGCACGCGTCCTGCTGGACGACCAGAGTCCACGGTCGGGATCCTGGCGCGACGCGGACGACCAGTGCCGAAGCGCCGCGCACACGAGAAACTGACCCTTCTGCACCACGGAGCCCCTGTTGCACACGCCCACCGATGAACAGGCCCACGCCGTCGACACTTTCCGGGACGGTCACCACATGGCGCTGCAGGCCGGTGCCGGCACCGGTAAGACCAGCACACTGGGTCTGCTGGCCGCGAGTACTCGACGCCGAGGCCGCTATCTCGCTTTCAATAAGGACATTGCCGATGATGCCGCCGCCCGGTTCCCGCGCTCCGTGCAGTGCAGGACCGCACATGCTACGGCCTTCGCCGCCCTTGGCCACCGGTTCGCTCGCCGGCTCAGCAGCCCGCGCCAGTCGGCCTGGCGGGTCGGGCACGCCCTCGGTGTCGGAGCCCCCTTGCGCATTGGTGATCACGAGATCAGCCACCGGACCCTCTCCCACACCGTCCTGCGTACGGTTACTCGCTTCTGCCAGTCCGCGGACAACACCCCGGCTCCCCACCACGTGCCGACACTGCGAAGGCTGAGTGCACCGAGCGAGCGGGACCAACTTGCGGAAGCTGTCCTGCCGTTCGTCGGAAAGGCGTGGAAGGATCTACAGAACCCCGACGACGGAGTGGTCCGCTTCGAGCACGACCACTACCTGAAGATGTGGGCCCTGACCGAGCCGAGAATCGAGGCCGATTTCCTTCTCCTCGACGAGGCCCAGGACACCAACCCTGTTCTGGAGCAGGTCTTCGCCGCGCAACGCGGACACGCCCAGCTGGTCATGGTCGGTGACTCCGCCCAAGCCATCTACGGGTGGCGAGGCGCCCGGGATGTAATGACGGGCTTCGACGCCACTCACCTCACCTTGACCCGCTCCTTCCGCTTCGGTCCGCTCCTGGCCGAACAGGCCAACAGATGGCTCGCGCTCACCGACGCGCCCATCAGGCTGACCGGCACCGACACCATTCCAACGAAGGTCGGCTTGGTCATCTGTCCGGACGCGGTGCTGTGCCGCACCAACATCGGCGCCATGACCGAAGTCATGAGGCAGTTGGAAAGCGGCCGGCGGGTGGCTCTGGCCCGGGGTGGGCAGACACTTCTTGCGCTGGCGCGCGCCGCCCGGGATCTCAAGGAGGGCCAGCGCACATCCCACCCCGAACTGGTTCTCTTCGCTTCATGGGGGGAGCTGCAGGAGTACGCGGAATACGATCCCGCCGGTCGCGATCTCCAGCCGTTCGTGGAGCTCGTCGACACCCACGGGCCCGAAGCCATTATTGCTGCTGTCGACGCGCTGACCGGTGAAGACAAAGCCGAGGTCACGATCTCCACCGCTCACAAGGCAAAAGGCCGGGAGTGGCTCAAGGTCAGGATCGCTGACGATTTTCCCCCGCCGCCGGACAGCGACCAATTGGACGACAGCGGCCACCCGATCCCGGAACCTGTGAGCGACACTGACGCCCGTCTCGCCTACGTCGCCGTCACTCGCGCCCGGACCCAACTTGACCTCGGAGGGCTTGCATGGATCGAGAACCAACCAGCCCCTGTCGACGGCGCCTGACGCGTATTGCAGGCCTGTCGAAAACCAGGCTGTGCCGCCTCGCCGCGAGATCTACGAGGAAGGTGCAGCTGCGATGACCAGTTCGCCCATGGCGGCCACGGCACCAGTCACGGGGATCTTCCACTCCAGATGGTCCGGCCACAGCATGACACCCAGCGCGCCCTCCAGATCCACCATGGTGAGCATGTCCGGCCAAACCGTCCCGTTGAGAACGTTCGCGATCACCTGACGATTGACTCCGCTCCTGCGCGACACCGCGTTCGAGCTCATCTGCTGATCCGTCATGGCCTCGGCGAGCCTGCGCGCGATGGCCTGAGCGACGAGGGCGTCGCGGTGCGGCTGCATCAGGGCATGCGGCCAGCCACCGCTGACCACTTGGTCTCTCGGCTTTTGCGCACGTCTCCTTCCTCCGGGCACCCGACAAGTGGCTGAGGCACCCTCCCAATGCGCGCCACCCCCACCACGCGGCTGATGTAGCGCCCCTTGGGCCGGCTATTCGTACGGCTGATTCGTCGGCACCTGCTTGCGGAGACGGCTTGGAATGTGGGTTCGGGACAGGTCAGCCAAGCGGCAACAGCACGCACGTCAACGGTCGTACGGTTGACGCACGCCCAGCAGGAAGACGGCATGCGCGCCTCTGCGACCCGGTGTGGTGCGCAGAGGCGCGGCACTCAGGCCGACGGGTAGCTGCTGACAAGCTGGCCCATGCTCATGAGGGCCCGGTTCAGGGTGCCGGAGTCGGCGATCACGGTCTGGCCTGTCATCACCTTGTTGTGCCGGGATGCGAGGAGTGCGTAGAAGGGCCCGTACTCCTCCGGGGTGGGCAGGTGCTGAAGGGGCGTGGACCATTCGAACGCCGCGCGGAAGGCGTCCGCGGGAATGTCCGACTGCTTGGACTCGTGCAGGTCGAGAGCGCCGGGTCCGCGGAGCTGACTGCCCGCGATGCCCGAAGGGGCGACGGCGTTGACCCGTACCCGCGGGGCGAACTCGAACGAGAGCTGGTTCACCAGGCTGCGCACCGCCCCCTTGCTGGCCGTGTAGGCCGCACCGCCGCCGTCGGCTGCGAACGCCGCCTGGGACGCGGTGAGCACGATCGCCCCTTCCTCGGCCTGCAGCAGGTCGTGCATGATCCGCGCGGTCAGGGCGTAGCCCTTGACGTTGATGGAGAAGACCTCGTCGAACAGTTCACCGACGCGCTCGACGGGGATGTCGGTCAGCCGGACGTTGCCGTCGAAGATGCCCTGCGCGCCGATGAGGGAGGTGAGCCGGCCGTAGCGGTCCTCGATCTGAGACCGGCAGGCACGAAGATCGTCGACGTCGCGTACGTCGCCGTGCACGACGAGGACGTCGTCGCCGAACTCCTTCTTCAGCCCGAGTACCTTGGCCTGGTCGTACTCGAGGATCGCGAGCTGCGCGCCCTGTTCGAGACAGTGGCGGGCAACCCCGAGACCGAGCCCCGAGCCGCCGCCGGTGATGAGAACGACGTGGTCGTCAAGCAGCTTCATGGGTGGTGCGTTCCTTCCGGTTGGCGCACGACACGGTGGTGTCGAGGGCGGGATTGTTCGTGTGGGCGAGCGCGAGTGCCTCGTCCCAGGTGCCGCCGCGGGCGAGCAGCTTGCGGTAGTCGCGCAGCGAGCGGACGCGCCCGCAGGCGAACGCGGCGTGGAGCTCGCCGGCGTGGCCGAACAGGACGAGAAACTCGCCCGCGTCGAGTGAACCCTCGACGACGAGGCTGCGGTCGCCCGCGCGGCGGCGGCCGTAGCACTGGAACCGCATGCCGTACTGGTCGGTCCAGAAGTACGGCACTCCCTGGTAGGGCGTGGTCTCGCCGCGGGCGATGTTCAAGCCGATGTGCCGGCCCTGCTCGACCGCATGGGTCCAGTGCTCCACACGTACGCGCTGGCCCAGCAGCGGGTGGTGGAACGCGGCCACGTCACCGGCGGCCCACACGCCGGGTACGTTGGTCCGGCCGGCGGCGTCGGTGACGATCCCGCCGGCCACCTCGATCCCGGAGCCCGCCAGCCAGTCGACGGCGGGTTCGGCGCCGATACCCGTCAGCACGAACGGGGCCCGGTGCACACTTCCGTCCGTGAGCCGGACCTCGTACGCCCCTGGTTGTCCCGTGACCGACGCCACCGCGACGGCACTGCGGAAGCGGACCCCGTGTGCGGTGTGCAGGTCGCGGAGATGGGTGGCCAGCTCGGTCCCCAGTACGGGCTCCAGCGGCAGCGGGAGCGCGTCGAGGACCGTGACCGTCACGCCCCGCGCGACGAGAGCGGCCGCGACCTCCAGTCCGATGAAGCCGGAGCCGATCAGGGTCATCTCGCCGTATCGCGCCGCGGCCTCGCGCAGCACCCGCAGGTCCTCGGGGGTGCGCAGGGCCGGCAGTACCTCGCCCGCGAGGGTCCTCATCTCGCGGGGGCGGCTGCCGCAGGCGATGACCACAGCGTCCCAGGGAAGCGCCTCGCCGTACGTGGTCACCACATAGCGGCGATCGACGTCGAGCCCCGCCGCGGCGTGCCCGAGACGCAGGTCGATGCGGCTCGCCTCGATGCGTTCGGGAGAGCGGAGTTCGAGGAGTTGCGGGTCCTCCTCGGCGACAAGCAGGGCCTTCGACATCGTGGGCCGGTCGTACGGCTGGTGCAGCTCGGCGCCGAGGACGGTGATGGAGCCGGTGAACCCGGCCTCCCGGAGACCGTCGGCGGCGCTGAGGCCGGCAGCGGAGGCTCCCACCACGACGACCCGCTCAAAGCCGCCGGTCACGGCTTGGGTCCCGAGTTGAGTGCGATGGCCTGTGCGGGGCAGACGCGGGCGGCCTCTTCGAGGTCCTCCCGCTCGTCGGCGTCGACGGTGTCGCGCAGGAGAACAGCCGTCGGGCTGCCGGGCGGGGTGTCGAAGACGTCGGGCATGACGCTGACGCAGATGCCGTAGGACTTGCAGCGGGTGCCGTCGAGGGAGACGGAGAGGCTGTCGCTCACAGGAAGACCCCAAGGTTCGGAGTGGCCAGCGCCGTTTCGGTCAGCACGATTTCGCGGGACAGCAGGCGTGGGCCCGACGGTGTGAGGCGCAGCTGGTCGTAGCGCCTGCACGGGATGAGATCGAAGTGCGGGTCGATGCCGCGCTGGCGGTAGACCAGCAGGGCGCTCGACACCTTGATGACGTCGGGGCGGTCGGTCTCCTCGACCTCGACGCTGCCCACGATGCGCAAGGTGCGGGAGGGAGGTACCTCCGAGTACGCGTGGTCGGTGTTGAGCCGGTCCAGGCGCGTGCGTACGTGGGCCTTGGTGTCCCGCACCCGGAAGGCGTTGCGGTCGATCTCCTTGGCACGCGGTTCCGCTGCCTGCCGGATCGGCACGGTGTAAAGAAGTTCGTCGTCGAGGAGTCCGTACCACTCCTCCTCGCGGCCCTCGTCGAGCAGCCGGGCCTCCAGCGCCAGGAACTGGGTGGCCAAGGCCTGGAGTTGGGGGTTGGCGCTCACGGGCGGGACGACGCGGGGTGTGTCGGTCGTGGTCATACTGACGCAGCTCCCTTGATGCCGGCGCCGGTGTTCCCGCGCATCAAGTTCAGCCAGTGGCGGTAGAAGTGGAGCTGCACGTGCTCGCCGTAGCCGGTGTTGCGCTTGCGGCCAGGGCCGGTCCACGAGGGGTCGTGCGACTGGTCGACCTGACTGTTGTTGCCCTGCTGGAAGTGGAACTCCATGCCGGTCTTGCGCATCCACGGACTCTGGGCGGCGCGCGGTGCGCCTTCCCAGGCGACGGTGTCGTCCTGCTCGAAGATGCCTGCCGAGCCGAAGGTGAACTGGCCGTTGACGTAGGATTCGCGGGCCTCGTCCTCCGACATGAAGTCCCAGACGAACTGCCAGTTCCACAGTTCGATCTCGCCGGGGCCGATCGGCTGCCACTGCCGGAAGCTGGTGATCACCGACAGGGGACCGCCCGGCACGGACGGGGTGTTCAGCCGGATGAAGCTGAGGTTGGGGAAGATCGTGCCGACCGTCGGCGGCTCGTGGTTGACCACGTGGAGCTGTGCCTCGTCCAGGCCCGACAGGTCGAAGTGCTGGGTGATTTCCGGCGCGTAGCCCCAGAGCACGTAGCCGGGATGGACCGCCTTGGTCCAGGCATGGCCGGTGAAGGCGTGGCCGTTCTCGAATTCGTAGAAGCGCGCGATCTCGCACGTCGTCTGCAGCCCCTGGGAGACCGCGATTTCCTCCGTGCTCCAGTGCAGTGTGTCGACGTGGTAACCGTCGCCGGTGAAGTTCTCGGCGGCCGTCTTCCAGTCGGCGTGCAGCCGGTAGCGCTCCGGAGGCCCGGCGACCCGCATGCCGCCGGGTGCCAGCCCGACGATCAGGTCGAGCATCCACCCTGCCCCGCCCAGGTACTCGTCCAGCGACGGTCCGTCCGGGTCCAGCGAGGCGAAGACGAAGCCCTGCCGGGTGGCCACCCGGGGCGCGTGTATCAGGCCCCATGCCTTGGGGTCGAGACGCTCGCCGTAGGCGTCGTGCAGGTGCGGGGTGCCGACCAGGTCTCCGTTGTTGCTGTAGGTCCACCCGTGGTAAGGACATTTGAAAAAACGGGAGTTGCCGGCATCGGTCTGGCACACCTGGGTGCCCCGGTGACGGCAGTAGTTCGACAGCACGTTGATGCCGCCCTTGCCGTCGCGCGTGACGATCACCGGATCGAGGCCGATTCTGCGCTGCACGAAGTCACCCGCCTTGGGGATCTCGCTCTCGTGCGCGACGAACACCCAGCACTTGGTGAATATCCGCTCGATTTCGGCGCGGAAAACCGCCTCGTCGTTGAAGATTTCCACCGGGACGAGATCGTTCTTCAGCGAGGCCTCGACGCGGTCCAGGATGGTAGCGGCATCGGCCGTTTCTGGAGAGATGGCAGTCATGGGGCTCCCTTGCCTCAGTCGTGCTCAGCAGGGGCGATCAGCGGAATTCCGTGGCCCTGCCTGCGGCTCGAGACGTCAGGCTATGGCTGCCATCACATGGTGAAAAGCAATTCCCGTCGATGCGACAGCATTGATCCAATCGATGGAACGCGGCCAGGCTCCTCCTGACCGGTCCTGTCTCAGCCGGCTGCCGAGGCGGGCGGCGTGTCCCGGATGTAGGCGTTTGCGAAATGATGCATGCGCTGCCGCAGCCAGGCATGGCCCGGATCGTCGTCCATGCGTCTCGTCCAGACCATCGTTTCGGTGCCCGGCTGCAGCTCCATGGGAGGCTCGAGCAGCCGCAGGCCTGTCGCCGGGGCGATGCGGCGCCCGAGCGTTTCGGGGATCAAGGTGATGAGCCGGGTACCGCGGATCAGGAACGGGGCGAGTTCGAAACTCGTGGTGACCTCGACGTGGCGCGGGATGCCGAGCAGGTCGAGATTCAGTTCGGCCAGGGAGGGGCGCCGGTCGGGGCTCGTCGCGAGGTACGGCAGCTCGCTGAACTGCTCGACCGAGATGCTCTCGCCCACATCGGGGTGCTCCTGGTCGACCGCGAGCACGTAGCGGTCGGTGTACGCGGCCTCACTGCACAGGTCAGGGCCGCTGGGCACCAGCTCGCGCGGAACGATGACGAGGTCGATCTGATGGCGGATCAGCTGTTCCGCGTACTCCTCCGCGAAGGGCTGGATGCGCAACCGCACGTTCGGAGCCTCGGTCGGCAGGTGCACCAGCAGCGGATGCAGTACGGCGACGGCCGCGTAGCTGCTCGCCATCACCGAGTATGTCCTGTGGTCGGTCGCGGGATCGAAGCGGTCGCGCTGTGACAGCAGCGACTTGATGTCGGTCAGCGTCTTCTGCACGGGCTGCACCAGCGACTCGGCAACCGGGGTGGCAACCATGGTCCGGCCCTGCCTGACGAGGATCGGGTCGTTCAGGAGCTTGCGGAGCCGAGCCAGCGTGGAGCTCATGGCCGACTGTCCGACGGACAGACGGGCCGCCGCCGCGGTCACGCTTCGTTCCGCCATCAGGGCGTCGAAGGCGACGAGCAAATTCAGATCCACCCGGTTGAGATCCAGGGGCGCATTGGTGGTGGCCATCGACCGGAATTCCTGTCTGTGCTGAAGGCATGCCGAAAGAAGTCGGCTGCCGCGGCTCGACGGTCGACTCCGACCACGGATTGATGTCATCAATCCGAACGCATCACTATCGATTGTTTGTATCGAGGAGTGCGTCTGTCTAGCGTCTTGCAGCGGGAAAGCGACGCGAACGATCTGTTCGGCGTCACTGAAGAGCAGGAGTCGACGATGACCGCAGCCTTCCGTCCGATCACCCATCTCAGGCATGTGGGTATCGGTGTGCCCGACTACGGCAAGGCTCTGGAGTTCTACAAGAACCTCTGGGGACTGCAACCGGTGGCCGACGACAGCGGTGTGACCTTCTTCGCCACTCCCGCGGACCCGGAGCAGTACGTCCTTCGCGTCCGGCAGGACCAGGACAAGCGACTGGACCTCATCGCCTTCGGTGTGAACTCTCCCGAAGAAGTCGACGAGTTGGCCTGTCGGCTGGCGGTCGGCGGGATCACGCTCGACCGGGAGCCCGGCAAGCTGGACACCCCGGGCGGCGGATACGGCGTCCGGTTCTTCGACCCCGACGGCCGACTCGTCGAGGTGTCCGCCGGGGTCGCGCAGAAGCCCTTCCGGGAGCTCGAGGAACGCGAATCCGTCCCCAAGAAGCTCAGCCACGTGGTGATCAACTCCACCGATGTGGCCGCGACCAAGGCGTTCTACGAGACGTACCTCGGCTTCCGCCTCTCGGACTGGCTCGGCGACCTGATGTGCTTCATGCGCAGCGGAACCCAGCATCACATCCTCGCCATCTCCCGAGCACCGCGCGTCTCGCTGAATCACATCTCCTTCGAGATGCGCGGCATCGACGAGTACATGCGCGGGTCCGGGCGTCTGATGCGCGCGGGTCACCGCCCGCTGTGGGGGCCAGGCCGGCACGGCCCGGGAGACAACACCTTCACCTACTTCCTCGACCCGAACGAGAACGTCGTCGAGTACACGACGGAGCTGGAGACGATCGAGGACGACGAGGCGTGGGAGCCCCGCGTCTTCGACAGCACTTCTCCTCAGTCGCAGGACCAGTGGGGGACCGGCGGGTCGATGACCGAAACCATGCTGCCGGTGCTGCTCAAGCAGACGGACGGCGGTCTGTGGACCCCCTCGCCGATCTGATCCCTCCCCCTCCTCCTGATCCCTCCTCCGCAAAGGCCACTGAAGTGACTCTTTTCCTCGATGACGCGGCGGTACAGGCGGCCTTCGACTGGGAGCTGGCAACCTCGGCGGTGCGCGAGGCATACGCGACGAGCGTGGACGGAGCACGCTATCCGGCCCGCGGCATGGCCCGCGGAGACCACGGCTGGCTGCGCACTCTCACCGGCGTACCGGCCGGACGCGAACTGATGGGAGCGAAGATCATCGCGGCCGCGATGCCGACGCGCCGCGCCTCCTACCTCATCCCCCTGTTCGACCAGCGGACGGCCGAGCTGGTGGCCCTGCTCGACGGCCACTCCATCACCGGTTACCGGACGGCGGCCACCTCGGCCGTCGCGGCTGACCTGCTGTCGCTGCCCGGCGCCCTGACCGTCGCCGTGATCGGCTCCGGTTTCGAAGCGCAGAACCATGTGCGCGCCCTCGCCGTCGTACGGGACCTCAAGGACGTACGGGTGTACAGCCCACGACCGGAGAGCCGAGCCCGTTTCGTCGCCGAACTGTCCGACCTGCCGATCACGCAGGCGGCCGGCGCCGAGGAGGCCGTCGCAGGCGCCACGCTGGTGGTCTGCGCCGCCCGGTCCCGCGACGAGACCCCGACTCTGCTCGGGAGGTGGCTCCGACCAGGCATGACCGTCGTGTCCATCGGATCCACCCTGCCCGAGCAGCGTGAGGTGGACCCCGAGGTGATCGCCCGTGCCGACGTGATCGTGGCGGACATGGTCGAGGAGGTGCTCGACGACACCGGTGACCTGATCGCCGCGCGGGCCGCCGGTCTCGACGTGGCGGGCGAGATCCGCTCGCTGGCCGACCTCGTCGGCGAGCGCGTCCCCGGGCGCACCCGCGCCGATCAGATCGCGCTGTACAAGTCGGTCGGCTCAGCGGTCCAGGACCTGGCGGTCGCCGGCATGTGCGCGCGCAACGCCGAGCGGCTGGGACTCGGCACCCGGATGCCGGCCACCATTCATCCCGTGCAGAAGTGAGAGAGCCGCCATGACCATGGAGACGACCGTTTCACTCGGTCTGTCCGACCCCACGCTGCTGCGCACGGCCGCCTACGTCGAGGGCAAGTGGCTGGAAGCCGGCGACGGCGGTCGGCTCACCGTCCGCAACCCGTCGACCGGTGACCTCATCGCGGACCTGCCGGCACTCGGCAGAGCGCAGACCGCCCATGCCGTCGACGCCGCTCATCGTGCTCTGCCCGAGTGGCGGGCACGGTCGGGCAAACAGCGCGCACAGGTGCTGCGGCGCTGGTTCGACCTTGTCACCGAGCACACGGAGGACCTGGCCCGGCTGATCGTCCTGGAGGAGGGCAAGCCACTCGCCGAGGCCCGCGGGGAAGTCGCTTATGCCGCCTCCTTCATCGAGTGGTTCGCCGAGGAGGCCAAACGGATCCGCGGCGACGTGTTCGCGGCACCGGAAGGTTCGCGCAGGGTGCTGGTGCTCAAGGAGCCGGTCGGGGTGTGCGTGGCCATCACCCCGTGGAACTTCCCCGCCGCGATGATCACCCGTAAGGCCGCTCCGGCACTGGCCGCGGGCTGCACGATGGTCGTCAAGCCCGCCGAGCAGACGCCCTTGACGGCGTTGGCCCTCGCCGAGCTTGCCGAGCGGGCCGGTGTACCGGCCGGGGTGCTCAACGTGGTGATCGGCGACCCGCGCGAGATCGGGCCCGAGCTGACCGGCAATCCGCTGGTCCGCAAGGTCAGCTTCACCGGCTCCACCGAGGTCGGCAGGCTGCTCCTGGCCCAGTCCGCCCAGACGGTGAAGAAGACCTCGATGGAACTGGGCGGCAACGCGCCGGTGCTCGTCTTCGACGACGCCGACATCGAGACCGCCGTCGCCGGTGTCGTCGCCACCAAGTACCGCAACACCGGCCAGGCCTGCATCAGCGCCAACCGTGTCTACGTGCAGGCGGGAATCCACGACCGCTTCGCGGAGGCGTTGACCCGCAGGGTCGAGGACCTTGTCGTCGGAGACGGCTTCGACGACGGCGTGCAGCAGGGACCGCTCATCGACGAGGCAGCGGTGGCGAAGGTCGAGGAACATCTCGCCGACGCCACGAGGCGGGGTGCCAGGATCCTGTGCGGCGGTTCGCGGCACCGGCGTGGAGGGCTCTTCTTCCAGCCCACCGTGCTGGCGGACGTGGCCCCCGGCATGCTCGTCACCCGCGAGGAGACCTTCGGCCCGCTCACCCCGCTCATCCGCTTCACCGACGAAGCCGAGGCCGTCCGCATGGCCAACGACACCGACTACGGTCTGGCCGCCTACCTCTTCACCCGCGACGCCGAGCGGACCTGGCGCGTCTCGGCCGCCCTGGAAGCGGGGATGGTGGGCATCAACACCGGCCTGATCTCCAACGAGGTCGCCCCCTTCGGCGGCGTCAAGCAGTCGGGGCTGGGGCGGGAGGGCTCCGTCTACGGCATCGACGAGTACCTGGAGATGAAGTACCTGGCCTGGGAAGGCGCCGGCGCGCCCTGAGCCGACTGCCGCGCCGGACACCGCACGAACGAGTCGCGCCGAGACCAACCCGCCCAGCGCTGAGTCACCGCCCCCATCACCCACGCACCGAGGCAAGGACGACCATGCCTGCATACACCCGCACAGAGGCCCGGGACTGGGCCCGCGAAAAGCTCGTCGGAGCCGTCAACTGCACGATCCCGTCGTTCACCGCCGACCTTCGCGGCATCAACGAGCAGGGCATCAGGCACGACATCCGGCTCGCCGAGCAGCACGGATTCCTCGGCACCCTGGGCGTCTCCGAGGTCAGCATCACCCTGCCCGAATACCTCGACTTCCTGCGCATCGTCCGCGATGAGGCAGGCGACGACTTCGTCGTGGTCCACCACGGCAGTTGGAGCACCCTGGAGCAGAACATCGAGGCGGTGCGCGGCGCCGAAGAGGCCGGTGCCGACCTGGTGCTCCTGTCCTACCCGCCGAACTTCTACCCGGAGTCGGAACAGGAGGTCTACGACTACACCAAGGCCGTCTGCGACGCCACGAACCTCGCGGTCATCCTGTTCCCGATGTACCTGTGGGGGTTCAGTCCCCGGGTGCACCCCTCGGACATCCCGACGCGGCTCATCCGCCGGCTCATCGACGACTGCCCCAACATCGCGGTCATCAAGGCCGAGGGCGGCTTCCCCAGCATTCAGAGCGCCATCGAGTGCCACCGGCTTTTCGGCGACGAGGTCGTCATCTCGGTGCCCATCGAGGGCGAGCTCATCCCGCTGGCCCAGGTCATGCCTGTTCAGCTGTCCGCCACGAGCGACCACGAATACTTCGGGCCCATGATCCCGCGTGTCATGCAGCTGCTGCGCGAGGGCAAGTACGACGACGCCACCGACATCTACTGGCAGCTGCATCCGGCCCGCAAGATCAAGGGCGGCCTCGCTCCCGTGCTGCACGGCGGTGCGTTCATCAACCGGCAGGCATGGAAGTTCCAGGGGTGGCTGCAGGGCTACAACGGCGGACCGCTGCGCCAGCCCACCCAGCGCATCCACGACGCCCAGATGCACGCTTTGCGCAAGGGACTCCTCGACGCCGGACTCGAGCCCAGCATGGACCCGTTCCGTGAGTTCTTCATCGGAAGGAACCCGGCGTGACCCCCAACGAACTGGACCGTGCCAACCCCGCCGGCGCGATCGCCGATGCCGCCAAGCGCTGCTCCAACTGGGGGCGTTGGGGACAGGACGACGTACTGGGCACCCTCAACTTCCTCGACGAGGGCAAACGGCGCGAGGGCGCGGCCCTGATCCGGCGCGGGGTCTCCTTCTCGCTCGCCCAGCGCTTCGACACGAACGGTCCGCAGAACGGCTGGCGCCGCAGGACCAATCCCGTGCACACCATGCTCTCCTCGGGCCTGGACGCCGAGTTCGGTCCGCCGGAGTTCCCGCACGGCCTGGGCGGTGCCGACGACGTGGTGTTCATGCCGTTGCAGGCGTCGACGCAGTGGGACGGCCTGGGACACGTCTTCGACCACGGCATGGCCTACAACGGACGACGCGCCTCCGCGGTGGTGACCAGCGAAGGCGATCAGCTCACGGGTATCGAGACCGTGGCCGACCGGATAGCAGGTCGAGGAGTGCTGCTCGACGTCGGTCGGGCGATCGGCACCGACGGCGAACTGCCGGACGGCTTCGCCATCACCGCCGAGCACCTCGAAGCCACGATCGCGGCACAAGGCGAATCCTCCCGAGTGGGCCGGGGTGATCTGCTGCTGGTCCGTACGGGACAGCTGGCGCGGACGCGTCGCGACGGCTGGGGCGACTACGCGGGCGGGCCGGCACCCGGCCTCTCGTTCACCACCGCCGACTGGCTGCACACCCGCGAGATCGCCGGTATCGCCACTGACACCTGGGGCTTCGAGGTCCGGCCCAACGAATTCGACCAGGCCTTCCAGCCGCTGCACCAAGTGGCCATCCCGCACATGGGTCTCTTCATCGGCGAGATATGGGATCTCGACGCCCTCGCGGCCGACTGCGCTGCCGACGCAATCTACGACTTCTTCCTCACCGCCGCCCCCCTCCCCGTCACCGGTGCCGTCGGAGCCCCGGTCAACCCCATCGCCATCAAGTAGAGCCCCCGGAAAGGACACACACCATGCGCTTCGCCACCTGGGAAAGCGCCGGCCGCTGCGCCGCCGGGGTCGTCGGCGAGCACGGGCTGCACGCCTTCCCCGGTACGACGACGGTCCTGGACCTCGTACGGGCCGGACTGCCGGCCGCCCTTGAGGCCGGTGCCGCCGCCCTCGACAACTCCTCCCCGATACCGATCGATTCCGTACGGCTGTTGCCGCCGCTGGAACCGCCGACCGTGCGGGACTTCGCGGCATTCGAGGAGCACGTCGAGGGTGTCGTGCGGTCGGTCAGCGGAGGCGGTGTGGTCGTACCGGAGTGGTACGAGGCCCCGGCCTTCTACTTCACCAACCCCTATGCGTTGACCGGCGCGCACGACGACGTCCCGGTCCCGCCGGGCTCACACGTGCTGGACTTCGAACTCGAAGTGGCCACCGTCATCGGCAAGGACGGCGCCTCACTCACCCCCGAAGAAGCACGGGACCACGTGTTCGGCTACACCGTCCTCAACGACTGGTCCGCACGGGACCTGCAAGGCCGCGAGATGAAGGTGGGCCTCGGGCCCGCCAAGGGAAAGGACTTCGCCACCACCCTGGGGCCGTGGCTGGTGACCGCCGACGAGCTGGACAGCTACCGCGACGACGAGGGGTTCCTGCAGCTGGACATGCGGGTGTCGGTCAACGGCACCGAGGTCGGCCAGGATCTGCTGAGCAACATGAGCTGGACGTTCGAGGAGCTCATCTCGTACGCGTCCCGCGGCACGTGGGTGAAGGCCGGTGACGTCCTCGGCTCCGGGACCTGCGGCAACGGCGGCTGCCTCGGTGAGTTGTGGGGCCGCAGCGGGACGCGAACACCGCCTCCGCTCGAACCCGGAGACATCGTGGAAATGACAGTCGAGGGCATCGGTTCGATCCGCAACCGAGTCGTACCGGGCGAGCGGCCCACGCCGATCACCGCTGCACGCCGACGGCCGCGCCTGCGCAAGCGGACAGCCTCCGACAGGACCTGAATCAGGTCCAGGAAGGCCAGAACGACATGCGGGCGGCCGGCGACCTGGACCTCCTGAAGCTGCTTGGTCAACTCCTCGGCGAGGGCGTCCAGTTCACTCCGACGAGCGGTGATCCACTGCCGCTCCGGCATCCCGGACCCTCCCGCGATCTCGTGGCGTGCCGACCCGCCGACGGATCGTAGGCGGGGGTCGGTCACGGGCGCAGCCGAGCCCGGCAGACCGTCGGAACCGGACCTGCCCGATGATCTACGGCATAGACATCGGCCGCCGACCGGCACGAGTCCCCGTATCGTCGCTCACACCAGACCCGTGACCTGCGATTTCACGATGCACACCACTCAGTGGGATTGGCCGGTGCCGGAGTCCCCGATGAGCGGTCGTCGATGGGGGCTGATCGAAGGGGCGCTGCCGCTCCATACCGAACCGGCGAGCTCCATACTGGATACGGTGTTGCTGTTATGGTGCTGGCCGAGGAGGTGGACGTTCAGTGGCAGCAGCTGGTCCTGTGCGAGCGACCCCGGCATCGGCTCGGCGCCCGGGGCGTCCGCCCGTGCCGCTGGAGCGCATCGTCTCCACCGCACTGCAGATCGTGGACGATGAAGGGGCCGACGCTCTCTCGATGCGGACGCTGGCCCAGCGCCTGGGCTCGGGCACGGCGACGCTGTACCGGCATTTCGACAACCGGGCAGCGCTGGTCGCCCATGTCGTGGACCGCATGTTCGGCGCCGTGGAACTGAAGGGCGACGAACTCCTCGCGATGGGCTGGCAGCAAGCGCTGCGGACGGTCGCGCACACCATGTTCGAGGCCCTGGCCCGGCACCGGAACGCGGCGCGCCTGATGGTCGAGGAGATTCCCCTGGGGCCGAACGCCATGGCGCTGCGGGAGCACTGTGTCGCGGCGCTGCTCGACAGCGGCTTCCCGCCGCGACTGGCCGCGCATGCGTTTGCCACCTTCTCCCGCTACGTCCTCGGATTCGCCATACAGGTCAACGGTCATGGCGGTGGCGGGCAACTCGACGACGCGCAACTGTCCGCCGTCTTTCAGGGCGTCGATCCGGCCTTGTTTCCGGCAACGGTTACCGTCGCCGGGTCGATGCCCGTTCCGATCGAGGAGGAGTTCTCCTTCGGACTCGAACTCCTTCTCAGCGGGCTTGCCCACCTGCGCGACGACGCCTGACCAGCCAGGACGATGCGAACCTGAGGCTGCCCACCGACGGAGTCATCTCGGTCGGCATGAAGCGTCGCCACCGCTGCTGGTGCTGGGCGCGTGATCTCGTGTGGTCGGCGGCTCGTCAGCGGAAGGCGAAGTGCTCGGCGTGGAGATGCCGGCGGGGGACGCCCTGGCGATGGAGGGCGCGAGTGAGGTTTTCGATCATGGAGGCGGGGCCGCAGAGGAAGACGTGCGTGTCGGGGGTGATCGGTCCGGCCTCGGCCTGGATTCTTTCGGCGGTCAGACGGCCGTGGCTGCGGCTGAACGTCGGGTGGAGCCGGAACCCGGGGCGGTGGGCTGCCGCTGTGGTGAGTTCCGGGAGGAATGGCGCCTCGTCGGCGGTGGGGGCGCAGTAGAAGAGGTCGGTGCGGGGCGGCGCTGCACCGGGGTGGGTGAGCCAGCCGAGGAAGGGCGCGATGCCGATGCCTCCCGCGATCCATATCTGCCGGGGTCCGCCGAGGGTGTGGTCGAACATGCCGTAAGGACCCTTGAGGGTTGCGGGGTGTCCTTCACTTATGTCTGTGTAGAGGCCGCGTGTACCGCGGCCCAGGGCGCGGATGGTGAGGCGTACCGAGCCGTCGGCCTGCGTTCCTGCGACGCTGAAGGGGTGTTCGTGCCAGCCGCCGACCCGCAGGTAGACGAACTGGCCCCCTGTCACGGGAAGGGTCGTCTCGCCGGTGGGCGTGAGGGTGAGGTCGAGGATGTCGGGTGTCGGCCGCTCGACACGGTGGACTGTGTAGTCCGCCCGGGGTTCCCTGTGCCGTAGCACCAGTTCGTCGTAGGTGTAGGCGGTCATGCCGATGGTGGCCATCGTGACGTAGATCGCCAGGAGGGGCGTGGATCCGTTGATGATGAGATCGAGGAACCAGCCGTGCAGCAGCGCCGACAGGAGCAGCAGGCCGGTGAGGCGATGCAGGAACAGCCAGCGCTCGTAGGGCAGTCGGAGGATGCGGCCGACCTGGCCGAGTGAGATGAGGACGAGCAGTAGCAGGCCGATGGCGGAGACGGCACCGAGGAGATGGCCCATCCCTACCGACGCGGCCCGGTGGGCGTAGCCGTACGGGCTCCCGTCGAAACCGGAGAAGAAGTGGAGGAGCAGGTGGGGGGTGAGCAGGAGAATGGACCATACGGCGTACAGCTTGTGCTGTCGGTACATGCGGTCCAGGCCGCCGAACCACTGCTCCAACCACATCAGGCGGGTGGCCAGCACCAGGGTGCAGGACATCAGGTAGACGGACAGGACGCCGGCGAACTCGCCAACGAAATAGACAGCGCTGAGGCCCTCTGGCCTGAGCCAGTCCCAGGCCAGATAGAGCATGACGGCTCCGGTCGTGACCGACAGGGGTCCGACGTGGCGCTTCTTCAGGCGCGCGTCCAAGGGGGCGCGTGCGATCCGGACAGCGTAGATCGCTATCACGATCAGGACGGGCATCGTCTACCCCTCGGGGTGGGCACTGTGGACGAAGGGGCGATGGTGAAGGCAGGGCGGACCGTGCGGTCGCGGCTTGAGCGCCCTCGAGCCCAGGTGGCTGCGTTTCATGCCACCTCTAATATTGGCTACACCGTAGCCGTTTAGCTGGTTTTGGTCCAGCGGTGCAATCGGATACCCGTTGGCCAGCCCTGGATCTGCCCTTCGGGAGCGTGGCGGTCTGAAGCCATCCCCGTCGGTCGGCTCTTCGAGGTGAAGTCACAGCTCGAGGCGGCATTGCTTTCAGGGTGACACTGCCGGAGCTGCCCTCCGTGGCATGGGCTCGATCCGCAGCGCTTCAGGCGAACAAGGCCGCGAGGTATGAGGCGACAAGCGCCGCGCACACAGCGGCGGGCACAAATTTGGCAACCGGGTCGCCCTTGCGCAGGTGTACGACCACCGCTCCGGCGAGCAGCAGGAGAAGCCCGGCCCCCGCGAGGCCGCCGAGCAGCGGCATGGCGAGGCCGAGCGCCACGCCGGCGGCTCCTGCCAGTTGCAGCACGCCGATGCGGCGATAGGCGGCGACGGAGAAGCCGGTCTCGGCGGCCAGCTCGCGCGCCTTCGGCAATGCGAGTGTGTTGAGCACTCCGATCCCCCCGAAGATCAGGGCGATGGCGCAGGCGAGGGTGATGGTGAGGATCATGAGGTATCTCCAGGTGCCGGCGTCGCGGCGGCGTGGGCGTCAAGGGCGACGGCCTGATGGCGGGCGGGGCGTCACGAGACCGTTATGGGATGTGTCGGGCGCGGTCGAGTTGCCGGCCGAGCGCATCGCTCGGCGCCCAGACGGGCGATCCGGTCGATCGATGCAGCGGCTCAGCCTAGCGAAATAACGGCAACAATGTAACCGTTATGGTGGTCGGCTTCGGAGCGAGTTCGCGGGGGCGTGGGCGTAACGACGTTCACGCAGCCGGTGCCGTCGCCAGGTTGTAGATGGTCCTGAGGGCAGGCCTTTGCTCAGCGAGTTGCCGAGGAAGTCATGGACGTCGCCCGCACGGGTTCACCGGTCGGCTGCCATAGGCATCCCGCATTCGCGAACTCCCCGACGGCCCCACTTCTTTACGGGCCCTTACTGAGCGTTTGGTCCGGTGATTCGTGTTTGGTCCCGGGTCAGGTTCCGCGCCAGTTCAGGGTGGCGTCGCCCTCTGAGTCTGCGGGCCATGAGGTCGATCATGGCGAGGTGGATCATGGCTTCGGAGCGGTGCGGGTGTGTCTCGTAGTCGCGGGCGAGGCGTCGGTGGTGCATGAGCCAGCCGATGCTGCGTTCGATGGTCCACCGTCTCGGGATGATCGTGAACCCGTGGGCGCCGGGCGGGCGCTGGACGGGGTGGACGTTGATGCCGAGGCGCGCTCCGTGGTCGATGACGGTGGTGCGGTAGCCGGCGTCCACCCAGGCCTTCGTGATGTGCGGGTGGGTGGCGGCGATGCGGGAGAGCAGGGTCACGCCGGCTGCGGTGTCGGAGACGCTGGCGGCGGTGACCAGCACGGTCAGTAGCAGGCCGAGGGTGTCGCAGCCGAGGTGGCGCTTGCGCCCGATGATCCGTTTCCCGGCGTCCGTACCCTGGTCCGCGAGGGGCACGTTGGCGGAAGTCTTAATTGTCTGGGAGTCCAGCACGCAGGCCGACGGCTCCGCCCTTCGGCCCTCGGCTTCCCGGACGCGCACCACCCAGCGCACCGATTCCACCCACGTCCTGGCCGCGGTGCGGGACCTGACCCGCCTGGAACTGGTCACCGAGGCGGTTCGCGCCGCGCTCGAAGAGGTTGCAGGTGTCTCTCCTCATCTGCTGGACGGGCTGGTCGACGAGGGCTGGGGGCTGCGCTACGGCCGCCCGGTCCACCTGGGAAAGAACCCCACCAAGCCCGTGACCAGGATTCTTGCTACCGGAAACGACGCCGTCAGGCTTCTGGAACACCTCCACCGCTTCGGAGCGGACCGCATGTCCGGTCCTCGCATCCAGGCTCTGCGGCAGATCATGGTGCAGAACTATCACCGTGATGCCGCGGGACACCTGCGCTGGCGCACCGCCGAGAAGGAAGGCGGGGCGGGTCTGCCACCCTCGTCCCGGGCCATCGTCTCGCCCTACGACACCTCGGCCCGCTACGCGCGGCACGGGCACATCATCAGCTGGAAGGGGTTCGCCGCTCATCTGACCGAGACCTGCGCCTCCGACGGCCCCAACGTGATCACGGATGTCGCCACCACCGCGGCCACCACCCACGACAGCCAGGTCCTGCCCGGCGTCCACACCCGCCTCGCCCGCCGCGGCCTGCTGCCCGCCGAGCACCTGGTCGACGCCGGCTACACCTCCCTGCCCCACCTGGAACAAGCCGCCCGTGAACACCAGGTCACCGTCTCCGGGCCGCTGAAGAGCAACCCCACCCGCCAGCACCGCCGAAACGAGGGCTTCGCCCGCGACGACTTCCACATCGACTACGACAAGCAGCAGGTCACCTGCCCCCAGGGACAGGTCAGCGCGGGCTGGCACGGCCCCTACCCGACCTCCTCACCCACCGCCGCCCCGCTGATCGTGGCCAGGCTCACCAAGAGCCAGTGCCGCCCCTACCCGACCCGCACCCAGTGCACCAGCACCGCCGACGACGCCCGCACCGTGGGATTTCCCCCACGAGAGCTCCGCGACCTGCAACTCCGCGTCCGCGCCGAGCAGCAGACCCCCGAGTGGAAGACCCGCTACGCGGTCCGCTCCGGAGTGGAGAGCACGGTCAACGAGTTCGCCCACGGGCACGGTATGCGGCGCTGCCGCTACCGAGGACAGGGAAAGGCCCACGTCCAGCACGTCCTGACAGCCATCGCCGTCAACATCGAACGCCTCAGCGGACTGCCACCGGCTGAGGAAGCCCCCACACCCCGTCGGCCCACTGCCTTCCAGAACTACCTCGACCAACGCGAGATCCCTCGCCTGAAGTCCTGGCGAACCCTGGGCACTTGACTCCGCCGGCACCAAGATCCCCGACAGAGTTAAGTTCGCTGTCCGATACGAGGCGGCCGTACTGGTCGCAGTCCTCAACGAGTGGCTGTGACCAGCACTTTCGCAACGGGCCCTAGGCGTGATACGGGTAATGTTCCAGTTCCTGCACGATCAGGAACATGGACTGAGAGGCATCGACCAGGCTGTCCGATGCCGAGACCATGATTTCGTCGAAGAGCTCGCGGTAGCGGGCGACGCCGGAAAGGTCGTCTGCCCTGTCCAGCCAGATGCTTGTGGCGCCGGCATGGACATTTATGGGGGCGCCGCCCAAAAGATCGCGCGTCGCTTCCTCGGGCACCGGCAGTGCATGACTGCGGGTGTAGCCACACAGCGCGGGCGACAATGAAGGATCAGCCACAATCGCCTGCGAGGCCGCACGCCATGCGGTGAAGAATTGTTCCCGGTCGACACCTTCGCGCGTGGCTATGAAATGGACAAGCTTGACGGCACCGCGCCGGGGCACGGCAACCTGCTCACGCTCCTCGGCTGTCACCAGCACCTTCAGGGCCGACCCGTCGGCGAAGAGGTGTTCGTCCGGCTGGATAACCGAAAGGTAATAGGGGTGCGACGTCAGGAGACCTACCGCTTCCGGCGAGGGATTATAGATTTCGCTTACGACATCTATTTCGGCCGGCGCCACTCGTGCCGCATCCGGTGCGCCATAGGCAGCGTCGATCACAAAGTTTTGTACATACCTTGAGAGGTGGGCCAGCATATCGGCGGGGCCCGCCAGGATCTTGGCCGCATGGACGTTCTGATAATGCTGCCAATGCTTCTGACGTGTCATGCCCGGCAGGCGACGGGCCGCGACAATAAGTTTGATCATGATTCACTCCGATACGTTGCACCCAGGGAGAATCCTGGAGGTGGGGCGACCTGAAGCGGCCGATTGGAAGCGGTGGCGAGGAAACGCCGTTGTTGCTGGGTGGTTCAGCCCCCTGGGTCTTTCCGACTTGCTCGCGAATGGTCGATCCGTTGCGGCGGCGCGTGCTCGGCGCGGCCGCTGCTTTAGTCTCATCACACCCCATTCCATCTGTACAGTGGAACTTTGTTATGGGTTTCATTCACCGCATGGATGAAGTTGGAACGTGATGGGTCTCGATCTGAATCTGCTCGTGCCGCTGAACGCGCTGCTCCAAGAGCGCAGTGTGACGGCCGCGGCGCACCGTATCGGCCTCTCCCAGCCGGCCTGCAGCGCGGCGCTCAAGCGACTGCGCAGGCACTTCGGCGATGAACTGCTGGTCCGGGTCCCCGGCCAGGGAACCCAGCTCACGCTGCTGGCCGAGCGCCTGCGCGATCGGGTCTCACTGCTGACCGCGGAACTCGACGGCGTCTTCGGGGCCAACGCCGGCCTGCAACCAGGTTCGCTCGACCGCGAGTTCTCCCTGCTGCTCTCCGACTACGATTGCAGCACGCTCGCCACGTCACTGGTGCGCGAGGTCACCGCGCACGGCACTGGTGCACGTATCCGCCTGGATCTGCTCACGAACGACATGCGGGCAGGGATCGTCGAGGAGATCGACAGGCATGATGCAGTGATCGTGCCCCGGGCCGCGCTCCCGGACGGGACTCCGTCGCTCGACCTCTACGAGGACCAGTGGGTGCGCATCGTCAGCGCGACTCGGCAGTCCGAGGGCGACGATCTCGCGCAGGCACGGTGGGCCGTCTGCTACGACACACCGTTGATGCCGTGGTCGCCGGGCCAGCTGCTGGAGAGGGAGGGCCTCGCCGGGTCGATCACCGTGCGGGTGGAGAGCTTCGCGATACTGTTCCCGCTGGTGGCGGGTACGGATCTCACCGCGCTCGTGCCCAGGCGGCTGGCGGACACGTGGTGCGGGCCGACGGGAACGCGCCCTGCCCCGGTCCCCGCGTCCCTCGCCCGGCCCTACGTCATGGCGATGGCGTGGTCTCCGCGCTGGGCGTACGACCCGGCCCACTGCTGGTTCCGGGACCGGGTGTCCGCCGCCGCGCAGTGTGACGACGTGAGCCGGTTGCCCCGGCCGTTGTGATCGACCGCGCTGGAGCGAGCACCTCTCCGAAGGCTGAAGGCCGCGAATAGGGCCTTCTGGCGAACGGTCAATGGGCCTGGCTGGAGGCGTTGTTGCCGCAGCGCGTCAAGCCGGGTCGTCCGGCGGTGCGGACGCGGCGGCAGCTGCTCGACGGATACGGTGGCGGAAGCGGACCGGTGTCACCCACCGCAGCGGAATGATGCGGAGCCCGCAATCTCTTTCAGGGCCTCGACGGGCCAGGGTGCGCCTGGCGGTGCCCCGCAGCACTGCTCATGACGGGTGGGCCCCCGAGGGAAAGGCCCCCTCCTCAACTCTCCTTCTTCGCCCCGAACATCACCCTCCGCAGCGTCGCCAGCAGCCCCTTCCCCTCGCTCCCCGCCTCCCGGACCGGTTCGGGGTGCCGAAGCTTCACCCCCGGTGCCAGTTCGTACCGTAGGGGCAGTACTGCCCGTCGATCTTGCTGCCGCACCGGGAAACTCCAAGATCCCCGACAGAGTCAAGCTTAGAAGCGTAGTGCTCCTTCTGGTAGATCCCGCTCCGCGGTCAGCGGCAACTCCACAGTGGTGAGCATGTCCCGGTACCGCTCGGCCAGTTGGGAGGGGAGCTTCCTGCTGAACACCACCAGCTCCCGGAAATAGCCGGGCCCGATCCGCCGGGCGTGCCTCGACCAGCGCAGCGGCACCGCGTTCTCCGGGGTCACGGTCACACCGATCCCCTCGACCGCGAACAGGAGCGCTGCGGAGACCTGGCCCGTGCGTGCGACGGCGCGCGGTGTGAACCCGAGGTGCCCTGCCAGGCGGTCCACCACTTCGCTCATGCCCTGTTCCTGCTCGTAGAGCACCCAGTCGGCAGCGGCCAGTTCGGCCGGATCAGCTGCTGTTCCCGCCGGGTATTCGGCCGAGCCGGTCACCACCATCTCCTCATATCCCAGGGAGATGACGGGTCCCTCCCACGGTTCGGGCCGTGGACCGACCGCGATGTCGCCCTGGCCACTGCGCATGGCCTCTTCGAGGTCCCGGCGGTGGGAGTAGTCGTGCAGTCTCAGCACGGTGGAGGGGTACGTCGAGTGCCAGCGCGCCGCGGACGGCGGCAGGATCCCCGAGGCGACGGACCGTACGGTCAGGACGTGGACGTCGCCCTGACGGCCCTCCACCACCTCGCGCACCGAGTCCTGCGCGTCCTGAACCGCACGGACGACGTTCTGTGCTCGGGGCAGAAAGACACGGCCCGCGGGAGTCAGCGTCACCCCTTGCCGGCCGCGCTCCAGCAGGACCGCGCCCAGCTCCTTCTCCAGGGCCCCGATCTGCTGGGACAGCGAAGGCTGCGTGACATAGAGCCGCGCAGCCGCTCTGCTGAAGGAGCCGGCCTCCCAGACCGCGAGGAAGTACTCCAGCTGACGTAGCTGCATGTGATCAAGTTACTCGGCCGCATGGCATGCAGCTCGCGTGTGCGTCATGCCCTGAGTGCGACCCTGCTGTCCTTGCGGGTGAGCCGGGACAGCAAGTAGTCGACCTCGGTGCGGGCACGCGCCGACAGCGCGGCCCCGGGCTTGCGCTGGGTGTCGGAGGCCAGGATTCCGCGGCGCTTCATGACGTACTTGCGTACGGCCAGGCCGATGCCCGGCTGCTGTTCGTAGCGCAGCAGGGGTAGGTGGGTGTCGAAGACGTCATGGGCGGCGTCACGATCGCCGGCGGCGGTGTGGCGCACCACGTCGACGAGGAGCTCGGGAACGCAGTAGCCCGTCATCGCTCCGTCGGCTCCGCGTTCGGTCTCGAAGTCCAGGAAGAGGCCGCCGTTTCCGCACAGGATCGACAGGCGGGGCATCGCTCCATCGGCTTCGAGTTGCCGGAGTGCGCTGATCTTCTCCAAGCCCGGCCAGTCCTCGTGCTTGAGCATCACGCAGCCGGGCGCGGCGTTCGCGATGCGGGCGATGACGGCAGGGGACATGACGACGGAGAACGACAGCGGATAGTCCTGGATCACGAACGGCACGTCCGCGCCGATGGCGCCCGCCGCTCCCTCGTAGTAGCTCACGATCTGGTCGTCGGTGCGCAGCGTGTTCGGCGGGGCGATCATGACGCCGCCGGCACCGGCTGACATGACGTCGACCGTGAGAGCCCGCATGGCGGCGTAGCCGGGTGCGGAGACGCCCACGATGATCGGCAGATCGGTGCGCTTGAGGACGTGCTGGACGATGCGCACGCTTTCCTCGCGGGACAGCTTGGGTGCTTCGCCCATCTGGCCCAGGAGGGTCAGTCCGGTGACGCCGGCGTCTGCGTAGAAGTCGACGAGTCGGCTGAGTGAGTCGAAATCGATTGCGCCTTCCTCGTCGAAGGGCGTTGGTGCGATGGCGAAAACACCATTGGTGTTGCGGTCCAGGGGTGCCATTTTTTTCTGCCTCCTCAGAAGTCCGATGTCTTTTTCAGAGGCTGGTGATGAGTCCGCCGTCGACTCGGATGACCGAGCCTGTGATGTAAGAGGCCTGGACGCTTGCGAGGAAGGTGACGGCGGCTGCGTATTCCCGCGGTTCGCCGTAGCGGCCCACAGGGATCGACGCGACGCTCTCGGCGGACGTCTCCGCGACGGACTTGCCCTCCCGATCGGCCTTGGCCTGGTCGAGGAACTTGGTCCGCTGGGTGCCGATCCGTCCCGGAACGACCACGTTGCAGGTGACACCCTCGGCCGCGACTTCCCGGGCCAGCGTCTTGGACCAGCCGAGCAGGCTGCCCCGCAAGGCGTTCGACAGCCCCAGGTTGGGGATAGGGGCGATCACCCCCGAGCTGGCACTGGTGATGATCCTGCCCCAGCCGCGGCTCCGCATCAGCGGCGCGACCCTGTCCGTGATCGCGATGACGGACAGCACCATGGACTGGAAGTGCTTCTGCCAGAGTTCAGGGTCCTGCCCCGCAACCGGCGAGGGCGGCGGCCCTCCCGTGTTGTTGACCAGGATGTCCACGGGACCGAGCGCCCCTTCGACTGCCGCGATGTGCTGGTCGATCGCGCCCAGGTCCGCGAGATCCCATTCCAGGGGCACGGCTTTCCCGCCCGCGTCGGCCACCGCCTCGGCGGTGCTCTCTGCGGCCTGTGGGCTGATGTCCGCGACGGCGACAGCGGCGCCTTCAGCGGCGAGGGCCTGGGCGATCGCGCCGCCGAGACCCCCACCCCCGCCCAGTACGAGCGCGGTCTTGCCCGAAATTCCCAGATCCACAGCTTCGCTCCTTGGGCGGTGGCCCCGTTCGTCGTTTTCAAATGACACTGCCACGAGGTCGTGATGGGTCTCCAATAGGAATCTCTCGCGACATGCATAAGGGATGCCTATGCGCCGCGAATAGGGAATAGGCGTTGCCGGCATGCAAGATGAGGTGGGGAACAGGGCCGTTTCGGTTCGATTTCCGACGCATGTTCATGGCCGTAACTGGAGGCCCCTATGTCCTTGCCGGAAACCATGCAGGCCGCGGTGCTGGGTGAGCCCGGCACCCTTGCCGTCGCGACGCTGCCCGTGCCGCAGGTGGGACCGGAAGACGTTCTGGTACACGTCCGCAGGGCGTCCCTGTGCGGAACGGACCTGAAGATCCGCAGTCGCCACTTCTTCAAGGACGGCGGCCCGGCCGCGGGCGAGTTCGTACCCGGCCACGAGTACGCCGGCGTCGTCGCCGCGGTGGGCCGCGCCGTGGACGAGTTCCGGGTCGGCGACCGGGTGGTGACGGAAGCCCACCGCGGCTGCATGCGCTGCGCGAACTGCCTGGCCGGGGCCTACACGGACTGCCTCAACTACGGCCTGCGGCACACCGGGCACCGGGTGCAGGGGATGACCGTCAACGGGGGCTTCGCGGAGTACGCGCTCAATCACGTGGCGACCCTCCACCGGTTGCCGGACACCGTGGACTTCGACGCCGCGGTCGTCCTCACCACCGTGGGCACCGTGATGCACGCCTTCGACGTGCTCGACACCCTGCTCGTCGGATCCACGGTCGCGGTGATCGGCCCCGGACCGATAGGGCTGCTCGCGGTACAGGTCGCACGTGAACTCGGGGCCAGGACCGTAGCCCTGGCCGGCACGCGGGAAGCCAGGCTCGCCATCGGCAAGTCCTTCGGCGCGGACCTGATCGTAAACTCCCGGGAGGAGGACGCCGTAGCGGCGGTTCGGGAGGCGACCGACGGGATCGGCGCCGACATCGTCCTGGAGTGCTCCGGCGCCCCGAGTGCGGTGGACGACGCGCTGCGCATGGCCAAGCGGTCCGGGAAGGTCGTCCTCGTCGGCTTCTTCGAAGAGCCCGTACGGGCCGACCTCAACCACGCCGTGATGAACGGCATCTCGATCCAGACGGTCCGCGGCGAGGGCACCGGTTCGCTGGCCCGCGCCGTCGGCCTGGCCGCCCGGGGTCGGCTGCGCACCGCGGAACTGGTCACCCACCATTTCGGGCTGCCCGACGTAGCCGAGGCGTTCGACACCTACGCCGAGCGCCGGGGCAACGCCATCAAGGTCATGCTTGACATCTCCGAGGCCCCGGAGTCCGCCGGTGACCGGTGACCGGGAGGGCACCGTGCCCGACGCCCTGGCAGCCGGGCGGGAGAAGGCAGCGGCCGCCATGGCCGATGCTGCCACCGCCTGGCTGAACAGCCTGAGCGAGGACCAACTTCCGCTCGCCGCCTACGACTCCCCGCTCCACCCGGATGCGGAGGCCGAGCGCCTGCGCTGGTTCTACACTCCCACCGAACACGGCGGGCTCGCCGTCCGAGACCAGAACGCTCGCCAACAGAGCCTGGCCATGCAGTTGGTGGCCACCGGACTGTCCATTCCGGGCTACGCCACGGTCACCACCGTGATGGGACTGGAGAACGTCCTGGACCAGCTGGAAGGGTGGCGGGTCCACTGGGGCCGGCAGCGCGGACGGGACCCGGGCCTCTACTGGCTGAGGATCTTCGGCCGCCCCGGCGACCGTGTCTGGGCATGGCGGTTCGGCGGCCACCACATCTCCCTGAACAACCTCGTCGTCGCCGGCCGGCTCGTCTCCACGACCCCCTGCTTCATCGGTGCCGACCCGGCCACGACCGAGCTCATCGGAGGCACCCTGCGGCCCTTGGAAGGCCCTGAGGAGACGGCCCGTCAACTGGTCCGCAGTCTGGACACGGGCCAACTCCAAAGCGCCCTGCTCCACCCGTCCGCAGTCTCGGACATCGTCTCCGGCAACCGCCCACGCGTCGAACACGGCGACACGATGATGCACATGCAGGACCTGTGGCGGGGTCGGTTCGCCGACCCTGAGCTGGACCGGCTTGTCGACGACATCGACCGCCGGGCGGAAGCGGGCAGCGGATACACCGAGAACGATCACGCGCGCGTGGCCATCACGATTCCCCCCAAAGGCATCGGCGGTCGCGACCTGAACAAGGAGCAGCGGCACCTGTTGCGCCGGCTCGTCAGCCTTTACACCGGACGGGCACCCGAGTTCCTCGCAGACGCCTACGACACCCACTACGCCTCTGACATCGTCCTCGACGCGGTGCATTTCGGCTGGGCGGGCAGCACGGACGCCGGGGAACCGCACTACTACCGGGTGCAGGACCCTCGCGTCCTCATCGAGTACGACAACACCCAGCGGTACGCCAACCACGCCCACTCGGTGTGGCGTGACCTGACCTCCGACTTCGGACTGGACGTGCTCGCCGAACACCGCGCACACATCGCACACGAGTAGGGCCTACCCGGGCAGCGCCGTAGACGCCCGTACCGCTGGCCCCCACGAAAGAACCAGCACCATGATGACCCTGCTGATCGTCGACGAAGAGCCCCTGCCACGTCTTGCCGCGCGCGTAATCCTCGAACGACAACCTGGACTGACCGTCGTCGGCGAGGCCGACACCGGCTCCGAGAGGGTCCGTATGGCCTCTGCACCACAGCCCGACAACGTTCTGATCGCCGCAGACCACGCAGTGGCCAGAGGTGACGCCGTCATCGCGCCGAGTGTGACCCACAGACTCCTCGACACCTTCGCTCACCGTCTGAAACGTTCCGTCCCAGACCAGGATCGGGACGGCAGCGGCCGCTCCACCACCTCGCCGGACGCGAGCGTGAGGTTCCCGCCCGTATCGCGTCGGGTCGGAGCAACGGAGAGATCGCCGAGGACCTGCATCCGGCCGAAACCACGGTCAAGTCACACGTCAGCAGCATCCTCGCCAGGATCGGTGCCGGGACCCGCGACCAGGCGGTGGCTTTCGCCTCCGAAGTAGGGCTCGTCAGAGCGGGAACGGACTGGCCCTGGCTGGCGTGAACAGGGACATGGCCTCGCGGACGCGGCGCTCTGCCGCGGCCAACTCCTGCACGACAACCCCGAACGCGACGACGCCGAAGCGGCCGACCAGGTCATCGAGGATCTGCTGCCGATGTTCGGCCTTACCAGAGACGAGGCCCACGAGATCTGCCGGCAACCACTGCCCGGACTGGAAACCGCGGCCGACCGTCAAGGCGCCACCCTGGAACCCGAGAACCGTGACCACCCGAACGAAAGGTGCGCAGTACATGACGCTCCGACGAGTCCTCGCCGAACTGGGCGCCGCAGCAACCCTCGGCGTTGCTGCGGCGATCAGCACACGTCGCCGCGCCCTGGCGGCAGTCCCTCGCGAGCTGCGGCACCCAGTGCTCTTCCTCCCGCTGAACTTCGGCAACCCGGTCACTCTGGCCATCGCTCGCCGCCTCGTGCCCTTGGCGGGAGCCGCCTCCAGGCCAGGCGTCCGCATCGAGCAGCGCACGCTGCCGGCCACGACCGGCGACCTCCCCGTCGAGGTGCTCACCTACCAGGCAGAAGGCCAAGCACCGCGCTCAGCGCTGCTTTGGATCCACGGCGGAGGAACCGTCATGGGTGCCGCTCGGCAGGAAAACACCTGGTGCAGCCGCGTTGCCGACGAACTGGGCGCTCTGGTCGTCAGCGTCGACTACCGCCTCGCACCCGAAAATCCGTACCCCGCAGCTTTGGACGATTGCTTCGGTGCGCTTAGCTGGCTTCACGCCAACGCCGCCGCCCTCGGCATCGATCCCGCCCGCATCGCCGTCGGCGGCGAAAGCGCCGGAGGCGGGCTCGCCGCCGCCGTAGTCCAGCGCGCCCACGATGCAGGAGTGCCGGTCCGGTTCCAACTCCTCATCTACCCCATGCTCGACGACCGCACGGCTCTACGCGTCGACCCTCCCGACAGTGCCATCTATACGTGGACCCCGGACTCCAACCGCTTCGCCTGGACCTCCTACCTCGGCCGCCCGCCACAGGACCTCGACGATCGCCCCTATGCTGCGGCTGCGAGGCGCAAGAACCTCGACGGGCTGCCGCCCGCGTGGATCGGCGTGGGCGACATCGACCTGTTCCACGACGAAGACGTCGACTACGCCCGACGCCTGAGCGAGGCCGGCGTCGCCTGCGAGCTGCGGGTCGAATCAGGCATGTACCACGGTGCTGATGCCTTGCTCGACGGCAAAGCACCTTCGATGACCGCTTTCCGCGCTGCCGCCCTCGACGCTCTGCGAACTGCCCTGGCAAAGCCCTGACCGCCCCGGACATGCCGAACCGGCCTCGACGGCCAGGCCGGCTCGATCAGTCGAGAGCGGGAATGGGGCGCCGGGCGACTTCGCGTGCTTCCTCGCGGGGGAGACCGAGCATGCACAGGATCATTTCCGCCATGTCAGCCGCGCTTCGTCGGCGCTGACATCGGGGCGTGCGGACTTCAGTTCCCAGAGGGCCAGCTGGCCTTCACCGAGCGCCGAGAGGGCGACGAGTGGATCGGGCACGTCGAAGCGGCCGGACGCAACGCCTTCCTCCACGTCCCGCAGGGCGCGGGGGGCGAGTCCGATCTCAGAATGGATGTGCTGCAGGCCACGACGGTTCAGGATCCGGGTCACTTCCGGATGGGCCCTGGCCAGCTGGGGCGGCGATCCGAAAAGAGGCGGCCATGACTTCAGCTGGGTCCCGGATGCCGTGCAGGTGCTCGTCGACAGCCATGTGTCGGTGAAGTCGGATCCGACCAACGTGGCCCCAATGAGCTTGCGTACCTCGCTGTTGGCGCCGTCACACCCCAAGACGATACTTGCTCGCGCATGTCCGAGTTCGCCGCGTGCATCAAGGAACGTGACAGCGTGGTTGAGGCGTACGTCCGTCGCTCCGCACTCTGCAAGCGCCGAGCGCAGGTGCCGACGGATGACACTGAGGCTTCTCGGCCGGAAGGGTTGTGACCACCACCTTGCCACGCGGCGACATCCACTGCGCGCCGGTGCCTGGGAGCATGTCAACGATTGCGCGCTCGTACACTCCAGCCTTTGCAGCGTCCGCGTTGCCTCGCCGTCCAGGACGCCGACGCGAGGTTCCGGGTCGGCCGATCACGTCGACGTCGAAGTCGGACCGGTTCATTAGTCCGTCCTTGCGCAGGTGAGACGCGCTCCGATACCGAAGATCAGAATCCACGCGGTGGATCCAGGTGGTTCAGAGGACGGCGGTCGAGCTGAGCGTCTGCCTCGTCTGCTGTGTCGACTCGGGTGCGGGCGGCAAGCCTGGCTTCGACGCCGTCGAGAAGTGACTGCAGGCCGAAGGACACATGCGGGCGAGGAGTGGCTGCGAGGGCGGCGCCGATCGCGAACGTGACGACGCTCTGGGCGGCCTGCTCGGCATCCCGTCTGGTGAGGCCGGACGCCTGGCAGACCGCCAGCAGGTGCTCGTCATGGTGGTCCCTGGCAGGGCCGTCGAGAGGCTGGACGGTCATGGTGGCCAGCAGCCAGGGGTGCCTGAGGAGCATCGAACGCAGGTTGTCCGCCATGGCCAGGAGGGCCGGACGCCATTCGAGACCGTCGAGAGCGGAGAGAGGTGTCTGCCCCCAGACGGTGTCAGCAGCCATCAGGAGCACATCGTGTCGGCTCTTGACGTGCCAGTAGAGGGCTGCCGCGGTGATACCGAGACGGCTGCCGAGTCTTCGCATGGTCAGACTCTCGATGCCGCCCTCGTCCAGAAGGGCGATGGCCGCCTGGACGATCTGCTCCTGGTGCAGAGCGTCGCGGGGCATCCCCGCGGTAGTCGGGATGGGGCTGCTCACGGCACCTTCTTGCTGTGGGAACGAGGCCGCGGCGTGCGGCTCTGGGGGGCGCGTGGCCGTCGCGCCGACGAGGACGCGGTGCCGTGCCCGTCGGCGCGGTTCATCTGGGGTCGTTGCGCTGTGTCAGCCGGGAGAGCCCGCGGGCCCGATGCTGTGCAGCAGCCGTTCTCCGGACTCACGTAGCTGGTCCTTGACCTTGTCGAGGCCGGATGCGAGCAGCGCGTGATCGCGTTTGCGCCAGGTGCCCGCCACCATCACGGCCTCGATGTTGGCGATGTCGGCGTGCAGAGCCGTGGCGACGGGGTCGTGTGCCGGCCACAGGTTGAGTGCGCGGGCGTCGACGGCGACCAGGTCGGCCTGCATGCCCGCCTCGATACGGCCCACCCGGTCGGTCAGGCCCAGTGCCTTGGCCCCATCGACCGTGGCCCAGGCAATGCGGTCGCCGTTGACGAGGACATCGGTGTGCTCGGAGTCCGGCCGGTCCGGCGTCATCGTGATGACCTGCGCCCCGCGCAGCAGTATGCGGCTCATTCAGTGGCCCCCGAACCGGGGGAGGTGTGGCTCGGCTGGGACATGGTGCGGCTCCTTGCCTCGGGCGTCATCGCCTGCACGGCGGCTTGCGTGGTCGTGAGGAAGTCCCGGGTGGCGATGTGTCCGATGTAGCCGTCGGGACGGATCAGCAGCAGCGTGTCGCCGGTCAGGCCGTAGGCACTGCGCAGCGTGTTCTGGGGGTCGGAGAAGCCCGCGGTCGATCCGATCGTGAGCCGCTTGAGCTGGGCGCCCGTCGGCGGCCAGTCGAGGAGTTCGAGGTCCCGGGCGGCGCCGGGGCCGTAGGCGATGGCGGTGAAGTGCGGTCCCTGGAAGAGGTTGAACAGGCGGGTCTCGGCGCCGTCGGCGCCGAGCAGTCGGGCGTCCGGGGCGCGGTCGCCCACGCGCAGGGTCTCGGTGCGCATGCCGTCGGCGGGGGCGAGCGGGCCGCCGTAGTAGGTCAGGGAGAGCTGCTGCTCGTCCTTGCCGCGCTTCATGCTGGAGGGGTCCAGCTTGGCGATGCCGCCCCACTTCTCCGTGGACAGACCCAGGACCCCGGCGGCGATCGGCTGCCGCTCGGCCTCGTAGGTGGCAAGGAGGGCCGGGTCGGCTCCGGCGAGGACCTGGGCGAGCTTCCAGCCCAGGTTGTAGCCGTCCTGCATACCGGTGTTCAGGCCCTGGGCACCGGCCGGGGTGTGGACGTGCGCCGCGTCGCCGACGAGGAAGACACGTCCGCGGCCGTAGTGCTCCGCGAGACGGATGTTGGGCCGGAACACGGACGTCCAGTGGATCTCGTGCAGTTGGATGTGCCGGTTGCGTGTGTGGGAGTGGATCCGGTCGATGATGGCGCCGATCTCCTGGGGCGGCCTCTCGTCGGGCGTGAGCCGGATCATCCACTGGAACATGTCGCTGTGGGGCAGCGGGCAGGCGCCGATGAGCTTGCCGCCGAGGCCGGGCCACATGTGCCACCGGTTACGGGCCAGGCCACTGACGGAGGCATCCACGATCAGCACACGGTCGGCCTCGTCCGTCGTCCCCACGAAACCGATGTCGAGCTGCTTGCGCACCGCACTGGAGCCGCCATCGGCCCCCACGGCATAGCAGGCGACGATCTCCTCGACCCCGTCCGCGCCCACCACCTTGGCGACCACCGTGTCCTCGTCCTGCGTCAGCTCCGTCAGTTCCTTGCCGAACTCGACCTCGCGGCCGAGCTCACCGAGCCGGGCGTGCAGGGCGCGGTCCGTGCGGAACTGCGGGATCAGCCAGGTGTTCGGGTACGGGACGTCCGGGGTCGCCTCCTTGTGGGGGAACATCTTCCACGGCACACCGATGGGTCCTGCATGGAGCCCGAGCTTGGGATAGATGTCGCCGCCGGCCAGTACGTCGTCGAGAGCGCCGAGGTCTTCGAGGACTTCGAGGCTGCGGGGCTGGATGCCCTTGGCACGCGAGCCGTCGAAAGCATGGGGGGACCTGTCGACGATCCGGACGTCGAGTCCGCGGCGTACGAGGTCGATCGCCAAGGCGGAGCCCGAGGGGCCGGCACCGACGATCAGTACATCGATGACCTGCGGACGGTTCATGAGTCGAGCCTTTCGGTGCGTGCGGACACGAACGGGACGAGCTGATCGGCGACGTCAAGAGGCCGTTCGAAGGGGGCCATGTGCCCGCATTTGTTAATGACGTGATGTTTCTGGGGCTTCAGCAGAGCGCGCGCCGTGTCGAACTGCGCCAGCGGCGTGACGTGGTCCTCGTCGCCCCACAGCAGCAGCGTCGGAATGCCCAGTGCCCCCGTCCGCCGGAAGAGGTCCTCACGGCCGGTGAGAGGAAGGTGCTGCAGGGTGTCGAAGGCCGCGTACATCGAGCCCTCGAAGCGGAGGCAGTCGAGGACCATCTCGGTCAGTTTCGTGCCGAGTTCGGGGTCGCGGACGTTGTGGCCGAGGTGCCCCTGGAGCAGCTGAAGGCCACGGCGGCCGGCGACCAGTCCGGCCAGCAGATCACTGCGCAGCAGCCGGTGGGGGGAGGTCAAGTGCGGTTTCGCGAGACCGGCCGGTCCGACGATGGTGAGAGTGGACACCGAAGAGCGGTACTGGGCTGCGTACGTCATGCTGACCAGCGCGCCCATGGAGGTGCCGACCAGGTGCAGGGGCCGCGCCGTCAGGCCGAGCCGGTCCGTCAGCTCGGCCAGCTGTCGCGTGAACAGCGTCTCGTCGTATCGCGCCTGTACCCGGTCGGAGTAGCCGCGGCCGTAGGCGCTGCAGGTCAGCGTGCGCAGCCCGCGGGCGTGCAGCTCGCCGACGAGGCCGTCCCAGTAGAACAGCGGGATGGTCAGAGCGCCCGCCATCAGGACCACTTCCCCGTCCTCGGGCCCCGTCAACTCGTAGTGGGTGACGCCGTCGGACAGCTCGATGAAACTGCCGCGCAGCGCCTTGCGCGAGTCGGCGGTGAGCTTGCGGTCCTCGCCCGAGGCGACGAAGTACTTCATGGAACGGGCCTCCTTGCCCTCAGTTCGCGGGGGTGTCGACGCAGGAGCCGAGGAACTTCGCGATCGCGTCCGCGACCCACTCCGGTTCCTCCTCCGGCAGCAGATGTCCGCCGTCGGGGTGGACGAGCTCCTGGGCGCCGGGGATGTCGCGGGCGAAGTGCTGGCCGTCGATGCTCGCGCTGCGCAGCACCAGCGTGGGCACCGTGATGCGGGGGATCTGCGCGCTGCGGTCCGGCTGGTCGGTGTTGCAGAAGTCGACGAAGGCCGAGCGGTTGCCGGGGCGGCTCATGAGCTGATAGGCGCGGTCCACCATGGCGTCGTCCACGATCTGCGAATACGGCCCGACGCTCTCGCGCAGGCTGCGCTCGATGGCCCCGCGAGGCATCACCCGCCTCAGCAGGGGCCGCACCAGCGGGTTGCGGGTCAGGCGCATCCCCGCGGGCACCGTCTTCTCCGGGTAGCCGGTGGCATTGACCAGAACCAGGCCCGTCAGCCGCTCCGGATGATCCAGCGCGACGTTCCAGGCGATATTGCCGCCCAGGGAATTGCCGGCCAACGCGTAGCGCGGCACGCCCAGCGCCTCCAGGAAGCCCGCCACCGTCGCGGCGTATGCCGGAACGCGGTAGTCGCGGTCCTTGCGCGGGCCAGTCAGTCCGAACGCCGGCAGGTCGGGACGGATGACATCGAACGAATCCGACAGCAGATCCGTCGCGCGGTCGAAGTGCTGCAGCGATGAGGCACTGCCGTGCAGCAGCACGAGTGCCGGGCCGTGCCCAGCACGCTTGTAGTGGATCCGCAGGCCGTCCACCTCGACGAACCGGGAATCGGGCTGGGGCTCAGACCAGGTACTCATAATGGCTACACTGTTACCGATATAGTTTCGTGTCAAGTGGAAGCCCCCGCGTGTTACGGCCACGGTGGTCTTGAGCGAGGAGATGGATCAGTTCGTGCGCCGCCCTGCCGGTCGTCCGGCGGTCCCACCGGACCGGATCGTCGCCATGGCGCTGCAGATCGTCGACGAGGAGGGAGCGGAGGCGCTGTCGATGAGGGCCCTGGCCGAGCGCCTGGGCTCGGGTACGGCGACGCTGTACCGGCATTTCGGCAACCGGGCAGAGCTCGTGGCGCAGGTCGTGGACCACATGTTCGGCCTCGTCGAACTGGACGATCGAGAACTGGCGTCGGCGAGTTGGCAGTGGTCTCTGACAGTGGTGGCACACGCCATGTTCCGCGCCTTGGGTCGGCACGGGAACGCTGCCAGGCAGCTGGCCGAGCAGATTCCCGTCGGCCCCAACGCGATGGCGCTGCGGGAGCGCTGTGTCGCGTTTTTGCTCAAGGCGGGATTCGAGGCCTCACTGGCCACATGCGCGTATGTGACGCTGGCTCGCCACGTATGTGGCCTGGCGATACAGCTCAACCATGAGAACGGCGCCGGTGGGCGGCGCAACGAGGTGCCGGTCGCTGCCCTCCGGGGCGTGGATCCGGCACGGTTCCCCGCTGTCCACTCGATCGCGGAGGCGTTGCCGGTGCTTGTCGAAGAGGTCTTCCCCTTTGGGTTGGATCCCATCCTCAGCGGGCTGGGGGACTTCCGTGATGGCGGCTGACCAGGGCAACAGCTGCGTCGAGCGTCAGGTCGTGCCCGGTGGCGGCGTCTGTCGGCGCGATCTTGTCCATCTCGGGAGTGCGGCTGGAGCGTGCCACATGCACTGGGCCACCAGGCACTCATCCCGGCCCGACGTCCCCGGCGCCCGGTGCGCGACCCCGCCCGACTTCCACGATGCCCGTGGCCGGCTTTCGCAGGTCCCCTGCCCGGCCGCCTCGTGCCACCCCACGGCCTCAAAAGACCGAGAGGCCGCACCCCGTGAGCCCGACCCCATCCATCATCATGTCGCCAGACAACCATCAAGCCGTCTGCGCACCGAGATAAGGCTGGGCCAGCCACGCACCACACTGCCCATCACCATGCCCAGACGGACTTGACCCGGCCCCTCCAACAGATAAGGGGACGGCGTGCGTCTGACGGTTACACGTGTTCCCGAGATCGGCATTCTCGCACGAAGGGCCGTCACCTCATCCCTGCGTGATCCGATCCACGCGGCGCCTCATCGACCAAGTCCTGCTGCCGCTGCTCACGCCCGACGGACCAGACAGACGTCCCCGGCCAATGCCTCCATCCGCCTTGAGCTCAGGCACAGCGGTGAGCCCTCATCGTGGCCCCGTCACCGTCACGGGAGGGGACCCGGCCGGCCGAGAAGGCCAGCGCTGCTCCTGCCCGCACGGTGCGCCGATGGCGCCGATGGCCGCTGGGTGCCCAGCGTGTTCCGCAAGCCCCCGTGGCGTGACGTCCGGGAGTATCAGCCGCACCACGATGTCAAGTACGGCAGTTCGGCACTGAACAGTTCACCGCGCTACTGAACTGACCACTGAACTGTTTCGTGCGCAACTGAACTCTTCAGCGCCGTTCAACACCGAGGGGGCTACTGCTTGTCCTTCCCCGGCAGGAACTCCTGCACCTTCGCCTTCAGACCCTGCTTGATCATGGAGCCGCGGTCCGCGTCGCCCTTCAGGATCGAGGCGGCCGTGGCCTCCATCTGCTCCCAGGTGGCGTGCGGCGGGATCGGCGGGACCGCCGGGTCGGTCAGGAACTCGATCACCGCGGGGCGGTCCGCCTCCAGGCCGGCCCGCCAGCCCGCCTCGACGTCCTCCGGCTTCTCCACGCGGATACCGGTCAGACCCAGCGAACGGGCGAAGGCGGCGTACTGCACGTCCGGGATCTCCTGCGAGGGCAGGAAGGACGGAGCGCCCTCCATGGCCCGCATCTCCCAGGTCACCTGGTTGAGGTCGTGGTTGTTGAACACGGCCACGACCAGCCGCGGGTCCTCCCACAGATCCCGGTACTTGGCCGCCGTGATCAGCTCGGCCATGCCGTTCATCTGCATCGCGCCGTCCCCGACGAGCGCGATCGCGGGCCGGTCCGGGTGCGCGAACTTCGCACCGATCGCGTACGGCACCCCGCAGCCCATCGTCGCGAGCGTGCCGGACAGCGAGGAGCGCATGCCCGGCTTCATCGTCAGGTGGCGTGCGTACCAGTTGGCCGCCGAGCCGGAGTCGGAGCTGACGATCGCGTCGGCGGGCAGCAGCGGGTCCAGCGCATGGGCGACGTACTCCGGGTTGATCGGATCGGCCGACAGCTCCGCCCGCCGCCCCATCACCTCACGCCAGCGCGTCACGTTCGCGCACACCTGGTCGTACCACTCGCTCCCGCGGTCCTCACTCAGCAGCGGGATCAGGGCCCGCAGGGTCGCCTTCGCGTCGCCGACGAGATTCACCTCGTACGGGTAACGCATCCCGACCATGTGCGGGTCGATGTCGATCTGCACCCCGCGCGCCTTGCCGAACTCCGGCATGAACTGCGTGTACGGGAAGGAGGAACCGATGGTCAGCAGGGTGTCGCAGTCCCGCATCAGCTCGTACGACGGCCGGGTGCCCAGCAGCCCGATCGAGCCGGTGACGTAAGGGAGTTCGTCACTGAGGACGTCCTTGCCGAGCAGTGCCTTGGCCACGCCGGCCTTGAGCAGTTGGGCGATGCGCTCGACCTCGGGGCGTGCCCCGGCCGCGCCCTGGCCGACCAGGATCGCCACCTTGTCACCGGAGTTGAGGATCTCGGCCGCCTGCTGGATCGACTCCTCGGACGGCACCGACGTCCAGGAGCTGCGGCCCAGGCTGGAGGGCACCATCTTGAACTCGTGCGTGGGCGCGGAGTAGTCCAGCTCCTGGACGTCGCCGGGAATGATGATCGCCGTGGGGGCGCGGCGCGCGTACGCGGTGCGGATGGCGCGGTCGATGACGTTCGGGAGCTGCTCGGGTACCGTCACCGTCTCCACGAAGTCCGAGGCGACGTCCTTGAACAGGGTGTGCAGGTCGACCTCCTGCTGGTACGAGCCGCCCATCGCCGTGCGGTGCGTCTGGCCGACGATCGCAAGGACCGGCACATGGTCGAGCTTGGCGTCGTAGAGGCCGTTGAGCAGGTGGATCGCACCGGGTCCCGAGGTCGCCGCGCACACTCCGAGACGGCCGCTGAACTTGGCGTAGCCGACCGCCTCGAACGCGGACATCTCCTCGTGCCGGGACTGGACGAAACGAGGCTTGTTCTCGGCCCGGCCCCAGGCGGCCAGCAGGCCGTTGATGCCGTCGCCCGGATAGCCGAAGACATGGTCCACGCCCCACTCGCGCAGTCGTTGCAGGACGTGGTCGGAGACCTTGGTGCTCATATGTCGACCTCCCGGGCCTTGACGTGATCGGACGGCTGTCGTCTGCGGGCCGAGTCACCCGGTGGGCTTCCGGAAAACATGTGGGGGTGTTTGCGGTCCGGGGCCCGGGGCAGGCGCAGTTCCAGTGCTTCGGACAGGAGGCACGTCCGTGGGAACGGCCCCTGAGCCGCCCAGGTCGCGCCTGTCTCGAACGTGCGGCCGCACTCCCACGGTGACCGTCCACCCCAGAGCACCTTCAAGGGAGTTGCGACGCACCATGCCCACCAAAGTGAGCGCGAAGCACCACCCGCACGACGACGCCCCCGACACCGCCGACGCCTTCCGGAAGCTCGCCAAGCTCCCCCCGGGCCAGCAGCGCGACACGCTGCGCGAGCAGATCGTGGAGGCCTGGCTGCCGATGGCCGAACGCCTCGCGGGACGCTTCCGCAGCCGCGGCGAGAGCTTCGAGGACCTGCGGCAGGTCGCCGCCCTCGGCCTGGTCAAGGCCGTCGACCGGTACGACCCCGAACTCGGCAACGCCTTCGAGAGCTACGCCGTGCCCACCATCACCGGCGAGATCAAACGGCACTTCCGTGACCACATGTGGACCCTGCACGTACCGCGCCGGGTCCAGGACCTGCGCAACCGCGTCCGGTTCGCCACCCAGGACCTCTCCCAGACCATCTCGGGCCGCAGGCCCACGGTCGCGGAGATCGCCGAGCACGCCAACATGAGCGAGGAGGACGTCCTGGTCGGGCTGGAGGCGCTGGAGAGCTTCACCGCGCTCTCGCTCGACGCCGAACTGCCCGGCAGCGAGGACGGCTACTCGCTGAGCGACGCCCTCGGCTCGCCCGACCCCGCGCTGGACACCGTCGTGGACCGCGAGTCCGTCAAGCCGCGGCTGGCCGCGCTTCCCGAGCGGGAGCGGGCCATCCTGTACATGCGGTTCTTCGGCGACATGACGCAGAGCCGGATCGCCGAACAGCTCGGCATCTCCCAGATGCATGTGTCACGGCTGATCAGCCGCTGCTGCACCCGGATGCGGGACCAGATCATGCACGAGGCCGCATAGCCAGTGCCAGATGGCGCGACATCAGGTCCATCGCCTGCGCCTCCGCCATCGAGAACGCCAGCCGGGGCCCGCACCGGAACAACGTGAGCACGCCCCGCACGGCGTCCCCGTCCTTCAGCGGCACACACAGCAGTGACGTGACGTTCGCTGCTACGAGGACGGGGGCGCCGGCCGCGGTCCTGCCGAACCCCTCCGGGTCCGGAGGACGGATCTGCAGGGCCGGGGACCCGGTCCTGGCCGTCTCGACGACCAGGGGGCAGTCGGCCGGATCCTGCCCCTCGAGCGCGGCCGTGTCCCCGTCCGGCGGGGCCAGCACGGTCGTCCGTGCCAGGCCGCCCGCCTCCGCGTCGGCGATCACCCAGTCGGCGAACCTGCCGTGCAGGACCCGCGCCGCGGCCTCCAGGGCGCCCTGCCGGTCCGTGGTGAGCAGGGCCGTGGTCATCGCGTCCAGGAGGTCCATCACGGCCGCGTGCCGAGTCGTCTCGGCGAGATCCGGCAGCTGCCGCACGGGCGGTTCCGCCGGTGCGGCGGGGGCCCCGGGTCCGCCGGGCTGCAGGACCACCAGGACCGTCGTGCGGGGTTCACCGCTCGGGCGTACGGCCGCCAGCGTGGCGTGCACCGGGACGGACGGCTGCTGCTGGAGGCGGACGGTGAGACTGCGGTCGCCCTCGCCGCGGGCCACCGCCGCGGCCTGCGAACGGAACGCGGCCCGGTCGGCGTGGGCCAGGAAACCGGTCAGCGGGCGGCCCGTGGCATAACCGGACCGCACACCGGTGAAGGCGGTCGCCGCGCCGTTCAGCCGACGCACCACCGTCTCCTTGTCGACCAGCGCGACCGGCAGCGGGAGGCGCTGGAAAACGGTGCGCAGCAGCTGCTGCTCCTGACGGTCCGCCGAGGCGCGGGTGCGGACCGGCCCTGCTTCCGAGAGCTGCTCGTACCGGGGCCACAACTGGCCGACCACATGGTCGAGTTCGAAGATCGCCGCGTCCAGGACCGTGGGCAGATCCCCGCCCGACATGGACCGTGCCGACTTCAACTCCGCGACGCGGCGCACAAAATCCGCAAGGTCTTCACCGAACTCGTCCGTCTGCGTCATGCGACGAAAGTAGCGCGACTCCCGTTCAAGACCATCGTTTTCGGACCGGGTGAAGGGGAAGGCGGGCGGGGAGAGGAGGAGTGCAACCATGCCGGACACCGGGCCTCACACCCGTAGTTGGGGAACGGAGGCGACCGAACCCGCTCTGCCCGGACGGCGGCTGTCGGAACTGGTCGAGGAGGCCGCCCGCTGTACCGTCGAGTGCTGTGGAGCGAGCGGAATGGTGGCCGAGGGCGGCAGCGAGCGTCCCGCGGCCGTCACCCATCCCGACCTCGCCCCGCTCGTCGCCGTGCAGCTGCGCTCCGGGGACGGGCCCATCCCGACCGCCCTGGAACGCGGGGAGCCCGCCCGCTGCTCCGACCTGCTGCACGAGGACCGCTGGCCCGAGTACCGCGCCCTCGCGCTCGACTCCGGGGTGCGCTCCAGCGTGACCCTGCCCTTCCGGCGCTCCGGTCTGGCGGTGACGCTCAGCCTCTACAGCTTCCGGCCCGGCGCCCTGGCGGACGCCCCGCACGGGCCCGCCCGGGCGCTCGGCGACTTCGCCATGACCTGCCTGGTCCGCGACCGCTCCTACCGCGCCGCGCTCACCGAGCTCGACCAGCTCGGCACCGCCCTGCGCTCCCGCCCCGTCGTCGACCAGGCCTGCGGCATCGTGATGCATGTGCTGGGCTGCGACGCCGACGCCGCGTTCGGGGTGCTGCGCCGCCTCTCACAGGGCAGCAACCGCAAGCTGACCGACGTGGCGGCGGCGGTGGTCGAGCGGCGCGGGCGGGGGCTCGAGGGGGATCTGACGGCGCTGCTGAACTGAGTGCCCTGCACCGGGCCCCTGGCCCCTGGGCGACGCGGAGGGCCGTGTCACCCGCTCGGCCGTCCTTGTAGCGCGAATGGGGCTCGGCCGCGCGCGCCTGGCCGCCGGGCGGGCTGTGATGGGCTATGGGGCACGACTCCGTGCTCCTGAGAAGTCACCCGTCGAAGGAGCCTTCCCCATGCCTCGCACCGCCCGTGTCCTGTCCGTCGCAGCCCTGGCCGGTGCCACCCTCGGCTTCGCCTCGGCCGCCTACGCGGACTCGGCCGCAGAGGGCGGCCCGAGCAGCGTCTCCCCGGGCGGCAGCGTCACCGTCTCGATCGCCTGCGAAGCCACCGGCGGACCGCCGCCCGCCACCGTCGACGCCGTCTCACAGGCCCATGCCAGGAGCGGGAACCCCGCGAGAGCCGACGGCACCTGCGTGACGTCGCCCGGCGCCAAGGGCAGGACCTGGAGCGCCGCTTCCCACGTGAACCGCGGCGACGGCAGTGATGGGGCCGGGCCCGGTGAGAGCGGGAGCGACGGTGGTCCGACCGGCGACAACGGCGGCGGCGGGCGTGGTGACGACGGCGGCGGTGGCGGTGGCGGACGGGGAGACAACGGCGGCGGTGAGGGCTCCGATCTCGGCGCAGGTGCCGTCGGCGGCGGCGATGCCGGGGACGGCGGCGGCCATGACCAAGGCCGGCCCTGCACCGAGCCGGACTCCGACTCCTGCGCCGGCGCGGGCATGCAGAACGGACGCGAGCACGACATGCAGCACGGGGTGGAGGCCGGTGCGGGCGGCACCTTCTCCGACTCCGTGCCCGCTCTCGTCGCAGGCGGCCTCCTGATCGCCTGCGCACTGGGTGCCGCCACCTACCGGTTGTGGCCGAAGGACTCCGTCTGGGACCGCTGACCCGCCGGGCGACCGGCGAAACCCGTGCGCACTCGGATGCAGCAGCGGCACTCTGGGTACTCGTAGCACGGCGACGGACACGGCACAGGGACTGCGGAGGTACGCATGCGGCGGACGGACCCGGAAGGCCACGGCCCCGTCCGCTACGGCCCGCCGCTTCCCGAGGACGGGCTGCCCGTGCCGCCCGAGCTCACCGCCGTGCTCGCCGCGGCCGCCGCCCGGGCCGACGGTGAGCCGATCGGCGGCGGAGCCGAGCTGATCGAGGCCGCGTGCGGATACTGGGAGCGGCGCGGACTGTCCGCCGCAGCCGACCGCGTGGCCGCCGGCCCCGGCGCCCCCGCCCTGCTGCTCGCACTGACCGCCGCGCTCGGCGGTGACGTCCTGGTGCCGAGGCCCTGTGCCGCCTGGTGGGCACCGTACGCACGCCTGTTGGGCAGACCCGTGTTCCATGTGGCGACGCCGGCCGAATGCGGTGGCGTCCCGGATCCGTACGCCCTCCTGGAGACCGTGCGCAGGGTGCGCGCCGAGGGCGGTGACCCGCGGCTGCTGGTGCTGTCGGTCGCCGACGACCCCACCGCCACGGTCGCCCCGCCCGAGGTCCTGCACGAGTGCGTGGAGGCCGCCGCCGGGGAGGGACTGCACCTGGTCAGCGACGAGACCTGGCGCGACACCCTGCACGCACCGCACGACACCGTGCTCCTCAGCCCCGCCGAGATGCTGCCCGACCAGGTCACCGTCGTCACCGACCTGGCGGGCGCACTGCTGCCGCCCGGCTGGCCGGCCGCGGTCGCCCGATTCCCGGCGGGCGACACGGGCGCCGACCTCCACGCGCGCGTGCTCGACGTGCTCACCGCGCTCGGCGCCCGCATCGCCGGCCCCCTCGCCGCCCCGGCCGCCTACGCACTCGGGGAGCCGGAGCCCGTCACCGCGCGCATGGCGGCCGCCGTGCGCCTGCACGCGCGCGTGGCCGCCGCCGTGCACGCGGCGGTCGTCGCGGCGGGCACCCTGTCCCGCCCCCCGCAGGCCGGCCGCCACCTCTACGCCGACCTCGGCCCGCTGCGCTCCGCGCTCTCCGAGCACGGCGTCGGCGACGCACAGGAACTGGAGGACTTCCTCGCCGCCCGGCTCGGCATGCCCGCACCGGGCGGCCACCGCTTCGGCGACGAACTCGGCGCCCTGCGCGTCCGCCTCTCCACCGGCCCGCTGCTGGGCCGCACGGACGAGGAACGCGCGGAATGTCTCACATCACCCACGCCGTTGGAACTGCCACATGTGCAACGCGCGTTGAGCCATGTGAAGTCGGTCTTCGACGATCTCCGCGACGACGCTCAGCGATGGGAGCCTCCTCGATGACGCAACAGTCCGAGTCGACCACCACCACGAGCACGAGCACGACCACCCGGGAAGCCGACGGGACGGCGTCAGGGCCAGGATCGGCCCCCGCCCTTCCGCCGCTCGCCGAACCCCGCTCGCCGGGCGAGCGCCGGGTGTGGCCGCGCACCTTCCACGACCGCCTGACCGCCCCGCTGCCCGGCCTGAAAGCCATGGCCCGCTTCGCCCGCGAGGGCTCCATCCGCCCCGGGCGCGAGGGCCTGGCCGACATCCCCCGGCTCCCCTTCGAACCCGCCCCGCTGCCCCGCGTCGACGCCCGTACCGTCGCCGTCTCCTGGGCGGGACACGCCAGTTGGATCGTCCGGATCGGCGGCCTGACCGTCCTGACCGACCCCGTGTGGTCCCGCCGCATCCTCGGCACGCCCGCCCGCATCACCCCGGTCGGAATCCCCTGGGAGTCCCTGCCGCCCGTCGATGCGGTCGTCATCAGCCACAACCACTACGATCACCTGGACGCGCCCACCCTGCGCCGACTCCCGCGGACCACCCCGGTGTTCGTCCCCGCAGGCCTCGCCCGCTGGTTCCACCGCCGCCGCTTCACCAACGTCACCGAACTGGACTGGTGGGAGGCGGCCGAACTCGGCGGCGTACGCTTCGACTTCGTCCCCGCCCACCACTGGTCCAAGCGCACCCTCACCGACGCCTGCCACTCCCTGTGGGGCGGCTGGGTGCTGACGGACCCCGACGGCCAACGCGTCTACTTCGCGGGCGACACGGGATACGGCCACTGGTTCTCCCGGATCGGCGAGCGCTACCCGGGCATCGACCTCGCCCTCCTCCCCATCGGCGCCTACGACCCCCGCTGGTGGCTCAGCGACGTCCACTGCGACCCGGAGGAGGCGGTACGGGCGGCCCAGGACCTGGGAGCACAGAGGATGGCCCCGATGCACTGGGGCACGTTCGTACTGTCGGCGGAACCGGTACTCGAGCCGCTCACGCGGGTGCGAACGGCCTGGGAGAAGGCGGGCTTGGATCGGGATGACCTGTGGGACCTCCCGATTGGAGCCTCGCGGGTACTGCAGCTTTCTTAGGGGCCGCGGGGCTGTATCGATATGCGGCTCCGCCGCGTGAGCGCGACCGACCACAACGAACCCGCACCCCGCAACGCACCCTTACCTGGCAGACCGAACCCGCTTCCAAACACTCGGCGCCGCGCTGATCACCACGGTCAGCGCGACCGCCGCCACCACACCTTCCCAAGGCTCCTTGAACAGCGACCCACCCAGAATCCCGATCACCTGATACGTGACGGCCCAGGCCAGACACGCCGGCAGATTCCCCCGGGCAAACCGACGCAACGGCCACTCGGCCATAAGACAAGCCAGCATCACCGGAATCCGCCCGGCCGGCACCAGCCGGGAAAGCACCAGCACCGCAACCCCGTGCTCCGCCAGCTTCGACTGCGCCTGCGCAAGCCGCTCCTCCGGCGCCCGCGCCCGAATCGCCTTCAGCCACCGCGACCCGTTCTTCGACCGCATCCCGCGCCGCCCCAGCCAGTACAGCGCCGCATCCCCGAGAAACGCCGCCAGTGACGCCGTCACGAACACCAGCGCCAACGCGAACGGCGCCGTCTGATGAAAGGCAACCACGGCCGCCGAACTCACCAGCGCCCCCGTGGGAATCACCGGCACCAGCGCCCCGAACAGCACCAGCAGAAACAGCGAGGGATAGCCGATCGCCCGCTGCGTCGACTCCGGAGGCACGATCGCCGTCGTGGCGGCAAGCCACGTCACCGTGCGACCTCCAGGCGCACACTCTCCCCGTGCCCGAGCCGGTGCACCGCGACCTCCGGCGCGTGCTCCGCCGCGAGGCGCACGAACTCGTCGCCGGGCGCGTGGAATTCATGGGGGCGCACGGCGTCCATCCCGATCGGCCAGTACGTGCCGTAGTGCACCGGCACCGCACTGCGCGGCGCCAGCCGGGCCAGCGCCTGGGCCGCCCGCCCCGCATCCAGATGCCCGGTGCCGAGGTAGGGCCCCCAGCCGCCCACCGGCAGCAGGGCCACGTCGACCGGCCCGACCTCCTGCTCCATCGCGTCGAACAGCCCCGTGTCCCCGGCGAAGTACGTCCGCACCTCGCCCTCGATCACATAGCCCAGAGCAGGCGAGCGATGCGGCCCGAGCGGCAGCCGCCGGCCGTCGTGCCATGCGGGAACCGCGCGTACGACCACGTCACCGACCGTCACCCGGTCCCCGGGTGCCACCTCGCTCACCGTGAGGTGGCTGAGCCGGCGCAGGCCCGGCACGGCCCGGGGCGCGCCCCGGGGCACCAGCAGGCGGGTGCCCTCGACGAGCCGTTCCAGCGACGGAACGTGCAGGTGGTCGGCGTGCAGATGCGACACCAGCGCCACGTCCGCGCGCCAGGCGCCGGGCGGCGGCAGCGCCCCGCGACGGCGGCGGAGATGGGCGAGACGGCGCGCGAAGAGAGGGTCCGTGAGCAGCCGTACGCCCGAGTCCGCGACCGTACAGGTCGCGTGACCCCACCAGGTGATCTCCACCGGCACCTCTTTGCCTCCTTCGCGCGACTCCCCGAAGCCTACGGGCAGGAGTAGGGTCGGCGCCGAAACCCGGAGGTGAGGGGGACGCCATGAGACCGGTGCGGGTCACGGCGATCGCGAGTCTGACGCCGCTGCAGGAGCTGGACGACGATCCCTTCCTGGTGGACTCGCGCAGCCAGCACGCGATGTGCGCACGCTGGGCCGCCGAGCGGGGCTACATCGTCAGCCGGGAGCTGCTGGTGCGGGGGCTGCGGGCCGACCACTGTGTGCTGTGGGACGGCGTCCGGCCGGGGATCGACCTGTTCGTGGCGCCCAGCCGCCGGGTGCTGGAGAGCGCGCTGTCGTCCGTCGACGAGTTCACCGCGGAGTGCGCCCGGCGCGGGGTGCGGGTGGAGACGGTCGGCTTCGAGGAGCCCTGCTACGACGCCCAGATGAAGGCCCGGGTGCACCGGCGGCTGTCGATGCCGACGGCGGGATACGACGGGCGCTGAGCCCCGCTCCCGGTGACGGACCGCATTGTCCGCCCCGTGTGACAGTCTGAAGTACAGGCTCGCACCGACGACGGGCCGGGACGTGAGGTGGGCTGGGCGTGCGTGGCGGGCATTGGCGGCGGGCCGCCAGTCAGGTCGGGCGGAGCGTCGCGGTGTGGGCGGTCTCCACGGTCACCATGCTCGTGCTCGCGGGGATCCTGCCGGACTTCCGCCTGCAGTCCGCCGACGGCGAGAGCGCCACTCACATCGCCGTCACCGCCGCGTTCGGCGCCGGCGCCTTCGGTGTGCTGTCCGCCCTGGTCTGGCCGCTGCTCGTACGGCTGTTGCTGCTCGTGCCGGCGCTGGTGCTGGGCCTGCTCGTCTTCGTTCTGAACGGATCGCTGCTGCTGGTCGCTCTGCGGCTCAACCCGGCCAGCAGCGCCGAGGCGGCCCCGGAGACGGCCGTGGTGGTGGCCGCCGTGATGTCCGCCGTGGCCTCGGCGACCGGCGCCGCCCTGGCCGTGCGCGACGACGACGCGTACCGGCGGCGCCTCTACCGTCTCGCCGACCGCCGCCGCAGACGCCTGCCGCCCGGCCCGTCCGCCCCGGGCACCGTCTTCCTGCAACTCGACGGCGTCGGCCACGACGTCCTCCTGGCAGCCGTCGACAAGGGCGTGATGCCCACCGTCGCCCAGTGGCTGGGTACCACCCACCGGCTCACCCCCTGGCGCACCGACTGGTCCAGCCAGACCGGCGCCAGCCAGCTCGGCATCCTGCACGGCAGCAACCACGACGTCCCGGCGTTCCGCTGGTACGAGAAGGACACCCGCGAGGTGATGGTCTGCAACCGGCCGACCAGCGCCGCCGAACTCCAGCGCCGGGCCGTCGAGCACACCGGCGACGGCGGCCTGCTCACCGCCGACGGCGCGAGCCGCGGCAACCTCTTCGGCGGCGGCGCCGACGAGCAGGCCCTGGTGCTGTCGATCGCCACCCGCCGCCGCGGCCGGGAGAACCGCTCCCGGGCCGGCTACTTCGCGTACTTCTCCGACCCGGCCAACGCCGTGCGCACCGCCATGTCCTTCGTCGCCGAAGTCGGCCGCGAAATAAGCGAGTCCACCCGGGCCCGGGTCAGGAAGCAGCGCCCGCGCGTCGCACGCGGCGGCCTCTACCCCTTCGTCCGCGCCTTCGCGACCGTCGTCGAACGGGACGTCGTCGTCGCCGCGGTGATGGGCGACATGCTCGCCGGACGCACCGCCGTCTACGCCGACCTGGTGGCGTACGACGAAGTGGCGCACCACTCCGGGCCGACGAGCCGCGACGCGGAGAAGGTCCTCGAACGCCTCGACCGCGCCCTCGCGCTGATCGCCAACGTCGCCGAGCACGCCCCGCGGCCGTACCGCATCGTCGTCCTGTCCGACCACGGCCAGAGCCCCGGTGAGACCTTCCGCGCCCGTTACGGACTGGGCCTCGGTGATCTGGTGCGGGCCGGCTGCGGGCTGCCCGTGCCGCGCAAGGCGCAGCGCACCCACAGCGGGGCCGAGGCCCGAGCGGCCGTGCGTGCCGCGCTGCGCAGACCCGTCGAGGAGGGTGGCGAGCAGCACCGCCCCTCCCGCCGTTCGGAGCCGCTCGTGCTGGCCTCCGGCAACCTCGGCCTGGTCTCCTTCCCGGACGTGCCGCACCGGATGAGCAAGGAGGAGATCGACGCCCGGCACCCCGCCCTGCTGACCACCCTCGCCAACCATCCCGGCGTCGGCTTCCTGCTCGTCCGCAGCGAGGAACACGGCGGGGTGGTGCTGGGCGCGTACGGCGCCGAGATACCCCTCGACCAACTCGACGACAAACCGGGCCCGTTGGAGGCTTTCGGCCCCGGTGCCGCCGACGCCGTCCGCCGCACCCACTCCTTCCCGCACACCGCCGACATCATGGTCAACTCCTTCCACGACCCGGCCGACGGCGAGGTCCTCGCCTTCGAGGAACAGATCGGCTCGCACGGAGGTCTCGGCGGCGCGCAGGCCAGACCGTTCCTGCTCTCCCCGGTCGTCTTCTCGCCACCCGTGGAAGACGGCGAGGAGCTGACCGGCGCCGAGCAGGTCCACCGGGTACTGCGCCGCTGGCTGCGCGAGACGGACGGCCCTCAGGTGCCGGTCACCGACGAGGGCGAGACAGAGCGGGCCGCCTGAAATTCGGCTGCGCCGCCGGGGTCGTACGCACACACTGTTCGAGTCGCAAACCTCTCGAACACCCCGAAGGGACGCCTCTTGCAGGCTGCCGTGTCCGTCACTCCCGCCCGTATCCCCGAACTGCTTCTCGGCCTCGCCACCGTGCGGCCGGTCTTCATCTGGGGCGCCCCCGGCATCGGAAAGTCCTCCCTGGTGCGGGACTTCGCCGAGTCGCTGGGCCTGGAGTGCGTGAGCCTGCTCGGCACCCAGCTCGCGCCGGAGGACCTGATCGGCGTCCCGCAGATCCGCGACGGACGGTCGGTGTTCTGCCCGCCGGAGGCGATCGCCCGCGACGAGCCGTACTGCCTGTTCCTGGACGAGCTCAACGCGGCCACCCCGGACGTCCAGAAGGCCTTCTACTCCCTGATCCTCGACCGCCGGATCGGCAACTACGAGCTGCCGAAGGGATCCATCGTCATCGGCGCCGGCAACCGCGCCACCGACAACGCGCTCGCCCGGCCCGTCGCCTCCGCCCTCGTCAACCGTCTCGCCCACGTCCACCTGGAGGCCTCCGCCAAGGACTGGCTGACCTGGGCGGCGAACAACGACATCCACCCCTGGATCCTCGACCACCTCACCGACCGGCCCGACCACCTGTGGTCCAGGCCGCCGAAGACCGAGGAGCCCTTCTCCACGCCCCGCTCCTGGCACATGCTCTCCGACGCGCTGCACTCCTTCGGCCGCGATCTCGACGAGGAGACGCTGAAGGTCCTCGCGCACGGCACGCTGACGCCCGCGCACGCCACGGCCTTCTGCGGCTACGTCAAGATCGTGCGCAGCCAGTTCGGCATCGAGGCGATCATCAAGGGCGACGCCCGCTGGCCGAACCGCATCGAGGACCGCGACCTGCTCTACTACCTCGCCGAGTCCTTCCGCGGCCGCCTGATCAAGGAACTCCCGGTCAGCAAGGAGGCCATGTCGGCGAACGGCCGGCAGACCGCGTACCGCGCCAAGTCGCTGCTGGTGCAGCTCGCCGAGATCTCCGTCGAGGTCGCCCAGACCGTCATCGCCTCCGACACCGACGGCAACCCCGTCCTGCCCTCGTGGTTCCTCATCGAGGCCGCCCGGGACATGCCCCGGCTGGTGGAGGCGCGGCGGTGAGCCGTGCCAAGGGCAAGGGGCACAAGAAGCGGGACCTCGCGGCCGAGGCGTTCGCCGAGGGGATGGCACTGGTGAAGGCGAACCCGGCGCTCGCGGCCGTGGAGTTCGACGTCTGCCGCGACGAGGAGTGCAAGATCGCGCCCCGCGACGGGCTCGTGGTCGTCGACTCCGACGCCGACCTGCACGTCCACCCGCACCGGCTGGCCGAACCCGCCGCCTGGGCCTGGGCTCTCGCCCACGCCGTCCTGCACCTCGGCTTCGGACACGTCCCGGCGGCCAAGGGCGAGCGCACCCAGCCGGACCGCTACGACCTCGCCGCACGCTGCGTCGTCGTCAACCGCTTCCTGCTGAACTTCACCATCGGCGAGACCCCCGAGGCGCAGCCCGCCTCCTATCCCGACGGCGACGAGGAGCAACTCGCCGCGCGCTGGCGGCGGGACGGGCTCCCGGCCGCGTACGAGCGCTGCGGCACGGCCGGCGGCGAGCCCGACCAGCTGCTCCTGACCTGGCACGGGTACTACAACCCGCCGCCGGACCACCAGCTGGCGTTCGCCACCGCCCTGACCCGGACCGTGTCCGCGGCGATGGACATGGCGGGCGGCCGCCGCGACTCCCTCAGCGGGGAAGTCGCCCCGCAGCGCCCCTGGGAGCGGGCCCTGAGCTGGTTCATCTCCTCCTACCCGCTGCTCGGCGGCATCGCGGCAGGCATCACCCTCGTCGCCGACGCCGAACTCGCCCGCGCGCACGGCATCTCCGTGGCCGCGGTGAACGCCGAGGCCGGCGAGATCTACATCAACCCGCTGCGCCGCTTCGACGACGAGGAATGGCGGTTCATCCTCGCCCACGAGATGCTGCACGCCGCCCTGCGCCACGGCGACCGCTGCGGCACCCGCGACCACTACCTCTTCAACATCGCCTGCGACTACGTGATCAACGGCTGGCTGCAGGAGATGCAGGTCGGCACCATGCCGGAGGGCCTCCTGCACGACCCGGCCCTCACCGGCCTGTCCTCCGAGGAGGTCTACGACCGTCTCGCCGGCGACCTGCGCCGTATGCGCCGCCTGTCCACCCTGCGCGGCAAGGGCAGCGGCGACATGCTCGGCGGCCCGCTGGGCCCGCCCGGTGCGTACGTCGACCTCGACGAGTTCTACCGCCGGGGCCTGAGCCAGGGCCTGGACCTGCACCGGCAGCAGGGGCGTGGCTTCCTCCCCGGCGGCCTGGTCGAGGAGATCCGCACCCTCAGCCACCCGCCCCTGCCCTGGGACGCCCGACTGGCCCGCTGGTTCGACGAGTTCGTGCCCAGCCCACAGCCCGTACGGACATACGCCCGCCCCTCGCGCCGCCAGTCCTCCACCCCCGACATCCCGCGCGCCGGCCGCTGGTTCCCGCCCGAGGAGATCGCCCGCTGCACCTTCGGCGTGGTCCTGGACACCTCCGGCTCCATGGACCGCACCCTCCTCGGCAAGGCCCTCGGCGCCATCGCCTCCTACGCTGAGGCCCGCGACGTCCCGGCCGCCCGTGTGATCTTCTGCGACGCGGCCCCGCACGACGCGGGCTTCGTGCCGGTCACGGAGATCGCCGGCCGGGTACGCGTCCACGGCCGCGGCGGTACGGTCCTGCAGCCCGGGATCGACCTCCTGCAGCGCGCGGACGACTTCCCGCCGGGTGCGCCCGTCCTCGTCATCACGGACGGCTGGTGCGACGTCCTGCGGGTGCGGCGCGAGCACGCGTATCTGATCCCGCAGGGGGCGCGGCTGCCGTTCACCGCGCGTGGGCCGGTGTTCCGGGTGCAGTGAGCCGGAATGTGATCGGATGGTGTCCTACAGGAACAGCCAGAATTCGAAGGGATTCATCGTGGCAACCACGCGCTCCGCACACACCGTCTGGGAAGGCAACCTGCTCGAGGGCAACGGTGTCGTCTCCTTCGACTCCTCCGGTGCCATCGCCGAGCAGCCCGTCACCTGGGCCTCGCGCTCCCAGGACGCGAACGGCAAGACCAGCCCGGAGGAGCTGATCGCCGCCGCCCACTCCAGCTGCTTCTCCATGGCGCTCTCGCACGCCCTGGCCGGCGCCGGCACCCCGCCCACCAAGCTGATCACCTCGGCCGACGTGAATTTCCAGCCGGGTGAGGGCATCACGGGCATCCACCTGACCGTCGAGGGCACGGTCCCCGGCATCGACAACGACGCCTTCGTCGCCGCCGCCGAGGACGCCAAGAAGAACTGCCCGGTCAGCCAGGCCCTCACCGGCACGACGATCACCCTGTCGGCCAAGCTCGCCTGACACCCACCTGCGTCCTGGACGTCGATCGGTGCCGCGCCCCCCGGGACAGGGGGCGCGGCACCGTCGTTTGCGGGTACCCGGAGCACGCGGCATTGACAACAGCGCACTCAAGTTTTGTGCTGGTGAGTGAGGAGTGCCCTGGCGGAAGGGGACGGACATGGCACGTGCGGTCGGGATCGATCTGGGGACCACGAACTCGGTGGTGGCCGTGCTGGAGGGCGGCGAACCCACCGTCGTCGCGAATGCGGAGGGGGCCAGGACCACACCGTCGGTCGTGGCCTTTGCCAAGAACGGCGAGGTGCTCGTCGGGGAGGTAGCGAAGAGGCAGGCCGTGACCAACGTGGAGCGGACCGCCCGCTCCGTGAAGCGGCACATGGGCGACGCGAGCTGGCGCTTCCCCGAGCAGGGCTCCGTGGACGGCACCCGCTACCGGGCGCAGGAGCTGTCCGCGCGGGTGCTGCAGAAGCTGAAGCGGGACGCGGAGTCCTACCTCGGCGAGGACGTCACGGACGCGGTGATCACCGTACCGGCGTACTTCGACGACTCCCAGCGGCAGGCCACCAAGGAGGCCGGGGAGATCGCGGGCCTGAAGGTCCTGCGGATCATCAACGAGCCGACGGCCGCCGCCCTCGCCTACGGCCTCGACCGCGGCGAGGAGCAGACCGTGCTGGTCTTCGACCTCGGCGGCGGCACCTTCGACGTGTCGCTGCTGGAGATCGGTGACGGCGTCATCGAGGTCAAGGCGACCAACGGCGACACCCACCTGGGCGGCGACGACTGGGACCAGCGGATCGTCGACCACCTGGTCAAGAAGTTCAAGGGGCAGTACGGCATCGACCTCGCGGGCGACAAGATGGCCGTGCAGCGGCTGCGCGAGGGCGCCGAGAAGGCCAAGATCGAGCTGTCCAGCTCGTCCGAGACGACGATCAACCTCCCCTACATCACCGCCTCCGCCGAGGGGCCGCTGCACCTCGACGAGAAGATGACCCGCGCCCAGTTCCAGGAACTCACCGCCGATCTCCTCGACCGCTGCAAGACCCCCTTCCACCAGGCGGTCAAGGACGCCGGCATCAAGCTGTCCGCGGTCGACCACGTCATCCTCGTCGGCGGCTCCACCCGGATGCCCGCGGTCACCGACCTGGTCAAGGAACTCACCGGCAAGGACCCGCACAAGGGCGTCAACCCCGACGAGGTCGTGGCCGTCGGTGCGGCCCTCCAGGCCGGTGTCATCCGCGGCGACGTCAAGGACGTGCTGCTCCTCGACGTCACCCCGCTGTCCCTCGGCATCGAGACCAAGGGCGGCATCATGACGAAGCTGATCGAACGCAACACGACCATCCCGACCCGGCGTTCGGAGATCTTCACCACGGCCACCGACAACCAGCCCTCGGTGGGCATCCAGGTCTACCAGGGCGAGCGAGAGATCGCCGCGTACAACAAGAAGCTCGGCGTCTTCGACCTCACGGGTCTGCCCCCGGCCCCCCGCGGCGTCCCGCAGATCGAGGTCGCCTTCGACATCGACGCCAACGGCATCATGCACGTCTCGGCCAAGGACCTCGCCACCGGCCGCGAACAGAAGATGACGGTGACCGGCGGCTCGGCGCTCCCCAAGGACGACATCGACCGCATGATGCGGGAGGCCGAGCAGTACGCCGAGGAGGACCGCAAGCGCCGCGAGGCCGCCGAGACCCGCAACCAGGCCGAGCAACTCGTCTACCAGACCGAGAAGTTCGTCCGCGAGAACGAGGAGCGGATCCCCGCCGACACCAAGTCGGAGGTCGAGACGGCCGCCACGGAACTCAAGGGTCTGCTCGAACGCAACGCGGACACCAACGAGTTGCGCACCGGCGTCGAGAAACTCGCCACCGTCAGCCAGAAGATGGGCCAGGCCATGTACGCCCAGGCAGACCAGGGTGCCTCCGGCAGCGGCACCGAACAGCAGACCGCACCACAGGACGAGGAAGGCGTGGTCGACGCCGAGATCGTCGACGAGGACCGCGACACGAAGGGCGGGGCGGCCTAGCCGTCACACGCCGGTCCGCTCCCGGTCCCGCCGCTCCGGCCGCGGCCCCGTCTGCCCGAGGTCGCGGCTGCGGTACACCGCATACGGGCGGAGCAGGTACTGCACCGGTGCGCTGAACATGTGGACCAGGCGGGTGTAGGGCAACAGGGCGATCAGTGCCATGCCGATCGTCGCGTGGGCCCGGTACAGCACCGGCACGCCCTCCATCAGGTCCGTCCGCGGCTGGAGCGTGAACAGGCTGCGGGCCCAGGGGGCGATGGACGCCCGGTAGTTGTAGCCGTCGCCGGACACATGGGTGAGCTTGGCGGCCATGCCCATCCAGATGGCGGCGATCAGGACGACGTACATGAGCTTGTCGTTGACGGTCGTCGCCCGGAACACCGGGGCGTGCGTGCGGTGCCGGCGGATGAGCAGCAGGATCCCGGCGACGGCGAACGCGCCGGCCACCGTGCCGCCGTAGAGCGAGAACAGGTGGTACGTGTGCTCACGGGCGCCGATCGAGTCGGTCCACGACCGTGGGACGAACAGCCCCACCAGGTGGCCCGCCAGCACGAAGAGGATGCCGTAGTGGAAGGCCGGGGAGGCGATGTTCAGCAGCTTCGACTCGTGCGCCTGCGAGGAGCGGGTGGTCCAGCCGTACTTGTCGTAGCGGTAGCGCCAGATCAGGCCGGCGACGAGCAGGGCGAAGGCGACGTACGGCAGAACGCCCCACAGGAGCGTGGTCATGAGCGAACCTCCGTGTGGGGGATCGGCAGGGTGGCGCACACGGCATCCAGGACGGATGCGTACGGGGTACCGAAGTCGGTGAGCCGGGCCCGGAGCTGCCCGAGACCCTGGCGGTGTTCCGTGAGGAGGGCCGTGTCGCCGGTGCGGGCCGCGAACTCCAGTACCGCGGGCAGGAAGTCCGGCAGTTCCTCGCCGGTGAACTCCAGACCGGCGGCGCGGTAGACGTCCTCGAAGCGGACCAGCGACCGGCCGCGCCGCCGGGTGTCCCCGTCCCGCCACCGGCTCAGATAGAGGCTGTGCCGGTCCGCGAGGTCGAAGACCTGGACGTAGTGGGCGGCCAGTTCCCCGGGCGGGGTGAGGACCGCATGGTCGGTGAACTCCCGCAGCTGCGGGGCCGCCTCGCGCAGCAGGGGCAGCCGGGCGCGGAAGTCGGCGTCGGGGTAGGTCAGGCAGAGCGCTGCCGCCTGGTACAGCACGGCGTCCGAGGGCATCAGGTCTCCTTCGGTGTGCAGGAGCCCGTGGCGGGCGGTATTCGCGTTTCGGCCACCTGCGTCGCTCCCTTGCTCACCCTGTGCTTCGACGCTAGGGGCGGGCGGGGGAAAGCACCTGTTCATGGCGCCCGTACGGGTGCATGAGGTCAGGGTTTGCGGGCGACCCCCGCGTACACCGGTACGACGCCCTCCGTCTGCGCCGCCACGTCCTCGGCCTCCGGCCGCCACCCGGTCACCGGGATCACGCCGGGGCCGAGCAGCTCCAGGCCCTCGAAGAAGCGCTGGAAGTCGGTGATCGAGCGGGGGAAGAACGGGGTGCCGCTCGCGCGGAAGGCACCCGCCGCCTTCGCGATGGCCTCCGGATTGAGGTCCGGGGTGACCTGCGAAAGGATCAGATGGCTGCCCGGGGCGAGCGCCGCGACGTACTTCGCCAGGAGATCGTGGACGTCGTCGTCCAGGTAGTGGGTCAGCGCCACCAGCGACAGCGCGACCGGCTGTGAGAAGTCCAGCGTCTCCGCGGCCTGCCGCAGCAGGGTGTCGATGTCCCGCACGTCGGCGTGCACATACTCCGTGCGGCCCTCATCGGAGCCGCGCAGCAGCGCCTGGGCGTGCCGCAGCACGATCGGGTCGTTGTCCGCGTACACCACCCTGGACTCCGGTGCCACGGACTGCGCCACCTGGTGCAGGTTAGGCTCGGTGGGGATGCCCGTGCCGATGTCCAGGAACTGGCGGATACCGGCCTCGGCGACCGCGCGGACGGCCCGGTGCATGAACCGCCGGTTGGCCCGCGCCCCGCGCACCGCGCTGCTGTCCACGGCGAGGATCTTCCGGGCCAGCTCCTCGTCCACCGGGTAGTTGTCCTTGCCGCCCAGCCACCAGTCGTACACACGGGCGGGGTGCGGCCGGCTGGTGTCGATCTGCGGTGCGGCGTCGGATCCGGTCATGCGGGGTCTTCTCCTCCGGTCGGACAGGTGCGGTGGTGGCTCAGAAGTCCGCGCGGTGCTCCCGCAGGATCTTCTTCGTGCGCTGGGCCGACGCGGCTCGCGCCGTCATGTGGTCGAGGACCTCCAGATGCGCGGAGACCTCCTTGCGCGAGTCGAGGTACAGGGCGCCGGTCAGATACTCGGTGAAGACCATGTCGGGCAGCTCGGGCTCGCCGAAGCGGAACAGCGTGAAGGGCGCGTACGTCCCCGGGTGCGGGCCGTCCTTGAACTCGGCGATCTGCAGCGTGACCCGGTCCCGCTCGGCGAACTCGAGCAGCTTGTCCAGCTGCTCACGCATCACCTCGCCGCGGATGCTCACCGGGCGCCGCAAAACCGTTTCGTCCATGATCACCCACAGATGGGGCGGATCCGGCCGGTCCAGCAGCCGCTGCCGGGCCATCCGCAGCGACACATGCCGGTCGATGGTCTCCGGACCGGTCTGACCGACCGTGCCCGCCTCCATCACCGCACGTGCGTAGTCCTCGGTCTGCAGCAGCCCCGGCACGAAGTGCGGCTCGTAGGAGCGGATGATCGTGGCGGCGCCCTCCAGGCTCACATACAGGCTGAACCAGTCCGGCAGCACGTCGTGGAAGCGCTGCCACCAGCCCGGCCGGTTGGCCTCCTCGGCCAGCGTGATGAACGCGGCCGCCTCGTCGTCCGGGACGCCGTAGGTCTCCAGCAGCACCTGGACGTACGGGATCTTCAGGGCGACCTCGGCCATCTCCATCCGCCGTACGGTCGCGGGGGCCACCCGCAGGACGCGTGCGGCCTCCTCCCGTTTGAGCCGGGCCGCCTCCCGCAGTTCCTGCAGGCGCCTGCCGAGCACCACCTGGCCCACGGTGGGCGCGGGACGCCGCTCACTCACGCCACGCCTCCCCTACGCGCCGAAGTAACCGCGCAGCAGTGTGCCATGTTCCGCTGACAGTCTCACGGGTTCGGCGGTGAGGCGCTCGCCACGCAGGCCGTCCGGAGGACACCCGTCAGGGCATCAGCGACTGGAGGTACTTGACCGTCGCCGGGTCGGCGGGAAGGAGCGTCTCGATGGCCAGCTCGGCGACCGTCACATCCATCGGGGTGTTGAAGGTGGAGATGGAGGAGACGAAGGACAGCGTCCGGCCCTCGTGCTCGATCTGCATCGGAAGAGCGAAGTAGGGGACCGGTTCCGCCGGTTCGGGGTCGTGGCCGTGCTCCGGCTGTCGCACCGGGTAGGCGGCCACCTCCTCGTACAGCGCCCGCAGCGGTGCGGAGCGGTGCAGGGCGATCTCCCGTTCCATCTGCGCGAGCAGATGCCCGCGCCACTCCGGGAGGTTGCGGATGCGCGGCGCGAGACCCTCGGGGTGCAGCGTCAACCGCATGGCGTTCAGCGGGGGTTCGAGGAGCGACTCGGCGACGCCGTCCAGGAACATCATCATGCCCCGGTTGGCCGCGACCACGTCGTACACCGAGTCGACGACGAACGCCGGGTAGGGCTCGTAGCACCGGATGAGGCGTTCCATGCCCTGGCGCAGGGCGTCCAGCTCGGGCGAGTCGAGCGGGGTCTCGGGGTAGTGCGGTGCGTAACCGGCCGCCAGCAGCAGGGAGTTGCGCTCCCGCACCGGGACGTCGAGGTGCTCGGCGAGCCTGAGCACCATCTCCTCGCTCGGCCGCGAACGGCCCGTCTCGATGAAGCTGATGTGCCGCGCCGAGGAGTCGGCCCGCAGCGCCAGCTCCAGCTGACTCACCCGGCGGCGCTCGCGCCAGGCCCTGAGCAGGGGGCCGACGCCCTTGTCGGAGGGGCCGGTCGTGGAGGCGGCGGTTCCGGTCGCGACAATGGTCATACGTACGACCGTAGTCGAGGAGCGCTGCACATGACCTGGCTGTCGAAGCCGACCCTGGAGACCGCCGCGGTGTACCGCGCCCGAGTGCGCGGCTGCCTGCTGGGCGGGGCGATCGGTGACGCCCTCGGCTATCCCGTCGAGTTCGACTCCCTGGACCGTATCCGTGCCGTCCACGGCGAACGCGGGGTGACCGGGTTCGTGCCCGGCGCGTACGGCGCGCTGGGCCTGGTCAGCGACGACACACAGATGACCCTGTTCACCGTCGAGGCCCTGATCCAGGCGCACGCCCGGGAGCGGATGAGGGGCATCGGCGGTGCCTGGTCGCACATGCTGCTCCAGGCCTACGAGCGCTGGCTGGAGACCCAGTCGAAGCCGGGCCCGGAACAGGGCGGCACCCCGGCGGGCGGTCTGATCGACGAGCCCTGGCTGTACTCCCGCCGCGCACCCGGCAACGCCTGCCTCTCCGGGGTCGCCCAGAAGTACCACCCCGACCCGATGCTCAAGCTCGACGGTACGCCGGGCCGGGTCAACCCCGACTCCAAGGGCTGCGGCACCGTGATGCGCTCGGCACCCTTCGGCCTGATCAACTCCGCCGACGGGGCCTTCGCGATGGCCGCCCGCGGGGCCCAGATCACCCACGGTCACCCCACCGGCTACTACGCGGCGGGCGCGCTGGCCGCGATCGTGGCGTACGTCGTGGAGGGGGACTCCCCGGAGGGCGCTGTGCTGCGCACGCTGCGGCTGCTGGCCCGCCACCCCGGCCACGAGGAGACGACGGCCGCCCTGGAGGGGGCCCTCGACCTGGCCGCCCAGGGGCGGCCGACCGCGGAGAAGCTCCAGTCCCTCGGCGCGGGCTGGGTCGCCGAGCAGGCCCTTGCGATGGGCGTGTACTGCGCGCTCGTCGAGCTGGACGTCAAGGAGGCCCTGCTGCTGTCCGTCAACCACTCGGGTGACAGCGACTCCACCGGCTCCATCTGCGGCAACCTCCTCGGCGCCGTGCACGGGGACGTCGGTCTGCCGCACGAGTGGGTCGAGCGGGTCGAGGGCAGGCGCACGATCGCCGCGCTCGCGGACGACCTGGCGGCGGAGCGACTGCACGAGCGGTGAGGGCGCAGCCGTTCCCCAACCGTCCGGAGGGTTCCCCGGCCCGCCCCCGGGAACCCTTCTGACCAGGACCGCAGTCAGTTGCTGTGGCACGCTGAAGAAGCACCCGGTGCCGAGGAAGGAGCGAGCCCATGCCCGTCGAACCCCTGTCGCTGAAGGAGATCGAGGACCGACTGGCCGAGCTGCCGGGCTGGGCGGTCGAGGACGACCGGCTCACCCGCTCCTACCGGCTCGGCTCGCACTTCGCCGCCACCGCGATGGTCATCCACATCGCCCAGGTGCAGGACGAGCTCGACCACCACTCCGACCTCACCCTCGGCTACAACACCGTCTCCCTGTCGGTGAACACCCACAGCGCGGGCGGCAAGGTCACCGAGCTCGACTTCGGCCTCGCGCAAAGGGTCGAGGAACTCGCACCGGCGCACGGGGCGCACTGACCCGCGTGCTCGACTACGACAAGGAAGCCGACGCCTACGACGCCAGCCGCGGCGGCGAGCCGAGGGCCGCGGCCGCCGCCGATGCCGTGCTCGGCCTGATCCCGGCAGCCACCGAGCGGCTGCTCGACGTCGGCTGTGGCACCGGGATCGTCACCCGGCGCCTCGCGGCCGCGCGGCCCGCCACCCGGGTGACGGGCGCCGACCTTACCTACGGCATGGCCCGCATGGCCGCCCGGCGCCTGCCCGGCTCCGTCCTGCTGGCCGACAGCCGCCGACTGCCCTTCCCTGACGGGACGTTCGACGCCGTCACCAGCGTCTGGCTGCTGCACCTGTTCGACGAACCCGAGGACGTCCGCGCCGTCGTCGCCGAGTGCGCCCGGGTCCTGAGGCCCGGCGGCGTGTACGTCACCACCGTCGACAAGGCCGCCGCACACGACGTCGGCAGCGACATCGACGCCGTCCTCGCGCCGCGCCCGCGCCGCCCGGCCCCGGACGCCGCCCCGCTCGTGGAGTCGTACGCCGCCGCGCACCGCCTGCACCCGGCGGGGCAGGCCCGTTTTCCGGGCCGCGGTCAGGGCCGCAGCCCCCGCCGCACGGCCGCCGATCTGCGGCGCGGCTGGTTCACCCGGCTGCCGCCCGGCGACCCGCTCACCGAACGCTTCGTCGCCCGGCTGCAGGCGCTGCCCGACCAGGAACGACCGCGCGCCGACCCGGAGTTCAGCCTCCGGGCGTTCAGGAAGCCGGCGGCCGACTGAAGTCCATCGTCCAGTTGGTCACCCACGTCTCCCCGCCGTCGAGGGAGAACGCCTGCTCCCAGTGCGCGGAGGTGGGGGACACGCCCGCCCAGATGAACCGCACCCGCACGTCCTTGCCGTCGTGTGTGTCGTCGCCGTAGAACTCGCCGCGATCGCCGTCGAAGCGACCGAGTACGGGTGGGAACAGCTTGCCGCTGCGGCTTGAGGACCAGTTCAGCGACCACTCCTCGCGTTCCACGTCGAACAGGCGCAGGGTCAGACCCTTCGCGCCGAGGTACGGCATGTCGATCTCGTCCACGTTCGCGGCCCCGTCGAACAGTGGTCGGCACCAGCTGGTGCCCCGGAACTCCACCCAGTCGCTCTCCGGGTCGAGGAAGTCGGTGCGGCGACGGTTCGCGACCTGCCACTCGCCGACCAGGAAGTCGAAGTCGTGCGGGCTGCTCATGAGCGCTCTCCAGTGGTTCCTGCGGGCAGGGAGTCGGACAGGTAGGCGTCCAGGTCCGGGACTTCGGGCACGAGCATGTGCCGTACCCAGGCGTCCCGTTCGTGCTGGATCGGCGGCAGCTCGAAGACGCAGCCGATCCAAGGCAGTTCGGGCCTGACGAAATGGGTCGGGTCGTGGTCCGGGCAGCCCACGACCGGCTGACCCGCCGCGGCGTTCGCATAGTGCAGGACGTTGTCCCACACCCAGCTGTAGGCGTTGATGTAGGCGCCGTCGTCGTTTCCCCGGTGAACGACGACGAACGTCGCCGGCGGAGTGCCGTCCGGCTCGGGCAGCAGCTCAGGCAGGATCGCGTACGCGGCCTTCTCCACGTCGGGTGCGATGCCGGCCGGGTCGGCGGTGACGTGGTAGCGCTTGATGCGCCGGCCGGCCACCTCGATGGGCGGTGGCACGGTCAGGAACTTCTCCTCGAAAGGCATGACAGGACGCTAGGCCCGCTTCACTGACATCATGTGTCAGTGAAGGCCGGCCGACTCGTCTCGATCCTCCTCCTGCTCCAGACCCGGGGCCGGATGACCGCCGCCCAGCTCGCCGAGGAGCTGGAGGTCTCGGTCCGCACGGTCTACCGGGACGTCGAGGCGCTGGGCGCCGCGGGCGTCCCGCTGTACGGCGACGCGGGCCACGCCGGTGGCTACCGTCTGCTCGACGGCTACCGCACCCGTCTGACCGGCCTCACCGCCGACGAGGCCGAGGCCCTCTTCCTCGCCGGTGCTCCCGGCCCGGCCGCGGAGCTGGGCCTCGGCTCGGTGCTCGCCGCCGCCCAGCTCAAGGTCCGCGCCGCCCTGCCGGCGGAGCTGCGCGCGCACGCCGACCGGATCAGCGGCCGCTTCCACCTCGACGCCCCCGGCTGGTACGCGGACGCCGAGGAGGCGCCGTATCTGCCGGCGGTGGCCGACGCGGTGTGGAACAGCCGCGTCCTGAACGTCCTGTACCGCCGCTGGGCCGAACCCACCGACGTGCAGCGCCGCCTTGAGCCGTACGGGCTGGTGCTGAAGGCGGGCCGCTGGTACGTCGTCGCGGGCCCCGGCCCCCGCACCTTCCGCGTCGACCAGATCCTCCAACTCAGTGCCTCCGAGGAGAAGTTCACCCGCCCGGACGACTTCGACCTGGCCGCCTACTGGACGGCGTACCAGCGCGACTTCCATGACCGGCTGTACCGCGGCGAGGCACTGGTCCGGCTGGCGCCGGGCGTGCGGCTGCCAAGGGCGGTCGCCGGCCGTACGGATGACGAAGGCTGGACCCTCGCCACGGTCCCCATCGAGTCCGTCGAGCACGCCCACGGCGAGTTCCTGCGCCTGGGCACGGACATCGAGGTGCTCCAGCCGCCCGAACTGCGCGCACGCATCGCCCGCACGGTGGCCCAACTGGCCGGAAGATACGGCAGCTTGGCGGAAAACGGCGGCGACTGAGGAGACAGAACCCGTGCGTCCCGCGATCCGACAACTCCCAGTCCGGCTACACGGGTGACACATTCATCGACGGCATCAGGCTGGACGGCACCCGCCTGTGGCGCACGGTCGACGGGACAGGGGCCGTGATCGGCAGCTCCTCCGCCGGCTCCCGCAACGCATTCGGCTCCCCGCCCCTCCCTCGTCATGGCCGGCGGCTACTGCGCCCGAACGGTGATCGCCGCCTCGGACTGGCGGGGTGGTGCCTTCACCCGCCTCGATGGCTGTCGACGACGACGGCAGCGGCCTCTGGACCACCCGGAACGGTCACGGCGACGCCATGCATGTGGGTGACCCGGACGCGACGCCACCGAGACCGACGATCCGCACACATGACACGGAGGCGGTCGCCCACCGATCGCGGGCGACCGCCTCACCTCACCGGGCCGGCTTCAGCCACCCAGGACGCCACCCAACAGGCCGCCCAGGAGGCCGGTCACGACGCCCAGCAGGCCCGAGAGCCCGTCATGGTGGTCGTCGTTGTCGCCCTTGGCCGAGACGCACGTCTGGTGGCCCAGGAGAGAGATGTGGATTGTTCCTTCGCACTTGGAGGGCGCCGGAGCCGCAGAGGCGCTCGGCGCCATGAGGGTCAGGGCGATTACGGGAGCGGCGAGGACCGCCGCGACACGGGAGCGGGTCGATTTGCGTGTGCGCTGCGACATCACTGTCCTTTCGACGGGCATGTGGGACCGGACCTTCCTTGATCAGGTTCAATCAGATTCAGGTGGCCCTCTGCGCTCCGCAACTCGAGGATCACTCCCGGCAACCGTTCGGCCCAGTCAGCCGACCGTGCAGGTCCGGTCGCCCGACTTGAACGAGGCCGTTTCGTGTCAGACCCCGCCCGGCTCCCCGTGAACCCGAAGCCCACGGACGAACCGGCCGCCACCGCGCCGTTGCCGGCCACGTTCTTCACCGTCACCGCCGCACCCGACCGGGTGTGGTGGGCATTCCACAACTGGGTGATCCGCCGGCCTTCCGCGAAGGTCCAGCCGAGTGACCAGCCGCTCCAGGCACTCGAGCCCGTATTGGTGAGCTGGACGTCGGCCTGGAAGCCGCCCGACCACTGGTTGGTGATCTTGTAGGTGCCCGTGCAGGCACCGGTCGGCGTCGGATCCGTGCCGCCCCCGCCGCCTCCGCTCGTGTCGGAGGTGTCGCCGTAGATGACACCCCGTCTGTTGGTGGAGACGTACACCCGTCCGTAGACCCGCGGGTCCCCGTCGCCGCTCTGCCGAAGCCGATGGTGTCGGCCTGCTCGACGCTCGACAGCTTGGTGAAGCTCGCGCCGCCGTCCGTGGAGTGCCACAGCCCGTACGCGCCGTCGGAGGCGCCGCCCGCGAGCCAGACGTCACCCTTCGCGCCGGGCAGCGCCTTGAAGCGCACGCTGTCGCCGCTGGGGAGGCCGGTGGCCGAGGAGGCGGTGAAGGTCGCGCCGCCGTCCGAACTCACATAGGACTTCCCGGACTTGAAGCCGTAGAAGGTCTTCGCGTCGACCCGGTCGGCCTCGACGGTCGCACCTGCCGGGATGCCGCTCGACGCGGCCCAGGACGTCCCGAAGCCGGTCGTGCACGGCACGCCGGTGCCCGCCGGGCTCCACACGAACCGGCTGCCGTTTTTCCATCCGGGAAACGTGCGAGTGCCGGGCGGCCCCCAGTGCGGGTGGGGGCCGCCCGGCGGTGCGGTGCGCGCCCCGACAGGGGCGCGGGGCAGTGCTGGATTTGCGGCTACCGCCGCGTGGGCGCGACCAGCCACAACGGACCCGCAGTCACAGTCCGCCCAACCCGCGGAGCACCTATTCCAGAAGCTCCGCATACGAGCCCATGGCCATGGCGATGTCCGCCTGGGCCCAGAACCGGTGATACGTGAACGACGGCGCCGCCCCACCGGCCAGATACGCCTGGATCTTCGACCAGGCGGGGTCGTTCTTGTAGAACGACCTGATCGAGCTGAACGTCGACGACGAGTTGATCGCGTCCCCGTTCGGCATCTTGCCGCTCCAGCCGCTCGGCACATACACGCTGTCGTTGAACCGGTTGTAGTCGGTGCGCGTCTCCGGGACGGCGATGCCCAGGCTGTCCTGGTAGTTGTTCCACATGCCGTCCAGCAGTGCCTTCGCCGTCGACTTGGCGGTCGCGTCACCGGACTTGGCGCCGTAGTACGTCAAGGTCTTGGCGTACGCGGCGGCCACGCCGACGTCGTTGGTGTAGTCGGCGACGGTGACGTGCAGTCCGCTGTTGGAGCCGGGATTCGACGCGTTCCAGGTGTCGGGCTGGCCGGACCACTGCAGTGTCGCCGGGATCTGGTAGGTGCCGTCCGGGTTGATCGTGGTCTTGGACAGCGCCCACTTGACCCACTTGTCGAGGATCGCCTTGGCCTGCGGGTTGCCCGTCTGCTGGTAGTACTCGGCGACCCGCTCCATGGACCACGCCTGGAAGCCGAACCACTGGTTGGACGGCGGGTCGTGGTACACCGGAGCCTCGTCGTAGTACATGCCGTAGAACGTCGACTTCCCAGTCGGCGGCGTCGCGTACCGGCCCGCCCAGCTGTTGGTCGCACCGCCCGCGATGGCGCCCTCGGACGACTGCAGCCAGCGGTAGAACTCCAGCTGCCGGGTGAGCGAGGTGCCCCAATCGGATGCTCCCGTCGAGGACTTCGGCTTCAGGTCGGCGTAGGAGCTCAGCGCGTACGCGGCCAGGGGGTTCTGGTAACCCCCGTGCACATGACTGGAGCCGATGCGCCAGGCCCAGCCCGCGTTGGTGTCCGTGGCACCGCCCCAGGCGTAGTACCAGGACAGCAGGTAGTCGGAGGCGTCCTTGCCGGTGCCGGCCGGGCAGGTGGACGGACCGACACAGTTGCCGATCTTCTTGAAGTACTTGTCGTACATGGCGTAGCGCAGGTAGTCGCCCATCTTCGCGGCCTTGGTGACGGTCGCGGAGACGTCCGCGCCCTTGCCCTGCTGCTTGGCCCATACGTCGGCCCAGTACGCGGCCTGCACGGCACGCGCGTCGGCGTCCGGGGCGTCGGTGAACTTCCACTGCTTGGCGTACGACGAGTCGCCGGTGAACAGGTCCAGGTAGCCGTTCTTTCCGCCGTACTTGAAGGCGTCGCAGGTCGGCTGTGGCACCGTCTCCCACACCGACTCCTGCGGCCCGCGCTGGAAGGTGTTGATGTACGACGGGCCCTTCGCCGTCGGACCGCCCTCGCAGGTCCCGCCGGGCGTGTTGCCGTAGCCGTAGACGTTGTCGACGTCCTCAAGCCAGTGCATGCCGTACACGTCGTCCGTGCCGTACGCGCTCTTCAGCTCGCCCGCGATCGGATCGGAGCCGACCGAGACCGACGTGTCCAGCTTCGCCGGGTACTCGTTCGGGGTGTCCAGCTCGGGCGCGTACGTCGCCGGCTTCGAGGCGTTGTAGAAGGAACTCGTCGGCTGGTCGGCGTGGGTGGGGATCATGTACTTCTCCATGAGGGCCCACGCGCCGTTGAACTTGGACCAGTCACCGGTGACCTTGCCGTACATCGCCTGCAGCCACAGCAGATAGCTGTAGGCCTCCGACGTGGTCTCGTGGCCCTGGTCCGGGGCCTCGACGATCAGCGTCTCCACCGAGTGGTACGGGATGCCGTCGGGGGAGAAGTAGCCGTTCGCCGGATTGGTGATCTTCCCGTAGAGGTCCAGGAAGCGGGCGTCGTACGCCTTCGTGGCCGCCAGCTCGGTGACCGTGACCGCTGCCTTCGTGTAGCCCGTCGCCGTCGACTCGAAGGACGCCGAGCCGGTGCCGGAGGAGTCGGCGGTGATGGTCACGTTCTGGGCGGTGCTCCAGTTGGCGGGCGTGAAGGTGAGCGTCGCGCCGCCGGTCACCGACAGACCGGAGTTGCCGCTCGCCCGGGCCGTCGTCACGGTGACATTGGCGCTCGGCTGCGTCGACAGCTTCACCGCATAGGTACCCGACTTGCCCTGCTGGACGCCCAGTTGGGTCGGCGAGGCCACCACGGCGGGACCCGAGGCGACCGTGATGCCGACCGGCGTGGACTCCGCGGACGCGCCCAGGCTGTCGTACGCCTTCGCCACCAGCGAATGACTGCCCACGGTCAAGCCGGAGGCGGAGAGCGTGAAGGGCGCGCTGGTGTCCGTGCCCAGCAGGGTCGTGTCGTCGTAGAACTCGACCTTGCTGATCGTCGCGTTGTCGGCCGCGGCGGCGGTGGCCGCGAGCGGGACCGCGTCACCCTGCGTGTAGATTGCGCCCGCGGTGGGGCTGGTCAGCACGGTGACCGGCGGCTGGTGCGCGCCGGCGCAGGTGGTGCCGTTGATCGCGAAACTGGTGGGAGCGGTGTTGGTGCCGCTGTAGGTGAACTGCGCGCCGGTGGAGACCGCCGCGCCCGCGGCGATCTTCGCGTTGTAACCGGCGTCCTTCACGGTGACCGACTGACCGGACTGGGACCAGGTGCCGTTCCAGCCGTTGCTGAGCTTCTGGTTGCCGCTGTAGGCGTACGTCAGCGTCCAGCCGTTGATCGCGTCGGTTCCGCGGTTGGTGAGCGTGAGGTCGGCGGTGAAGCCGGAGCCCCAGTCGTTCGTCTTGTAGTCGACGCTGCACTGAAGTGCCGCCGCATGAGCGGGAGTCGTGCCGGTGCCGAGCATGGTGAGCGGAAGAGCGAGGGCCGCCACCACGGCGGTCCACAACCGCCGCGCAGTTCTGCGTCTCCTGCTGGGCTGCATGTGCTGGTTCCTCCTTGCGGCTCGGAAAAAGACGTGGGGGAAGGGAGGAGCAACAAGCCTTGAACCAGTGGGAGCGCTCCCATAGTGGGGACGGGGGTGAGGGCGGTCAAGGTGCTTGAAGAGTCGAAAAGATTCGACGCGCTTCAGCTGAGGGAAAGTCAGGAAAGTCTGCGACTCCCCTGTTCTTTGCCGTCACTTGGCGCTAGCTTCATGGGCACCAGTGGGAGCGATTCCATCAGTCGACGCGTCCGTCACGGCGCGCCCGAACTGCAAGGAGTCGCTCATGCGACACCCCCCGCGTTCAGGCCTTTTACTTGTTGCCGCCGCCGTGGCCCTGGTGGGCACGGCGGTCGCACCGGTCGTAACGGCACAGGGAGCCACCCCCGCCTGCTCGGTGGAGTACTCCGTCACCAGTCAGTGGGACAACGGCTTCCAGGGCGCCGTGAAGATCACCAACAACACGACGGCCGTGAGCAGTTGGAGCCTCAGCTTCGACTTCGCGAACGGCCAGAAGGTCGGCCAGGGCTGGAACGCCAAGTGGTCCCAGTCCGGTACGACGGTGACCGCGGCCAACGAGAGCTACAACGGCTCGCTGGCCACCGGCGCGAGCGTCAGCGCCGGGTTCCTCGCCTCCCGGTCGGGGACGAACGCCGTACCGACGTCGTTCAAGCTCAACGGGACGACGTGCAACGCCGATGCGGAGCCGTCCCCGCCGCCGACCGAGCCGCCCGCCGGTGGTACCGCACCCGCCCTGCATGTCTCCGGGAACAAGCTGGTGGACGCCGACGGCAGGAACCGCCGGCTGCTCGGCGTCAACCGTTCCGGCGGCGAGTTCATGTGCGTGCAGGGCCGGGGCATCTGGGACGGCCCGGTCGACGACGCCGCGCTCAGGGCGATCGCCGACTGGAAGGCGAACACCGTCCGCATCCCGCTCAACGAGGAGTGCTGGCTGGGACTTTCCGGCATCAAGCCCGAGTACGCGGGCGCCAACTACATCGCCGCCGTCAAGGACCTGGTGACCAGGGCCGAGGCGCACGGTCTGACGCCGATCCTCGATCTGCACTGGACCTACGGCCAGTACACCGGCAACTCGGCGGGCTGCTCCGACGTGCACGCCACCTGCCAGAAGCCGATGCCCGACATGCAGTACACACCGTCGTTCTGGTCGTCGGTGGCGAGCACCTTCAAGGCCGACCCGGCGGTCGTGTTCGACCTGTTCAACGAGCCGTACCCGGACCGGGCGACCTCCACCACCACCCAGGCGTGGCAGTGCTGGAAGGACGGGGGCACCTGCCCCGGCATCGGCTACCAGGTCGCCGGGATGCAGGACCTCGTCGACGCCGTGCGCTCCACCGGCGCCAAGAACGTCGTCATGGCCGGCGGTCTGGCGTACTCGAACGACCTCGGGGAGTGGCTCACGTACAGGCCCGCCGACCCGACGGGCAATCTCGTCGCCGCCTACCACGTCTACAACTTCAACACCTGCGCGAACGAGAGCTGCTGGAACTCCACCCTCGCACCGGTCGCGGCCCAGGTGCCGCTGATGGCCGGGGAGATCGGCGAGAACACCTGCTCGCACTCCTTCGTCGACCGGGTCATGAAGTGGTTCGACGACCGCGGCCTGTCCTACCTCGGCTGGACCTGGAACACCTGGGACTGCTCCTCCGGTCCCTCCCTGATCTCCAACTACGACGGAACCCCCACGTCGTACGGCACCGGGCTGCGCGATCACCTGCGCGCCCTCAACCCGTAAGTCCCGTATCCCGCAATTCCCGCATCGGAGAAGGAAACCCGCACTCATGAGTCGTACCAGAACAGCGTTGCTCGCCGCCCTGGCGCTGGTCGCCGGGACCGCCGGGGTCGCGACGGCCGTCGTCCCCGGCGATGTCTCCGCGGCCTCCGTCCCCTGCACCGTCGACTACAAGGTGCAGAACGACTGGGGCTCCGGCTTCACCGCCGCTGTCACCGTCACCAACAACGGCGCCGCCAAGAGCAGTTGGGCGGTGAAGTGGTCGTACGCCGGCAACCAGAAGATCACCAACTTCTGGAACTCGAAGATCAGCCAGAGCGGGGCGGCCGTCACCGCAGCCAACGAGAGCTACAACGGCGGGCTTGCCACCGGCGGCTCGGTCAGCTTCGGCTTCCAGGGCACCTACAGCGGCAGCAACGCCGTCCCGGCCACCTTCACCCTCGACGGTGTGACCTGCAACGTCGACGGCGGCCCGACCGACCCGGGCCCGACCGACCCCGGTCCGACCGGCCCGAAGGTCGACAACCCCTACGCCGGCGCCAAGGTGTACGTGAACCCGGAGTGGTCCGCCAACGCCGCCGCCGAGCCGGGCGGCAGCCGCGTCGCCAACCAGCCCACCGGTGTGTGGCTGGACCGGGTCGCCGCGATCAACGGCGCCGGCGGGAAGATGGGCCTGCGGGCGCACCTCGACGAGGCCCTGAAGCAGAAGGGCAGCGGCGAGCTCGTCGTCCAGCTGGTGATCTACGACCTGCCGGGCCGCGACTGTGCCGCGCTCGCCTCCAACGGTGAGTTCGGTCCGACGGACATCGACAAGTACAAGACGCAGTACATCGACCCGATCGCCGCGATCCTCGCCGATCCCAAGTACGCCTCGCTGCGGATCGTCACCACGGTCGAACTCGACTCCCTGCCGAACCTCGTCACCAACGTCTCGCCGCGGAACACCGCCACCCCCAACTGCGACACGATGAAGGCGAACGGCAACTACATCAAGGGTGTCGGCTACGCGCTGAACAAGCTCGGTGACGTCCCCAACGTCTACAACTACGTGGACGCCGGGCACCACGGCTGGCTCGGCTGGGACGACAACTTCTCGGCGACGGTCCAGACGATCAAGCAGGCGGCGACCGCCGAGGGTGCCACGGTGAACGACGTCCACGGCTTCATCACCAACACCGCCAACTACAGCGCGTTGAAGGAGCCGTACTACACCATCAACGACACCGTGAACGGCACGTCCGTGCGCCAGTCGAAGTGGGTCGACTGGAACCGGTACGTCGATGAGCTCTCCTACGCCCAGGCCTTCCGCCAGGAGGCCGTGAGCCAGGGCTTCCCCTCGGGCGTCGGCATGCTCATCGACACCTCCCGCAACGGCTGGGGCGGCAGCGCCCGGCCGACCGGTCCCGGCGCCCAGACCGATGTGAACACCTACGTCGACGGCGGCCGTGTCGACCGGCGCTTCAACACCGGCAACTGGTGCAACCAGGCCGGCGCCGGCCTCGGTGAACGGCCCAAGGCCAGCCCCGCGGCCGGGATCGACGCGTACGTGTGGATGAAGCCCCCGGGCGAGTCCGACGGCGCCAGCTCGGCGGTCCCGAACGACGAGGGCAAGGGCTTCGACCGGATGTGCGACCCGACCTACACGGGCAACCCGCGCAACAACAACAACATGTCCGGCGCCCTGCCGAACGCGCCACTGTCCGGTCACTGGTTCTCGGCGCAGTTCCAGCAGCTGATGCAGAACGCGTACCCGCCGTTGTCGTAGTGGCCGACGGCTGACCGACCCCGCCGGGGCCTACCCCTCCCCCCGGGCCAGGCCCCGGCGGATCGCGAACTCCACCGCCGAGTAGTCGGCGTCGCGCCGCTCCAGTTCCAGCGGCTCCCTCAGGTGCAGCGGCGGCTGCGCCATGAAACGGGGCCGGGTGCCGTGATGGGGCTGGGCGGCGTGCACCAGGAAGGGGTGACAGAGGTAGACGTCGCCGGGGCGGCCGGTGGCGAGGGCGAGCGGGCGGTGCGCGGAGGCGGCGTCCACCCGCGGGCCGAGCGTCATGAAGTCCGCGCCTTCGTCGCCGTACGGCGCCAGGACCCGTGGCACGTCCAGGTGGGAGCCGACCCTGATACGGGTCGGGGCGTCGTCCTCGGTCACCTCGCTGAACAGGAACAGCATCAGCAGGGCGCGATCCCTGGAGCGGAGGTTGGTGTGCCAGAGCTCGGCGCCCTGAGGTAGATAACTGCCCTCGATGTGCCAGCCGGCGTCGTCCGGCTCCTCCTCGTGCGGGAAGCGCAACGGGAAGCTGCCCAGTGAGTAGCGGGGGTCCCAGCGCCGCTCGCCCACCAGCAGATCGAACGCCATGTGCAGCACAGGTGTGTTGGCCGCCGCTGCGAACGGGCCCTGGGCCATTCCCGCCACCCGCACCACCGGGTCCTTCCAGGTGCCGGGGTCCTCGGGGTCGTACCCCGTCTCCTTCCACAGCAGCCGCGCGCAGTCCTCGGCGACCCGTGGCGGAAACGCCCCCTCGATCTTCACGAACCCGTCCGTGAGGAACCTCTCCACCAGTGCGTCGTCCATCGGGCCATCGTCGATGACCCGTCAGGCACCGTGCACCTCATTTTTGCCGCCGACTTTTGCCGTTGCGGCAACTGTGCTGGCCGTCATGCGGTGCGTCGGCGCACGCTGGGTCGCACCCGGACGAGAGGCTGACCTCCATGGCGCAAGGACACCACCACGGACACCGAGAGCACGGTCACGGTCACCGCCACGACCACACCGACATCGACTGGGCCGAGATGGCCCCGATGCTGGAGTCGCAGGCGGAGCTGTTCACGTCCCTCTATGAGCGGGCCATGACCTGGCTGACCGACAAACAGACCGAACCCGGGCTGATCGTCGACGCCGGCAGCGGGCCCGGTGTCGTCGCCTGTCTGCTCGCCGAGGCCTTCCCCGGGGCCCGGGTCGTCGCGGTCGACGGCTCGGCGCCGCTCCTGGAGCGGGCCCGTGCCCGGGCCGACCGGCTGGGGGTGGGCGATCGCTTCGGCACGCTCACCGGTGAACTGCCCGGAGTACTGGACGAGTTGGACTACCCCGCCGATCTGCTGTGGGCCAGCCGCAGCCTGCACCACATCGGCGACCAGCGGGCCGCTCTGGCCGCGTTCGCCGCGCGGCTCGCGCCCGGCGGCACACTCGCGCTCATGGAGGGCGGACTGCCCGCGCGGTTCCTGCCGCGCGACATCGGGATCGGCCGTCCCGGACTGCAGGCCCGCCTCGACGTGCTGGAGGAGGAGTGGTTCGCCGAGATGCGCTCCAGCCTGCCCGGCGCGGTAGCCGAGACCGAGGACTGGCCGGCCCTGATGGCCGCCGCGGGCCTCAGGCCCACCGGCACCCGGACCTTCCTGCTGGACCTGCCGGCCCCGGCCAAGGACCGCGCCCGCGCCTATGTCGCAGCCTCCCTCTCCCGCCTCCGCGAAAGCCTCGGCGACCACCTCGACGCCACCGACCGCGCCACCCTCGACCAGCTCCTCGACCCCGACGACAAGGCGAGCGTCCACCACCGCCCGGACGTGTTCGTCCTGGCGGCACACACGGTGCACACGGCGGCCCATGCCATGTGAGGCGCAGCCCAACTGGCCGTTGTACAAGGCCAGTTGGGCTGCCTGAGAGCTTGCGTGCCCCGCGTCCTAGTTGTTCTGGAGGAACTTCTTCGCCAGCTGATCCCCCAGGGAGACCGCCGCGCTGTGGCTCTCGATGGGGGACACCTGCGAGTTCTTGAAGAGGATGTAGGTCACGCCGGAGTCGGCGCCGCCGGTCTCGGGGTTGCTGTCTATGCCGAGGGCCTGGGCGGTGGCGTACGAGGCCTCACCGATGATCTTCGTGGGGCCGGTGTCGCCGACGACGGCGTACTCGACCTTGTTGTGGTAGATCACGGCGACCACGCCGCCGCCCTTGATGCCGGAGCTGGAGTAGTTCCAGATGCTGCTGGAGCTGGGCACGACCACGTACGGCAGTGAATCGGCCCTGAGCGGCTTGCCGTTGGACTGGTGGAACGCCGTGTCGTCCTGGTACCAGGGGTCGGTGTTCTCGTTGCACTTCGAGGTGCGCTGTCCGTCGCAGTCGATGTCCATGTCGGCCTTCCAGAAGACCGCGCCGTTCTTGCCGCAGACGGGGACCGTGGCCGAGGTCTCGTCGTCCGTCTTGTACTTGCCGTTGGAGATCTGCTGACACGAGGTCACCTTGGCGAGCAGGTCGGACGCGCTGACCGAGCCCTCCTGGGCGGACGCCGGTCCTGCCGTACCGGAGGCGTTCGCGGGGAGCACGCCGGCGGCGAGCAGGGCGGCCCCGGAGGCCGCGGCGAGGGTCAGTGTTCGTAGGCGCACTGTGGGGGACCCTTCTGTTAGGAAAGTTTCCTTACTCGGGTGCCGTACAAGGTGGCCCCCTTTACGTGCTCCCGTCAACCCCTTGGTCTGGACTTCCGTGCTACGGACCCACCTCCGGTCCTTATTGCAGCGGTTTGCCCGAAGGAGAAGACTGGAGCCACGGAATATCCAGATATGCGCCCGACTTCTGGGAGGCGAGGCGTCATGTTCGTCCGCACGGTGTATGCGACCGGGGATCCCGCGAAGATCGACACGGCCATCAGGGCACTGAACTCACAGGGACGGGATCTGCTGGAGGAGCGCCCGGGGTATCGCGGGGCCGGCATCTTCGTGGACCGGGAGGTCGGCAAGCTGCTGGCGGCGAGCTGGTGGGAGTCCGAGGAGGCCCGGCGCAACAGCGACGAGGTCATGCGCGAGCGGCGTGGTGCACTGCTGGAGCCCTTCGCGGCGACGACCGCGGTCGAGAACTACGAGGCGACGGTCTTCCACCAGGTGCGGCAGCCGGAGGCGGGCGCCGGGCTGCGGATCACCAGGCTGGAGTTCGACCCCATGGACGCGGACCTGCTCACCGAGACCTTCCGTGCCTCGGTGGTGCCCAGGCTCGAGACGCTGTCCGGGCTGGCCAGGGCGGTTCTGCTCGTCGACCGGGAGCGTGGACGCGGCCGAGTCGGCACCACGTTCACGGACCGCGGCTCCCTCGTTGCGTCCCGCGGGCCCCAGGCGGTGGCCCGGCACGAGGGCGCGGCCAAGGCGCACGTGACCGTGACCTCGCTGGAGGAGTTCGAGGTCGTCCACGCGGACGTGCGCGGCGACTGACGGGTTCCGTGCGGGAGTCGGCCGGAGCGCCGGCTCCGGGCACGGGTCGGCCCCCGCCCAACGGCGGGGGCCGACCCGTGTACCGCGCCAGCCGTCAGGCCATGTTGAACGTCGACGGGTCCGGACCCAGGCGCCGGTCCTCGTTGAGGGCGCTGATCGCCGCCAGGTCCTCGGTGTCCAGGCTGAAGTCGAAGACCTCGATGTTCTCCTTGATCCGGGACGGGGTCACGGACTTGGGGATCACGATGTTGCCCAGCTGAAGGTGCCAGCGCAGCACGACCTGTGCCGGGGTGCGGCCGTGCTTCTGGGCGATGGCGACGATCGCCGGGACCTCGAGGAGGCCCTTGCCCGAGCCGAGCGGCGACCAGGCCTCGGTCGCGATGCCCTGCTCCGCGTGGTACTCGCGGGCGGCGTGCTGCTGCAGGTGCGGGTGCAGCTCGATCTGGTCGACCGCCGGGATGACCGAGGTCTCTGCGATCAGCCGCTGAAGGTGCTCGGGCTCGAAGTTGGAGACGCCGATCGCGCGGATGCGACCGTCGGCGTGCAGCTTCTCGAACGCCTTGTACGTGTCGACGTAGTTGTCCCGGGCGGGGGTCGGCCAGTGGATCAGGTACAGGTCGACGTACTCCACGCCGAGCTTGTCCAGCGACGCGTCGAAGGCGCGCAGCGTGGAGTCGTAGCCGTGGTCGCTGTTCCAGAGCTTGGTGGTGAGGAAGATGTCCTCGCGGGGGACGCCGGAGGCGGCGATCGCCTTGCCGGTGCCCTCTTCGTTGCCGTAGATCGCCGCTGTGTCGATGCTGCGGTACCCGGCCTCCAGAGCGGTGGCGACGGCCCGCTCCGCCTCGTCGTCCGGCACCTGCCAGACGCCGAAGCCCAGCTGGGGCATCTTGACGCCGTTGTTGAGGATGATCGGGGGGACCTTGCTGCTCACGAGCTCTCGATCCTTACGGTTGTCGTCAGGTGGTACTCCCATCGTCAACGATCACGGGCGGTCATGCATTCCTGACCGGAAAATCCATCCCGACTGACTGTCGAGTCAGTTGACGGATCCAGGGATTGTCCGGAAATGCATCCGACGTCTTCGGTCCGGACCATTGACGCGGGCCCTTCGTCCCGCAACTCTGGATCGCGCCACCGAACGAGTTCATGAACTCGGTGCATGCATGTGAACACCTCGCGCCTGTCTGGGCCTCCCCAGCCCCCCACCCCTCAGGAAAGCAGGTACGGCTCCATGAACGAGACGCTTCGGTATGTCCTCCGCACGGAACAGCCGCTGCCGGAAGAGCGGGAGACATCGGATGAAAACGTCTGGCAAAGCCCTGGTTATGCGGTGGTGGAGACCGCTCTCGAAGTGACCGCCTACGCCCTCGGCGACCGCTGACCGCCCGTACGGCGACCGCACCGTGACCGCCACCACCGTCCGTGCCGACGGCGCCACCGCCTGGGGAACCGCCGAGTTCACCGAGCGGCTGCGCGCCGTCGCCGCGGAGCGCTACCACGACCGCCACCCCTTCAACCTGCGGATGCACCGCGGTGAACTGAGCCCGGCCGAGCTGCGCCGCTGGATCGCCAACCGCTTCCACTACCAGCGCCACATCCCCGTCAAGGACGCCCTGATCCTCGCCGGGCTGGACCGGCCCGAGCTGCGCAGGTCCTGGCTGCGCCGCATCCAGGACCACGACGGCACGGCCGAGGGGGAGGGCGGGATCGAACGCTGGCTGCGCCTCGGCGAGGCGGCCGGCCTGCACCGCGACGAACTCTGGGACGGCTCCCGGGTGCTGCCCGGCGTCCGCCTTGCGGTCGACGGATACGTCAACTTCTGCCGCCTGCACCCGGTCCTGGACGCGATCGCCGCCTCGCTCACGGAACTCGCCGCACCCGACCTCATGCGCACCCGTATCGCCGCCTTCGAGCGGCACTACCCCTGGATCGACCAGGACGGCCTCGCCTACTTCCGCACCCGCATCGACCAGGGCGGCCGCGACGGAGCCGAGGCCCTCGCCCTGGTCCTCGACCTGGCCCGCAGCCGCGAGCAGCAGCAACGCGCGCTGTCCGCCCTGGAGTTCAAGTGCGAGGTGCTGTGGTCGCTGCTGGACGCGGTGGCCGGAGGCGGCCCATGACCTGGCGTCCGGCGCTCTCCCGCGGTGTCGTCCTGCACCACGACCGCGTGCGGGACACCGCCCTGCTGCTGCTCCCCGAGCGGGTGGTCGTACTGCGCGGCAGCGCGGGCCCTGTCCTGCGCCTTTGTGACGGCACGCGCGCGGTGGACGCCATCGTCGCCGAACTCGGCGAACGGCACCCGACCGCGCCCGTCGCCGCCGAAGTCCCCGGTTTCCTCGCCGCGTTGCGAAAGGAGGGCTGGCTCGTATGACCGTGGACGCCCCCTGGGCGCTGCTCGCCGAACTCACCCACGGCTGTCCGCTGCGCTGCGGGTACTGCTCCAACCCCGTCGAACTGATCGGTCGGTCAAGGGAGCTGGACGCAGGGCAGTGGTCCGACGTGTTCCGCCAGGCCGCCGACCTCGGCGTCGTGCAGACACACCTGTCCGGCGGCGAGCCCCTGCTCCGACGCGATCTGCCCCGTATCGTCGCGGCCGCCGACACCGCGGGCCTCTACACACAGCTGGTCACCAGCGGGGTGGGCCTGAGCGAGCGGCGCACGGCGCAGCTCGCCGGGGCCGGGCTGCGCAGCGTCCAGCTCTCGGTGCAGCACGCCGACCCGGGGGCCTCGGAGCGCATCGCGGGCGCCCGCTCGTTCGCGGCCAAGGAGCGGGCCGCCCGGCTGATCCGCGCCTCCGGTCTCCCCTTCGGCCTCAACATCGTGCTCCACCGCGCCAATCTCGACGCCCTCGACGACCTGATCGCCCTGGGCCTCGCGTGGGGCGCCGACCGCATCGAACTCGCCCACGCGCAGTTCCACGGCTGGGCCCTGCGCAACCGCGCGGCCCTGCTGCCCACCCGGGAACAGGTCGAACAGGCCCGCACCTCGGTCTCCCGCTGGCGCCAGCTCCTCGACGGCGCGGTGGAGTTGGTGTGGGTCGCCCCGGACTGGGTGGATGCCACCGCGAAACCCTGCATGGGCGGCTGGGGTGCCGTATCGCTCACCGTCGCCCCGGACGGCACGGTCCTGCCCTGCCCGGCCGCGGCCGCCCTGCCGGACCTCGACCCGCCGAACGTGCGCGAGCACCGACTGGCGTGGATCTGGCGGGAGTCGAAGGCCTTCAACGCCTACCGCGGCCAGTCCTGGATGCCCGAGCCCTGCCGCGGCTGCGCCCTGCGCTCCACCGACCACGGCGGCTGCCGCTGCCAGGCCCACGCGCTCACCGGCGACGCGGGCCGTACCGACCCCGCCTGCCGGCACGCCCCCGACCACCACCTCGTGCGCGATCTCGTCGAGGAGCCGCGCGGTGACCTCGCCTACGCCTACCGAAAGGGAGGAACATGAGAACCGGACGTCTGCGGACGGCACTGACGACCCTCGCCCTCGTCACCGCCGGCCTCGTCACCCTGCCGGCGGCGACACCGGCTCCGCCCGCCGCCCCCGCGCCCGCACACCTCAGGGCCACCGCCCCCGACTGGTCCGTGGCCGTCGTCGACTCCACGATGGCCCGCTACACCCCGAGCAGCATCGGCGGCTGGTCCTACCCGGTCGGTCTCTACCTCTACGGCCAGTACCTCACGTACAAGCGCACCCACGACGCCCGCTATCTGGCCTACATCAAGGACTACGTCGACCGTTTCGTGAAGAGCGACGGCTCCATCGGCCAGTCCTTCAACAGCCTGGACAGCATGCAGGCCGGGCGGCTGCTGGTGATCCTGCACCACGAGACCGGCCAGGACCGCTACCGCAAGGCGGCCAAGAAGATCGTCGACCGCCTGAGCACCTACCCGCGCACCGCCGACGGCGGCTTCTGGCACGCGGACTCCGCAAGCCGCGCCCACCAGCTCTGGTCGGACGGCGTCTACATGGTGAACCCGTTCCTCGTCGAGTACGGCAAGGAGTTCGGCGACAGCGCGCACACCGACGACGAGGCGGCGAAGCAGCTGTACGTGTACGGCAGCCATCTGCAGGTGGCGAACGGTCTGCTCCGGCACGCCTACGACGAGTCGAAGAGCGCGAGCTGGGCCGACCCGCAGACCGGGCTCGCCCCCGAGCACTGGTGTCGCGCGGTCGGCTGGTACTCCATGGCGGTCGTCAATGTGCTGGACGCGCTCCCCGCGAACCATCCGCGCCGGACCCAGCTGCTCGATGTCTTCCGAAAGTTGGCGGCCGGGCTGGAGAAGTATCAGGACCCGGCGACCGGGCGCTGGTTCCAGGTGATCGACAAAGGCGGCCGCAGCGGCAACTGGACCGAGACGTCCTGCTCCAGCATGTTCACCTACGCCCTCTCACGCGGAGCTCAGCAGCACTACCTCGACCCGCACTACGCGGACGTCGCCCGCCGGGGATACCAGGGGGTGCTCGCGAAGCTGTCGACCGGCCCGGACGGCCGTACCGACCTCGCCGACATCTCCGTCGGCACGAACGTCGGCGACTACGCGTACTACATCGCCCGCACCCGGGCCACCAACGACTTCCACGGCCTGGGCGCCTTCCTGATCATGAACGAGCAACTGCGAGGTGATTAATGTCATGAGCACATCCAGAAGGGTGTTGTTGGGTGCCGCTCTCGGTGGCGCGGCCACGGCGGCGGTCGGCCTGCCGGCCGGCACCGCCCACGCCGCCTCCTGGCAGCAGAAGTGGGCGCCGTCCGCGAGCCGCGACGGCCTGGGCGCCTTCGAGACGGTCGAGGACGACCGCGCCGACTCGCACCCCGCCGGCCATCCGCACATCTTCGCCACCGGCAACAACTGGCGCTTCAACATGCACACCGTCGACCGCGACACCTCGACAGACCGTCAGCGCCAGGAGGTCACGGGCCTGCGCAACGGCAGCGGCGGCAACTACCTCAAGTGGACCCAGGGCCAGACCTGGCGTCTCACGTACTCGATGTACATCCCGAGCTCGCTGAAGGCCACGACCACCTTCACGCACATCATGCAGATGAAGCAGCCGGGCAACGGCACCTCGCCGATCGTGGTGCAGTCGCTGCGCCGGGTGAACGGCAGGCAGACCATCGAGTTGAAGCTGGCCGTCGACGACATCCTCGTCGGCCGCACCGACCTGGATCCTCTGCACGACACATGGACCGACGTCGACTTCCAGATCAAGGTCGGCAACGGCTCGGCCGGCTCCGTCCGCTGGATCCTCAAGTCCGGCGGCTCCACCGTCGTCGACGCGTCGAAGACCGGCGTCGACACCTTCCTGGCCGACCGTGTGCGCCCGAAGTGGGGCATCTACCGCTCCCTCGGCGACACCTCCGGGTCCCTGCAGGACACCTACCTGCTGCTCACCAACCTCCGCGGCTACCAACTCGTCTGAGAGGCCGTCATATGAGACCCCCCACCGCACGGCGGACGGGGGCGGCGGCGATCGTGTTCTTCGTCGTCGCCGTCGCCCTCGGACTCGCCCACCCCGCCGCGCTCGCGGCCCCGCACCGCCCCCCGCACACCGCCGCCGTCTACGACGTCCGTGACTACGGAGCCAAGGCGGACGGCTCCGCCAACGACACCCCTGCCATCAACCGGGCCATCACGGCGGCGAGTTCGGCCGACGGCGGCGGAATCGTGCGCTTCCCCGCCGGCGCCTACAAGTCCCAGAACACCATCCACATGAAGAGCCATGTGACGCTCCAGCTCGACAAGGGCGCCACGATCCAGGGTTCCGGCGCCGACACCTACGACAAGGCCGAGTCCAACCCGTACGACGCCTACCAGGACTACGGGCACAGCCACTTCCACGACGCGATGATCCACGGCGACAAACTGACCGACATCGGCTTCGTCGGGCAGGGCGTCATCGACGGCATGGGCAACCTGATCACCGGCAACCCGAAGTCCGGCGAGGCCGACAAGATCATCTCCCTGACGCGCTGCGACGGACTCCGTATCGGAGACGGGCTCACCCTGCGCCGCGGCGGCCACTTCGCCGCACTCATCAACGGCTGCAAGAACGTCACCTCGGACCGTCTCACGATCGACACCGCGAGCGACCGCGACGGCTGGAACATCATCTCCACGACGAACGTCACGGTGACCCACGCGAACATCAAGGCCAACGACGACGCGCTCGTCTTCAAGAGCGACTACGCCCTCGGCGCCAAGCTGCCCAACGGCCATGTGCGGGTGAGCGATTCGACGCTCGGCGCCAGGTGCTGCAACGCCCTGATGTTCGGCTCCGAGACCTGCGGAGACTTCTCGGACTACCAGTTCGAGAAGATCCGGATCGACGGCGCCGACAAGTCCGGCCTCGGCATGGTGTCGATGGACGGCGCGAAGATCTCCGACGTCCACTATCGCGACATCACGATGACCGACGTCCACTCGCCGATCATGCAGAAGATCGGCACCCGGAAGCGCTGCGGCAACCATCCCGGCATCGGATCGATCGGCAACATCACCTACGACAACATCACGGCCACCGGCAACAGCCCGTCCTTCAGCCCGACCCTGTGGGGCGAGAGCGGCCACCGGATCAACGGTGTCACCTTCCACGACGTCCACATCACCGTGCCCGGTGGCCACGGCACCATGTCCACCGCGGTGCCGAGCAACGACCCGGGCGACTACAACCCGAAGGCCATCGGCACCCGCCCGGCCTACGGCTGGTACGTGCACAACGCCGACCATGTCCAGTTCGCCGACAGCTCGGTCGGGTTCGCGTCGGACGACGGCCGCCCCGCGGTCATCGCCAACGCGGCGAGCGACATCCGCTTCACCGGCTTCACCGCCGGGCGCGGCTCCGCGTCGCCGTACGACCTGGGTTTCCAGGACGTCGACGGGTACTGCCTGAGCGGCGTGACGCTGCGGGTGTCGAGCAGTGGGTCCACCGAGAACTGCACGAACGCCGTACGGCCCCTCGATCTGGAGAACCCCCGCCAGGACTTCCTCCGCAACTCGGTCGGCGGCCTCTTCCTGCACTGGGGCCTGCGCACCGCACCCGCCCACACCAGCTGCAGCGCCTGGGAGAACGACGTCACGAGCGGCGGCTGGACACCGCAGTACTGGGTGAACGAGGCGCAGAAACTGCACACCCAGTACCTCGTCGTCGCCACCTTCCACAGCCGCCTCGGCTATGCCCGCCCCTGGCCGTCGAAGATCCCCGGATCCTGCTCCACCAAGCGGGACTTCCTCGGTGAGCTGATCACCGCCGCCAAGGCCAAGGGCATGAAGGTCATCCTCTATATGACCGACGACCCGAAGTGGCACGACGAGGGCGGCCACGAGTGGCTCGACTCGGCCGCCTACTCCGCCTACAAGGGCAAGAGAGTCGACCTCACCACCCGCGACGGTTTCGGGCAGTTCAGCTACGACAACTTCTTCGAGGTCATGGACCGCTACCCCGAGCTCGGCGGCTTCTGGATCGACAACGACAACTCCTACTGGGAGAGCCACAACCTCTACCAGCAGATCTACGACAAGCGCCCGAACTACACGCTCAGCAACAACAACGAAGACACGCCGATCATGGACATGATCAGCAACGAGCAGAAGACGGGAATGACACCCGCCTACGACTACCCGCAGGCGATCTACACCGCCCAACCCCGCCTGACCGAGGCCGACTTCAAGCTGCCCTCTACCGGCGCCTGGTGGTACGACGGCTCCAACCCCTCCGTCGACCGCGCACTCACCCTCGGCCGCCTCATCACCAACGCCGGCTCCTCGGTGAAGGCGCTGATGGCCGAGACGGCTCAGGTCAACGGCAAGTTCCCGTCGAACCAGGCATCCTTCAACACCTTCGCCGACTCCTACCTCGACCCCATCTGGGAGTCCCTGCACGGCACCGAGGGCGGCGGCTACATGTACGGCGGCCTCAAGCCCGGCTTCTGGAACGACGGCGCGCACGGCGTCACGACGATCAGCAAGAGCGACCCGAACCTGCAGTACGTCCATGTCCTGACCCCGCCCGGCACCAGCACCCTGCGCATCCGCGACAACGGCTACCGCATCGCCTCCGTCACCAACCTCCGCACGGGAGCGGCGGTTTCGTGGTCGCAGTCCGGCGGCGTGCTCACCCTGAGCGGGCTCGGCAACTGGGACCCGTACGACACGGTCTTCAAGGTCACGACGGCAGGCCGCCAGGGCATCCTCGCCGGCGTCAAGGTCAGCGCGAGCGCCTCCGCGAGCGGGCACGCCGCGTCGGCGGCCGGTGACGGCGACTACCTCACCTACTGGGACAACAACAAGACCCTCCCCGTGAACCTCACCTTCGACCTCGGCTCGGCCAAGAAGGTGCAGTACATCGGGCTCAACCAGCGTGAGGACTCCGTGGCCTACGCCCGTTCCAGCACCGAGCAGTCGGCGCGGATCAAGGACTACAAGGTGTTCCTGAGCAACGACGGCTCGACCTGGGGGAGCGCGGTCAAGTCCGGCCAGCTGCCCAGCCGCCGCGGAATCCAGGGCATCGACCTGACCGCCGCGGGCGCCCGCTACGTCCGGCTCGAGGTCGACACCACCTGGGCCGCCTCCAGCGACACCACCCGTTACCAGCGACTGCGGGTCGACGAGGCGTGGATCGGGACGTCGTACGCCACACCCGCGAACGGGGGACAGTCATGATCCGTCTCAGATCGCTCACGGCCGCGGCGGCGGGCCTGCTGCTCGCCGCGGCGGTGCCGCTCGTGGGCACCGCCCACCCGGCGGCCGCCTCCGACAACGGCCAGTCCGTCCGGCCCGCCATGGGCTGGTCCAGCTGGAGCTTCGTGCGCCGCACGCCGACCGAGGCGAAGATCAAGGCGCAGGCCGACGCGCTGGTCTCCAGTGGCCTCAAGGACCACGGCTTCGTCTACGTCAACCTCGACGACTTCTGGCAGAAGTGCGACAGCAACGGCTTCACCGTGGACGGCTACGGCCGCTGGGCCGTCGACACCGCCAAGTTCCCGGACGGCATCAAGGGGGTGGCCGACTACGTCCACTCCAAAGGCCTGAAGTTCGGTTTCTACGTCACGCCGGGCATCGCGAAGAACGCCGTCACCAAGAACACGCCGATCGAGGGGACCTCGTACCACGCCAAGGACATCGCGGACACGTCCAGGACCGAGAAGAACTACAACTGCAAGAACATGTACTACATCGACTACTCCAAGCCGGGCGCCCAGGAGTTCGTCAACTCCTGGGCCAAGCAGTTCGCGTCCTGGGGTGTCGACTACCTGAAGATCGACGGGGTGGGCAGCGCCGACATCCCCGACGTCCAGGCCTGGGACAAGGCGCTGCGGGCCGGCGGACGGCCCATCAACTTCGCCCTGTCCAACAACCTGCCGATCGCGGATGCCTCCACCTGGCGGAAACTGGCGAACAGCTGGCGCACCCAGGGTGACGTCGAGTGCTACTGCGGGCCGGGCAGCAACGGCAGCGGCTATCCGCTGACCGACTGGTCCCACGTCTCCAAGCGCTTCGACTCGGCCGCCTCCTGGCAGCAGTACGCCGGGCCCGGCGGCTGGAACGACCTGGACTCGCTGGAGATCGGCAACGGCGACGAGGTGGGCCTGACGGCCGACCAGCGCCGCTCGCACTTCACGCTGTGGTCGATGGCGGCGGCCCCGCTGCTGCTCGGCACCGACCTCACCCGACTCGACTCCGTCGACAAGGCGATGCTGACCAACGACCGGCTGATCGGCGTCGACCAGGACGGGGTCGCCGCGAAGCGGATCGTCAGCAGCGGTGTCAAACAGGTCTGGAGCAAGAAGGAGAGCGACGGACAGTACGTCGTGGCCCTGTTCAACACCGGGACCTCGGGCAACGCGACGGTGAGCGTGAACTGGTCGCAGGTCGGCTTCAACGGCTCGGGTGACGTGACCGACCTCTGGTCCGGATCCCACAAGGGCGTGATCGCCGACTCCTACAGCGCGACCCTGCGTCCGGGCGAGACCCGGCTCATCCGGGTCAAGCCCGTCAACTCCCTGAAGGCGGCCGCCGCTTCGCCCGGGTTCGCCGTGGCCCCCTACGAGTACCTCGGCTGGGGCAACCCCCAAAGCCCCACGTCGGTGATGTCCGCGACCGGCGTCAAGTGGTTCACCCTCGCCTTCATCCTCTCCGACGGCACCTGCAACCCGAAGTGGGACGGCTCCCGCCCGCTGACCGGGGGCAGCGACCAGTCGACGATCAACGCGATCAGAGGCGCGGGCGGTGACGTCGTCGTCTCCGTCGGCGGCTGGAGCGGGAACAAGCTCGGCGAGAAGTGCTCCAGTGCCTCCGCGCTCGCCGGCGCCTACCAGAAGGTGATCAACGCCTACAGGCTGAAGGCGCTCGACATCGACATCGAGAACACCGAGTGGTCCAACGCGACCGTGCGGCAGCGGGTGGTCGACGCGCTGAAGACGGTGAAGGCGAACAACCCGGGCCTGAAGACCGTCATCACCTTCGGCACCACCTCCTCCGGCCCCGACTCCACCGGCGTCGACATGATCAAGCGGGCCGCCGACTCCGGGCTGGCGAACGACGTCTGGTGCATCATGCCGTTCGACTTCGGCGGCGGCACCACCACCATGGGCAGCCTCACCACCAAGGCCATGGAAGGACTCAAGGCCCGGGTGAAGTCGGCGTACGGCTACAGCGACGCCACCGCCTACACCCACATCGGGCTGTCGTCGATGAACGGCAAGACCGACGACTCCGGTGAGCGCGTGCGGGTGGCCGACTTCAAGACCATGCTCGCCTACGCCCAGCAGCACCACATCGGACGGCTCACCTACTGGGCCGTCAACCGCGACCGGGCCTGCGGCTCGGGCACCGACGGCGACGCCTGTAGCGGCGTGACGCAGCAGCCGTACGACTACCTCAAGGTCTTCACCCAGTACACGGGCTGAGGGGAACATCCGTGAACATCAGAAGAGTTCTGCCGTACGGCGTCGCGGCGGCCCTGGCGCTGCCGCTCGCCGGCCTCGGCCAGGGCACCGCGCTGGCCGCCACCGACTACCAGGCCGAGGGCGCCCTGATCTCGCAGGGCACCGTGGCCACCAACCACACCGGGTACACCGGCACCGGCTTCGTCGACTACACCAACGTCAAGGGCTCCTACGTGGAGTTCACGGTCAGCGCGGCCTCCGGCGGCACCTCCGCCCTCACCCTGCGCTACGCCAACGGCACCTCCACCGACCGGCCGATGGACATCGCCGTCAACGGCGCGGTCGTCGCCTCCGGGGTGTCCTTCCCGGCCACCGCCGACTGGAACACCTGGGTCACCAAGACCGTCAACGTTCCGCTGACCGCGGGCACCGACAAGATCCGGGCCACCGCCACCAGCGCCAACGGCGGCCCCAACCTCGACCGGATCAGCCTCGACGCGGCCGCCGACACCCAGGCCCCGACCCGTCCCGGACAGCCCAGCTGCTCGGACATCGGCGAGGATGCGCTGACCCTGGCCTGGGGGGCGTCCACGGACAACGTGGGGGTGAGCGCGTACGACATCTACGAGCACGGCAACAAGATCAGTGAGGCGCCGGGGAGTTCGACCTCCAAGGCGCTGACCGGGCTCACCCCCAACACCGACTACAACCTCACGGTGATCGCCCGCGACGCGGCGGGCAACACCTCGCCCGCCAGCCCGGTCGTCGACTGCACCACCAGGCCCAGCTCCGACACCACCCCGCCGAGCAAGCCGGGCACGCTGTCCGCGAGCAATGTCACCGCCAACAGCGCCGACCTCAAGTGGGGTGCCTCGACCGACGACAGGGGGGTCGTCGCCTACGACGTGCGCAGCGACACCACGGTCTACAAGACGGTCACGAGCGGTACGTCGACCACGCTCACCGGGCTCGCCTGCAACAGCCCGTACGCGCTGAACGTCGTCGCCCGCGACGCGGCGGGCAACACCTCCGAGCCGAGCAGCACCGTCACCTTCACGACCAAGGCCTGTGCGACCGACGGTGGCGTCCCCAGCTCCATCTCCACCCTGTCCACGGGCTGGACCATCCCCTGGGGCACCTACTGGATGCCCGACGGGCAGAGCGCACTGGTCACCGAGCGGGACGACTTCCGTGTCTGGAAGGTGACCAAGAACGGCACCCGGACCCAGGTCGGCACCGTACCGAACGCCGTCACCACCAACGGCGAGGGCGGACTGCTCGGCGTCGCCGTCGACCCCAAGTGGGACACCGACCACTACGTCTACTTCATGCACACCGCCTCCGAGGGCAACCGGGTCGTGCGCATGACGTACGACGGCACCAAGCTCAGCGACTACAAGATCCTGCTCCAGGGCATCAAGAAGAACCGCTACCACAACGGCGGCCGCCTCGCCTTCGGCCCCGACGGCTACCTCTACGTCTCCACCGGCGAGGCCCAGACGCCCGACCTGGCACAGGACAAGAACTCCCTCAACGGCAAGATCCTGCGCATGACGACGGACGGGAAGCCGGCCCCCGGCAACCCCTTCGGCAACTACGTCTACAGCCTCGGCCACCGCAACCCGCAGGGCCTCGCCTTCGACCGCAACGGCCGCCTGTGGGAAGCGGAGTTCGGCAACAGCTCCAAGGACGAACTCAACCTCATCAAGCCGGGCGCCAACTACGGCTGGCCGATCTGCGAAGGGAACTGCAGCACCGCGGGGATGACCAACCCCAAGGCCACCTGGAACGTCTCCGAGGCCTCGCCCAGCGGTATCGCCATCGTCCGCAACGTCGTCTACATGGCGTCCCTGCGCGGCGAGCGGCTGTGGCGCATCCCGATCAACGGGGACAACGAGAGCGTCGGCACACCGACCGCGTACTACGTGGGCACGTACGGCCGTCTGCGGACCGTGACCAAGGTGCCGGGCGCCGACCAGCTGTGGCTGTCGACCACCAACTGCGACAACAACGGAAACCAGCCGGACGGATCGGACAAGCTCTTCCGCATCAACATCAGCTGACGGAGCGTCAGGGGCCGCTCAGGCCCGGTAGAGCGCCTCGACCTCGTTGGCGTAGGCGTTCTCGATGGCCTTCCGCTTCAGCTTCAGGGACGGGGTCAGCAGACCGTGTTCCTCGGTGAACGGCTGGGCCAGTATCCGGAAGGTGCGGATCGACTCGGCCTGCGAGACGAGGGTGTTGGCGGCGACGACCGAGCGCCGCACCTCCGTCTCCAGGTCGGCGTCCCGCACCAGCTCGGCGGGCGACATCTGCGGCTTGCCGCGCATGGTCAGCCAGTGCTCGACGGCCTCCTGGTCGAGGGTGACCAGGGCGGCGATGTACGGACGGTCGTTGCCGACGACGATGCACTGGTTGACCAGCGGGTGGTCGCGCACCCGCTCCTCCAGCAGACCGGGGGAGACGCTCTTGCCGCCGGAGGTCACGAGGATCTCCTTCTTGCGGCCGGTGATGGTGAGATAGCCGTCCTCGTCGAGGGAGCCCAGGTCGCCGGTGGCGAGCCAGCCGTCGTGCAGGGTCTCGTCGGTGGCCTTCTGGTTGTTGAGGTAGCCCTGGAAGATGTTGGGGCCGTGCAGCCAGATCTCGCCGTCGTCCGCGATGTGCACGGTCGTGCCCGGGATGGGCTGGCCGACGGTGCCGTAGCGGGTGCGTCCGGGCGGGTTGGCGGTCGCGGCCGCCGTCGACTCCGTGAGGCCGTAACCCTCGTAGATCTGCACGCCCGCGCCCGCGAAGAACAGGCCGAGCCGCCGGTCCATCGCGGAACCGCCCGTGATGGCGTTGCGGATACGGCCGCCCATCGCGGCCCGCACCTTGGAGTAGACGAGCTTGTCGAACAGCTGGTGCTGCACGCGCAGACCGGCCGACGGGCCGGGACCGAGGCCCCAGGCCTTCGCCTCGACGGCGTCCGCGTACTTCACGGCGATGTCGATGGCCTTCTCGAACGGCCCGGCCTTGCCTTCCTTCTCGGCCTTGCGGCGGGAGGCGTTGAAGACCTTCTCGAAGATGTACGGCACCCCGAGGATGAACGTCGGCTTGAACGCCTGCAGGTCCGGCAGCAGCGCGGCCGCGTTCAGCTGCGGCTGATGGCCGAAACGCACCCCTCCGCGGATCGCCGCGACCTCCACCATCCGCCCGAAGACGTGCGCGAGCGGCAGGAACAGCAGCGTCGCCGCCTCGTCGCCCTTCTTGGAGTGGAACACCGGATCCCAGCGCTGGGCGACCGTGTCCGCCTCCCACATGAAGCTGCCGTGGGTGATCACACAGCCCTTGGGGCGGCCCGTGGTGCCCGAGGTGTAGATGATCGTCGCGGTCGACTCGGGGGTGACCGCCTGCCGGTGCCGGTGCACCACGTCGTCGTCGATGTACGCGCCCGCGTCGTACAGCTCCTGCACGGCTCCGATGTCGAGCTGCCACAACTGGTGCAGCTGAGGCAGCCGGTCGATGACGCTGGCGATCGTCATCGCGTGGTCCTCGTGCTCCACGATCGCCGCCGAACACTCGGCGTCGTAGAGCATCCAGAAACACTGCTCGGCCGAGGACGTGGGATAGATCGGCACCACCTGGGCGCCGATCGTCCACAGCGCGAAGTCGAACAGGGTCCACTCGTAGCGGGTACGGGACATGATCGCGACGCGGTCGCCGAAGCGAACGCCGCGGGCCAGCAGCCCCTTGGCCAGGGCCAGCACCTCGTCCCGGAACTCCGCCGCCGTCACATCACGCCACTGCCCCTGGTCGTCCTTGCGGCCCAGGCTGATGTGCAGCGGGTCTTCCTGGGCACGCTCGAAGACGACGTCGGCCAGACCGCCCACCGGCGGTGACAACGTCAACGGAGGGTTGGTGAACTCGCGCAAACCCGCTCCCCGCTCCTCAGCGCCCGATTTAGTGCTACCTCGCACAGGGCGTGAAAGCTACCCCAGACGGCGACAGGGCGGGAGGGGGGCCTCATCCGAGCAGTGCTCAGGTACACGCTGGTCACGGGCGGAAAATGCGCTCACATCCGGAAGGGTCGGACAGAAAACTGACGGTTGAGTAAGTTTCGGTCCCGTAATCTCCACCGAATCTGTACGACCTGATAACCGCCCCCGGCGCCCGTCAGCGGGTCTGCCCGAGTGGAGTCGTCCTCTCCTCTGTCAGCGTCGGAGCGGAGGATTCCGTTACTTCCGTCCGGGTCGGGCGCGCCGTCCTGACCAGGACGATCACCAGTGCTCCGGCCACCGTCGCGGTCAGCCCCGCCGCCACCGCCGCCGTGTTCAGCCCCGACGCGAACGCCGACCGCAGCGCATGCTCGGAGAAGCCCCCGCGCAGAGCCCCGGCGGCGCCTCCGGCCAGCGCATGGGCCGCGTCGTGCGGCAGCGTGCTTTGCATGCGCGACGTGAGCACGGTGCCGTAGACGGCGATGCCGAGCGCGAGACCGAGCTGCCGGAAGGTGTTGACCGCGCCGCCCGCCATCCCGGACCGCTCCGGCGGTACGGCGGCCAGCGCCGCGCCCGCGATGCCGGGCGCCGCCAGTCCCGTACCGACACCGACCAGCACCATGCCCGGCGCCAGCGCGGACGCCGTCGACCCCGCGTCCAGCACCGTCATGCAGAACTGCCCCGAGCCGACCAGCAGCAGGCCGCCGCCGACCGTGATCCGCGCCGGCACCCCGTGCAGCAGCCGTCCGCCGGCCGCCGCCACCACGAACGCCGACAGCGACATCCACAGGAACACCGCCCCGCCGCGCACCGGACTCATCCCGAGCAGCGACTGCATCCATATCGAGTCGTACGCCATGAGACCGAACGCCCCCGCGTTGAAGGCCAGCGCGCCCAGCATCACCACGGAGAACGCGGGCTTGAGGAACAACCGCGGATCCAGCAGCGGGTCCGTGCCGCGCCGCTCCACGGCGAGGAAGCAGACCAGGGCCACCGCCGCCGCCGCGAACGTCACGAGGGTGCCCGTCTCGCCCCAGCCGTGCTCCCCGGCCCGCACCGCCCCGTACGTCAGTCCGCCCGCGAAGCCCGCGAAGGTCACCGTGCCCACCCAGTCCACACGCCGCTCACGCGAGCCGTGCGACTCCGGGACGACCTTCAGCGTCAGCCACACCGCGGCCACGCTCACCGGCAGATTGACGTAGAAGATCCACCGCCAGCCCGGCCCGTCCGTCAGCACCCCGCCGAGCACCGGCCCCACCGCGGCCGCCGCACCGCTGACCGCGCCCCACACGCCGAGCGCCACCGACCGCTGCCTGCCCTGGTAGACGGAGCCCACCAGCGGCAGTGTGGTCGCGAGCATCGCGGCCCCGCCGAGACCCTGCAGTGCGCGCGAGGCGATCAGCATTCCCGGCCCGCCCGCGAGACCGCACAGCAGCGAGGCCGTCGCGAACACCACCACGCCCACCACGTGCACCCGCCGCCGGCCCAGGATGTCGGCCGCGGCGCCCGTCCCGAGCAGCAGCGCGGCCAGCGCCAGCGCATACCCGTCCATCACCCACTGCAGATCGCTCAGCGACGCATGCAGCGAACCCGCCATGTCCGGCAGGGCGACCACCGCGATGGTCACATCCAGCAACAACATGAACGTGCTCAGGCACACGGCCGTGAGCGGCCCCCATGTACGCATGTCCTCAACTCCAGTGCTTCGTGTACGTCGGTTGCGTCTCTCCGTTGCGTCTCTCCGTACCATGGGCGGTGAGCGGCAGATCGCAACGGAAACCAGGGGTCTGTCGACGGAATCCGACAGGGGTGTCCCGTATGGAGATGGAATCCGATGTCTTCGACAAGCTCGACCTGCAACTGCTGAGCGCGCTGGAGATCAACGGCAGGGCCTCCTTCAGCCGGATCGGCGCCGTGCTCGGGGTCTCCGACCAGACCGTCGCGCGCCGCTTCCGGCGGCTGTGCGCCGAGGGCGGTCTGCGCGTCGTCGCGGTCCTGGACAGCGACTCGCTCGGCCTGGACCACTGGACGCTGCGACTGCGGTGCGTCCCCGACAGCGCCCAGACCATCGCGGAGGCGCTCGCCAAACGGCCCGACACCAGCTGGATCGGCCTCGCCTCCGGCGGCACGGAGATCGTCCTCGGCACCCGGCCGCGCAACGCCGGCGACCGCGACGACCTCCTGATGGGCAAACTCCCGCGCACCCCGAGGCTGCTGGAGATCCGCGCGTACCAGAAGCTGCACCGCTTCTTCGGCGGCCCGCAGGGCTGGCTGCAGAAGTTCTCGGCACTCGCCCCCGACCAGATCGAGGCCCTCACCCCCGATCCCGTCCCCGAGCCGGGCCCCGCCCGCATCGACCCGGAGGACGAGCCGCTGCTCGCCGTCCTCGAACGCGACGGCCGTGCCACCTACCCCGAGCTCCAGCGCGCCACCGGCCGCTCGGAGTCCGCGGTCAAACGACGCCTGGCCACCCTGATCGCCTCCGGGGCGATCTACATCGACTGCGAGTACGATCCCGCGATCGTCGGCCACCCGTTGATGGCCGCCCTCTGGCTCACCGTCGCCCCCACGGCACTCCACTCCGTCGGCCGGGCGCTCGCCGATCACGCCCCGATCGCCCACGTCTCCGCGACCGCGGGACCCACCAACGTCACTGCCACGGCGGTGGTCAGGAACACCTCCGACCTGTACGACTACCTCAGCGGCCCCCTCGGCCATCTGGAGGGCGTCCAGCATGTGGAGGTGACGCCGTACCTGCGCAACGTCAAGCAGCTGACGTACCGGCCGAGGCCGCGCTAACCACTGCGTCCGCGCTGCAGCCGGACCCCGCCCGCCAGGATCCTCGACGCCAGCGCGTCCGCCGCGCTCTGGGCGGAGGTGCGGCGGGGGCCGTGGTCCAGGACGAAGTCGACACGGCCGAGTTCGGGCAGGCCGAAGCGGTCGGGGACGCGGACCAGGCCCGGCGGGACCAGACCGCGGGAGTGCGCCATGACGCCGAGGCCCGCCCGGGCCGCCGCGATCAGCGCGCTCAGGCTGCCGCTGGTGCAGGCGATGCGCCACGGCCGGCCCTGCCGCTCCAGGGACTCGAAGGCCAGCGCGCGCGTGATCCCCGGCGGCGGGAAGACGATCAGCGGCACCGGCCGGTCCGCGTCCAGGCGCAGCCGCTCCGCGCCGATCCACACCAGCTCGTCGTGCCAGACCAGCTCGCCCCGCGGGTCCTCCGGGCGCCGCTTGGCCAGCACCAGGTCCAGCTTCCCGGCGGCCAGCTGCTCGTGCAGGATGCCCGACAGCTCGACCGTCAGCTCCAGATCGACCTCAGGATGGTCGTGCCGGAAGCCCTCCAGGATCTCCGGCAGCCGGGTCAGCACGAAGTCCTCCGAGGCGCCGAAGCGCAGACGGCCCCGCAGCCGCGTCCCCGTGAAGAACGCCGAGGCCTGCTCGTGCACCTCCAGGATCCGCCGCGCGAACCCGAGCATCGCCTCGCCGTCCTCCGTCAGCTCCACGGAGTGGGTGTCCCGGGAGAACAGCTGCCGCCCGGTGGCGTCCTCCAGGCGCCGCACGTGCTGGCTGACGGTGGACTGCCGCAGCCCCAGCCGCCGGGCGGCCTGCGTGAAGCTCAGCGTCTGGGCCACCGCAAGGAAGGTCCGCAGGTGAGAGGGGTCGTACATGGGAACGATGGTAGCCGCTCATCGTGGATCGCGATGACAGTCAGAGCGGTATGACGGATTCCCGATCGGCTGCCGGAGGAGGACGATGAACGGGGGCCCTCCGGCCCCGGACAGCCACCGGGCACGGACCCGGACCCGCCGACCGCAACAGCAAGTGGAGCACCGTGAAACGCCTGCAATGGCCGAGCTGGATACCGATCGACCCGTACATCCTGCTGCTGCTCGGGACGGTGGGCCTCGCGGCCCTGGTCCCGGCGCGCGGGACGGGCGCCGAGGTGGCCTCGGGTGCCTCCACGGCTGCGATCGCCTTCCTCTTCTTCCTGTACGGCGCCCGGCTCTCCACCCGAGAGGCGCTGGACGGACTCAAGCACTGGCGGCTGCACGGCACGGTCCTGGCCTGCACGTTCGTGATCTTCCCGCTGCTGGGCCTGGCCGCCCGCGGTCTCGTCCCGGTCCTCCTGACCCACCAGCTCTACCAGGGCCTCCTCTTCCTCACCCTCGTCCCCTCGACCATCCAGTCGTCGATCGCCTTCACGTCGATCGCCCGGGGAAACGTCCCGGCGGCGATCTGCGCGGGCTCCTTCTCCTCCCTCGTCGGCATCGTGATCACCCCGCTCCTCGCGGCGGCCCTGCTGGGCAGCAGCGCCGGCGGGTTCTCGGCCGACTCGCTCGTCCAGATCGTGCTGCAGCTGCTGGTGCCGTTCCTCGCCGGGCAGTTGCTGCGGCGCTGGATCGGCGGCTTCGTCGCCCGGCACAGGAAGGTCCTCGGCCTGGTCGACCGAGGCTCCATCCTGCTCGTCGTCTACACCGCGTTCAGCGAGGGCATGGTCCAGGGCATCTGGCACCAGGTGAGCCCGCTGCGGCTGGGCGGCCTGCTGGTCGTGGAGGCCGTCCTGCTCGCCGTGATGCTCGCCCTGACCTGGTACGGCGCCAAGGCCCTGCGCTTCGACCGCGAGGACCGCATCGCCATCCAGTTCGCCGGTTCCAAGAAGTCCCTCGCCTCCGGTCTCCCCATGGCGAGCGTCCTGTTCGGCGCCCACGCCTCGCTGGCCGTGCTGCCGCTGATGCTCTTCCACCAGATGCAGCTGATGGTCTGCGCGGTGATCGCCAAGCGCCGCTCGCACGACCCCGGGGCGGAAGCCGCCGAGGTCACCGCGAGCGCGTCACCCGCACCGTCACGAACCGCGGTCGGTACAGGGTCACGTTCGCGTTGATGCTCGCGGAAGCGCCGCTCGTCTCCAGCCAGTTGACGTCGTAGCTCAGCACCAGCCGCCCGTCGCCGCTCAGCTCGGGATGCACCTGCGGGTTGTACGCGGCGACGCCCGCCGTCGGCAGCGAGGGGCTGAAGTTCCTCGTCGGGCCGTGCCACGGCCCGACCGGGGAGCATGCCCAGTACGAGGTCACGGTGGTCAGCCCCGCCGTCCCCGCGGCCATCGTGAACAGCACGTACGCCCCGCCCACCCGCACCACCGAGAACGCGCTGCCCACCTTCGCCCCGCTCAGCGGCCGCGGTCTCACCCCCCACCCCGAACCGTCCCAGTACTGCCATGCGGCCGCCTCCCCGAGCCGTCCCCCAGCCACCCGCGCCACATACGCCGACGAGGCCGGCCGGGAGGCGGCCTGCCCGTCGTCGCCGCCGAAGACGTACGTCCAACCGCCCTTCTCCACCAGCGTCGTACCGAACAGGATCCGACGCGACGGATCGGGCACCAGGCTCTGGTCGAGCACCTTCACCACCGACTCGACCCGCAGCTCCGGCAGGGAGAGCGTGGCGACCTCGGTCGCGGTGGGCACCCCGTAGATCCACGGGGACTGCCCGGCCGCCCGCACCCACAACAGCACCCGGACGACCTTCTCCGTGGAACCGGGGGAGCGCGCCTCGACCCGGGCCGCGACCGGCCACCGCCACTGGTTCTGGGCGGGGTCGGGGAACAGCGGTGCGGGGAGCGTGCTCTGCAGGCGACCCCCGCCGTCCATCACCACCGCCGAGTTGCGCACCAGCGGGGCCGAGGTGTCCCGCCAGGCGTACGACTCGCCGACCGGGTTGGGCGGGCGGTGCACCTGGCCGAGGTAGGTGTCCGAGAACAGCCACAGCACCCGCCCGTCCGGCAGCCGCACCGAATGAGTGCCGTCGCCGCCGGTCCAGTCGTCGGTACGGTTCGCGTCGTCGCCGTACCGCGCGAACTCACGTGTGAGACGGTCGTCGGCCGACCACGAGGAGACCGTGTGCGGTGTACACGTGCCGCCCTCCCGTCGACCGTGCTCCGGGAGGGCGGTGAGCAGCACGGCCCCGAGAACCAGGGCCAGCAGCAGGCCGAGGCCGGTTCCCGTCCGCTGTCGTGCTCGTACGTCGTCGGGCACCCACGGGACGTTAGTGGCTGTTGCGCACCTGGTCCATGGGCAGCCACAGCACCGTGTCCAGGGATCCGTCCGATCCGGCATTCACGGGCGCAGCACCACCTTGCCCAGATTGCTCCGCGACTCGATCACCGCGTGCGCCTTCGCCGCGTCCTCCAGTGCGAACTCCCCGTGCACGGCGGGCTTCAGCGTGCCCGCCCCGAACAGTCGCCACAGCTCCTGACGCCAGCGCTCGTACAACTCCGGCTCGCCGCGGGCGATCCGTGCCATCTGGAAGCCGATCACGGACTTGGCGCCGACGAGCAGGTCGTACGCCTGGATCGTCCCGCCGCCGGAGCTGTACGCCACCAGCCGTCCACCCGGAGCGAGCGCGGCGACGGCCGGGGTGAGCAGTTCGCCGCCGACGGCATCCAATGCGTAGTCGACGGGATCGCCCCAGTTGTCGTCGCCGTACGCGACGACGTCGTCTGCGCCGAGGGAGCGCACGAAGTCCGCCTTCACAGGATCCGAGACGGCGCCCACCACCCGGGCCGCGCCCCGCGCCTTCGCCAACTGCACGGCCAGGTGGCCGACTCCGCTCGCGGCGGCCGTGACCAGCGCCGTCTCGCCGGGCTCGGGGTGTGCGGCGGTCAGGGCGCCGAGGGCGACGAGGCCGCTGCGGACCAGGGCGACCGCGTCGACGGCTGAGGCGCTGTCCGGTACGGGGGAGGCCATGGCCTCGTGCAGGAGCGCGAAATCGGCGTAACCGTGCCCGAAGCACAGCCCGGTCACGCGGTCGCCGGTGCGGAAGCGGGCGACTCCCTCGCCGACGGCCACCACCTCACCCGCGATCTCACCGCCCAGCGGGATCGGCTCGGCGGCCTCGGTGACCTTGCGGACGACGGGGAGCGTGACACCCACGGCCTGGCAGCGGACGAGGAGTTCGCCGGGTCCTGGCTCGGGGACCGGGGCCTCCTCCAGCAACAACGGGCCGCCGGTGGACTCGTAGCGGACGCGGCGCATCACACCTCCAGGAGGCGTCGGGACTCCCGACGGATTCATTGGGAGTACCAACGATAGTCCGATGTTCATTGGGAAGTCCAATGACTTTTCGCTAGGCTGTCCGCATGTCCGAAGCGCCCCTTGCCGCGATCCGCTCCCTCCCCAGCTGGTTGCTCGGCCGTGCCGCCGCGCGCGGCCGGGCCCTGGTGGCCGAGGCGCTGGCCGCGGAGGGGCTGAAGATGTGGCACCACGTGGTGCTCTCCGCCGTCCGCGACCTCGGCCCCGTCGCCCAGGCCGACCTCGGACGCGGCGTGCAGCTCGATCCGAAGGACCTGGTCGGCGTCCTCAACGACCTGCAGTCCGCGGGCCTCGTCGTACGCGAACCGGATCCCAAGGACCGCCGTAAGAACGCGGTGTCGCTCACCGGGGCCGGTGCGCGGCTGCTCAAGCGCTGTGAGCGGGCGGCGCGCACGGCCAACGACGAGCTGCTCGCACCGCTCTCCGCGGCCGAACGCGACCAGTTCATGGATCTGTTGATCCGGATTTCCGGTACGGAGAGCTGACGGCGGATAACGTTCCGTCATGGCCGTATCCCTCGCTCTCGATCCCGCGCGCAGCGCTCTCGTCCTCGTCGATCTGATGGACCGGATCGTCGCGCTGCCCCTGGAGCCCCGCAAGGGCACCGAAGTCCTGTCCGCCGCCGAGGAGTTGGCGACCGCGTTCCGCTCGGTGGGCGCGACCGTCGTCCTCGTCAGGGTCGAACGTCCAGGTGCCGCCGAACAGCCGCCCGGCAGCGGGCTGGTGGCCGGCTTGGCCCAGGAGGGCGACCTGGAGGTCGTGAAGCGGACCATCGGCGGCTTCCAGGGCACGGGGCTGGACGACCTGCTGCGCGACCGGGGCGTGAACACGCTCGTCTTCGGCGGGATCGCCACCAACCTCGGTGTCGAGTCCACCGCCCGGGCCGCCGGAGACCTCGGCTACGAGCTGGTCTTCGTCGAGGACGCCATGGCCGCGCTCACGGCCGCCGAGCACGACGCGTCCGTGCGGCTGGACTTCCCGCGGCTGGGGACCGTGGTGACGGCGGCCGAGGTGCGGTTCGTGGCGGGCTGAGCCCACAGGGCGGCGGGAGCAGCTGAGGCGGGACCCCGGCGGCGCAGGGGGCGCTCCCCGCCGGCCGGGGCCCCGCCGCCGTGTCGCGGAGAGCCGGTCACCCCTGGGCGGCCGCGGTCCGCAGAGCGATGCGGTCCTCGCCCGCGTACACGTTCATGGAGCTGCCCCGCAGAAAGCCCACGAGGGTCAGGCCGGTCTCCGCGGCCAGGTCGACGGCGAGGGACGAGGGTGCCGAGACCGCCGCCAGGACCGGGATCCCGGCCATGACCGCCTTCTGCGCCAGCTCGAAGGAGGCACGGCCCGAGACCAGCAGGATCGTGCGGGACAGCGGCAGGTCGCCGCTTTGCAGCGCGCGGCCCACCAGCTTGTCGACCGCGTTGTGCCGGCCCACGTCCTCCCGTATGTCCAGCAGCTCTCCGGCCTCCGTGAACAGGGCCGCCGCATGCAGACCCCCGGTCCGGTCGAAGACCCGCTGGGCAGCGCGCAGCCGGTCGGGGAGGCTCGCGAGCAGCTCGGGCTCGACGCGGACCGGGGGAGTGTCGGCGATCGGCCAGCGGGCCGTCGTACGGACCGCGTCGAGGCTCGCCTTGCCGCACAGTCCGCAGGACGAGGTGGTGTACACGTTCCGCTCGAGCGTGATGTCGGGGATCGCGACTGAGGGCGCGGTCCGCACGTCCACCACGTTGTACGTGTTCGAGCCGTCGACCGTGGCGCCCGCGCAGTACACGATGTTCTGCAGATCGTCCTGCTCGGCGAGCACGCCCTCGCTGACCAGGAAGCCCGCCGCCAGCGCGAAGTCGTCGCCCGGGGTGCGCATGGTGATCGCGAGCGGCTTGCCGTTCAGCCGGATCTCCAGCGGTTCCTCGGCGACGAGCGTGTCCGGGCGGGACGAGACCGCCCCGTCCCGGATGCGGATCACCTTGCGTCGTTCCGTGACTCGTCCCATGTCGTGTCTCAGTCCCGGTTCTGTACGTGCTGGTAGCCGAAGCGGCCCTTGATGCAGAGGTTGCCGTGGGTCACCGGGTTGTCGTGCGGTGAGGTGACCTTCACGATTTCATTGTCCTGCACGTGGAGAGTGAGGTTGCAGCCCACTCCGCAGTACGCGCACACCGTCGTCGTCTGCGTCTGCGCCGATTCGTTCCAGGTACCCGCCGCGCGCATGTCGAACTCCGACTTGAACGACAGTGCCCCGGTAGGGCACACCTCGATGCAGTTGCCGCAGTACACGCACGCGGAATCGGTGAGCGGGGCGTCGTGCTCGACGGCGATCCGGGCGTCGAAGCCGCGGCCGGAGACCGAGATGGCGAAGGTGTTCTGCCACTGGTCGCCGCAGGCGTCCACGCACTTGTAGCAGAGGATGCACTTGTCGTAGTCGCGTACGTACAGATCGTTGTCGACCCTGGGTTCCTCGCCCAGCCGGGCCGCGTCCGGGCCGAAGCGGTCCGGCTTCGCCTCGTACTCCTTGATCCATTCAGCGACTTGTGGAGTCATCGACAAGTCGACCGAGGAGGCAAGGAGCTCGAGAACGATCCTGCGGCTGTGGCGGGCCCGTTCCGTGTCGGTGCGGACCTCCATGCCGGGCTCGGCCCTGCGGGAGCAGGCCGGGACCAGGGTCCTGGATCCCTCCACCTCGACCATGCAGACGCGGCACGCGTTCCTGGGCCGCAGTGTGTCCCTCTGGCAGAGGGTCGGGATGTCCTTCCCCGCTGCCCGGCAGGCGTCGAGGATCGTCGAGCCCTCGGGAGCGCGCACCGGCTCCCCGTCGATGGTGAACTCCAGCAGCCGGCGCGGGATCCCCAGCGGTGTCACGGTCATTCGTACGCCCCCAGACGGTCGATGGCGGATTCCACGGCGTTCCACGCGGTCTGTCCCAGGCCGCAGATCGAGGCGTCCCGCATCGCGCGGCCGACCTCCCTGAGCAGCGCGATGTCATCGGCGGCCGCCGCGCCCGTGCGCTCGGCGATCCGGTGCAGCGCCTCCTCCTGGCGCACGGTCCCGACCCGGCAGGGCACGCACTGGCCGCACGACTCGTCGCGGAAGAACTCGGCGATGCGCAGCAGCAGCCGAGGCAGCGGAACCGTGTCGTCGAAGGCCATGACGACACCCGAGCCCAACGTGGTGCCCGCCTCGCGGGTGCCTTCGAAGGTGAGCGGGATGTCCAGTTCGTCCGGCCGTACGAAGCCGCCCGCCGCGCCGCCGAGGAGCACCGCCCGCAGCCGGTCCCGCACCCCGGCCAGGGTGAGCAGGTCGCCCAGCGTCGCCCCGAACGGCAGCTCGTAGATGCCGGGCCGGTCCACGCTGCCCGAGACGCAGAACAGCTTCGGGCCGGTGGACCTCCCGGTGCCGATGGCCGCGTAGGCCGGGGCGCCCATGGTCAGGATGGGCAGGACGTTGACCAGCGTCTCCACGTTGTTCTCGACCGTGGGCTTGCCGAACAGGCCCTTCTCCACCGGGAAGGGCGGCTTCGAGCGCGGCTCGCCACGGTAGCCCTCGATGGAGTTGAACAGGGCGGTCTCCTCGCCGCAGATGTAGGCGCCCGCACCGCGCCGGATCTCGATGTCGAAGGCGTAGCCCTGGCCGAGGACGTCCTCGCCCAGGAAGCCACGCGCGCGTGCCTGTGCGATCGCCTGCTCCAGGCGGCGCAGCGCCCGCGGGTACTCGCCGCGCAGATAGAGGTGGCCGTGGTGGGCGCCCGTCGCGTACCCGGCGATGGTCATGGCCTCGACCAGCGCGTACGGGTCGCCCTCCATGATCACGCGGTCCTTGAAGGTGCCCGGCTCGGATTCGTCGGCGTTGCAGACGAGGTGGTGGGGGTGGTCGGGCTGCGACGCCGTGGCCTGCCATTTGCGGCCGGTGGGGAAGGCGGCGCCGCCGCGCCCGACCAGGCCGGAGTCGGTGACCTCGCGGATGACCCCGGCGGGACCGAGCTCGAAGGCCCGGCGCAGGGCGGTGTAGCCGCCGTGGGCCCGGTAGTCGTCAAGGCTTTCCGGGTCCACCACGCCGACCCGCCGCAGCAGGACAAGGCCGTCCTGTCCGGCCTGGGGCACCGCCGTCGCCGCCGGCGGTTCCTCCGGCGCCGAGTCCGGCGCGCTAGCGGCGAGGACGGCCGCCTCGACCGTCGCCGGCGCCGACACGGCCGTACGCACCGGGTCGCCCGCCTTGACCGCGAGGGCCGCCGGGGCCCGCTCGCACAGACCGAGGCAGGGGCTGCGCTCGACGCTCACCCCGCTGCCCGGGCCCAGCCGCGCCTCGATCCCGGCGCACAGCCCGGGCGCCCCGGCGGCCGCGCAGGCCAGATCCGTGCACACGTGGAGCACGGTGGCGGGGCGGGGCTTCACGGAGAACATGGCGTAGAAGGTGGCGACGCCGTACGCCTCCGCAGGCGGTACGGTCAGCCGCCGGCACAGGTAGTCCAGGGCGCCCTCGCTGATCCAGCCGATGCGGTCGTTGATCGCGTGCAGCCCCGGCAACAGCAGGTCGCGCCTCTCCCGGGCCGCGCGGCCGCCGCGGGCCCACCTCAGGTCGGCGTCGGAGCGGTCCGCGCCCTCCCAGGAGGACTCCGGAGGGCCCAACAGGGCGTCCACGGCGGCCCGTTCGTCGTCCGTGGGCTTGCTGTCGCCGAAGTGCAGATCCACCAGGTCACCTCACGATGGTCGCGACGGGGAGCTTCTCGATCCGGATAGCCGACGCCTTGAACTCCGCCGTCCCCGCGATCGGGCAGTTCGCCTCGATCGTCAGCTGGTTGGTGTCCACCTCGTCGGGAAAGTGCATGGTCATGAAGGCCAGCCCGGGCCGCAGCGCCGTGTCCACCCACACGGGGGCGACCACGGAACCCCGTCGCGAGCACACCTGGACCTCCTCGCCGACCACGACCCCGTAGCGCTCGGCGTCCTCCGGGCACAGTTCGATGTACTCGCCGCGCCGGAGCGGGGACGCGAAACCGCCGCTCTGCACACCGGTGTTGTAGGAGTCCAGGCGCCGCCCGGTCGTCAGCCGGATCGGGTACTCCTCGTCGGTCAGGTCGACGGGCGGATCGTGCTGGACGATCCCGAAGGGCGCGGGCATTCCGCGCCGGGCCGGGTCCTTCTCCCACAACCGGCCGTGCAGATACGTCGGTTCGAGATCCTCGGTGCTCGGGCACGGCCACTGGATGCCCTGGTGTTCCTCCAGGCGTTCGTACGTCATCCCGTAGTGGTCCGGGGAGACGGAGCGCAGCTCGTTCCAGACCGCCTCGGCATCCGCGTACTTCCAGTCGTGGCCGAGGCGTGCCGCCAGCTCGCAGATGATGTCGATGTCCTCACGGGCCTCGCCGGGCGGGGTGACCGCCCGGCGCACGCGCTGCACCCGCCGCTCGCTGTTGGTGGTCGTGCCGTCGGTCTCCGCCCAGCCGGCGGTGGCGGGCAGGACGACGTCCGCCAGCTCGGCGGTCTTTGTCAGGAAGATGTCCTGCACGACGAGGAAGTCGAGCTGCCGCATCCGCCGCACGGCCTGCTCGCTGTCGGCCTCCGACTGGGCGGGGTTCTCGCCGATGCAGTAGACGGCCCTCAGTGAGCCCTCCTCCATCGCCTCGAACATCTCCGTCAGGTTCAGCCCGTAGTGCGGCTGGATGACGGTGTCCCAGGCCGACTCGAACTTCAGGCGCGAGTCCGGGTCGAGGATGTCCTGGAAGCCGGGCAGACGGTTGGGGATGGCGCCCATGTCGCCGCCGCCCTGCACGTTGTTCTGGCCGCGCAGGGGCTGCAGCCCGGCGCCGTAGCGGCCGACCTGGCCGGTCAGCAGGGCGAGGTTGATCAGCGCGCGGACGTTGTCGGTGCCGTTGTGGTGCTCGGTGATTCCCAAGGTCCAGCACAACTGGGCGCGCTCGGCACGGGCGTAGGCGTGCGCCAACTCCCGTGTCGCACGCGCCGGTACACCCGTGACCTTCTCCGCGAGGGACAGCGTCCACGGCTCGACGAGCGCCTTGTACTCCTCGAAGCCGGTCGTCGCCCGCTCGATGAACGCCTCGTTGGCCAGGCCCGCGTGGATGATCTCGCGGCCGATCGCGTGCGCCATCGGGATGTCGGTGCCGACGTTGAGGCCGAGCCAGCTCTCCGCCCACTCGGCGGTCGAGGTGCGGCGCGGGTCGACGGCGTACATCCGGGCGCCGTTCCTGATGCCCTTCAGCACGTGCTGGAAGAAGATCGGGTGTGCGAAGCGGGCGTTGGAGCCCCACATCACGACGACGTCGGTGTGCTCGATCTCCTCGTAGGAGGAGGTGCCGCCGCCGGAGCCGAACGCGGCGCTCAGACCGGCCACGCTGGGGGCGTGACAGGTGCGGTTGCAGGAGTCGACGTTGTTGGTGCCCATGACGACCCGCGCGAACTTCTGTGCCACGTAGTTCATCTCGTTGGTCGCGCGGGCGCAGGAGAACATGCCGAACGCGCCGCGGTTGCGTGCCAGGCCGCGGGCCGCCCGGTCCAGGGCCTCCTCCCAGCTCGCTCGCCGGAACGGCTCGGCACGGGAGTCGCGGACCAGCGGGTGGGTGAGCCGGGTGTAGGTCTTCGGGGTCCGGTCGCGTTTCCTCATACGACACTCCTCATGCGGCGCTCCTCAGTGCGAGCAGGTCCGAGATGGCGTGCACGGTGCGCAGGGTGGGCACCTCGACGCCGGTGATCTCCGCCAACTCGACGACGGCTGCGAGCAGGACGTCGAGTTCGAGCGGTTTGCCGCGCTCCAGGTCCTGGAGCGTGGAGGTGCGGTGGTCGCCGACGCGTTCGGCGCCGGCCAGACGGCGTTCGATGGAGACGCCGACCTCGCAGCCGAGCGCCTCGGCCACGGCGAGCGTCTCGGCCATCATCGTCTCGATGACCTTGCGGGTGCCGCCGTGCAGACACATCTGCCGCATGGTGGCGCGGGACAGCGCGCTGATCGGGTTGAAGGAGATGTTGCCGAGCAGCTTGACCCAGATGTCGCCCCGCAGTTCCGGCTCGACCGGGCACTTCAGGCCACCGGCGACCATGGCCTCGCTGAAGGCCAGACAGCGCTTGGACACGCTGCGGTCGGGCTCCCCGATGGAGAACCGGGTGCCTTCCAAGTGCCGTACGACACCCGGTCCTTCGAGCTCGGTGGCCGCGTAGACGACACATCCGACGGCCCGTTCGGGTGCGAGCACCGCACTGACCGCGCCGTCCGGGTCCACGCTCTGGATGCGGTGGCCGTCGTGCGGGCCGCCGTGCCGGTGGAAGTACCACCAGGGGATGCCGTTCTGGGCGGCGATCACCGCCGTGGTGTCGTGCAGAAGGGGCTCGATGAGCGGCCCGCACGCCGCGTACGAGTTGGCCTTCAGGCCCAGGAAGACGTAGTCGACCGGGCCGATCTCGCCCGGTTCGTCGGTGGCGTGGGCGTGCGCGGTGAAGTCGCCGCGCGGGCTGAGCACCCGTACTCCGTGCTGCCTCATGGCCGCCAAGTGCGGTCCACGGGCGACGAGATGGACGTCGGCGCCGGCGCGGTGGAGCGCGGCACCGACGTAGGCGCCGATCGCACCGGCGCCGAGAACTGCGACTTTCATGACGAGGGAGCTCCGTTCGGTCGAGGGATACCGCGGAGATGGCCGCACAGTCGAACTCTGCCGAACACTGTCGACTGAATATTGTCTACAGTATGGTGACGGGTGCCACAAGAGTCCGCGCACGGTCGGGAAAACCGGGCGGTCCGACCGTTCGGCGCTCGCCGCATACCGCTCATCGCATACGGTCGACGCGCCGCCTTCTCAACTCCCTTGCCACTCCCGTACGTTCGGGATCATGAGTCCCCCTGTCGCACCGGCCGGCTGGAGCCGCTGGCTGGTTCCCCCCGCCGCTCTCTCCGTCCATCTCTCCATCGGCCAGGCCTACGCCTGGAGCGTCTTCAAGCCGCCACTGGAGTCCTCGCTCGGCCTCAGTGGAACGCAGAGCGCGCTGCCCTTCCAGCTCGCCATCGTCATGCTCGGTCTGTCGGCCGCTTTCGGCGGCACGCTGGTGGAGCGCAACGGGCCGCGCTGGGCGATGACCGTCGCTCTGGTCTGCTTCTCGTCCGGCTTCCTGATCTCCGCGCTGGGCGCGGCCACCGAGCAGTACTGGCTGATCGTCCTCGGCTACGGCTTCGTCGGCGGCATCGGCCTCGGCATCGGTTACATCTCGCCCGTCTCCACCCTGATCAAGTGGTTCCCCGACCGGCCCGGCATGGCCACCGGCATCGCGATCATGGGCTTCGGCGGCGGCGCGCTCATCGCCTCGCCGTGGTCCACGCAGATGCTGGAGTCCTTCGGCACCGACAGTTCCGGGATCGCGCTCGCGTTCCTCGTGCACGGGCTGTCGTACGCCGTCTTCATGTCGCTCGGTGTGCTGCTGGTGCGGGTGCCGCGCAGCGAGCGGCCGGTCGAGGGCGCGCCCAGCGCCTTCCAGGGGCCGCAGGTCTCCGCGGGCACGGCCATCCGCACCCCGCAGTTCTGGTGTCTGTGGGTCGTGCTCTGCATGAACGTGACCGCGGGCATCGGCATCCTGGAGAAGGCCGCCCCGATGATCCAGGACTTCTTCAAGAACACCTCGACCCCGGTGTCCGTCTCGGCCTCGGCCGGCTTCGTCGCGCTGCTCTCCGCCGCCAACATGGCGGGCCGCATCGGCTGGTCGTCCACCTCCGACCTCATCGGACGCAAGAACATCTACCGCGTCTATCTCGGCTTCGGCGCGCTGATGTACGCGCTGATCGCGCTGTTCGGCGACTCCTCCAAGCCGCTGTTCGTCCTGTGCGCGATGGTGATCCTGTCCTTCTACGGCGGCGGTTTCGCGACCATCCCGGCCTATCTGAAGGATCTGTTCGGCACATACCAGGTCGGCGCCATCCACGGGCGGCTGCTCACCGCCTGGTCCACGGCCGGCGTCCTCGGACCGCTGATCGTGAACTGGATCGCCGACCACCAGAAGGCCGACGGCAAGAGCGGCGCGTCCCTCTACGGCCTCTCCTTCATCATCATGATCGGGCTGCTCGTCGTCGGCTTCGTCGCCAACGAGCTCGTCCGGCCCGTCAACGCCCGCCACCACATCCCCGCACCGAGGGAGGAGACCGTCGATGTCGAACGACAGCAGTCAGAGTCCGCCTGACCGGCGCCCGCTGATCGCCTTCGCCTGGCTGTGGGTGGGGGCACCGCTCGCCTACGGGGTCTACGAGCTCGTACAGAAGGCGACGAAGCTGTTCACCGGGTGACTGTTCGGGAAGTGTTCGGGCGTCCGAAGGCCTGACAGAAGCCGACAACCCCGGCGCCCGAATCCTGTCGTCTTGGCTGTCCTCGTACCCGTGAGTCACTGATCAGACTGGTGGATCCCGCAACCCAAGGCAACGAGGGGGACCACCCAATGAACGGCTCGCGTATCGCCGCCGTCGGCCACTACCAGCCCGCCAAGGTGCTCACCAACGAGGACCTGGCGGGCCTGGTCGACACCAGTGACGAGTGGATCACGTCCCGGGTGGGCATCCGCACACGCCACATCGCCGGACCGGACGAGCCGGTCGACGAGCTGGCCGCCCACGCCGCCGCCAAGGCGCTCGCGGCGGCCGGTCTCGCGCCCGGTGACATCGACCTGGTCCTGGTCGCCACCTCCACCGCCGTGGACCGCTCGCCCAACATGGCCGCCCGGGTCGCCGCCCGGCTCGGCATCCCCTCGCCCGCCGCGATGGACGTCAACGTGGTGTGCGCCGGGTTCACCCACGCCCTGGCCACCGCCGACCACGCGGTCCGGGCAGGTGCCTCGCTGCGTGCGCTGGTCATCGGCGCCGACAAGATGTCCGAGGTGACCGACTGGAGCGACCGCACCACCTGTGTGCTCGTCGGGGACGGGGCGGGGGCCGCCGTCGTGGAGGCCGCGGAGGAGCCCGGCATCGGGCCCGTGCTGTGGGGCTCCGTGCCCGAAATGGGGCATGCGGTACGCATCGAGGGCACGCCCGCGCGGTTCGCGCAGGAGGGGCAGAGCGTCTACCGCTGGGCCACCACCCAGCTTCCGCCCATCGCCCGCAAGGCCTGCGAGCGCGCCGGACTCGCCCCCGAGGACCTCGCCGGAGTCGTACTGCACCAGGCGAACCTGCGCATCATCGAGCCCCTCGCCGAGAAGATCGGCGCCGTCAACGCCGTCGTCGCGCGGGACGTCGCCGAGTCCGGGAACACCTCGGCCGCGAGCATCCCGCTCGCCTTCTCCAAGCTCGTCGAGCAGGGCGCCGTCTCGACCGGGGACCCGGTGTTGCTGTTCGGCTTCGGTGGGAACCTGTCGTACGCCGGACAGGTCGTCCGCTGCCCGTGACCTGCGCGTACGGTCCGGCGTGACGCACCCGACCCGCCGTCCCCCTGCCCCTCGTGCGCCGTAGACTGTAGACGAAAGACAATCCATACTGGCTTTCCGGCTGCAGTTGCTCCGCGCTGTTCAGGAGGGGACCGACCGATGTTGTCGACAGGACTGCCGCAGGGTGCGGTACCCAAGCTCGAACGGCCCGGCCCGCTGCGCGACCGCGTCTACGAGGCGCTCCTCGAACTGATCACCACGCGCGCCCTGCAGCCCGGCCAGCACCTCGTCGAGAGCGAACTCGCAGGCCACCTAGGGGTGTCCCGGCAGCCCGTACGGGAGGCGCTGCAGCGGCTGAACAGCGAGGGGTGGGTCGATCTGCGGCCCGCCCAGGGCGCGTTCGTGCACGAGCCCACGGAGGAGGAGGCCGACCAGCTCCTCACCGTCCGCACGCTGCTGGAGGCCGAGGCGGCCCGGCTCGCCGCCGCCAACGCGGGCAGCGCCGGCATCTCGGTCCTGGAGGAGCTGTGCGCGGAGGGCGAGAAGGCCGTCGCCGCGGACGACGTGGACGGCGCCGTCACGATGAACGCCCGCTTCCACGCGAAGATCATGGAACTGGCGGGCAACGCGGTCCTCGCCGAACTCGCCGCCCAGGTCGACCGTCGGGTGCGCTGGTACTACACACCCATCGCCCGGCAGCGCGGCCGACAGTCCTGGATCGAGCACCGGGAACTGATCGCCGCGATCTCCGACCGTGACGAACAGCGGGCCACCCAGCTGATGAGGGAGCACACCGAGCACACCCGGCGGTCGTATCACGGCCGGGCGAAGTCCTGACCGAGGCCACGGAAGGTCAGGTTCGCACGAGATCCCGAGGCTCCTCGCTCACCGCGCACGAGCGTGCCTCCACGGCCAGCATGACCACCAACACGCCCACCAGGGCGAGGAGTTCGGCGACCGCGGACAGATGGATGCCGAGCAGTGCGGCGGCCAGGGGGACCGGGGCGGCGGTTGCCCGGAAGCGGACGGGACGCAGGCGCAGGACCGTCCGGAAGGCCGCGTCCCCCGCGAGGAAGAGCGCCACGCCCCCCGCGAGGGCCAGGGCGGGGCCGGTGTGCAGGTGTTCGGTGAGGTGGCCCAGGGTCTTCTTCACACCCGTGGCCAGGTAGGCGATGCCGAGCAGCATCGGCAGGAAGGCGTAGTAGTACGCGTTCATCGCCAGGCGCCAGCGACTCGGTGCCGGCGTGTTCCGGAACGCGGCCTCGGCGGCCTCCTCGTCCCTCACGAAGTACGTCCACCACAGCGCGACCGCGAGCGCCAGCGACAGGAACGCCCCGCCGAACAGGCCCGGGGTGAGCGGCAGTTCGCCGATCCCGGTGCCGATCGCGATGACGGACTCGCCGAACGCGACGATCAGCAGCAGACCGTGCCGCTCCACGAAGTGCGCCGGGTCCAGGCTGCCCAGCTGGACGCGTACGGCCGCGGCCGAGCGCCCGTCGGCCCGGCCGGGGCCGTGCTCGGCCAGGAACGGCGTCACGAACTGCAGGAGCAGCGCGAGCAGCCACAGCCCGTCCGCCGCGAGCCCGTCGAGGAAGCCCGCCGCCGTGACGGCCAGCGCCGCCAGCGAGTTGGGGACGCCGTACCAGATCGCGTCCAGGCCGTGGCTGCGGGTGTAGAGGGCGGTGTGCACGACCACGACGGCCAGGAAGCCGAGCCCGAAGACCACGCCGGTGTCGTCGAAGACGCGCGGGATCGCCAGCGCGCACACCAGGAACGCGCCCATGCCCAGCATCAGCAGCAGCCGCCGGGAGGGGCGGTCGGGCGGGACCTGGTTGGTGAGGTAGGCGTAGGCGCCGTACATCCAGAACAGCACCACGAAGATCAGCGCGACACGGCCCGCCGTGGCGAACGTCAGGTCACCGGCGAGCAGGACGCTGAGCTGGGTGAGGGTGAAGACGAAGACGAGGTCGAAGAAGAGTTCCAGCGACGTGACCCGGCGGCCGGGCTCCTCCACTGCGGTGTTCATGTGTTCCCCGGTGCTCATGCGTTCCCCCTGAACCGATGCTGACCAGATCGTATGGGGCGGCGGGCACTTGTGTTGCGCGACGGAGGGCCAACTCCCGTGCGCAGCTCGGTGACCAGGTCGATCTGTCCTCCTCAGCGCCGGCATCGGCGTCCCGGGACCGGTCACGTGAATCTCATGGCGACGGGGGCCCTTTCGAACCCCTCGACTACGGCTGCGCGGTGAGCGCCTCGCCCACCACTGGCAGACCGAACACGACCAGTCGACCGAGTCGTTCACCATCGCACGCTGCTCCAGCGTCTACCTGCACTCACCGCGCGAGAAGTGCTGACGCAGACATGGGCGCGTACCCATGAGGCGGCCCTCCCGGCAATCCCGGGGAGGGCCGCCTCACGCGCACGTGCCGTCAACCTGCGGGCTGCGGCTGCGGAGTCAGCGCATCCGAGCTGCTGCGCCCCGGCTGCCGCAGCAGCAGGGCGATCGCCGCTGCGACCATCGAGACGCCGCCGGCCAGCGCGTACGCCCCGTTGTAGCCCCAGGCCGCGACCACCATGGATCCGAGGCCGCCGCCGAAGAGGCCGCTGACCAGCTTTCCGCTGTAGACCAGGCCGTAGTTGGTGGCGTTGTAGTTCTCACCGAAGTAGTCCGGGGTGAGCGCCGCGAACATCGGGTAGAACGCGCCGCCGCCGAAGCCGGAGAGGAAGGCGAAGAACAGGAAGAGCCACTCGCTCTTCATCTCGCCCGCCAGGATCACACCGAACTGGGCGAGGCCCAGGACGACGATGACGAACACCAGGGTCGACTTGCGGCCCCACTTGTCGGACAGCCAGCCCACCACGCCGCGTCCGATGCCGTTGATGACCGCCATGACACCCATGGAGGACGCCGCCACCAGAGGGCCGAAGCCGACCTCCTTGGCGTAGTCGACCTGGAAGGAGATCCCGAAGATCGACACACCGGCGGTCATCACGATGGAGATCCACATCAGCGGCAGCATGCCCGTCCTGATGGCCTCCTTGGGCGTGTACTGCTTGGTCGCGGGCGGGTTCTTGGCGAGGCTGTCCGCGCTCTTCCGGGCCCCGGAGAAGGTCAGCGGGTCGATGTCCGCGGGCCACCAGTTCTTCGGCGGGTCCTTGAAGAAGAACGCAGACCCGAACACCACGATCATGATGTAGCAGCCGATCAGGTCCAGGACGCGGTGGTAGTTCCCGGTGTCGAAGGCGTAGTTGAAGATGAAGATGAACGGCAGCGACCCGTAGGCGAAGCCGCCGTTGACGAAGCCGGTACGGGCGCCGCGGCGCTCGGGGAACCACTTGCCGACCATGTTGATGCAGGTCGCGTAGACCAGGCCGGCACCGAGCCCCCCGATGACACCGAAGCCCAGGATCGCCAGCCACACATTGCTCAGATGCGACAGGGCGAGAAATCCGACCAGGCACATCCCGGAGCCGGTGTACATGGCCTTGCGGGCCGTCAGGATGCCCTTCTCGCGCAGCCAGCCCGCCGGGAAGGCGATGCCGGCCTGGAAGAACACCCAGACGCTGAGGATCCAGAAGGTGTTGGACTGCGTCCAGCCGTGCGCATGGGACAGCGTGTCCTCCGCGGAGCCGTACGCGTATTCGAAGACGCTGATGGCCATCATGGCGATCCACGGGAGGTACACCATGAGCTTGCGGGAGTGGCCGAGGATGTCCCGGTCGGTCTCGCCGATGCGGTAGACGCGGCCACGGGCGTCGGTCACTTCACGGTAGGGACGGTTCGCGGCTGTCGGATCGGCCGAGAGCGGGTCTGCGGTCATGCTTATGCCATCTCCTCGCCGAGCGGGTGCGGGTTGGGGACGATGCGCCGGGCCTTCGGCCGGCCCGGGGACTTCAGGAAGAGTGCCAGCACCGCGGAGGCCAGGCCGACGGAACCCGCCAGCACGAACGCGCCGTGGTAGTCCCACGCGCCGACGACGACCGCGCCCAGGCCGGAGCCGAGGAGCCCGGAGACCAGCTTCGAGCTGTAGACCATTCCGTAGTTGGTGGCGTTGTTGTTCTCGCCGAAGTAGTCCGCCGTCATGGCGGCGAACAGCGGGAAGATCGCCCCGCCGCCGAATCCGGAGACCATGGAGCAGAACAGGAAGAACGGCATGCTGCCCGTCTGGCCGGAGACCAGCACGCCGAACTGCGCCGTGCCGAGCACGATGCAGATGATGATGAGTGTGTTGCGGCGGCCGTAGCGGTCGGAGATCCAGCCGATGACACCGCGCCCGGTGCCGTTGACGACGGCCTTCAGGGACATCGCGGTGGCCACGATCCCGCCCGCGAACCCCATGTCCTTGCCGAACGGCACCTGGAAGGCGATGCCGAAGATGTTGATGCCGGCCGTGCACAGCAGACAGAACCACATCATCCACAGGACGGGGGTACGGGCGGCCTCCTTGGGGATGTACTGCTTGACGGCGGGCGGGTTCTTCTCCAGCGCCCGGCGGATCTTCGGGTCGTCGGTCATCCTCAGCGGGTCGACGTGCGCGGGCCACCAGTTCTTCGGCGGATCCTTGAAGAACCAGCCGGCCGCGGCCACCACCAGGCACAGCACGATGCCCACACAGGCGAGCACGGTCCGGTAGTTGCTCAGATCCATGTACGAGGTGAACAGGAAGACGAAGGGCACGGACCCGTAGGCGAAACCGCCGTTGACGAAGCCCGTTTTGCCGCCCTTGCGCTCCGGATACCACTTCCCGACCATGTTCACGCAGGTCGCGTAGACGAGTCCGGCGCCGATGCCGCTGCACATGCCGAAGCCGACATACGCGACGGCCACGTTCGGCGCGAACGCCAGCGACAGATAGCCCAGCAAGGTGCCGACGGCGCCGATCATCATCGCCGTACGGGCGGGCAGCCTGCCGCTCTCCCGCAGCTGCCCGGCGGGGAAGGCCACGGCGGCCTGGAAGAACACCCAGACGCCCATCAGCCAGAAGATGTGTCCGCTGCTCCACAGGTGAGCCTCGTGGAGCGTGTCCTCCGCTGATGTGAACGCGTACTCGGCGGAGCTGATGCCCATCATGCCCACCCAGGGCAGGATGACCATCCACTTGCGTGGTCGGCCCAAGACGTCGGTATCGGACTCCCCGATCCGGTACACGCGGCCGTTGCGATCCGTCACCTCCCTGTAGGGGACGGACGTCGAGTGGTCGGTGGTTGTCATCGCTCAGCACCCCTTGCATCGAAAGCTCTGGCCAGCGCCCCCTGTCCAATGCCTTTCGCGTGCGCACGGGTCCCGGGGCCGGCCGACCGCACTGTCGGCCGGCCCCGCGCTTCGCTCACCTCATGAACCGCCCCCCAACATCCCGCCCGTCTCCCGCCACCGCCCTGTCGGACGGGCCTTCGGCCCGCAGCTTTGATGCCGCCCGCGCCCACCGGTACTTCGCACCGAGCACGGCCACCGGCTTCTCGGTCGTGTACGGGTAGGCCACGACCCCTCGCTCGTAGAGGTACTGGCAGGCCTCCTCGACCTCGACGTCACCCGCGAGGGAGGCCACCACGGGCTTCTCGATGCCGCGTTCGCGGAATTCGGCCACCACGCGCGCGGTGAGCTCCGCGAAGACCATCGGGGGCGTGACGATGGTGTGCCAGTAGCCGAGGACGAGCGCGTGGATGCGCGGGTCCTGCAAACCCAGCCGGATCGTCGCCTCGTACGTCGACGGCGGCTCGCCCCCGGTGATGTCGACCGGGTTGCCCGCGGCCCCGAAGGGCGGGATGAACTTACGGAAGGCCTCGTCCAGGTCCGGCGGGATCTCCATCAGGGACAGGCCGTTGTCGGTCACCGCGTCGGACAGCAGCACACCGCTGCCGCCGGCCCCGGTGATGATCACGACGTTGTCGCCCTTGGGGGCGGGAAGCACCGGCAACGCGCGCGCGTACTCCAGCATGTCGTTCAGCCCGGGCGCCCTGATGACACCCGCCTGCCGGAGGATGTCGTCGTACACGGCGTCGTCGCCCGCCAGCGCCCCGGTGTGCGAACCGGCCGCCTTTGCGCCCGCCGCCGTACGGCCCGCCTTGAGCACCACGACCGGCTTCTTCGGCACGGTCGCCCGTGCGGCCTCCACGAAGGCGCGGCCGTCCTTGAGGTCCTCCAGGTGCATCGCGATGCTCTCGGTGTGCGGGTCCTCGCCGAACCAGGTCAGCAGGTCGTCCTCGTCCAGGTCCGACTTGTTGCCCAGGCCCACGATCGCCGACACACCCGTCTTCGTGGTGCGCGCGAAGCCCAGGATGGCCATCCCGATGCCACCGGACTGCGAGGTCAGCGCGACACCGCCCTTGACGTCGTACGGCGTGCAGAACGTGGCGCACAGGTCCTGCCACGTCGAGTAGTAGCCGTAGATGTTCGGCCCGAGGAGGCGCACGCCGTGCCGTTCGGCGATCGCGACGATCTCCTCCTGGAGCTCGTGCTCGCCGGTCTCCGCGAACCCGGAGGGGATCAGCACGGCGTTCGGGATCTTCTTGCGGCCCACCTCCTCCAGGGCCGAGGCCACGAACTTGGCGGGGATCGCGAAGACCGCCACATCCACCTCACCGGGAACGTCCGTGACACTCTTGTACGCCTTGCGGCCCAGAATGTCATCGGCCTTGGGGTTCACCGGATGGATCTCTCCGGCGAAGCCGCCGTCGATGAGGTTGCGCATCACCGAATTGCCGATCTTGCCCTGCTCGCCCGAGGCACCGATCACGGCGACCGACGAGGGCTGCATCAGACGGCGCATGGACGTGAGGATCTCCTCGCGCGTGTACGTGCGCCGAGGCTTAGGCACCGACTCGGCGAGGATGACGCGGATGTCCGCGGCGACCGCGCCCTCCGGGGTGGCGATCACCGGGTTGAGGTCGACCTCCGCGATCTCCGGGAAGTCCGCGACCAGTTGGGACACCCGGCGGATCTGCTCGGCGATCGCCCACCGGTCCACGCCCGCCTGCCCGCGCACCCCGTGCAGGATCTCCGCCGAGCGGATCGAGTCCAGCATGGACAGCGCCTCGTCGGCGCTCACCGGCGCCAGCCGGAACGTGACGTCCTTGAGGACCTCGACGAGCACCCCGCCGAGCCCGAAGGCGACGACCTTCCCGAACGTCGGGTCGGTCACCGCGCCGACGATGACCTCCTGCCCCCGCGGGAGCAGTTCCTGCACCTGCACGCCCTCGATGCGCGCGGACGCGTCGTAGGCGCGCGCGTTCTCGATGATCTTGTGGAACGCGGCCCGGACGTCCGCGGCGCCCTCGACGCCGACGATCACACCGCCGGCGTCGGTCTTGTGCAGGATGTCCGGCGAGACGATCTTCATCACCACGGGCCCGCCGAAGCGCGCGGCGTACGAGACGGCCTCCTCGACATCGGTCGCCAGTTCCTCGCCGGGTACGGCGATCCCGTATGCGTCGGCGATCACCTTGCCCTCGGGTGCGGTGAGCGCGGTGCGCCCCTCGGCCCGCACAGTGTCGAGGAGCGACCGCACCCTCAGCTCCCGGTCTTCGGCCATCACGTCAGATCACTCCGTTCGACTTGAGCAGGCGCAGTTCCTCGTCGCCGAGGCCGAGTTCGCCGATGTAGACCTCTTCGTTGTGCTCGCCGAGCAGGGGTGAACCGGTCACCTCGACGGGGGAGTCGGAGAGCTTCAGCGGGCTGCCCACGGTCGTGAACTCGCCGCGCTCGGGGTGCGGGACGGTGACGACCATCTCGTTGGCGATCAGCGAGTCGTCCTCGATGATCTCCTTGGTGGACAGGATCGGACCGCACGGGATGTTGTGGGCGTTGAGCCGCTCCAGCACCTCCCACTTGGGAAGCGTGGAGGACCACTCCTCGATCAGCTGGAACATCTTGTTGAGCTTGGGCAGCCGAGCCTGGGGAGTCGCCCACTCGGGGTCATCGGCCAGCTCCGGCCGGCCGATGAGCTCGCTGAGCGGCTTCCAGCCGACGGGCTGAACGATGACGTACACGTAGTCGTTGGGGCCGCCCGGCGCGCACTTGACCGCCCAGCCGGGCTGACCGCCGCCGGACGCGTTTCCGGACCGGGGAACCTCCGTGCCGAAGTCGTCGTTGGGATATTCAGCGAGCGGGCCGTGGGCCAGGCGCTGCTGATCGCGCAGCTTCACCCGGCAGAGGTTGAGCACAGCATGCTGCATGGCCACGTTCACCCGCTGACCGCGCCCGGTGTGCTCCCGCTGGAACAGCGCCGCGAGTATCCCCGCCACGGCGTGGACGCCCGTCCCCGAGTCCCCGATCTGGGCCCCCGTCGCCAGCGGCGGCCCGTCCTCGAAACCGGTGGTCGACATCGACCCGCCCATGGCCTGCGCGACGACCTCGTACGCCTTGAAGTTGGTGTACGGGCCGTCCCCGAACCCCTTGATGGAGGCATAGACGATCCGCGGATTGATCTCCTGGATGCGGTCCCAGGTGAAGCCCATACGGTCGACCGCGCCCGGTCCGAAGTTCTCGACCATGACGTCGGAGCGCCGGATCAGCTCGGTGAGGATCTCCTTGCCGCGCTCGGTCTTGGTGTTCAGGGTGATGCTCCGCTTGTTGCAGTTGAGCATCGTGAAGTAGAGGGAGTCGACGTCCGGGAGGTCGCGCAGCTGCCCCCGCGTGATGTCACCGGTCGGCGCCTCCAGCTTGACCACGTCCGCCCCGAGCCAGGCGAGCAGCTGGGTGGCGGAGGGCCCGGACTGGACGTGGGTCATGTCGAGGACGCGGATGCCCTCAAGTGCCTTGCGGGTCACGGGCGTTCACCTCACTTGTACATCGTCTGGTTCATGGTTCCGGGGGCGTACGCGTCCGGGTCGACCCAGACGTTGATCAGCGACGGTTTGCCCGACTCACGGGCACGCCGCAGCGCCGGGCCGATGTCGGCTGGGTCGCGGACCTCCTCGCCGTGACCGCCCAGCATCTGCGCGAACTTGTCGTAGTGGACGTCGCCGAGGGTGTTGCCGACCCGCTCCCGCTCCTCGCCGTACTTGGCCTTCTGGCCGTAACGGATCTGGTTCATCGAGGAGTTGTTGCCGACGATGCCGACGAACGGCAGGTCGTAGCGGACCAGGGTCTCGAAGTCCCAGCCGGTGAGGGAGAAGGCGCCGTCGCCGAAGAGGGCGACGACCTCCTTGTCGGGCCGTGCCTGCTTGGCCGCGAGGACGAAGGGGATGCCGACGCCGAGGGTGCCGAGCGGGCCCGGGTCCATCCAGTGCCCGGGTGACTTGGGCTGGACGACCTGTCCGGAGAAGGTGACGATGTCGCCGCCGTCGCCGATGTAGATCGAGTCCTCGGTGAGGAAGTCGTTGATCTCGCTGACCAGGCGGTACGGGTGGATCGGTGAGGCGTCCGACTTCAGGCTCGGCAGCCGCTTCTCCAGGGCTGTCTGCTCGGCGGCACGCAGTTCGTCGAGCCACTCCTTGCGCTTGGCGGCGCCGCCGTTGAGGCGTCCCGAGGCCGCCTCGGTCACCGACTTCAGCACCAGCCCGGCGTCGCCGACGATGCCGAGGTCGATGTCGCGGTTCTTGCCGACGGTCCGGTAGTCGAGATCGATCTGGACGACCGTCGCCTCGGGGGACAGCCGCTTGCCGTAGCCCATGCGGAAGTCGAAGGGTGTGCCCACGATCACGATGACGTCGGCGTTGGAGAAGGCGTACCGGCGCGACAGCTGGTAGTGGTGCGGGTCGCCGGGCGGGAGGGTGCCGCGACCCGCCCCGTTCATGTAGGCGGGGATGTTGAGGGTCCGTACGAGCTCGACGGCCGCCTCGGTGCCGCGGGTCGTCCACACCTGGCTGCCCAGCAGGATGGCCGGCTTCTCGGCGTGCACCAGCAGGTCCGCGAGCTTCTCGATCGCCTCGGGATCCCCGGCCGAGCGCGTCGAGGCGCGGTAGGCGCCCGCCTTCGGCACGCGTGCCTTGCTCACCGGCACCTTGGCGTCCAGCACGTCGCGCGGGATCTCCAGGAAGGAGGGGCCCGGCGCGCCGTGGTAGCACTCGCGGAACGCCATCGACACCATGTCCGCGGCGCGCGCGGTGTCCGGTACGGCCGCCGCGAACTTGGTGATCGGCGTCATCATGTCGACGTGCGGCAGGTCCTGAAGGGACCCCATCTTGTGCTGGCTGAGGGCCCCCTGGCCGCCGATCAGCAGCATCGGGGACTCCGCGCGGAAGGCGTTGGCGACACCGGTGACGGCGTCCGTCGTGCCCGGGCCCGCGGTGACGACGGCGCAGCCGGGTTTGCCGGTGAGGCGGGCGTAACCGTCGGCGGCATGGGCGGCGACCTGCTCATGGCGGACGTCGACGACCTCTATGCCCTCGTCTACGCAGCCGTCGTAGATGTCGATGATGTGGCCGCCGCACAACGTGTAGATGCGGTCGACCCCCTCGGCCTTGAGTGCCTTGGCAACGAGATGACCACCGGAAATCACGTCCTGGGTGTCGTCGGGCATGGCGAAGTCCTGTCCCTTCGTAGGGGGTTCGAACTGCTCTCGCGGTACATTGCATACAGTCGACGAATACTGTATGAACCTTGTTATCCCGCATCCGGTGGGTGGTGTCCAGGGGGCGTGCGGCACTTTTGAGTCAGGAGCCGGAATGGACCTGTACGAGCACCAGGCAAGGGAACTCTTCGAAGAACACGGCATCCCGGTGCCGAGGGCCGAGGTCACCGATTCTCCCAAGAAGGCCCGTGAGATCGCCCGCGCACTCGGTGGGCGCGTAGTAGTGAAAGCTCAGGTCAAGGCAGGCGGGCGCGGCAAGGCGGGCGGTGTGAAGCTCGCCGCGGACCCAGCCGCCGCGGAGCTCACCGCCCGGCAGATCCTCGGTATGGACATCAAGGGCCACACGGTCCGCAAGGTGATGCTGGCCCAACCCGTGGACATCGAGACCGAGTTCTACGTCTCCTATGTGCTCGACCGCGCGGCGGGCCGCTTCCTCGCCATCGCCTCCGCCGAGGGAGGCATGGAGATCGAGGAGGTCGCCGCAAGCCGACCCGAGGCGGTGGCCCGTGTCCACATCGACCCGGCCGAGGGCGTCACCTCGGCGAAGGCGAACGAGATGGCCGAGGCGGCCGGACTGCCCGCGCAGACGGTCGACGTCCTCGTACGGCTGTGGGAGGTCCTGGTCCGCGAGGACGCCCTCCTCGTCGAGGTCAACCCGCTCGTGCGGACCGCGCAGGGACAGATCCTCGCGCTCGACGGCAAGGTCACCCTCGACGACAACGCCCGTTTCCGGCAGGCGCGTTGGGGCGCGGAGCACGTGGAGCACGACGACCCCCTGGAGACGGCGGCCGCCGCCAAGGGCCTCAACTACGTCAAACTGGACGGCGAGGTCGGCATCATCGGCAACGGCGCGGGCCTGGTCATGTCGACCCTCGACGTCGTCGCGGGCTGCGGCGCCCGACCCGCCAACTTCCTCGACATCGGCGGCGGAGCCTCCGCCCAGATCATGGCCGACGGGCTCTCGCTCATCCTGTCCGACCCGGCCGTCAAGTCGGTCTTCGTCAACGTCTTCGGCGGGATCACCGCCTGTGACGCGGTCGCCGACGGCATCGTGCAGGCCCTGGACAGCGTGCAGTTGACCAAGCCGCTGGTCGTGCGGCTCGACGGCAACAACGCCGCCCGCGGACGCGCCATCCTCGACGAGCGCGCGCATCCCCTGGTCCAGCAGGCCACCACCATGGACGGCGCCGCCGGCCGTGCAGCCCAACTCGCCACCAGCGGCTGAAGGAGCCCGACATGGCCATCTACCTCACCAAGGAGAGCAAGGTCCTCGTCCAGGGCATGACCGGCGGCGAGGGCATGAAGCACACCCGGCGCATGCTCGCGGCCGGCACGAACGTCGTCGGCGGCGTCAACCCGCGCAAGGCGGGCCGCACCGTCGACTTCGACGACCGCGGCGTCCCCGTCTTCGGATCGGTCGCCGAGGGCATCCATGCGACCGGCGCCGACGTCACCGTCGTCTTCGTGCCGCCCGCCTTCGCGAAGGCGGCCGTCGTCGAGGCCGCCGACGCCGGCATCGGCCTCGCGGTCGTCATCACCGAGGGCATCCCCGTCCACGACTCCGTCGCCTTCCACGCCCACGCCAAGGCGAAGGGCACACGCGTCATCGGCCCCAACTGCCCGGGCCTGATCACCCCCGGACAGTCCAACGCGGGCATCATCCCGTCCGACATCACCAAGCCGGGCCGCATCGGCCTGGTGTCCAAGTCCGGCACGCTCACCTACCAACTCATGTACGAACTCCGCGACATCGGCTTCTCGACATGTGTCGGCATCGGCGGCGACCCGGTCGTCGGCACCACGCACATCGACTGCCTGGCCGCCTTCCAGGACGACTCCGACACCGAACTGATCGTCCTCATCGGCGAGATCGGCGGCGACGCCGAAGAACGCGCCGCCGCATACGTCCGCGAGCACGTCACCAAGCCCGTCGTCGGCTACATCGCCGGTTTCACCGCCCCCGAGGGCAAGACGATGGGGCACGCCGGCGCGATCGTGTCCGGCTCCTCCGGCACCGCACAGGCGAAGAAGGAGGCCCTGGAGGCGGCCGGGGTGTGTGTGGGAAGCACACCGACCGAGACGGCGAAACTTGTGCTCGCATGTCTCGAACGCGGGCGCGCGGCCGCTCATAGTTGATGTGAGGCGACTGTGACGCGCCACCGCGCGCGTCACGGCGTCCTTCGTACGACGTCCGCGCACGGCAGTGCGAGCCGGCGCGCGACGAGCCATGCACCCCCCGCCCCCGACTGTGCACCGAGAGCGGAGAAACCCCTATGGCAACCACCCTCACCCTCAAATCAGGCACGTCCTGGGCCGACGCCTGGCAGCGCTGCCTGTCCGTCGCCCCGGAGGCCTTCCGGGACGACCGCGTCCTGAACCTCTGGAACGCCGCCTGGCAGGCCGACGGCCGGGCCCTGCCCGCCACCAGCCCCGTCGACGGCAGCCCCATCGCCGGCCCGCCCCGCCTCGACCGCGAGACCGCACACCAGGCCGTGCGCGCCTCGCTCGACCAGCACCGTGCCTGGCGGCACGTCCCCCTCGACGAGCGCCGTGCCCGCGTCGCGGCCACCCTCGACGCCCTCACCGAGCACCGCGAACTGCTCGCCCTGCTCCTGGTGTGGGAGATCGGCAAGCCCTGGCGGCTCGCGCAGGCGGACGTCGACCGGGCCATCGACGGCGTGCGCTGGTACGTCGACGGCATCGACACCATGCTCGACGGGCGCACCCCGCTGGACGGCCCGGTGTCCAACATCGCGAGCTGGAACTATCCGATGAGCGTGCTCGTTCACGCCATGCTGGTCCAGGCACTGGCAGGCAACGCGGTGATCGCCAAGACCCCGACCGACGGCGGCCTCGCCTGTCTGACCCTGGCCTGTGCACTCGCCGCGCGTGAGGGGATTCCCGCCACCCTCGTCAGCGGCAGCGGGGGCGAGCTGTCCGAGGCGCTGGTACGGGCACCCGAGATCGGCTGCGTCTCCTTCGTCGGCGGCCGGGACACCGGAGCGGCAGTCGCCACGGCCGTCGCCGACCTCGGCAAGCGCCATGTACTCGAACAGGAAGGACTCAACACCTGGGGCATCTGGAACCACTCGGACTGGGACGCGCTCACCGCGGTGATCCCGAAGCTCTTCGACTACGGCAAGCAGCGCTGCACGGCGTACCCGCGCTTCGTCGTCCAGCGGCAGCTGTTCGACGAGTTCCTGGCGGCCTACCTCCCGGCGGTGCGCACGCTGAAGGTGGGACACCCGCTGGCGGTCGAGCAGGGCGACGACCCGTACCCGCAGCTGGACTTCGGGCCGGTCATCAACGCGGCCAAGGCCAAGGAGCTGCGCGACCAGGTCGCCGAGGCCATCGACCGGGGAGCGGTCCCGCTGCACCGCAGCAGCGAGGCCGACGGCCGGTTCCTGCCCGGCCAGGACACCTCGGCATACGTCCATCCGGTGACGCTGCTCAACCCGCCGCCGTCCTCGCCCCTGCACCACGCGGAACCGTTCGGGCCGGTCGACAGCATCGTCCTGGTCGACACGGAGGCGGAGCTGCTGGCAGCGATGAACGCGTCCAACGGTGCGCTGGTGGCCACGCTGTCCACGGACGACCGGGCGACCTTCGACCGGCTGGCCCCGCAGATCCGGGCGTTCAAGGTCGGCCACGGCAAGCCGCGCTCCCGCGGCGACCGCGACGAGCTGTTCGGCGGCTTCGGCGCGTCCTGGCGCGGCGCCTTCGTCGGCGGCGAGCTACTGGTGCGCGCCGTGACCCAGGGCCCGGCGGGAGAACGGCTGCCGGGGAACTTCCCGGACTACCACCTCATGCCGTGACAGAGGGCCGGGTGGCGTCCTCGTTCCGAGGGCGCCACCCGGGGATCAGCTCCTGCCGACGCACGAAAGCCTCAAGGAGTGACCGTGTACGTCTGCACGTCGAAGGTCTGACCGAGCGAGTTCGTCGGCGCCACCGTCACCGAGGTGCCGTTCACGGTCACCTTCAGGAAGTGGTACACCTGCGCATCGTCCGTGGGCACCGACGCGGCACCACAGGCCGAACCCCGGTTGCGGCCGTAGGACCAGCCGATGCCGTAGGCGTCGGTGGCCGAGCAGCCGTTCTCCCCGACGGAGTGCACATCGGCTCCGCCGCCACCGGTGACATACGACGCGATCCGGCCCGACCCCGCGGTGTTGCGCTGATAGAGGTGGGAGTGGCCGTTGAAGACCAGGTCCACGCCGCCGTCCAGCAGGGTCTGCTCGACGCCCGCGAGGAAGGTGTCGCTCGGCTCGCTCGCACTGTCGGAGCGCAGCGGGAAGTGGAAGAAGGCGAACTTCGGCACGCCGGGATGGGCGGTGAGGTCGGCCTTCAGCCATGCGTACTCGGCGGATCCGTCCTGCCAGTGGGCGTGCGCGTCCTGCTCGTAGATCGCGCAGTGTGAGCCGCACGAACCACCCGTGGCGGCACCGGTGTTGGAGTTCCCCCACGCCGTGTCGAGCAGATAGAAGCGGACGCCGCCGGTGGTGAAGGCGTAGTACGCCGTCGGATAGGTGATCGGATTTGAGCCCAGGTACGACGGATAGTCGGCCGGCGCCCACACCCCGCCGGAGGCCGCCGCCAGCGCCGACTGCTTCCACACCTGCAGATAGGTGTTGGTCATGCTGTGGTTGCCGACGGTGCCGATGAGCGGGATGCGCATGCCCGGCTGCGTCCAGTACGACGGACCGAACCACGAACTGACGTCCACGCCTGTCTGCTTGAGGTCACCGTACTGGGTCTGCGAGGTGCCCGGATGCGTGTTGTCGCCGGTCTGGACGACGAACCGGGCGCCGCTCGCGGCGATCTGGCTCATCACGTTCGCCTGGTTCACATTCAGCGAGCCGTCGTCGACGCCGGAGTTCGTGGTCTCACCGGTGTCGCCGAGGACATCGAAGGTGAACGACGTCGTGGAGCCCGCGGAGTCGGGGGTCGTGAGGCTCGGGGTCGGCAGGGTGCCCAGCAGGTCGGTGCCGGATGCGGTGTAGACGCGGTAGCAGTAGGTGGTGCTCGCGGTCAGGCCCGTCACCGTCACCGAGTTGACGTACTCCCGCGTCGAGCCGACGGTTATCGGGCTGCCCAGGGTGGGCGAAGTGGCCGTGCTCGCCGCGCAGTCGCCCAGCGGGCCGTAGCGGACCGAGCCGCGGCTCTGTGTGGTGGTCGCCCAGCTCACCTGGACGGACGTCGTCGTGGCGTCGGAGAGATAGGGGGCGCGTGTCAACTGCGCGTCGGCGCCCGGAAGGTCGGCGTGTGCCGCCGGAGCGAACGACAGCGCCGTACCCGCCCCCAGGACGAGGGCGAACACGGCGCTGCGAGCGTGGCTCAGGCAGAGTCTGCGGTGCCGGGAAGAGAGTCTTCTGGTCATGTACCTTCTTCCTTTCTCATTCTGATCCCGCGCAGCCGTGCCAGTGCCGCGACGGCGCCCACCAGCAGCACCGCGCAGCCGGTGATCCGCAGCACGCCCGGCCAGTAGCCGAGCGGGTCGCGACGGGCGGCTGGGGAGGAGGGCGCCGACGGCGAGTCCGACGACGGAACGCCTCGCAACTCGCGCAGCACGTCCAGCGATTTCGTGCCGTGCCGGACCGACGGCTCCACGTGCGAGTTCTCGCTGAACTCGTTCCAGCTGATCAGTCCGAGCAGATCCGGGCCCGAGGCCAGGGCGGCCGCGTACTCGGTGCGCAGCGTCCGGCCGCTGTCCCGTGGCACCGACTTCGTGCCGCCCACCAGACGGGCGTCGAAGCCGGGGGCGAACGGCGCCATCCAGTAACCGTGCGCCGCGTGTGCGACGGCGGCCATCTCGCGCAACTTGGTCGCGTGCCGGTCGTTCGTGTCCGGGTTGACCGACGACCAGTAGTAGGCGTCCCCGTCGGTGACGTGCGCCAGCCTGCGGATGCCCTGCGGGCTCTTCTCGGTGCCGAGCACCAGCATCCCCTTCCGCACCGGCCCGGTGATGCGCGCGATGTCCGCGGTCGAGTACTGCCAGGTGCCACTGAACACCGTCAGCGGCTTGCCGTCGAGACGGAAGAAGGCCGGGTCGTGGGCGTAACGCCCGTACAGCAGACGGAAGTCGGCGGCGACCCGGTCCGTCGCGAGCGGCCGGCGGCGGAAGTCGAGCCCCTGATAGATGACCGCCACCTTGAAGTCACGCGCCCGCGCCACGTCCAGCAGCAGCCGCAGCCGTCGGTCGTTGACGGCCGAGGACTTCCAGCTCACCACGAAACCGTCGATGCCCGCGGACTTCGCCCAGTCGACATGCGTGCGGATCACGGAGGCGTCGTCGCTGGAGTAGTGGCCCAGACGCGGGTAGTCGGTCTTCGCCCGCTGCCACGACGCCGGCTCGAACCACTGGTAGTAGTACGCCAGCAGCGGCACCCGACGCCCCCCGGCCGAGCTCGCGGACGCCGGGAACAGCCCCGCCAGGACCAGTACCAGCACGGCGAGCAGCCCCGGTCTTCTCATCCGTGCTCACCACCCAGGCGTCGCCGCATCCACCGCCCGGCCAGCAGTAATACGGCTGCCAGCACACCCACTGTGCCCGCCGCCAGCGCCAGATCGGCCCGGCTGACCACCCTCAGCTGCATGCTCTGCGTGCGCGACAGCCGGACCTGCTGCACGGCCCGCAGCCCCTGGCCGCCGGTCACCTCCACCTCGTACTGCCCGTGCGGCAGATCCCGCAGCGTTGCTTCCTGTCCTGCACCGAACGTCACCTCGCGCACCGACCCGTCCGGCAGCGTGACCCGCGCCGCCCGCCCGGCCGACGACCCGAAGACGGCGTCCCGCGCCGAGACGGTCAGATCGTGGAACGGCGTGGTGAAGACGGCCTCCTGATGCGACGCCGGTTGGAACCGCTGCCGCCCGGCGTCCACCGTGTTCGTGCCGTACGCGTTTGCGGACAGCAGGGCGTATCCGACCTTCCGTGAGGTCAGCACGCTCTTGCGGTACACGGGCAACAGCCCGTCCAGCCAGACCGGTTGTCCCACCGGCAGTCGCTGGGTGTGCCCGGTGTCGCTGCGCACGGTCACATACGGCACCCGCCCGCGGGGTACGGCGCGACCCTCCTGGTCGACGCAGCGCACCGTCACCCGGAAGCGGGCCGTGAACGCCGCCGTCACCGTGTAGTCCCGCCGCAGCGGCAGCCCCCGCACCGTGCGCCGGAACGCCTGGTCGGGATCGCGCTGTCCGGCCCACCGGGAGAACGTGAACTGCCGTCCTTCCGAGGCCAGTCCGCGGTCGTCGACGGCCAGCCTGTGCCCCGCGAAGTCGTGCGCACCGGTGAAGTTCACCACCCCGTCCGGCCCGGTGACCGCCGTCCGTCCGTCGAAGGTGAACGGCACGCCGGCGAGCTGTGGGGTCGTCCGCACGGTGACGGTGACCATCGTGACGGCCACCGCAGAACTCGGCGCCAGCCCCACCAGCACCACCCCGGCCAGCACCAACCACCTCATGACATACGCCACTTCGGCCGCACCGCCCCCCACAGCAACCCCGCCACCAGCAACGACGCGACGCCGTACACCGCGTACACGGGCACCGGCGAAGGCCGCCGCGCCACCGGAAGCGCCGCCTCCCGCAACCCCGCCGGAATCAGCTCGGCCCGCCGCGGCGCCGCCGAGAAGTCGAAGGCGTCGGCGAGACTCCGCGCCTGCGTGGTGCGGCCTCCCAGCGGCCGCAGCCGCCAGTTGTCCACCACGAACCGCAGCGCGCTCGCGGCCTCGAACTGCCCGTGCTGCACCTTCCCCCGCGTCACATACGGGCTGACCAGCAGCGCCGGCACCCGCAGCCCCCGACCGGCCGGCGGCTTCACATGGTCGTACCAGCCCCCGGAACCGTCGTAGGACCACAACAGTGCCGAAGACGACCAGTACTGACTGACCATCAGCTGGGCGGTGAGCTCCCGCACGAGCCGCTGTCCGGCCGGCACGGAGCGCGCCGAGCGCTCGCCCGCACCCGAGGACGCGACGAACGCCACCGCGGGCAGTGTCCCGCGGTCCAGGTCCCGGTAGTACTCGCCGAGATCGACAATGTGCGCGCTCAGCCGCCTGTTGTCGACGAAACGCGGGATGTCCAGGAGCGGGACGCGGACGGTCTGGGTGGTCAGGTCGTCGCGGGAACGGTAGGTCTGCTTCGGGTCGTAGTTCTGGACGTAGAACTTCCAGCTCACGCCTGCCTCTTCGAGCCGGTCGAAGACGGTGGGCCCGGTCAGGTCCGGTGTACCCGCAACCCAGTGGGCGCGGTTGGCGCGGGTGCCGTCGAGCGAGGACGCGAAGAAGTGGTCGAAGAGTTCGTAGCGGTCGGCTGCGTTCCAGTAGAAGGGCAGGTCACGGCGGTCGTAATACCCCATGGCCACGCGGCCGTCCCGGCCCTGCCGCGCGAAAGCGCCGAAGAAGCCGTCCATCCGCCCGCCGTCGTACTGCTGCCGCACCAGGCGCGGCCCGGCGCCGGGGGACAGGGGCGGTGAGCCGTGCAGCGGGTAGGGCTCCACCGTGCCCGCCCGCGAATGCGCCGGATCGCGCGGCTGACCGGCCCCCGCGGGCAGGCCGTCGGCTCCCGGGTATGTGCCGAAGTAGTGGTCGAAGGTGCGGTCACCCTGCATGAGATAGACGAAGTGCTGAACGGGCGTGTCCGAGCGGGAAGTTGATGCCGCCGTCCCGCTGCCCGTCAGCAGCAGGAGCAGTGCCACCAGCAGCACCCTCATGACACCCTCACCCGGTAGATCACGACCACCTTCACCCCGTCCCCGTTGCGCGCCGTGAACACCACCGTCCCGTGATAACGCCCCACCAGCCCCTGCAACTTGGCGGTGAAGAATTGCGTACGGCGGGCCGTGTACGCGTCCCACACCAGGTACTGGAAGTCGCCGTCCCTGAGTGCCCGGTCCGGGTTCGGGACCGCCCGGTAGCTGGGATTGCGGCGGGCCGGGTCGGGCGAGACGGAGAGCGCGGAGACCGGACAGAAGCCGTAGTACTGCACCACGTTGGCCATGGACGGACCGATGGCCAGCAGCCGCGAGCCCTCCGGCGCGTGCTCGCGCACCCACAGCCCCGCCTCCCGGCCGCCGGGCAGTCCGCCGGTCCCGGCCAGGAAGCGGGTGCTCGTCTGCGGCTGGATCCGCATCCAGCAGGGCACCGCCAGAGACACCACGACCAGCCAGATCGCCGCGGCCGCCGCGATCCGCTGCAGGCGCACCACCCGCGGGAACGAGGTCAGCGTCCGCCCGGCCAGCACCGCGAACACCGGTGCCACGGGCAGCAGATACTGGAAGCCCTTCACCGGCCACACCGTGAAGAACAGCGCGGGCACCACGACCCAGCACACCAGCAGCCGCTCCCGCCAGGTGTTCTCGAACCGCAGCGTGACCAGCCCCGCCAGGGCCGCCACGACCACCAACGGGCCGAGCGCCCACGGAACTTCACGGCCGTAGAAGGAATAGGGGTGATTGGCGCGGCGGAACATCTGCCACAGCAGATAGTTGCCGCCCGCTCGCGCGTGCCCGGCGAGCAGCTGGGACAGCGGATGGGCCACCGCCACCACCCCGATCACGCCCAGCGCGGGCAGCAGATGCCGCCAGCGGGTGCGCACGGCCGGGGTCAACGCGAAGAACGCGTACAGCGAACCCAGGAAGACGACCGACGTCTCCTTCGCCAGCACCGTGAACCCGAGCATCCCGCCGGCCGCCAGCAGCCAGCGCGGGGACGGCGATTCGGCGTACCGCACCACGCAGTACAGGGCACTGGTCGCGCACAGCGTCATCGGCGCGTCCAGCAGCACCTGGCGGCTGACCACCACGTGGTACGGCATCACCGCCAGCAGCAGCGCCCCGACCAGCGCGGCCCGCCGCCCGTACAGCCGCCGCCCCAGCCCGTACGTCACCGCCACCGTCGCCACACCCAGCAGCGCCGGCACCGCGCGCGCCGCCCAGTCGCTCTCGTGGACGCGCAGCGCCAGCGACACCAGCGACTGGAACAGCACCGGATGCGCCCGGAACACCGGGAAGAGCGAACCGAGTCGATCGTCCCCCGCGAGCGAGGCCGCCGTACCCGTGTACACCGCCTCGTCGCTGTTGAACCCGGCCGCGGTGAGCTGCCACAGCCGCAGGAAGGCCGCCAGCAGCAGTACGGCGGTCAGGGGCGCCGCAGCCCGCACCCCGGCGCCGGAGGGGGCCGGCGCCGGGGCGGTGCGGGATGCTCCCCGGGGGAGCACGAACCGGTCGGTCATGCGGCCGAGCCGGCTTGCAGTCCCCACCGCGGCCAGGCCTCGGCGGAGGCACTCACCGTCAGCCGGTGCTCCTCGCCCGCCAGCAGCCGCGGTATCTCGTCCGCCCAGCCGAAGCAGTCCGAGGCCAGCACCCGGGTACGGACGCCGGACAGGAACCCGGCGAGGATCTCCCGCTCGCGGGCGCGCAGTTCGGCATGGTCGAGACCGTCGATGCGCAGCGCCGGCGCGAGATAGCGGTAGGGCGGGAAGCCGTACGCGTCCTCGGTGTTGACCAGCATCCGCTCCAGCGCCACGTCGCCGTCGAGGTCGTACAGGTCGGGCGCACCGCGCTCGATGACGAACAGGTCCCGCACCTCGGTGCTCGACCCCAGCCGGCAGGGCACCAGCCGGTCGACGCTGTACTTCGGCGGCGGCACCAGGATCTGCGTGAGCGCGTTGATGCCCATGATCGGCAGGTTGAAGCGGGACAGCATCAGCGCGATCGAACGACCGCCCTTGGAGTGCAGCCGCGACTGCAGATTCAGCCGGCGCCACTCCTTCTTCGTCAGGTCCTCGGCCTGCACGGCCCGCAGCGTGTGCGCGCTGATGGTGAGCGGCTTCGGGAAGCACACGGCCCGCCCGCTCGCGTCCACGACCGTCATGTCGTCCGACAGGAACCGCCCGCCGTGCTCGCGCAGCAGCCTGAGGATGGTCGCGGTCTTGCCGGTGTCGGTCAACGCCGACAGCATCACCCCGCGCCCGTCGAGCTCCACGCACGCGGAGTGCAGCAGCATCCGCCCACGGGAGATCAGCACGAAACGCAGCAGCGCCTCGACGACGTTCGTGTAGACGACGTGCGGCGAACGGGCCAGCAGCGGGCCCACCTCCACCGTGATCGGCGGACCCAGCCGCACCCGGAAGTTCGCGCCGAAGCGGCCCAGATGCTCCTCGTAGCGCAGAGCCGCCGTGTCGCTGTGGTCCTCGGTCAGTGCCGCCCGCCCGCGCGGCCTGCGCCGCCCGACGTCCCCGACGCGCACGGCGATGTCGACGTCCGCGTCCGGGATCCACTGCGCCCGGAAGAACTCCAGCTCGGGCAGCCGGATCTGGGAGCCGATGGTGACGGTCCCGGCGACGTCGTAGCGGTAGGGCAGGTACACGGACCGCTTCCTGCTCACCGGCGCGGTCGGAGCATCGGCATCGACGAGCATCTTCACCGGATCGCGCCGCCGGACCTTCTTCTCGCCGCCGCTGTAGATCATGCGGTCACTGATCAGGAACCGTAGGACGAAGAGCAGGACGAGGGTGAGCGCGTTGGCCGTGAGGACACCCACACCGGCGACGACGAGCCACTGCAGCAGCGGGAGCCGGGCGATCAGCAGCAGGTTGTTCATCGCGAAGAAGCGGCCGGCCCGCCCGGGCCGGCTGCCCTTGCGCTGTCCGTTCCGGTAGACGGCGGCGTCGGTGAGGAGGAAGTTCCAGGCCGTCGAGAACTGGGTCGCGAGCGCCGCCCCCACCAGGTGGTGCACCCCGAGCGCGTCGAAGAACAGCCAGAGGGCGGCCGTGTTGACCGCGACCCCGGACAGGCCCACCAGTCCGAACGCGAGCATCCGCATCAGCTGCCGCTGCCCGCCGGCCACTGAGCGGCGCAGCCGCACGACATGCCGTACGAAGGCCAGCCCCTCCTTGATGGACGCCTTGGACCGGCCCGCCTCGCGGGGTGCGAAGGTGTACGCCACCTCGGCGACCCGGGCGGCCGGATGCCGAACCAGGATCTCCAGCAAGATCTTGAAGCCGACCGGCCGCAGCTGCTCGGTGTCGATCGCGTCCCGGCGGAACGCGAACAGCCCGCTGAGCGGGTCGCTGACGGTGGCCAGCCGGCGTGGGAAGGCAGCTTTGACCAGGCGGGTCGCGGAGGACGAGGTGGCCTGCCGGCCCGCGCCCGCGAGCCCGTCGGACTGGCCGGTCCCGGCGTACCGGGTGCCGACGGCGATGTCGACGCCCTCCCGCATCGCGGTCCTGGCCAGCAGTGCGGCGGCCTGCGGCGGATGCTGCAGATCCGCGTCCATGACCAGCACCCAGGCGCCGCGCGCGGCCCGGATCCCGGCCACCACGGCCCCTGACAGACCGCCGGTGCGCAGGCCGGAGGGCCGGTGCAGGGCGCGGACCGGGAAGGGACAGTCCGGCGCGAGGGCGGCGATCTCCTGGACGGTCGCGTCATCGCTGTCGTCCACGAAGAGGATCTCGGCTCCGAGCGGGGCGAGCGCAGGCCCGAGCCGGTCGAGCAGGAGCGGAACGCTCTCCTGCTCATTGCGGGTGGGTATCAGGACGGTCAGCCGGGGCGTGGCAGCGTCGCCGTCGCCTCCGCCGCCGAGTTCCCGGACACCTGCCGGCACCCCGTCATGGGCAGCCGAAAGGGAATCGATCATGTGCGCCATGGAGTCCCCCAGAACGCGTGCCGTCGGCCGAGCGGCGCGACGGACACCGACGACCGCCCGTGAACACGGGCGGAGGAATGAGCGGTGACCCTCGCGGGCGTACGGTCTCGACGCGGCGCGGGGAGGTGCGGGACGTACCAGAGGTGCGCAGTGCAACGGCGAACGCGCACCGGGCTCCACGGTCAGGAGCGGATGCCAGAGGTTAGCAGCGGAGTTGACGTGTTCGCTGGGCGTTTGGCCTGTATCCGCCGGTAATTATCCTGCTGTTTACTTGGTTCGATCGCATTGCGTCTCATGCGTGCACTGCGGCCCCGTTCGTCACGGTCAAACGCAGTCAGACCCACGCCTTGATTACGCGGAGGTGAAAGTCACCGCCTTCTTCACAGACCCCCTGCTGAACCTGTGATTCCGCGACAAGCATGACCCGCATGTCTTACGACGGACCACCGGGTCCCTCGCCCCGAGAGGACCGGGACCATGCGGCCACCCTCATGGACGCAATGCGCGCGGCGCTCGCCCTGATCGACGACGTGGAGGCGCTCAGACTCGAAAACCGCCAGCTCAGAGAGGCCCTGGAGGGGCGCGCCCTGATCGAGCGCGCCAAGGGCATGCTCATGGCCCGCCGCGGCTGCGACGAGGCCACCGCCTTCGAGATGCTCGTGGCCCTCTCCCGCAAGCAGCGCCGCAAGGTGCGGGCGGTGGCGGCGGACTTCGCGGCCAGCGACGGGATCCAGCCACTCACGTGAAGCGCCCGAGGTGGATCCGGCCGACAGCCGTAGTCGTGCCATCACACCCGGTGACGTTTCCCGCCGCCCGGGACTGGCCGTCCGGAGCCGGTGCCCGAGGGGCGGATATGCAGGTGAAGGGCACTCCGAAAGCTTGGTATTGTTGTTCATGTCGCCGCGGGGAACACCCCCGGCCAGGCGGCAGACACCTGGTCCGGGTGGCGGAATGGCAGACGCGCTAGCTTGAGGTGCTAGTGCCCTTTATCGGGCGTGGGGGTTCAAGTCCCCCCTCGGACACCACCAGTGATGAGGGACGTTCACGAGATCGTCCCGGAACGTTGACGAATTACCGGCCGAGTCAGGTTACTCGCCGGTATTTCGTCGTTTCTGGGGCCTTCCGGCCTCGTGGGCGGCTCCGGGGGCTGAGCGCGGCGGAGGTGCGGTGCTCGAGTGGCGGGGCTCGACCTGCTCGGTCGGAAGCAGGGCGTGAGACCGATGCGGGGCGGGTTTCGCCAGCTCCACGTTGAACTGGGCGCCGATCAAGAGCGCCAGGTTGGACAGCCACAGCCAGATGAGGAAGACCACCACGCCCGCCAGCGAACCGTACAGACGGTGGTAAGTGCTCACGTGCGAGGCGTAGAGGGTGAAGCCGTAAGAGATGGTCAGCAGCAGCGCGATCGCCAGCCCACCGCCCGGCGCCATTTTCCGCACCCGCCTCGAGGGAGCGGGCCCTGACCGGTAGAGCACCAGGACCAGGGCGACCGCCACCGCGGCCAGAGCGGGCCAGCGCAGCGCGTCCCACGCGGTCTGGGGCACGGTGCCCAGGTCGAACGCCCGGCCCAGACGCCTGGCCAGGCTCCCGCTCACCAACAGCGCGAGAGTCGTGGTGAGGAGGAGGCTGATCAGTACGATCGCGGTGATGACGATCCGCGGGGCGGTGCGCCATGCCGGCCGGCGTGCGTCGGCGTGGTGGATCGCGTGCAGGGCCCTGCGGAAGACACTCAGATAGCTGCAGCCCGACCACAACGCCCCCGCGACGCCGAAGGAGACCAGCACCCATGCCGCGGACGACTGTTCGGCCATCTGCAGAAGAGCACCGCGCAGCAGCCCGCGGGAGGTGAGCGGGACGACCCCTGTCACCCGGTCGATCACCTCAGGCGTCGTAGCGGGCATGGTCAGCCCCAGAACCGAGAGAATCACCAGCAGGACGGGGAACAGGGCGAGGACGGCGTAGTAGGTCAGAGCGGCGGCCCAGTCGGTGACGTCATCGTTCCAGACCGCCAGCGGTGTGCGGCACAGCGCCGCCCACCACTCTCGCTTGCGACCGTCGGTTCCATCCATGATCGTCTACTTCCCGCGGGAACGACCGGGCATCCTCACTACTGCCTCACCGGTCCGCTGCCGGGCGCGATTCCCCCTCAGCCCGCGCTCCTTGCGATGGCGAAGCCGCCATCCTTTGTCGGGCTAGACGGCGAAGTGGTCGGGGTCGGCCGCGGCCCAGTCCGCGGCCCAGTTCGGCGGCGGTTCCGCGAGCAACTGGCCCGGCTCGAGCAGGTCGTACAACTGGTCACCGGGCAGGACGGTGGTCGGGTTCACGCGCCGTCGCAGCATGGTCGGGCGGAGCTCCGTGGGGTCGGTGACGCCCATGGCGGCCATGATCTGCTGGGCGCTGCGCACCGTCGCCTCCTGGAAGCGGCGCACCCGCTCGGCCTTGTCGGCGACGTCCAGGGCGCGGGCCCGGCGCGGATCCTGCGTGGTCACTCCGGTCGGGCAGGTGTTGGTGTGACAGCGCTGGGCCTGGATGCAGCCGAGTGCGAACATCATGGCGCGGGCGGCGTTGGTGTAGTCCGCGCCCTGGACGAGGCGCTTGACGATGTCGGTGCCCGTGGCCACCTTGCCGCTCGCTCCGATCTTTGTACGGTCCCGCAGACCGGTACCGACCAGGGCGGCATGCACAGTGGTCAGGCCCTCGGTCAGCGGGGTGCCGAGGTGGTCGGCGAACTCCAAGGGCGCCGCGCCCGTACCGCCCTCGGCGCCGTCCACCACGATGAAGTCCGGGGTGACGTCCTCGGCCAGCATCGCCTTGCACACCGCCAGGAACTGCATCCGGGATGTCAGGCAGAGTTTGAACCCGGTGGGCTTGCCGCCGGCCAGCTCTCTCATGCGGGCGAGGAACTGCACCAGTTCCCGCGGGGTGTTGAAGACGCGGTGGTACGGCGGTGAGATCACCGTCCGTCCCTGCGGCACCTCGCGGACGCGGGCGATCTCGGCGTCGACCTTGCCGCCGGGCAGGACTCCGCCGATGCCGGGCTTGGCGCCCTGGGAGAGCTTCAGCGAGACGCACTTGACCTGGGGGTGGGCGGCCTTGTCCGCGAACTCCTCCTCGGAGAAGTCGCCGTCTTTCGTACGGCAGCCGAAGTACCCGGTGCCGATCTCCCAGATGAGGTCCCCGCCGGGCCCGAGGTGGTGTTCCGACAGGCCGCCCTCGCCGGTGTCGTGGGCGAACCCTCCGCGTGCGGCGCCCTCGTTCAACGCCAGGATCGCGCGGGTGGACAGGGCGCCGAAGCTCATGGCCGACACGTTCAACAGCGCCATGTCGTAGGGCTGGGTACAGCCGGGCCCGCCGACCCGCGCCCTCGGGGGACGATCGGCGACCGGTTTCGGCGCCATCGACGGAACCAGGTACTCGTACCCGACGGCTTCCACATCGCGGTCCGTACCGAACGGCTCTTCCGCGTCCGTTCCCTTGGCCCGCTCGTAGACAATGGAGCGCACGTCACGGTCGTAGGGCCGGCCGTCGAAATTGCGCTCGATGAAGTACTGCTGGAGTTCTGGCCGTACCGCTTCCAGCAGAAACCGCATGTGTCCGAGGATCGGGTAGTTGCGGAGCACGGAGTGCCGACGCTGCAGCAGATCGCTCACGCCGACCGCCGTCAGCACCAGCAGCACCGCGGCCGGCACCCAGCACCACGCGGTGACGAGCAGCGAGAGAACCACCAGGACGATGGCGCCGCACGTCACCACCGCGAAGAACAGCCACCGGGCCGAGCCCGAGATCAACGCCCGCACTCTTCACTCTCCCACGCGGCCCACACCGCGCATCCTCGGAAAACGCCTCACATCAACCACGCAGAACCGGACCTCCCTCAGGCGGAGCGGAGGCCCTTTGACGAGCCAGTGGGACGAGCTTCAGGGGTTCGTTCTCAATGGCACTTCGGCCCGCTTACCCGGAAGCGCTGAGATCAGACGCGTTCTACGTCGAGGTAAGGCCCACAGTCGACCGATGGCGGTCCGGGGGTATCCGAAGTCCTGAAGGCCCTCAAGACGTTCATTGCCATTTGACAACAATGACCCAAGGACAACAAAGTAGCCGTGTCGTACCGCTGGGGGAAGGATGTGGAATGTTCCGGTGGGCGGAGACCGCTCCGCGTGCTGGCCACCGAAGCCCCGGGGTGCCGGGGAGTTCGGTCGCACCACCCGGCGTTCAGGCCGTGCGGTTCCCGGGCTGTTCCCCGTTCACGTGTATCTGCAGTGCCGCCGCGTCGCAGAACGCCTCCAACCCCTCCAGTAGCGCCGCTCGTTTGCCGACGGGCATGAGCTGCAGCACCGCCTGCAGCTCGTGTTCCCTGCGCGCGCGCAGCTCGTCGAGGAAGGTGCGACCCCGGTTGCTGAGGTGCAACCGGACCTCGCGCCGGTCGGCCTGGCTGATCACACGCTCGACGAAGCCGGCTGCGACCAGCCGGTCGCAGAGCCGGCTGGTGGCGGGGGGCGTGGAGGCGAGTGCGTCACACAGCGTGCGCAGGTTGATGCCGTCCTGGTGCTCCAGGGTCAGCAGCACCCGCATCTGCGACGCCGACGCCGGCGCGGTGGACGCTCGGCCCCACAGGACTTCCAGCAACTCTCCAGCCGTCGCGGTCACTCGGGCGATCTCGCCGGGTTTCCGGCGGGGGCGGAAGGCGGCCACTGTCACACTCTCGCAGGCACTGGGACGGTCGCCAGCGTACTAGGTGCCCGTAGGGGCAACAGATGGTTCGGACGGCTTGACGCGGCTATCGAGCGGCCTCGTCGCGAGCGAGGCCCGTAAGTGTCGCCGAAGGATTGGTGTGTTTACCACCGTGAACAGATATGTGATCGCTGAGCGGGCTTTGCGCGCAGCGGCACCCCACGAGTTGCTCGACGCCGTCCGTCGTGTGCTGATCGAGCAGTACGCGGCGGAGTCGGTCGACCTCCTGATGGCCGACTACGGCCTGTCGGTGCTTCAGCCGGTGGCGGTGCCGCCGCAGGCCGTGAAGCCGGTGTCCGTGCACAACAGCGTGGCGGGCCGTGCTTTCGGTGCCCAGGAGCCGGTCGTCGAATCAGATCACGACGGCCGCGTCCGGGTGCACCTTCCCGTCAGTGTGCGCGGGGACCGGCTGGGTGTGCTGTCCGTGACCCTGTCGCCCGACAGCGGGGTCCAGGACCTGCTCGGTGAGCTCTCCGACATCGCGGAGGTGCTCGGCCACGAGGTGGTCGTCGCGGAGCGGGACACCGACATCTACCTCCAGGCCCGGCGCAAGGACCGGCTCACGCTGGCCGCCGAGATGCAGTGGCAACTGCTTCCAGGGCGCTCCTGCTCCCGCCCGGAGTACGACCTGGCCGCGCAGTTGGAGCCGGCGTACGGGATCTTCGGTGACAACTTCGACTGGTCCGCCACGGCCGACCACCTGATGCTGTACGTCACCAACGGCATGGGCCAGGGGATAGAGGCCTCCCTGCTGACGAACCTGGCAATCAACGCCCTGCGCAACGCCCGGCGCGCCGGGCTCCCCATCGACGACCAGGCCGCCCTGGCCGACCAGGCGGTGTACGCCCACTACCGGGGCCGCTGCTACCTGTCGGTGCTGATGTTCGACTTCGACCTCACCACGGGCCGCGCCGCGGTGGTGGACGCGGGCTCACCGCGCCTGCTGCGCCTGCGTGGCGGTGCGGTGGAACGCGTCACCTTCGAGGCGCAGCTCCCGCTGGGCATGTTCGAAGAGACCGACTACGTGGTCCAGGAGTTCCGGGTGGAGGCCGGTGACCGGCTCGTCTTCGTCAGTGACGGGGTGTACGCGGTCGCCGATCCCGAGGGCGAGGAGTACGGCGATGCCGCGCTCGCCCGGGCCATCCAGTCCACCCGGTTGCTGCCGGCTGCCGAGGTCCCGCGCGCGATTCTCCGGGAATTGACCGGTCACCGCGGTCGTTCGGTTGCCGATGACGACGCACTCGTCGTCTGCCTCGACTGGCACGGAATCTGACCGAAGTCGGGAATCGCCCAGGCGCCCGTATCGGTGTGGCGATCCCGTGTTGTTTGCAACAGACCGGCGACGCTAACGTTTGCCATGAGGCAATAATTGCGTCTCGGATGTGGTCGATCGATGACCCTGTACGGAGGAGACGATGAAGGTGTCGGAGCAAGAGGCGGTCGAGTTGTCGGCGCGCCGACTGGGAACTTTCCTGGAGCGCCGCCGAGAGCAGATCGCTCAGCGCTGGGCCGATGCGCCGCTCTTCCGGACTGTGTTCACCGTATCGCGGGAAGAAGCGGTCGACGCGTGTAAAGCCGTCGTGGACGCGCTGTCCGACGTCGCCTCGTCCGGACGCCTGGAGGACATCGCCTCGCCAGGCTTCGACAGCGTGCGCGACCAGCTGGGAGGCATGTCCGGTACACGGGCCCGGGCGGGTTCCAGCCCGGCTCGGATCGCGGACGAGGTGGCCGCCCTGCGGGAGCCGGTCGCCGAGCTGCTGAGGGCTGAGTTCTCCGATCCCTCCTCGCCCGAGGCGGCCGAGGGCCTGCTGGCGTTGACCGTCCTGATGGGTACTCTGCGGCTGGTGGTGATGCAGGCGGCGCTGAGCTCGGGCGAGGAGCTGATCGCGCGGCAGCGGCAGCAACTGCTCGAAGTCGCCACGCCGGTCATCAGTCTGTGGGAGGGCGTCGTCGCCGTACCGCTCATCGGTACGCTGGACAGCGCCCGCAGCCAGGTCGTCATGGAGTCCCTGCTGGAGGGCATCGTGGACCAGCGTGCCCGGTACGCGATCCTCGACATCACCGGTGTACCCACGGTCGACTCCCTCGTCGCTCAGCACCTGATGAAGACGGTGGCCGCGGCACGGCTGATGGGCGCCGAGTGCATCGTCTCCGGCATCCGTCCGGCCATCGCACAGACCATCGTGCAACTCGGCATCGATCTCGGCTCGGTCCTCACCCGCGCCTCACTCGCCGACGCCCTGGCCTACGCCCTCAGCCGGCTGGGCATCGAAGTGTCTCCCCGTGCGAGCATGCGGTGACCGCCCCCTTCCCGGGCCACCCGACCGTGGTGCCGGTCCTGGCGATGGGCAAGACTCTGCTGGTCACCCTTCAGGGGGAGCTGCACGACGGCACGGCCGAGCAACTCCAGCAGGACATCAGCCGTCGCATCGCCGACAGCGGGGCGAACGGTGTGATCATCGACATCTCCGGTGTGGAGACCGTCGACTCTTTCCTGGGACGGATCCTTGCCGAGATCGCGGCGAGCGCCGGCTTGCTGGCGGCCCGCACGGTCCTTGTCGGCATGCGGCCGGCCGTGGCGATCACTCTGGTCGAGCTGGGCCTCACCCTGCCTGGGCTGACCACCGCGCTCGACATCGACCGGGCACTGGAACTCCTCGCCCGGACGCCCACACCGAGCGCCTCTGACGGACACGAGAGGGCGACGTGATGCCGGCCTCCGACCCCGCCGTCGAAACCAGACTGCCGATCCGCTCGGATGTGGACCTCGCGTGGGTCCGCCAGCAGGTACGCCAGAGCGCGGCCGACCTCGGCTTCGGACTGGTGCAGCAGACGAAGCTGGTCACCGCCGCCAGCGAGCTGGCCCGCAACACCCTGGTCCACGGAGGCGGCGGGCACGTGGAAATCGTGCCCTTGACCGCAGGTATGGCTCGGGGGCTGCGGCTCTCCTTCGTCGACAGGGGGCCCGGCATCCGCGACGTCGAGCTGGCCATGACCGACGGATACACCAGTGGTGGTGGTCTGGGACTCGGTCTCAGCGGTGCCAAGCGCCTCGTCGACGAGTTCGCGATCGACACCGAACCCGGTCGCGGCACGACTGTCACCGTCGCCTCCTGGACCCCGGGCGTACCCGCGGCCCGGCCGGGGGTGTGATGGCGAGGGTCTGGGACATCCCGGTGCACGACTCCACCCGGGTACGGGACGTCCGGGTGGCCGTCGAGGCGGCCAGCACACAGGCACGTCTCGGCCCTCACCGCACCGCGGTCGCCGCCCTGGTCGCCACCGAGCTGGCCACCAACCTGGTCAAGCACGCCGACGGCGGCCGCGTACTGATCGACCTCGTCGACCAGCCCGGCGTCACACCCACCTCCGGGGTGCAGGTGACAGCCATCGACTACGGCCCAGGCATCCAGGACATCACCGCGGCCATGCGGGACGGGTACACCACCAGAGAGGCGTCGCTGGGCGCCGGCCTGGGTACCTGTCTGCGCATATCCAGCGAATTCGACATACACAGCACCCCCCGCGGTACCGTCGCGGTCGCCCGTTTCGACCAGGAGCCCGCAAGGCGTCGGGAACGGCGCGCGCCGGGTCCTAGGGCCGGAGGGATCAACGTCCCGCTCGACCGGGCCGAGCACTCGGGAGACGCCTGGAGCTTCGCCCGGTCGGGCAGCCGCCTGACCCTGATGCTCGCCGACGGCCTCGGCCACGGCGCCAGAGCGGCGCACGCGTCCGGCGCCGCCGTTGCCGAGCTGCACCGCTCGGCACACCTGCCACCGGAGGAAATCCTGCGCCGCATGCACCCGGCGCTCCGGCCCACCCGAGGCGCCGCGGTCGCCGTGGCACAAGTCGACACCGACAGCGGGGAACTGGCGTTCGCCGGCGTCGGCAACATCGGTGCCCGCCTGCATGCCGGCGCCTCCTGGAACCACTTGATCTCCCACCCGGGAATCGTCGGCGCCCAGTTTCCGGCGACCGTGCCCGTACGTCGCCTGCCCTGGCGGCCTGGGAACCTGCTCGTCATGCACAGTGACGGGTTGCCCAGCCGATGGGTGCCGTCCGACGACGCCGACCTCTTCACCCATGACCCGGCGGTGGTCGCGGCCACCTTCCTGCGTGATGCCAGCAGCGCTGCCAGCCCGGTGCGCGACGACACCAGCGTGGCCGTCCTGGCCTCTGACCCCGTGGACCGACACCATGACCTCGCCTGACGTCCGGAAGATCACCACAGTCACGGAGGCCGCCCGAGCCCGGGCCTTCGTGGCACACCTCGCAGCCTCCCTGGGCGCGCCCGAGGTCGAAAGGGCGCGGTTCCTCACCGCGCTCACCGCACAGTTGCGGCAGTCGCTCGGGCATGGCGGCGCAGAACTCTCCCTTGCCGTCCAGGAACCAGGCCCGGACGGGGGCGTGGACGTACAGGCTGTCGTACGGTCGGTCACGCTCTCCCCGGAAGATGCCTCGTCATGGCACCTCGCCCTGTCCTGCCCCGGCCCGCGGGCACAGGGGGCGGCCCTCCCGGCGCAGCGGGACGACACCGCGTTGGCCGAAGCGCTACTGGCGGCGGACGAGGAGACGGCGGAGGTTCTGCAGAGGCTGGACGAGTCGGAGAACCTGCTCCGTCTCCACCGTGAGGAACTGCACCAGACCAACCAGGGTGTGCTGGCCCTGCACGCCGAACTGGACGCCGCCGCACTGACCCAACAGCAACTGCTCGACGCGGAACGGGCCGCGCGCGGCGAGGCCGAGAAGGCGCGACGCCTGCTGACCTTCCTCGCCAACGCCAGCGCGGTCGTCACCGCGTCGCTCGATCACGAAACCATCGTGCGCCGTCTGCCCGAACTGCTCATTCCGGAGTACGCGAGCGAGGTCGACGTCTGGCTCTTCGACAAGGAGGAGCCGGCAGCCGGAAAGAGCCACCGCTCTGCCGCCGCAGTGGCCGCAGCCCGCACCGACCGCCCGCAGCACGCCGGGCCGCACCCCGGTGACCTGCCCGGCACCGACGACCTTCCGCCCTCTGCTCTGTCGCCGGATCGTCCTCTGCTGTGCATCCCCCTCACCGTGCGGCGATCCCTCGGTGTCCTGACGCTCGCGGCACCCGGAGACCGTTTCGACGCCGACACCAGCCTCATGCTGTTCGAACTGGCTCGCCGTGTCGCCATCGGCCTGGACAACGCCCTGCGCTACGAGCAGCACCGGGACACCGCCGAGGAACTCCAGCGCGCCCAGCTCACCGAACTCCCCGCCGCCGAGGGCCTGCACCTGGCCGCCCGGTACCTGCCCGCCACCCGCGGCCTCAACATCGGCGGCGACTGGTACGACGCCTTCTTCCAACCCGACGGCAGCCTGCTGACCGTCATAGGAGACGTCACCGGACACGGACTGCGCGCCGCCGTCATCATGGGCCAGCTGCGCACGGCACTGCGCGCGTACGCGATCGAGGAGACCAGCCCCGCCCAGATCCTCACACGGCTGCACCGCATGCTCTGCCACCAGCAGCCCAACCTCTACGCCACCGCCATGATCGCGCGCTTCAGGCCCGACGACCTCCAGGTGACCTGGGCCGCCGCCGGCCACCCGCCGGCCGTGCTTCGTGCTCCGGGCGGGGCCGTGCGTGTCCTGGACGACAGGCCGGGGGTCATGCTGGGTGTGCCGATCCCGTTCGAGTACACGGACCACACGACCGAGATCGAAGCGGGTTCCACTCTGGTGCTCTACACCGACGGTCTGATCGAGAGGCGTACTCAGGGCATAGACGCCGGCATCGAGTTGCTCTCCGAGACCCTGGCAGCACTGCACGAACCCGACCTCGAAGACCTGGACGTGTGCTCCGAGTCCCTCCTCAAACCCCTGGTTCACGAGTCCGAACGCGACGACGACGTCTGCCTCCTGCTGTGCCGTACCGCTCCGTTCGTGAGTCCAGGGCGGGCGAGGGGGACACACATGGATTGACGCCGATCCCCGGCCGCAGCGGTCCTGCGTCCTGCCGCGCCGGTCATGTGCGCTGGTCGCGCGACCCGCCAGAACCCGCTGCACAGAGCCCCACTGAGCCGGTCCCGTCACCGCTCGCCAGGCTGCTCCTTCGGAGTGGGCGGCACCTCGCCCCGAGCGGCGAGGAAGGCTCTCATGCCGCGGCTGAGAGCCGACCGCTCCGCCGGTTCCATGGCCGCCAACGCGAGCGTCAGTACGTCCGCCCGGCGCGACGCCACATCCTCCAGCACTCGGCGTCCCTGTATGGTCAGGCTCAGCCGGACCTCGCGGCGCTTCTGCGGGTGCAGAGTTCGCTCCAGCATCCCCGCCGCCTCCAGCCGGTCGCACAGCCGGCTGGCCGTGGGAAGCCCTATGTCAAGGCGCTCGGCCAGCGTGGTGAGGTTCAGGCCTGGTGTCGTCTCCAGCGTCCGCAGCGCCCGAAGCTGGTGCAGGGACAGGCGCACGGCCGCCTCCTGAGCAGCCAGCGACCACAGGTTGGTGAGACTCTCCACAGCGTCGGCGATCTCCGACGCGACGGCGTCCGGGCCGTCGCCCGACCTCTCCACACGGTCGTCGCCTGGGCCGTCGAGACGGGTCACGAACACATCGCTTTCACTGGGTTTCGGACGCTGCAGAGATAATCCTCATTCAACCGCTGTACCCGAAGGCAAGGGGGGCAAGCCGCTCCGGGGTCGGCCGGACGTCGCCCGGACAGCGTCGGCGCCGGGACGGAAGCGGGCCCGACCGAAGGGAGTTGCCCGAGCGTCGCTCCACGGTGGGAGCCGACCGTGGCCATTCGTAAAATATAGCTAATCGGCCGGAATCAGGTTTTCGGTGGCCAGGGCACTTCTGACAACCGCTGATCCGGCCGTGATCGTCATGGTCCTGCAAAGCCAAGTGGCGGCACTCGGCAGAGTGAGTGACGTTCTGTCAGGCATCCTCCCCTCGGGATCTTCCTGCTCACAGACAGACAAAGGCCCGCAGGCAACCGCGGTCACCTCACTGACCCGCTCCCCCCTGCGCGCCGCGGCCCGGCACGACCCCGGCCGTGTCCCGTCGGAACGCCCACTCCATGGTCGGCTCCACCGCGAAGCGGAAGACCCGCCGGACGGGCGGTGTGCACAGCACGGTCACGATCGCGGCGGCGACGAGCGTGACGGTGATCTCGCCGAGCGGACCGTGGATCCAGGCGGGGGAGTACCAGCCCCAGAACTTCGACCCCTGGGCGATGAAGCCGTGCAGCAGGTAGCCGTACAGCGTGCCCGCGCCCAGTGCGGTGAACCACAGGCGGCGACCCGGCACCCAGGCCAGGAAGCAGGCGACCAGGACCATCGAGCAGCCGAACGTGGCCAGTGTCATCACCGGCCCGTACCAGGCGGGCGCGCCCAGCTCCTGGGCGCTGTCGCGGTGGAAGAACCAGGCGCCGGTCATCCGCGGCACCGCCCAGTACGAAGCGGCGAGCGCACAGATGAACACCGGCACGGCCAGGACGCGCACCTTCCAGCGGCGTACCAGCCGGAAGTGTTCCGGCCGCAGGCACAGACCGACCACGAAGTACGGCAGGAACTGCAGCACCCGCTGCAGATCGAGGTCGTTGCCGATCGACGGGGAGACGGTCGCCAGCATCGCGACGACGAGTGCCACCGGCAGCGGTCGGCGCAGCTTCTGCCAGAGCGGGGTCGTCAGCCGCCAGATGAACAGCGCCACCAGGAACCACGTCAGATACAAGGGGTCCAGGAGGGTGATCGGCCGGTCCGGGACGCCGTCGGTCCAGCGAGTGAAAAGCGTGTACGCCGTCTCGAAGACGACATACGGAACGGCGATGCCGGTCACAAGTCGTCTGATCTTCGCCGGGCTCGCGTCGAAACCGCGGGAGAAGTAGCCGGAGATCACGATGAACGCCGGCATGTGAAAGGCGTAGACGAGGTCGTACAGCGCGGTGACGGTCCGGCTGCCGTCCCGCAGCGGCTCCCACGCGTGGCCCATCGCCACCAGCACGATCGCCAGATACTTCGCATTGTCGAAATAGGCGTCGCGCTGCTTCACCCGCCCTTGCTGCACCCCGCGTGGGGAGCCGGCGCTTTCTGATGCGTGTCTTGCCTGAGTTACGGCTGTGGCCTGGGGGTGGGACATCCCACGCGCCTCACCGGTTCTGCGCGACGTAAACCACCCGCAGAGGTGAGCTGCGCCGCAGCTCAGGCAGACGCCGGATCAGAGGTCGAACTCGTGCGGCGGCAGGTCGAGAGTGAAGCAGGCCTCCCGCACCACGGCCTGCTCCGTCTTGTCGAAGTCGCCGTCGGCGCCCCCGATGACGATGCCGATCTGGATGACGGCCCTGGCCTCCGCGGGCTTCTTCTTCGCCTTGGCGATCTCCTGCAGCACGCTGACCTTGCCGAAGGCGAAGTCCGTCGTCAGCTTGTTCAGGTTCTCCTCGAAGCGGCGGCGCAGATCGTCGGCGGGGAAGTTCTGCAGGACCTCGTTGGTGGCGATCAACTGGGCCACGCGCTGCCGCTCGGCCGGGTCGATGGTGCCGTCCGCGGCGGCGACCAGGGCGCACATCGCCATGCTGGCGTCGCGGAACGCTCCGCTCTTCAGGTCGTTCTTCTTCGCCACGAGCTGGGTCTGCATCGTCGACGCGGATTCCTTGATGCGGTCCCACAGGGCCATGAGAACTCCATGTGTTCGGTGTCGTAAGAGATCTACAGCACCGTGGAAACTCGTGGCGCGGAGGATAAGTTCCGTCCGTTCCGGGAGAGTTCACCTGCTGCGTGCCGCCGGAAAAATCCGGTGCCCCGCCCGCTCCGCGTTCCCTACACTCGCCAGGCACCGTGCGTCGCCGTGACGCGCGGGACGAGTGAGGAGGACGGCCGTGCGCTACTGCACCGATGTCGTCGTCCCCTGCTCGCAGTTCGAGGTGATCCTCGTGTCCTCGTCCGTCCGGTGCCCGCTGCGCGGCCGGTACCGGATGCCCGTGACGAACGTCTGACGCGGCCCGCCGTATTCACCGGCGCCCGTCGCCGGGACCGTTTCGCCCGGGAATCGCGCTGCCCTGTTCCGATCATCGCCGATGATCAGCGATCACCAGAAAGGCCAACGGGCCGTGCGCACCAACCTCGACTCCCTCGCCGTCGTCCGCAACCTCGGCATCCTCGCCCACGTCGACGCGGGCAAGACCACCGTCACCGAGCGGATCCTGTACGCCACCGGGACCACGCACCGGCGCGGTGAGGTCCACGACGGCACCACCGTCACCGACTTCGATCCGCAGGAGCGCGATCGTGGGATCACCATCTTCGCCGCGGCGGTCAGCTGCGCCTGGGACGGTCATCGGATCAACCTCATCGACACCCCCGGGCATGTGGACTTCGCCGACGAGGTGGAGCGCTCGCTGCGGGTGCTCGACGGGGCGGTCGCGGTGTTCGACGCCGTCGCCGGGGTCGAGCCGCAGAGCGAGTCCGTGTGGCGGCAGGCCGACCGGCACGGTGTGCCGAGGATCGCGTTCGTCAACAAGCTGGACCGTGCGGGCGCCGACCTCGACGCGGCCGTCGCATCGATCCGCGATCGGCTGCATCCGGCGCCGCTCGTCGTGCAGTTGCCGATCGGTGCGGAGGACGGGTTCCGCGGTGTCGTGGACCTCGTCCGCATGCGGGCGCTGGTCTGGGCCGACGGCGCCGACACGGCCGTGGAAGGTCCGGTGCCGGAGGAACTGCTGGCCGAGGCGGCGCGGCGTCGGCGGCTGCTGGAGGAGGCGGTGGCCGAGCTGCACGCCGGTGCGCTGGAGGAGTTCTGTCTGGACGGGGCCCTCGCGCCGGAGACCCTTGCCGCTGCGCTGCGCGAGCTGACCCGCAGCGGCGAGGGCGTCGTCGTCCTGTGCGGCTCGGCGTACCGCAACCGCGGCATCGAACCGCTGCTCGACGCCGTGGTCGCGTATCTGCCCTCGCCGCTCGACGTGCCCGCCGTACAAGGCACGTTCGACGGTACGGAGCAGGAGCGGGCGGCCGATCCGGCGGCGCCGTTCGCGGCGCTGGCGTTCAAGGTGAACGCCACCCCTACGGGGCGGCTGACGTACGTACGCGTGTATTCGGGAACGATCGAGAAGGGAGACGCCGTGTGGGACGCGGGCGCGCGCCGCACCGAGCGGATCGGGCGGATCCTGCGGGTGCAGGCCGATCGGCATGCGCAGGTGGACCGTGCGGTCGCCGGGGACATCGTCGCCGTGGTCGGGCTGAAGTCCGCCCGCGCCGGCTCGACCCTGTGCGCCCCCGGCGCGCCGATCGTGCTCGAACCTCCGGGTGTCGCCGAGCCGGTGGTCTCCGTGGCCGTCGAGGCCCGCAGCTCCACCGACGCCGACAAGCTGGCGGCGGCGCTCGCACGGCTGGCCGAGGAGGACCCCTCGCTGGTCGTGCGGACGGACCCCGAGACCGGCCAGACGGTGCTGTCCGGGATGGGTGAGCTGCACCTGGAGGTCGCGGCGGAGAAACTCCGGCGCGCCCACGGGGTGGAGGTCAACGTCGGCCGTCCGAGGGTGAGTTACCGCGAGACGGTCGGGCGCGGGGTGTCCGGTCTGGTCTTCCGGCACGTCAAACAGGACGGCGGAGCGGGCCAGTTCGCCCACGTCGTCCTCGACGTCGAGGCCTTGGAAGCCGGGTTCGAGTTCCGCTCGGCCGTGGTCGGCGGGCGGGTGCCGCAGGAGTACGTCCGTGCGGTCGAGGCCGGCTGCCGGGACGCCCTTGCCGAGGGACCGCTCGGCGGTCACCCGGTGACCGGACTGCGAGTGACCCTCACCGACGGGGCGACCCATGTGAAGGACTCCTCGGAGACCGCCTTCCGCACGGCGGGCAGGCTCGGTCTGCGGGAGGCCCTTCGGGCCTGCACGATGGTCCTCCTGGAACCGGTCGTCGAGGTCACGGTCACCGTCCCCGAGGACGCCGTCGGTGGCGTCCTCGGCGACCTGGCCGCCCGCCGCGGCCGCGTCTCGGGCTCGACCACACGCGGCGGCGCGGCGATCGTGACGGCCACCGTGCCCCTGTCCGAACTCTTCGGCTACGCAACCCGCTTGCGCAGCCGAACACAGGGCCGCGGCACCTTCACCACCCGCCCCACGGGCTACGCACCGGCACCGACGGTGACACCGGCCCGGTGAACGAGGGGGCGGCCCCTGCCGTAGGTGGGCAGGGGCCGCCCTGACGCGGGATGCGGCACCGCCCGTGGGCGGTCGGCGCCCGGGCGTCGGGGCACCGTTCGCGTGGGTGACGAGCGCGTACGGTCGCTGCCGTGCCGGACGGGAGATCGCGCGGCCCGGCGCCAGGGGGCCGCCTGTGCCCACCCGTGCCGCCCCAAGCGGCACGACTGCCCGCAGGCTCACGCTTACGGCCCGTCCACGGGCCCTGGCGTACGCGGGCGGGGTCGCCCTGGCGCCGGGATGCGGCACTGCTCGTGGGCGGTCGGCGCCCGGGCGTCGGGGCACCGTTCGCGTGGGTGACGAGGGCGTACGGTCGCTGCCGCGGCGGACGGGAGATCGCGCGACCTGGCGCCAGGGGGCCGCCTGTGCCCACCCGTGCCGCCCCAAGCGGCACGACTGCCCGCAGGCTCACGCTTACGGCCCGTCCACGGGCCCTGGCGTACGC
>NZ_JBIAUY010000006.1:0-22855 GCF_042893475.1 Streptomyces sp. NPDC001604 | reverse complement strand
CGTACGCGGGCGGGGTCGCCCTGGCGCCGGGATGCGGCACTGCTCGTGGGCGGTCGGCGCCCGGGCGTCGGGGCACCGTTCGCGTCGGTGACGAGGGCGTACGGTCGCTGCCGCGGCGGACGGGAGATCGCGCGACCTGGCGCCAGGGGGCCGCCTGCGCCCACCCGTGCCGCCCCAAGCGGCACGACTGCCCGCAGGCTCACGGCTTACGGCCCGTCCACGGGCCCTGGCGTACGCGGAGGCTGACGTCAGGGCACCGATCGCGGCGGCGAACGAGACCGTGCGGTCGTTGTCGCGCCGCGCGGTACCTTCACGTGCCCGTCCCACGGAACTCGAAGCCGGTGGCGATCGTGGGCCCCGGGCGCCCCCGGTCAGGGGTACGACACCACCGTGGACGGCACCGTCGACGTTCCCGACGTCGGTGTGCCCGTTTCGTTGATGACGTGTTCGTACTGGCCCTTTCCGCCCAGGGAGACCACCAGCAGGTCGTGGAAGCGCACACCGGGCCGGTTCGGGGCGGTGAAGCCGTTGTGCTGCACGATCGTCGGGTCGACGTTGTAGTAGCAGTAGCTGCCCAGGCCCCAGCCCTCGTGCGCGGTGACGCCGTCGCCGACCTTGTAGGCCGCGTAGCCCTTCACCGAGCCGTTCTGGATCGCGGCCTGGTTCGGGGCGTCGTAGGCCTTCTCGTTCTGGAAGAAGATCGTGCGGCCCCGCTCGCCGTACCACTGCACGTCGTACTTGTTGAAGTGCTCGACGAACAGGCCGGTGCACAGCACGTCGTCGCCGTTCACGACGATCCCGTAGTCGGCGCGGTTGGTGTCCCAGCCGACTCCGTCGCCGTGGTCGGCGCGCCAGACCCAGGTGTGGTCGACGATGGTGTGCCGATTGTTGATGACCATGCTGGTGGTGGCCTTTCCGGCGCCCGCGCCTCCGATGCGCACGAACACGTCCTGCACGGTGGTCGGGTTGGCGGAGTGGTCCCGCCAGGCGCCGCGCGGGCCGACCTCCAGCAGGGTGGGGGAGTTGACCGGTCCGGCGTCGATCAGGAGGCCCGCCAGGCGTACTCCGTCCACGTCGGCCACCCGCAGGGCGGTGACTCCGTTGTCCGGTACGAGAGTTGCGTAACCCAGCCCCAGCACGACCGTGTTGGCGCGGTTCACCTGGATCGGCTGGTCGAGGTGGTAGACCCCCGGTGTGAGGAGCAGGTGCAGGCCCTGCTTCAGCGCCTGGTTGAGGGTGGCCGCGGAGACGCCCGGCCTGGCGACGTAGAACTGCGACAGCGGGAGTGAGGTGCCTCGCGGGGTGCCGTTGCCCCAGGTGACCCCGCGGGCGCCTGTCCGCTTCTCCGGCAGGAACACACGGAGGCCGGCGGCGCCGTCGACGTACAGGAAGGGTTTCTCGCGGGAGACCGGGGTGGTGTCCAGCGTGGTGTACGGCGGGTTCGGGAAGCTCTGCGCGGGGGCGCCCTCGACGCCGGAGAACACCATGTTCCAGACACCGTTGAGCCAGCTGCCGATCGCGCTGTCCCGGGTGTACCACTGCTGCTGCGAGTACGGTCCGACCTGGCCGTCGACACGGCTGTCCGCGATGTAGCCGCCGCTCGCCCAGCCGTAGCCGGTGGGCGAGAGGTTGAGGCCGCCGCGGACGTGCATACGGCGGAAGGGGGCCGCCTGTGCGACCGCCCACCGGTTGGTGCCGTTCGCCGGGACCAGGGCCAGGTTCTCCGCCGAACGCCAGAAGTTCTGCGTCGCGTTGCCGTTGAACCAGCCCGCGTCGACCGTGACGTCCCCGTTGATGGTGGTGTCGTCGGGGGAGAGGCCCAGGCCCATGATCGAGGTGTAGAAGCCGAGTTGGGCGTTGAGGCCGTTGTAGGTGCCCGGCTTGAACAGCAGCGCGTAGCGGCCGGTACCGAACTGGGCCGACTCCTGCTGCGCGAACACCTCGTCCAGCTTGGCCTGGATGCCCGGGGTGGACGGGTCGAAGACCAGGACGTTCGGGCCGAGGTCGCCGCCGCCGGGGAGGAGCTTCGGCTTCCCCGGCGGCGACGGGGCGGCGGACGCGCGGGCGGACAGACCGAGCACCGCGGGGGCGGATGCGGCGGCCGCGCCGAGGACGGTTCTGCGGCCCACGGCGGGCAGGCCGGAGTCAGGCAGGGGCATGGGGCGGCTCTCCTGTTCAGGAAGTGAACGAGGTGGGGTTTGGGAGCGCTCTCTCGCCGGTGAATGCTTCAACTGCCCGAACGGGCGCGTCAAGAGGTGTGACCGGAGTTCCACAAGGGTTGCCGCACCCCTTGACGCGGCCATCCCTTGAGGTTTAACTCACGTCCTAAATTAAGTCATGAGTGCAATCCCCGAAGGGACACCGGGAGCCATGCGCAGCATCCGAGCCGCGGCCGTAGGCGCCGTCACCATGTCACTCGCCCTTGCCGTCTCGGCCTGCGGGGGCGGTTCGTCGACGGGCGGCGGGTCCGACGACTCGCCGAAGACGCTCACCTACTGGGCCTCCAACCAGGGCGCGAGCATCGCCGTGGACAAGAAGGTCCTGGGGCCCGAGCTCGACAAGTTCGAGAAGCAGACGGGCATCAAGGTGAAGCTGGAGGTCGTGCCCTGGTCGGACCTCTTGAACCGGATCCTCACCGCGACCACCTCCGGCCAGGGCCCCGACGTCCTCAACATCGGCAACACCTGGAGCGCCTCCCTGCAGGCCACCGGCGCCCTGCTGCCCTGGGACGCCGAGAACTTCGCGAAGATCGGCGGCAAGGACCGCTTCGTCGACTCGGCACTCGGCTCGACCGGCGCGCAGGGCAAGGACCCGGCGGCCGTACCGCTGTACTCGATGGCCTACGCCCTCTACTACAACAAGCAGATCTTCGCCGACGCGGGCATCTCCAAGCCGCCGGCCACCTGGGACGAACTGGTCGCCGACGGCAAGAAGATCAAGGCGAAGGGCAGGTCGCCGCTCGGCGCCGAGGGCGCGAACCTCTCGGAGAACATCCACCACGTCTTCGTCTTCGCCAAGCAGCACGGCGCCGACTTCTTCACCGCGGACGGCAAACCCGACTTCACGGGGGACGGCGTGGTCGCCGCGGTCAAGCAGTACGTCGACCTGATGGCCAAGGACAAGGTCATCCCGACCGGCGACGCCGAGTACGCGCAGAACCAGTCCGTCAGCGACTTCGCCAAGGGCAAGCAGGCCATGCTGCTATGGCAGTCCGCCGCCGCCAACCTCAAGTCCCAGGGAATGAGCGAGAGTGCGTACGGCATCGCGCCCGTGCCCGTGCAGTCCGGCACCCCCGGCACCGGCACCCAGGTCAACTCGATGGTCGCGGGCATCAACCTCGCCGTCTTCAAGAACACCCACAACCTCGACGGCGCCACGAAGTTCGTGAAGTTCATGACCAGCGACGCCGAGCAGAAGATCCTCAACACGGCGTACAGCTCGATCCCGCCCGTGAAGACCGCCCAGTCCGATGCCGCGTTCAACAGCGCGTCCAACTCCGTGCTCAAGCAGACGCTCGCGACGAGCGCCGCCGCGCTGCCGCAGGTCGCCGACGAGTCGCAGTTCGAGACGGCGGTCGGTACGGCCGTCAAGGACCTGTTCGCGGATGCCGCGGCCGGGCGCGCGGTGACCGCCGACTCGGTGAAGGCGGCGCTCGAGAAGGCCCAGCAGCAGATGCCGACGAAGTGAGCCCGATGACGACCACCGCCCTCAAGGAGCCCTCGGTGAGCGGGAGTCCCTCCGGGGCGGCGGCACGCGAACAGCGTGGCCGCCGCCCCGGCCGGATCCGCGGTATCGGCCTCCCGTACCTGCTCCTGCTGCCCGCCCTGATCCTCGAACTCCTCGTCCACCTGGTGCCGATGGTCATCGGCATCGTGATGAGCTTCAAGGAGCTCACGCAGTTCTACATCCGCGACTGGGGCACAGCGCCCTGGTCCGGTCTCGGCAACTACAGGGTGTCGGTGGACTTCGACGCCCCCGTCGGCGAGGCACTGCTGCACTCCTTCTTCGTCACGGTCGGTTTCACCCTGCTGTCGGTCGGCCTGTGCTGGCTGACCGGCACGGCGGCCGCGGTGTTCATGCAGGACACCTTCCGCGGCCGCGGTCTGCTGCGGGCGCTGTTCCTGGTGCCGTACGCCCTGCCGGTGTACGCGGCGGTGATCACCTGGGTGTTCATGTTCCAGCACGACAACGGCCTGGTGAACCACGTCCTGCACGACCAGCTGCACCTCACCGACAAGCCGTCCTTCTGGCTGATCGGCGACAACAGCTTCTATGCGCTGCTGACCGTGTCGGTGTGGAAGGGCTGGCCGTTCGCCTTCCTGATCGTCATGGCCGGACTGCAGAACATCCCGCGCGAGCTGTACGAGGCGGCCGCACTGGACGGTGCCGGGATGTGGCAGCAGCTCCGCCGCATCACGCTGCCGTCCCTGCGCCCCGTGAACCAGGTCCTGGTCCTGGTTCTCTTCCTGTGGACCTTCAACGACTTCAACACGCCGTACGTCCTGTTCGGGAAGGCCGCGCCCGAGGCCGCGGACCTCATCTCGGTCCACATCTACCAGGCGTCCTTCGTCACCTGGAACTTCGGCACCGGCTCCGCGATGTCCGTACTGCTCCTGCTCTTCCTGCTGGTGGTGACGGGCGTGTATCTGGCGCTCACCTCGCGTGGACGGAGGACGGCCGATGTCTGAGACCCAGAGGTTCAAGTCCCCGATGGCCCCGCCGAGTTCCTTCCTCTGGTCCCGGCGGATCTTCCTCACCCTGCTCACCGGCTTCGTCCTGGTGCCGGTGTACGTCATGGTCTCCAGCTCGCTGAAGCCCCTCGCCGATGTCACGGACAAGTTCCGCTGGCTGCCCAGCGGTCTGACGATCCGCCCGTACATCGACATCTGGTCGACGGTCCCGCTGGCGCGCTACTTCGCGAACTCGCTGATCGTGGCGGGTACGGCGACCGTCTGCTCGGTGGTGATCGCGGTGTTCGCCGCCTACGCCGTCAGCCGCTACGACTTCCGCGGCAAACGCGTTTTCACGGTCACCGTCCTGTCCACGCAGATGTTCCCGGGCATCCTCTTCCTGCTCCCGCTGTTCCTCCTCTACGTCAACATCGGCAACGCCACCGGCATCGCCCTGTTCGGCTCCCGTGGCGGCCTCATCCTCACGTACCTCACCTTCTCGCTGCCCTTCTCCATCTGGATGCTGATCGGGTACTTCGACTCGGTGCCGCGCGATCTGGACGAGGCTGCGCTGGTGGACGGCTGCGGACCGCTGGGCGCGCTGCTGCGGATCGTCGTGCCGGCCGCGATCCCCGGCATCGTCGCCGTCGCCGTCTACGCCTTCATGACCGCCTGGGGCGAGGTGCTCTTCGCCTCCGTCATGACCAACGACACCACCCGCACGCTCGCCGTCGGCCTCCAGGGCTACTCCACCCTCAACGACGTCTACTGGAACCAGATCATGGCCGCCTCGCTGGTCGTCAGCGTGCCCGTGGTGGCCGGCTTCCTGCTGCTGCAGCGCTATCTCGTCGCCGGTCTCACGGCGGGAGCCGTCAAGTGAGCCGTCGGGAAACCAACTCCACCGATCCCGAAGGGACTTCCGTGTCCGACCGCATCGACCTCGCCGCCTTCCCGCCCGACTTCCTGTGGGGCACGGCCACCGCGGCCTACCAGATCGAGGGCGCCGTGGCGGAGGACGGCCGCTCCCCGTCGATCTGGGACACCTTCTCCCACACCCCCGGCAAGGTCGCGGGCAACGACAACGGCGATGTCGCATGCGACCACTACCACCGCTGGCGCGAGGACATCGGCCTGATGCGTCGACTGGGAACGAACGCGTACCGGTTGTCCATCGCATGGCCGCGGGTGGTGCCGGGCGGGAACGGACCGGTGAACCCCAAGGGCCTCGCCTTCTACGACGAGTTGATCGACGGCCTGCTGGCGGCGGGCATCACGCCGTTCGTCACCCTCTACCACTGGGATCTCCCGCAGACCCTCCAGGACCGCGGCGGCTGGCCCGAGCGGGACACCGCACTGGCCTTCGCCGAGTACGCCTCCGTCGTGGCGGAACGCCTCGGCGACCGCGTGTCGCACTGGGCCACCCTCAACGAACCGCTGTGCTCGGCCTGGATCGGCCACCTGGAAGGCCGGATGGCCCCCGGCCTGACCGACCTGACGGCCGCCGTCCGCGCCTCCTACCACCTGCTCCTGGGCCACGGCCTCGCCACCGAAGCGATCCGCGCCGTGGCCCCGTCCGCGCAGGTGGGCCTCGTCACCAACCTCTCCACGGTGCACGCCGCCACCGACCGCGACGAGGACGTACGGGCCGCCCGCCGGCAGGACGGCCATGTCAACCGCTGGTGGCTGGACCCGGTGTACGGCCGCGGCTTCCCGGCCGACATGCGCGAGGTGTACGGCGTCGACCTCCCCGAGCGCGGCGGCGACTCGGCGACGATCGCCGCGCCGCTCGACTGGCACGGCCTGAACTACTACATGCCGGCGACCGTCGCCGACGACCCCTCGGCCCCCGCACCCCAGGTGCGATCGGTCCGCCGCCTCGGCGTCCCGCGCACCGGCATGGACTGGGAGATCGACGCGCACGGCATCGAGACGCTGCTGCTCCGGCTCACCGAGGAGTACGGCGCCCGGCGCCTGTACGTCACCGAGAACGGCTCCGCCTACCCTGACGTCGTACGCCCGGACGGCACCGTCGACGACCCCGAGCGCCAGGACTACCTGGAACGCCACCTCGCGGCCTGCGCATCAGCGGTTCGCAAGGGCGCCCCGCTGGCCGGTTACTTCGCCTGGTCGCTGCTGGACAACTTCGAGTGGGCGTACGGCTACGACAAGCGGTTCGGGCTGGTGCATGTGGACTACCGGACGCAGGTGCGGACGATCAAGGGCAGCGGACACCGCTACGCCGAGATCGTCCGCGCTCACCGGGGCCGTGCCCGCCAGGCGGCCTGAGACAGGACCCCTGTGCCGGACCCGGGCGCGGGAGCCCGGGTCCGGCACAGGCGTGGTCGCCCCGGCATGGGCATTTTGCCGAGTCGTGCTCGCATGTGCGGCTGCCATGAGCGCGTCGGCGTGGGACGATGATGTGACGAGGATCACCCTATGAGGGGGTGTGCGCGTCATGGCCACATCGGAAAAGGCGCCCAGCTCGGGAACCAGACCGGGACTGAAGCGCGAGATCGGCTTCATCGGCCTCATCTGGGCCTCGGAGGGATCGATCATCGGATCCGGGTGGCTGTTCGGCGCCCAGGGCGCCCTGGCCGCGGCCGGGCCGGCGGCGATCATCTCCTGGGCCATCGGCGGCGTGGCAATTCTCATCCTGGCGCTGGTGCACGCCGAGCTCGGCGGAATGTATCCGGTGTCGGGCGGGACCGCCCGCTTCCCGCACTATGCCTATGGCGGCGCCGCCGGTGCCTCCTTCGGCTGGTTCTCCTGGCTGCAGGCGGCCACGGTGGCACCCATCGAGGTGCTGGCCATGATCACGTACGGCCAGCACTACTCCTGGGCGCACGGCTGGGAGAAGATCAAGGGCGGCGAACACGTCCTGACCGGGTCCGGCATCGCCGTCGCGGTCGGGCTGATGGCGGTCATCACGGCGATCAACTTCCTCAGCATCCGGCTGCTGGCCCGCACCAACAGCGCGGCGACCTGGTGGAAGGTCGGCGTCCCGCTGCTGACGATCCTCGTCTTCGCCATCGCCACGTTCCACACGGGCAACTTCACCGCGGCCGACGGATTCAACCCCTACGGCGCCAAGGGCATCCTGTCCGCCGTGTCCACCAGCGGCATCATCTTCGCCCTGCTGGGCTTCGAGCAGGCGGACCAGCTGGCCGGTGAGAGCGCCCATCCCAAGCGGGACATCCCGCGCGCGGTGATCGGATCGATCATCCTGGGCATCATCATCTACATCCTCCTGCAGGTCGTCTTCCTCGCCGCACTCCCCGCGAACCAGATCGGCCACACCTGGGCCAACTCCGCGTTCAACGCGCTGAGCGGACCGTTCGCCCAGGTCGCGACGCTCATCAGCCTCGGCTGGCTGGCCACGATCCTCTATCTCGACGCGGTGGTCTCCCCCGCCGGCACCGGCCTGATCTACATCACCGGCTCCTCCCGGGTCTCCTACGGCCTCAGCCGCAACGGCTACGTGCCGTCCGCGTTCGAGAAGACCAACGAGCGCGGTGTCCCCTGGGTGGGTCTGATCACCGCCTTCGTGATCGGCTGCATCTGCTTCCTGCCCTTCCCGAGCTGGCGCTCCCTGGTCGGGCTGATCACCAGCGCGAGCGTGCTGATGTACGCGGGCGCACCGCTGTCCTTCGGCGTCTTCCGCAACCGGCTGCCGGAGGCGCACCGCCCCTACCGGCTGCCCGGCGGCAGCTGGATGTCACCGCTCGCCTTCATCGTCGCCAACCTGCTGATCCTCTGGTCGGGCTGGACGACCGACTGGAAGCTCGGCGTCGCCATCCTCATCGGTTACGTCATCCTGGTCGCCAACCGCGTGTTCAAGATGAACCCGATCACCCCGCAGCTGGACCTGCGTGCCGCCCAGTGGCTGCCCGTGTACCTGGTCGGCATGGGCCTGATCGTCTACCTGAGCGACTTCGGACCCCTGAAGCACCCGTGGTTCCCGCTGTGGTGGGACATGCTCGCCACCGCCGTCTTCAGCCTCATCATCTACTACTGGGCCATGGCGGTCGCCCTGCCGGCCGAGAAGATCCAGTACATGATCGACCAGGTCGTCGTTCCCGAGGAGGAGGAGATCCTCTGAGTCGGGGCTGCGGTCGAGCCGGCCGACAGGGCACGGGGCGTGTCAGCAGTCCCTGAACTCCGGTGACTGGTTCAGCACCTGCGACCGCACCGAGGTGAACCGCCCGTACGTCTCCCCGTCCCGTGCCCCCGGCCGGAAGGCCGCCACCCGGTGGCAGTTCTGGAAGGCCAGTTCCACCCCGAAGTGGCGTTCCAGGCTGCCGCGGATGGCGTCGCTCGCGAGGGCGCGCAGGAGCTGGCCGCGCTCCCGCTCGGACGGGGGAGGGGTCTGGTTGTCGGTGAACTCGGCCGTGCCGCCCTTGAGTTCGCCTGCGAGGGAGGCGATCAGGTCGTAGGCGTACGGGAGGGACGTGCGGACCGTGTCCACGAAGTCCTCCTCGCGGATGTCACCGGACTCGGCTTCGGCGAGGAGCTTCGGGGAGACGTCGAGAGACATGAAAAGGGGCGTCCGTTCCAGGAGTTGGTGGATGTGCTTCACGGGGGGAGTGGTCAGGTGAGCGCCGTCGGGCCCGGTACGAACTCCGGGTCCACCTGGGCGGCGAGGTCCAGGCCGGTCGCCTCGTTCGCCCATGCGCGGGCATTGCGCAGGTGGAACTCGACGGCGTGGCGGTGGAGGGCCGGCCAGTCCCTGGGGTGGGCGTCGACGGTCTGGCGCAGGAGGGTCAGGGCGTGGCGGTTGTGCGGCTCCAGGGTGTCCAACCCGCCCTCCGTGCGGCCCTGTTCGGCCGCCCGTACCCACGGGGAGTGCACCAGGTGCGTCAGGAGGTCCTCGCCCACCTGCTCCTTGAGGAACAGCAGGTCGTCCTCGCCCGTCACCTTGTTGCCGATCACGGCGATACGGATCCCGAACTCGCGGGCGTGGTCGCGGTACTGGCGGTAGACCGAGACGCCCTTACGGGTCGGTTCCGCCACCAGGAACGTGATGTCGAACCGCGTGAACAGGCCGGAGGCGAAGGCGTCCGCGCCGGCCGTCATGTCGACCACCACGTACTCGCCGGGGCCGTCGACCAGGTGGTTGAGGTACAGCTCGACGCCGCCGAGCTTGGAGTGGTAGCAGGCCACCCCGAGGTCGCTCTCGTCGAACTCGCCCGTCACCATCAGCGGCACGTCGCCCACGCGCCGGACGTGGCGCGCGTGGAGTTCGTCGTCGCCCAGGACGCGCAGCAGGCGGGAGCCGCGGCCGGGCGGGGTCGTCTTGATCATCGCCTCGCGGGAGGCGATGCGCGGGTTGGTGCCCCGCAGATAGTCCTTGATCTCGGGCAGGTGGGCGCCCAGGGGCGGGGCGTCCAGGTGGTCCTCGTCGTGTCCCAGCGCCTCGGCCAGGTGCTGGTTGATGTCGCCGTCGATGGCGAGTACCGGCGCGCCGGAGCGGGCCAGGTGACGGGTGAAGAGCGCGGAGAGGGTGGTCTTGCCGCTGCCGCCCTTGCCGACGAACGCGACCCGCATTACCGGGCCGACCTCATTTTGAAAATGAATGTCATGTGGCTAGGTTTTAGGCAGCTACCGACGGCCTGTCAAATCGGCGGGGGGCCGGATGGCATCGGGCGGCGATCGGGCGGTGATCAAGAAGGAGTGCTCAATGCAACCTCGCCGAGCTGCTCGCGTTCGCTGCCGCGGGCGGCGGCTGCCGCGCCGTCCACCTGCACACCGTGCCGTCAGTGCGGCTGCGGTGGGGTGGTTGCCGAGCGCGTCAGCGGTCTGTCGTGAGAGCCGGGATGCGTTGTCGGTTGTCTGCCGGCCCGTTGTGGCTGGTCGCGCCCACGCGGCGGAGCCGCAAAGCGACACAGACCCGCACCCCTTGCAGGGGCGCCGCCGGGCTGCTTCGACCATGAGGCCGCAAACCGGCGTTGTTCAGGACGTCGACGTGACCGGCTCGCGCTCCGACTCCAGGTCCAGCATCTCCTCCACCTCGCCGTCCCGGACCCGGGACGTCCGCCGCAGCCACAGGACGTCACGGCCGAAGGACCAGATCAGGGAGGCCAGGGCCAGTACGACGACCCCGAGGGAGGTCATGGGGGGCAGGTAGCCCGAGGCGGCCAGGAGGAGGCAGATGCCCTGCATCGCGGCGACCGTCTTGCGGGCCGTGCTGGGCGGCAGGGAGGCGTTCAGCCACGGCCAGACGCGGGCCGCGGCGACGAAGGCGTAGCGCATGCCGCCGATGAGCAGGACCCACGGGCCGAGCTGCATGGAGACGTAGACGCTGAGCACCAGGATCAGGAAGGCGTCGACCTCCATGTCGAAGCGGGCGCCCAGGGGGGTGGAGGTGTTGGTGGCGCGGGCGACCTTGCCGTCGACGCCGTCCAGGATGAGGGCGACCGCCGTGAGGCCGACGAGGGCGGTGACCGGCGGGGAGCTCTCGAAGGAGTCCGCGACCAGGGCGGTCACGCCGCCCACCAGGGTCGCCCGGCCGAGCGTCACGCGGTTGGCCGGGCCGAACGAGCGCGGCCGGGTGCGGTGCAGTGCCCGCGAGAGCACCGCCCACATGGCGACGGCGAAGACGAGGCCGGTCAGCCAGCCCGCCGGCCCCATGCCGATCGCCGTGCCGAGCAGGGCCAGCAACAGGATCTGAACGCCCGCTCCCACAGCGGTCTCCTGCTGGACCAGCCTTGCGTCGTAAGTGTTGTTCAGGGCCACCGCACACCCTCCGGCCGTATGACAAAGTCGATCAACGCCGCGTACTGTGCGCGGCCTGTGCACACCTCGGTACGTGAACAACTTCCCGATCGTTCAGGAGGAGGCCGGATGAACCGCATCGCACGCGCGTTCTGGCTGAGTCGTCCGGGTCTCGGCGAGATCCGGACCGTCGACCTGCCCGAACCCGCCGAGGGCGAGGTGCTGGTGCGCTCGCTCTACTCCGGGGTCAGCCGCGGCACGGAGACGCTCGTCTTCCGCGGCGGCGTTCCGGAGAGTCAGCACGCGGCCATGCGAGCGCCGTTCCAGGAGGGCGAGTTCCCCGCACCCGTGAAGTATGGCTACCTCAGTGTCGGGAGGGTGGAGGAGGGGCCCGGGGAGCTGGTCGGGCGGACGGTTTTCTGTCTGTATCCGCACCAGACGCGGTACGTGGTACCGGTTTCCGCCGTTACGGTCGTTCCGGACACCATTCCTGCCGAGCGGGCCGTCCTCGCGGGGACCGTGGAGACCGCCGTGAACGCCCTGTGGGACGCCGCTCCGCTGGTCGGCGACCGGATCGCGGTGGTCGGCGGCGGCATGGTCGGCTGCTCGGTGGCCGCGCTGCTGGCCCGCTTCCCGGGCGTACGCGTGCAACTCGTCGACGCCGACCCGGCCCGCGCCAAGACCGCAGAGGCCCTCGGAGTCGACTTCGCGCTGCCCGAGGACGCGTTGGGGGAAAGGGACCTGGTGGTGCACGCCAGTGCCACGGAACAGGGCCTCGCCCGGGCCCTGGAACTCCTGGCCGCCGAAGGCACCGTCGTCGAACTGAGCTGGTACGGCGACCGGAAGGTGAGCCTCCCGCTCGGCGAGGCCTTCCACTCCCGGCGGCTGACGATCCGCAGCAGCCAGGTCGGCACCGTCTCCCCGGCCCGCGCGAACCGCAGCTACGCCGACCGGCTCGCCCTCGCCCTCGACCTGCTCGCCGACCCCGCCCTCGACGCGCTCATCACAGGGGAAAGCGCGTTCGAGGAGCTGCCTGAGGTGATGCCCCGGCTGGCCAACGGTGAGATTCCCGCGCTGTGTCACCGTGTGAGGTACCCCGAAACGGTCTGACCTGAGAAAAGAGTGAGACTCGGCTGAACGGGGGGAAGCGAAGAGCCGTACTACACGGCATCCTCCGGCGGCCAACGGCCGGAGGACCAGACGTGCCGCACCTGGAGGGTCGTCCGTTGTTCAGTGTCACCGTCCGCGATCACATCATGATCGCCCACAGCTTCCGCGGCGAGGTCTTCGGACCCGCGCAGCGCCTGCACGGAGCGACGTTCCTGGTGGACGCCACGTTCCGGCGCGAGCAGCTGGACGACGACAACATCGTCGTCGACATCGGACTCGCCACCCAGGAACTCGGTGCCGTCGTCAGCGAGCTGAACTACCGCAACCTCGACAACGAGCCCGAGTTCGCCGGCGTCAACACCTCCACGGAGTTCCTGGCGAAGGTCATCGCCGACCGGCTCGCCGAGCGGATCGAGAAGGGCGCGCTGGGCGAGGGCGCCAAGGGCATCGCGGGCATCTCGGTGACCCTGCACGAGTCGCACATCGCCTGGGCGAGTTACGAGCGTGCCCTGTGACCGACGTGACCTTGGAGAAGGTGGAGAACGCCCCGGGGGAGGCGGAGACGACGTCGCTCAGCTATGTGCCCGTGCAGCACTCCGCCCTGAAGAACGCCGAGATCATCCCCATGTCCCTGCGCTCCGTGCACTTCGTCATGCCGGGCGGCGTCGACGACCCGGCCGCGCCGAGCGGCGGCAACGCCTACGACCGGCGGGTCAGCCTGGACCTGCCCGGCTTCGGCTGGCAGGTGCACAAGCACGCCGTGGCCGGCGACTGGCCCCGGCCGGGGGCGGCGGCCCGTGCGGAACTAGCGCGGACCCTGCGGGAGTTGCCGGACGGGACGGTTGTCCTGCTGGACGGGATCGTCGCCTGCGGGGTCCCCGAGATCGTCGTACCGGAGACGGAGCGGCTGAACCTCGCGGTCCTCGTGCACCTTCCGCTCGGCGACGAGCGGGGCCTGGAGCCCGCCGTGGCCGCCGAGTTGGACGCCAAGGAGCGTGATGTGCTGCGGGCCGTGCCCGCCGTGATCGCCACCAGCGACTGGGCGGTCCGCCGCCTCGTCGCCCACCACGGCCTCGCCCCCGAGCGGGTGCACGTCGCCGCCCCCGGCGCCGACATCGCGCCCCTCGCCTCAGGCACCGACGGCGTCTCCCGGCTGCTGTGCGTCGCGTCGGTGACCCCGCGCAAGGGGCAGCACCGGCTGGTGGAGGCGCTGGCCGCGGCGGCCGACCTGCCGTGGAGCTGTGTGTGCGTCGGCGGGCTGGGGCACGACCCCGAGTACGTCGCCCATCTGCGGCTGCTGATCCAGGAGCACGGCCTGGAGGACCGGATCCACCTGGCCGGACCGCAGGCCGGTGCCGAGCTCGACGCCAGCTACAACGCCGCCGACCTCATGGTCCTCACCTCGTACGCGGAGACGTACGGCATGGCGGTGACGGAGGCCCTCGCACGCGGTATCCCCGTGCTGGCCACGGATGTCGGCGGTCTCCCCGAGGCGGTCGGACGCGCCCCCGACGGAGGTGTGCCCGGCATCCTCGTGCCGCCGGAGGATCCCGCCGCCCTCGCCGCCGAACTGCGCGGCTGGTTCGGCGAGGCCGACGTACGACGCCGGCTGAAGGCCGCCGCCCGGGGCCGGCGGGCCGCCCTGGACGGATGGGCGACCACGGCCCGAAGCCTTGCCGGAGTACTGGGCCGGCTGCCGAGCGAACCCAGGAGGGCGGCATGAACAGGACGGCACAGATCAGCGAGAAGATTCCGGCGCAGCCCGGACCGCGGGGCGACTCCGAGACGGATGACTCCGTGATCCCCGGCGCCGGCCCCGCCCCGCGCCCCGGCGAGCGCGCCACCGTGCGGCTGCGGGACACCGGGCCCGAGGAGGCGCCCCGTTACGCGCCCGAGTGGCTGGAGCTGCGCGAACCCGCCGACGCCGCCGCGCGGGCGCACGAACTGCTCGACCCGCTGCGGATCCGGCTGGCCAACCTGCCGGGCAAGGCCGGGCTGGTCATCCACGACCTGGGCTGCGGCACCGGCTCGATGGGCCGCTGGCTCGCACCCCGCCTGGACGGCGCCCAGCACTGGGTCCTGCACGACCGCGACCCGTACCTGCTGCACTTCGCGGCCGTCGCCTCGCCGCGGTCCGCCGCCGACGGCAGCCGGGTCAGCGTGGAGACGCGCCGCGGCGACGTCGCCCGGCTCACCCCGGACGCACTCGCCGGCGCCTCGCTGGTGACGGCGTCCGCGCTGCTCGACGTCCTCACCCGCGAGGAGATCGAGACCCTCGCCGCCGCCTGCACCGGGGCCGGCTGCCCCGCCCTGCTGACGCTCTCGGTGGCCGGACGCGTCGAACTCACCCCGTCCGACCCGATGGACGAGGAGATCACCGAGGCGTTCAACGCCCACCAGCGCCGCGGCGACCTGCTTGGCCCGGATGCGATCACGGTGGCCTGCGAGGCCTTCTCGGAACGGGGCGCGACGGTACGGCTCAACCCGAGCCCCTGGCGCCTCGGCCCCGACGAGGCCGCCCTGACGGCCCAGTGGCTGCGCGGCTGGGTGGGCGCGGCCGTCGAGGAACGCCCCGAGCTGAAGGCCCGCGCAGAACGGTATCTGCAGGACCGCCTGGCCGCCTGCGAGGCGGGCGAACTCCACGTCGTGGTCCACCACAGCGACCTGCTGGCCCTGTCCCGGCCGACGGGCGGCGCGTCATGAGCATCGAGACGGTACAGGCACACGTGGTGCGAGCCGGCCGGCGCGGCGCCGTGGCGGCCGGGCGGGGTGTGGACGTCGTGTCCGGGGCGCCGACCGGCGTCGGCCTGGAGACGCGAACCGAATGCGCCGTCCGCCCGGCAGCGGCGGGTGCGGCCGGCGATGCCGCCTCCGTCGCGGTCGAGATATGGGTGGACGGCGCGCCCTGCCTCGCCGCGCGGCATGCGGCGCTGCGGACGCGGGCGGATGTACTCGCGTCCGCCCCACCCGTGGGTCCCGCCGTCTCCGAGGCCCGTATCGGCGTGATCGTCTCCGCGGCCCGGCCCGAGTCGGCCGCCGTGCGGACGCCCCGGTGGCGTGCCATGGTGTCCCGTCTCAACTCCCGTGCCCTACGGACCCACTTCGGCACCGTCGCCGGCGTCGCCATCCTCGGGGCGCTGCTGTGGCGCCTCGGGACCGGGGTCCTCCTGGACGGGCTGCGGCGGATCGACACGACGACGCTGGTGCTGGCCCTCCTGATCGGTGTGGCCACCACCGTGCTCAGCGCGTGGCGCTGGGCGCTGGTGGCTCGGGGCCTGAAGATCCGGCTGCCGCTCGGGGAGGCCGTCGCCGACTACTACCGGGCGCTGTTCCTGAACGCCGCCCTGCCCGGCGGGGTCCTCGGCGATGTGCACCGTGCGGTACGGCACGGGCAGAGCGCCGGTGACATGGGCCGAGGCGTGCGCTCGGTGGTCCTGGAACGGGTCGCCGGGCAGGTCGCGCTGACCGTCCTCGGCGGGGCCGTGCTGCTGACGATGCCGTCCCCCGTGCTCGCGGAGACCCGCCACTTCGCTCCGCTGGTCGGCCTCGCGGCGGTGGGCGCGCTCGCCGTGCTGGTTGCGCTGCGCATGAACGGGGCGCCCTCCCGCCGCGGGCGGGCGCTGCGCGCGGCGTTCGCCGAGGCGCGCGAGGGGCTGCTGTCGCGCCGCAACTGGCCGGGCGTCGTGGTCTCGTCGGTGCTCATCCTGGTCGGCCACATCGCGATGTTCGTGCTGGCCGCGCGGGTCGCCGGATCCGGCGCCTCCGTCGCCGCGCTGCTGCCGCTCGCGGTCCTCGCGCTGATCGCGATGGGCCTGCCCCTGAACGTCGGCGGCTTCGGCCCCCGCGAGGGCGTCGCCGCCTGGGCGTTCGGAGCGGCGGGGCTGGGCGCGAGCAGCGGGGTGGCCGTCTCCGTGGTGTACGGGGTGCTCAGCTTCGTGGCGGCCCTGCCCGGCCTCGCCGTCCTCGTCGCCCGCTGGTACACGGGCCTGCGCGCAGGTTCCGGAACGGCCGCGGAGACAGCCCCGGAACCCGCACGCGAACCCGACTACCCGCGCGCGCTGCCGGCTTCCCCCGTCGCTCCGGTTTCCGTGCGGGAATCGTCCGCCGAGGTGAGGAGTGAGAAATACGCTCCGAAGGAATCCGCCAGGGCGGCCAGCAGTTCCTTCCCCTTTTCCGCGGAACCGAGCGAAGGGCGTCCGATGACGCCCGATTCGGTATAGCCGGACATACCGAGGGTGAGCAGATGACGCCGGTCGTCCGCGACGAAATCGGAGGTCTCATAACCGGGGCGGAGCAATTCCGGGTGAGCGTGCAGAAGGATGGAGGTCTCGATTTCCCCCGCGTGCATGTCGGTCAGCAGCGAGGTGGTCACCCCCGCCCGCTGCCGCGCCGCTTCCCAGTCCTCGGCCGCCGGAAACAGTGCCATCCGCTCGCCGCGGGCGGAGGATTCCTGAACGACGTTGCCCAGTACGTAGTTTCCGCCGTGCCCGTTGACCACCACCAGGACGTCGACGCCGGAGCGGCGCAGCGACTGCGCAATGTCACTCACCACCGCGTGAAGGGTCACGGAGGAGATGCTGACGGTCCCGGGCCAGCCCGCATGCTCGTGCGAGCAGGAGATCGTCACCGGCGGAAGGAGGTGCACCGGGTACGCCGCCGCGATCTCCCGGGCCACGGCACAGGCGACGAGCGTGTCGGTCGCCAGCGGAAGGAACGGACCGTGCTGCTCGAAGCTCCCGACCGGAAGGACGGCGACCTGCGTTGAGACACCCGCCGCCCTGGTCCGTACCTCTTCCGTAGTGTCCGCCGGCACCAGCCCGTATGCCGCCGTACGCGCGCCCGAAACACTCATTTCTTCACGGCCTTTCGTCTCTGCTTAGGAATCAGATCATGACAGATAAAATCGGCGTCCTCGGCAAGAAGTCCCCACAGCGCACGGGCGTGGAACGGATTGTGAATGCCCCACTGCCCACGGTGTACGGGCAATTCCGGGCGGTGGGTTACATGGATCACGATCGCGGCGACGAGCAAGTGGCCCTCGTCCACGGTGACATCGGCACGGAAGGCGTGCTCACCCGGCTGCATTCCGAGTGCCTGACCGGTGACGCGTTCGGCTCCCAGCACTGCGAGTGCGGCGACCAGCTCGAATCCGCGCTGAAGGCCGTCGTCGCCGAAGGCAGCGGCATAGTCGTCTACTTGAGGGGCCACGAGGGCCGCGGCATCGGCCTGCTCGCCAAGCTGCGGGCGATGGCGCTGCAGGCGGAGGGCCTGGACACCGTCGAGGCGAACCTCGCGCTGGGGCTGCCGGTGGACGCCCGGGACTACGGCGTCGCCGCCAAGATCCTCCAGGACCTGGGCGTGAACTCGGTGCGCCTGATGTCCAACAACCCGCGCAAGCAGGAGGCGTTGGTGCGGCACGGCATCCAGGTGGCGGAGACCGTCCCGCTGCTGATCCCGCCGTGCGAGAGCAACATCACCTATCTGCGCACCAAGCGGGAGCGGCTCGACCACGTCCTGCCGCATCTGGACGCGGTGGCCCATCTGTCCTGAGCAGGATCTGCACCACCTCGCCGACCCCGGCGGTCGGCGAGGTGATCCGTTCGCGGCCGTGGGGAGGGTTCAGTCCGCGACCGCCTCGTGGACCAGCCGCTTGAGGTCCGGGAAGAGCCTGAGTGACGACTTCGGCCGGACCTGCGTCATGAACTGCACGGTCAGATCGCGGCCGGGGTCCACCCAGAAGGTCGTCGTCGCCACCCCGCTCCAGCCGAACGTGCCCAGGCCCGAGGGCGCCTGGGTGCGCTCGGGGTCGATGACGACGGAGACGCCGAGGCCGAAGCCCACGCCGTCGTTGCCGGGCTCGTCGTGGGCCGGGCGGCTGCCGAAGGCGCGCAGGTCGGCCCCGCCGGGGAGCTGGTTGCTGGTCATCAGGTCCACCGTCTCGGGGGCCAGCAGGCGGACCCCGTCGAGTTCGCCGTGGCGGCGCAGCAGCTCCATGAAGCGGTGCACGTCGTACGCGGAGGCCACCATGCCGCCGCTGCCGGACAGGAAGCGGGGCCGCCCGCGCAGTGGCAGCCCGGCGATCGGCTCGATGCCGCCGGCGTCGGTCTCGCCGTACAACTCGGAGAGCCTCGGTGCCTGTTCGTCCGTGATGCAGAACCCGGCGTCGGCCATGCCGAGCGGGCCGAGGACGCGCTCGGTGAGGAACACGTCGAGCGGCTGCCCGGAGACGACCTCGATCACCCTGCCGAGGACATTGGTGGCGACCGAGTAGTTCCACTCGGTGCCCGGCTCGAACTGCAGCGGCAGGCGCGCGTACGCGTCGACGGTCCCGGCCAGGTCGGATCCGGGCAGTACGGCCGAATCGAGGCCCGCCTCGCGGTAGAGGGCGTCGACGGGGTGCTGGTGGTAGAAGGCAAAGGTCAGACCCGCGGTGTGGGTCATCAGATGCCGGATCAGCGGGGGTTGGGCGGCCGGGCGGGTCCGGACGTCGGAGCCGGATCCGCTCTCGTAGACCTGCGGGTCGGCGAAGGCCGGGAGGTGGCGGGCGACCGGGTCGTCGAGCGACAGACGGCCCTCCTCCACCAGTATCAGCGCGGCGACCGAGGTGACCGGCTTGGTCATGGAGTAGATCCGCCACAGGGTGTCCGCCTCGACGGGCAGCCCGGCCGCGATGTCGCGCAGGCCGTGGGTGGTGAGGTGGGCGACGCGTCCGCCGCGGGCCACGGCCACCAGGTAGCCGGGCAGGCGGCCCTCGTCGACGTAGTGGGCGAAGTGCTGGTCGAGGCGGTCCAGCGCCTTGGCGTCCAGCCCGGCCTCACCCGGGTCGACCTCTTGTCGCAGCTGTGCCATTGCTCTCCTCCGGGCGCGCTGTGCGCTCTGCTGTGCGTGCCGCGACAGACCGTCTGCCCTCTGCGGCACCATCGTGGCTGGTCGCGCAGTTCCCCCGCGCCCCTGCAGGGGCGCGGAGCCGCAGCGGACCTTGCCTGTTCTGCCTGGTCTCATCGTCGCTCAGGAACACCGGTGATGGCCCCCTGTTGACCATGATTGATCGTTTCGGTGGAACGTTCCGGCAGTGCGCGGCCCGCCACCGCCCCCGCCACGGCCACCACGGCGAGGACGACCAGCGGCAGCCCGTGCCCGTGGCCGAGGCCCAGCAGCGTCGTCGCTGCGGCCACGCCCAGCACCGGACCGACGTTCATCGCGGTCTGCTGCAACCCGCCCGCCACCCCGGCCGACCCGACGGCGGCCTGGCGTACGACGACATGGGTCGCCGCCACCATCACCGTGCCGAAGCCGGCCCCCACCAGCGCGAACCCGGTGCAGAAGCCGACCGTGCCGGAGGCCTGGCCCAGCACCAGGATCCCGGCGGCGAGCACGGTCATCGCCGCCACGCTCGTACGGCGGGCCCCGGCGCGGCGCAGCAGCACCGCGCACCCCGGTGCGGCGACGATCATCAGTGCCGCGAGCGGCAGGCTGAGCAGGGCCATGTGCACCGGGTCGAGACCGAGCGTGTCCTGGAGCAGGAAGGTGGCGACGAACAGTGTGCCGTTCAGGGCGGCCGACGCGGCGACCAGTATGCCGAGCGCGGACCCGAGGGCTGCCGAGCCCACGACGTCCGGCGGCACCAGTGGGCTCGTGGCCCGCCGCTCGTGCCGTACGAAGACGGCACCCGCGACCGCGGCCGCCACCAGGCCGAGCGCACTCGCCGGCGTCCATCCGCCGTCCGGCAGCGCGACCAGGGTGTGGACCAGACAGGCCAGGGTCACCGCGAGCAGGAGCGCGCCGGGCAGGTCCAGCCGGGCTGGGGAGCACTGCCGGTGGCGCGGGCCGCGCAGTGTGAGCGCGAGCAGGCCGAGGACGAGCGCCGGTACGACGTTGAGGAAGAACACCGCCCGCCAGCCCGGCCCGGCCACCAGCGCCCCGCCCAGTACGGGCCCCGCCGCGGCCGCGAGCCCGATCGCGCCGGTCCGCACGGCGATCGGCATGCGCAGCCGGTCGGGCGGGAAGGTGGCCCGCAGCATCCCCAGCGTGGCAGGCTGCAGCAACGCCCCGAACACACCTTGCAGGACCCGCAGACCGATCACCCAGCCGACACCGGGCGCCAGACCGATGCCCGCCGACGTCGCCCCGAAGCCCAGCATCCCCAGGGCGAAGAGCCGTTGATGCCCGTACCGGTCGCCGAGCCGTCCGGAGAACACCAACAGGCTCGCCACCGCGATGAGATAGCCGGTGCTGGTCCACTGGACCTGCGCGAAGGAGGCGCCGAGGTCGCGTTGCAGGGTGGGCTGCGCGACGGTGAGGACCGTGCCGTCCAGGGCGACGATCACCGCTCCGACCACGCTGCAGGCCAGCGTCAGCGCGCGGTGCCCGCTCATGCGCCGTCCCCCAGGTGGGCGTCGAGAGCCGAGCGCAGCAGCGGTACGAAGTCGTCGGCGCCCGTGGCGAGTTGGAGGCTGCCCCAGCCCCACAGCTGGGCGATGCCGTGCAGGTTCGCCCACAGCGCGCCTGCGACGACCCGGGCGTCCGCGTCCGGCCGGACCCGCCCGACCAGTTCCACCAGCCGCCCGAACAGCGGCAGGCTGGTGTCCCGCAGACCCAAGTGCCCGCTTTCCAGCAGGTCGTGGCGGAACATCAACTCGTACATACCGCGGCTGTCGACGGCGAACTCCAGGTAGACCCGCGCGAGGGCCGTCAGCTGCTCGCGCGGGGTCGCCGTGCCGTCGCCGGTGGCCGCCGTCGCCCGCTCGGCCAGTTCGGCGAAGCCGCGGCGGGCGATGGCGGAGAGCAGCTCCAGGTGGGTGGGGAAGTAGCGGCGGGGCGCCCCGTGCGAGACGCCCGCCCGGCGCGCGATCTCCCGCAGGGTCAGCGCCTGCGCGCCTTCGCTTGCGACCAGCTCCACGCCGACGTCGACCAGCCGGTCCCGCAGTCCACTCTCCGATGCGTCCATAGACACTGTCTACCAGCGGGCTGTAGACAGTGTCTACTCAGTGTTGGGGGGAGGGGGAATGCGTAGATCGGTCCCGCGGGTTGATCCGGGTATGACTCACGACACACTGCTCGAGCTGCTCTCCGACGACCGCGGCGGCGTACTGGTCACCCTCAAGCGCGACGGCCGGCCCCAGCTGTCGAACGTCAGCCATCACTACTACCCGGACGAGGGCATCATCCGGATCTCCGTCACCGACGACCGGGCCAAGACCCGCAATCTGCGCCGGGACGCACGGGCGTCGTACCACGTGTCCACCCCGGACCGTCGCGCCTACACGGTCGTCGAGGGCACGGCCGAGCTCACACCCGTCGCCAAGGATCCGCACGACGACACGGTGGAGGAGCTGATCCGCCTGTACCGCGACGTCCTGGGGGAGCACCCGGACTGGGACGACTACCGCGCCGCGATGGTCCGCGACCGACGCCTGGTGGTACGGCTGAAGGTGGAGCGGGCGTACGGCATTCCGAAAGGGGCCAACCAGGGCTGAAAAGCCGGACGGAGAGTGGAAGACGGGGGCGCGGCATGGTGGATCCGGTTCCGCTGGGCGAACATCCGCGCGGCGCTCGGAGCCGTCGGGCCGGGCACGGCGAACGAGGCCGGCAAGTGGCGACGGCCGACGTCGGTCCGCGCACCCCGGCCGCCCCTGAATCCGGCCGGAGCGCGCGGAGGTCCCTCATGATTACCGCAGTGCGTGCAATGCCTCAACAGCGCCTTTCGCCCGGAGGGTTCGGGAAAGCGGCGGGTGGAGACCTAGGTCCAGGGGTGCAGGGCGGACGACCGATGGTTCGGGGATCACGGACTGCCTAGGCTGCGAGGAAAGATGCCGCAGCTCAGGAAGAGGTCATGATGCCGGTCGACGGCCGCAGCCACATCCGTATCGCCCGCCCGTCCCGGGACCTTGCGGTCGCCGAGCGGTTCTGGGCGCAGGGGCTCGGGCTGAGTGTGGTGTGGCGGGCAGAGGGCGGTTCCGAACCGGGCGAGCACGACCTGCTGATGCTCGGCTGGCCGGACGCCGGATGGCATCTGGAGCTCGTCCATGAACCGGCGCGGCCCGTCGAGCCCCGGCCCACCGAGGAGGACCTCCTCGTCGTCTACGTCGACGGGCCGGTCCCGGAGGACCTGGTGACCCGGCTGGAGGAGCACGGCGGCAAGCGGGTGCCGTCGCCCAATCCGTACTGGAACCAGTGGGGCGTCACCATCGAGGACCCGGACGGCTACCGGCTGGTGCTGTGCGAGCGGGGTTGGTCGAACGCCTGATCAGACGTCGGCCACGGCCCGGCTGATGCTCCTATTGCCCGTCAAGCGGCTTGGAGCCAGTTGCGGTAGGCGTGGGCGAGGTCGTCGTCTCGGCGGATCCCGCGTTCGAGGGTGGAGA
>NZ_JBIAUY010000005.1:520052-542162 GCF_042893475.1 Streptomyces sp. NPDC001604 | reverse complement strand
GCTCCGGCAGATTCAGTACCGCAGCAACCTCATCGACGGCTGCCTCAAGGAAACCGGCCTCACCCCCACGACATCACGGCAACAACGTCAGTAGTTACTGGTTCGCCGCTGCCGACGCCTGGGCCTCGCCGCGGGCGTGGATCTGGCGGAAGGTGTACAGCTGCAGGTCGTTGCCGGTCTTGAAGACGGACGTGGACTGGTTGGTGACGTCCTTGCCGTTGGTGAAGCCGACGGTGGCGAAGTAGGCGTAGCGGCCGATGGAGTTGGCTGTCGTGAGGCACCGGGCGGCGTTGCAGAAGGCCTTCACTCCGTTGCCCGCCAGCGGCGTGACGAAGGACTTCTTGTGTGCCTTGGCTGCTGCGTCCGACTGGGCCCTCGCGTTGGCCGCCTTTGCCTCGGTGTCGAAGACGGCCACGCCGACGGTCACCGCGACACCGTCCTTGCTGTAGGTGACGCGCAGCAGGCGGGTGCAGCCGTTGCCGGTGAGGATCTTCGAGAGGCTGTCCTGGGCGGCCGAGGCGCAGTTCCTGGTGTCGGCCGTGGCGCCCCGCTTGTAGACGTTCGACTCCATGGTCAGCTGCGCGAGCGGGAAGAGGTTCTGCACGCTGAGCGGGGCCGTGTCCTTGGCCTTGCTGGCGATGAACTCCTTCGGGTCCAGCGGGGGCGGGGCGCTGGTCGGGGCGAAGGAGGGCGCGGAGGCGCTGCCGCTCGGGATGGCGCCGCCGGCGGGCAGGTTGGACGGGTTGCCCGAGGCCTCGTTCTTGTCGTTCGCCGAGACGACGGCCATGGCGACCGCGGTGCCGATCGCGATCGTGGCGAGCGCGCCGCCGCCGATGAACAGCAGCCGGCGCCTCTTGTTGCGCGTCTCGGAGGCCTCGGCGAGCGCTGCCCAGTCCGGGGTCTGGCCGTCGTCGCCGCCGCTGGTCCACGGCTGCTGGGAGTGCGGTTTCCAGGGGTCCCACTGGGACTGCGGTCCCCCCTGCTGCCCAAAGCTCATGGGGCGCATCTTAGACGGGAGGCGGAGGGTGCCGGTGTGCCTCCGGTGGAGCCGCCGGGGACCTTTCCGGCAGGGGGGAACATCTCGGTCTCCGCACGTTCTGCGGGGCGCGGCGGCGGCCTCGTTTTGACCCGTCTGGGGCAGCGCTAGTACCCTTGCGGTTTGTTATGCGTATTGGCTTGGTCGCTCTCCGGCGGAAGGCCCTTACGTAGGTTCCCTGGAGCAGTTACCAGTGGGCGGCATACGGGCAGTGGGCCCGGCTTCTGTCGCCCCCAGCTGCATGATCGCTTCAAGGATGCCTTGTGTCAGCACCCATCCCTGAAGAAGAAGGCTGAGAAGTGCGTACGTACAGCCCTAAGCCCGGCGATGTGACTCGCCAGTGGCACGTCATTGACGCTCAGGACGTCGTCCTGGGTCGTCTCGCCACGACCGCCGCATCGCTCCTGCGTGGCAAGCACAAGCCGATCTACGCCCCGCACGTCGACACCGGTGACTTCGTCATCATCATCAACGCCGACAAGGTGCACCTCTCCGGCAACAAGCGGACCCAGAAGATGGCGTACCGCCACTCCGGCTACCCGGGTGGTCTGCGCTCGGTCCGCTACGACGACCTCCTCGCGAACAACCCCGAGAAGGCCGTCGAGAAGGCCGTCAAGGGCATGCTCCCCAAGAACACCCTGGGCCGTCAGATGCTCTCCAAGCTGAAGGTCTACTCGGGCGACCAGCACCCGCACGCTGCCCAGCAGCCGGTGCCGTTCGAGATCACCCAGGTCGCGCAGTAAGTCCGGCCACCCCCTAAGACTGAAGAGAATCTGAGGAGAATCGTGGCCGAGACCACCGTTGAGCAGCCGGTCGAAGAGACTGAGCTCGTCGACATCGACAGCTACACCACCGAGTCCGAGGTCCCCGTCGAGGGCGAGTACACCTCGGAGTCCCTCGCGTCCCGCTTCGGCGAGCCCCAGCCGGCCGCCGGCCTGGGCCGCCGCAAGAACGCCATCGCCCGCGTCCGGATCGTCCCGGGCACCGGCAAGTGGAAGATCAACGGTCGCACCCTCGAGGACTACTTCCCGAACAAGGTGCACCAGCAGGAAGTCAACGAGCCCTTCAAGGTGCTCGAGCTCGAGGGCCGTTACGACGTCATCGCCCGCATCGCGGGTGGCGGTGTCTCCGGTCAGGCCGGCGCGCTCCGTCTCGGTGTCGCCCGTGCGCTGAACGAGGCCGACGTCGACAACAACCGCGGCCCGCTCAAGAAGGCCGGCTTCCTCCGCCGCGACGACCGTGCGGTCGAGCGCAAGAAGGCCGGTCTGAAGAAGGCCCGCAAGGCCCCGCAGTACAGCAAGCGCTAAGCAGCTTCGCTGCCTGCTCGTACGTACGCCCCGGCGGCACGCCTCAGTGCTGTCGGGGCGTTCGTTTATCCCCGTCGGGGGCGTATAACGGCACAAGACCCTCAACGGCTTGTGTGATGGGCTGCCGGTACGCCTGCGACAACTGACGTTTCCTCAGGAGGACAAGTGGGACGACTCTTCGGCACGGACGGCGTGCGCGGCGTCGCCAACGCGGACCTGACGGCGGAGATGGCGCTCGGCCTCTCCGTTGCCGCGGCGCACGTACTGGCCGAGGCGGGCACCTTCGAGGGCCACCGGGCGACGGCGGTCGTCGGGCGGGACCCGCGCGCGTCCGGAGAGTTCCTGGAGGCCGCCGTGGTCGCCGGCCTCGCCAGTGCCGGTGTGGACGTCCTGCGCGTCGGCGTGCTGCCCACTCCTGCCGTGGCGTATCTCACGGGCGCGCTCGGCGCCGACCTGGGCGTCATGCTCTCCGCCAGCCACAACGCCATGCCCGACAACGGCATCAAGTTCTTCGCCCGCGGCGGCCACAAGCTCGCCGACGAGCTCGAGGACAAGATCGAGGCCGTGTACGAGTCCCACCGGCACGGCGAGCCCTGGGAGCGGCCGACCGGAGCGGGCGTCGGGCGGGTGCGGTCGTACGACGAGGGCTTCGACCAGTACGTCGCGCATCTCATCGGCGTGCTCCCGAACCGGCTCGACGGGCTGAAGATCGTCCTCGACGAGGCCCACGGTGCCGCGGCTGGGGTGTCGCCGGAGGCGTTCTCGCGGGCCGGTGCCGAGGTGGTCACGATCGGCGCCGAGCCGGACGGGCTCAACATCAACGACGGCTGCGGCTCGACCCATCTCGACCTGCTGAAGGCCGCCGTCGTCGAGCACGGTGCCGCGCTCGGCATCGCGCACGACGGGGACGCGGACCGCTGCCTCGCCGTGGACCACACCGGTGCGGAGGTCGACGGCGACCAGATCCTGGCCGTGCTGGCGCTCGCGATGCGGGAGCGGGGCGTACTGCGCGAGGAGACCGTTGTCGCCACCGTCATGTCCAACCTGGGCTTCAAGCTGGCGCTGGAGCGGGAGGGGCTGCATCTCGTCCAGACGGCGGTCGGGGACCGGTATGTGCTGGAGGAGATGAAGGAGCACGGGTACGCGCTCGGCGGTGAGCAGTCCGGGCACGTGATCATCCTGGATCACGCGACCACCGGTGACGGCACGCTGACCGGGCTGCTGCTGGCGGCCCGGGTCGCCGAGACCGGCCGTACGCTCAAGGACCTCGCGGGAGTCATGGAGCGGCTGCCGCAGGTGCTGATCAATGTGCCGGACGTGGACCGCACACGGGTGAGGACCTCCGCGGAGCTGGCGGCCGCCGTGGCCGAGGCCGAGCGGGAACTGGGGTCCACCGGGCGGGTGTTGCTGCGGCCGTCGGGGACCGAGCCGTTGGTGCGGGTGATGGTCGAGGCCGCGGACATCGACCAGGCCCGGGCCGTGGCCGGGCGGCTCGCCGATGTGGTGAAGTCGGCGCTGGGTTAGAGCCGACCGGGATCACCCGAAGGCCGTAACATAATGTGCCGAATGGGTTACTGATTGTTTCACTGACGTCGAGGCCGCCTGTGCGTGGCGTCCCCGACGGAAGTGAGAAAGGCACCATGAAGACAATCAGCAGCACCCTGAAGCGAGCGGCGGTTCCGGCCCTGGTGGCGAGTCTCGCCGTCCCTGCCCTCGCCACCCCGGCCGCGGCCCAGACGCCCGGCTCCACCGCGTTCCGTCTCTTCGGCATGGTGATCCTCAGCGCGCGTTCAGGCGCGGCCAACCAGGTCACGGCCAGTACGTCCACCGGTCGTGTGATCCTCACGGACTCCACGGGCATCGCGCTGGGGCCGGGTTGCACCCGGTTGTCCGCCACCAGCGTCGACTGCGGCAGCGTCGCCGGCACCTCCCAGCTCTCCATCGGGCTGGGTGACCTGAACGACAGCTTCGACGGGAGAAGCGTTTCGTTGCGCACCCTCGTCGACGCCGGCACGGGCTCCGACACCGTGGCGACCGGCAGTGGCAACGACACGATCGGAGTGAGCGGCGACTCGCCCGCCGTCGACACGGTGAGCTGTGACGGCGGCTCCGACGCGGTGTTCGCCGACCCCGGCGACAGCGTCGCCGCGGACTGCGAGTCGCGCTCCTAGACGCCGCCCGCCCTGGCCGTGCGTTCACGCTGCCTGGCCCAGAGCCATTTCTGGGCCAGGAGTGTGAGGGTGCCGGCCAGGACGATGCCGAGCAGGTTCAGCAGGAGCTGCTCGGTGGAACCCCAGGCCTGTTTGTACTCGTCGTAGGCGAAGGCCACTGCCGCGTTCGCGGCGGCCGGGACCGTGGTCACCGAGATGGCCACGCCCACCAGGGCGCCCGACTTCGCCGAGGTGAGGGAGAGGGTGCCGGCTGCTCCGGCCAGTACCGCGACGACGAACGAGAACGCGTCGGGGCGGTAGATGAAGTTGGTGTTGGGGCGTTCGGCTTCCAGCCGGACCTTGGTGAACAGGTCGACGCCGTCCATGGAGTAGGTGAAGCCGACCGTCACCAGCATGGCGACCGCGAAGCCGATGAGCAGCGCGGTCAGCGAGCGCAGGGCGAGACGCGGATGGCGTTGCACCAGCGCCGTGCAGATCCCGGCCAGCGGGCCGAACTCCGGGCCCACCGCCATCGCACCCACGATCAGAATTGCGTTGTCGAGCACGACACCGCAGGCCGCGATCATCGTGGCGAGCGTGAGGAAGGCGACGTAGGTGACGGAGAGCGTGGACTCCTCGTGCGTCGCGTCGGTGAGGTGCTCCCACAGCACCGCGTCCGCGCCCTCGCCGGGTGCCTCCGCCTCGGCCTTGTCGGCACGCTTCGACAGCGACAGATCGATGTTCTCCACGGCGATGGATCCGGTGCGGTCGAGCTCCAACGCCCTGAGTTCGCCGATGAGTTCGTCGCCCGCCTCGCGTGCGACGTCGCACATCACGACATCGCCGACGGGGTTGCGGGCGGCTCCCGGTATCACGACGAGATGCGTCGTGCCGACGGTCCTCTCGATCAGGCGGACCACGTCGTCCGTCTTGTCGGACGGTGTGATCAGGCGCAGATGCAGCATGGTCCTTTTTAACAGGCCCTGTTACGGCTTCACAGTTTGCGCAGACGCAGACGCTGGACCTTGTGGTCCGGGCCCTTGCGGACGACCAGGGTGGCCCGGCCACGGGTCGGGGCGATGTTCTCCACCAGGTTGGGCTTGTTGATGGTGCGCCACTGGGTGCGGGCGTACTCCAGGGCCTCCTCCTCGGACACCTGCGTGTACTTGCGGAAGTACGAGTGCGGGTCCTGGAACGCCGTCTGACGCAGCTTCTTGAACCGGTTGAGGTACCAGCGTTCGACGTCCTCGGGGCTGGCGTCGATGTACACGCTGAAGTCGAAGAAGTCGGCGAGACCGACGCGGGTGCGGCCGTCCTTGCCGGGGAGGGCGGGCTGCAGGACGTTCAGGCCCTCCACGATCAGGATGTCCGGGCGGCGGACCGTGAGCCGCTGGTCGGGGACGATGTCGTAGATGAGGTGGGAGTAGACGGGGGCCGTCACCTCGTCCTTGCCCGCCTTGATGTCGGCGACGAAGCGGGTCAGGGCGCGGCGGTCGTAGGACTCCGGGAAACCCTTCCGCGACATCAGGCCGCGGGCCTGGAGCTCCCTCGTGGGCAGCAGGAAGCCGTCGGTCGTGACGCGCTCGACGCGGGGGTGCTCGGGCCAGCGGGAGAGCAGGGCCTGCAGGAGGCGGGCGACGGTCGACTTGCCGCCGGCCACGGAGCCGGCGACCCCTATGACGAAGGGCGTGCCGGACTGGGTGCCCTGTTCGCCGAGGAAGGTGTTCAGGGCGCCTCTGAGGCCGTCGGTGGCGCCGACGTAGAGGTTGAGGAGCCGGGACAGCGGCAGGTAGATGTCCCGCACCTCGTCGAGGTCGATGACGTCGCCGAGGCCGCGGACCTTCTCGACCTCCTCGGCGGTGAGGGGGAGCGGCGTCTTGTCACGCAGCGCGCTCCACTCGGAACGGGTGAGGTCGACGTAGGGAGTCGCCTCCGGCCTGGGCCGGTGGGCGCTCCGGGGCATCGAGGAGACCGGTGAGATCACAGTCCATTGTTAACGGAGTTTGAACGGGGGTGCGGGGTGGGGTGCGTCACGTGGGCCGGGTACGGACATGCCACAGGGGCGGGCGGACTCCCTCTGTCCACCCGCCCCTGTGTCCCAGCGTCAGTCGGTTCGGTCGTTGAGCCCTTCACGTACGACCCAACGCGGGTAACCGAACCGCTCACCGAGGGCGACGAACCTGCGGTATGTGTCGCCATCGGCCGGCACCGGCACGAAGTAGGCCTTCACCGCGCGCAGGAAGAACCGGTAGCCGAGGTCGGCGCACGCCTCGGCGACCACCCGCTCCAGTGCGAGGACCAGGTCGGTCACCGGAGTTCCGAACGGAGGATGCTCCGCGGCGTGGCCGAGGTGCTCCGCAGTCGAGTGGATCACCCGGAGGACGGCCTGCCTCAGTTCCTCGTCCACCACCGGATGTGGCGGCGGAGGGACGAACGCGGGATCTTCCCGGCGCACTCGGGCCAGCCATGCCTCTTCGGCGCGCTGCAGCCAGGAACGGGCGCTGATGCCGTACTCGGCGGGATCGAAGAGGCCGTGGGTCGCCCCGAGCCATGCCGTTCGAATCGTGTCGTCCGGGAGCGACGACCGCAGGAGCCGCTGGACATCCTGGCCCAACTGCACGGCCCTGGAGCGGTCGAACTCGTCGACGGCCAGTTCCGCGAAGCCGAGCCATTCCGCGAGGGGCCCGTCCTCGGGGCGGGGGTGTCGGTCGGGCTCCCGGTCGTACATGTCCACCACCCTCCACCGCGAGGCGACCCAGGTCAGCCCGATGTCCGTCACGTAGACGTCCTCCAGGTACCCGTTCTCGGGATCCTTCTCCTCGGTCAAGATCACCCTTCCAGATAGGAGGTGTAGACGACCCACTTGCCGTGCGGGTGCTCTGCGTTCTTCTTGCCGATGTACTTCAGCTGCACGATGACCCAGTCGGTGTCGACAGCACTCTTCACCGCTTCAGTGCCGTTACGCACCCATTTATCGCCCAGCTTGACTGACATGTCCCGCACCTCCCAGCGGATGGTCTTGAGGTCCGTCTGAGGGTCGAAGCGGCCGCCCTTGCCGAGCTTCTGGGCGATCTTGTTCTGCCAGGTGTTCAGCTCGGTCAGATGGTCCGGGTGGTGGTCCAGCCACTGCGTGATGGCCTTGTCGACGGCTTCGGCGGCGACGTCCTGGCTGGCCCATCGGGTCGCGATGCCCCGCCTGTTGTTCGGGTCCAGCGCCTTCGCCGCCATTTGGGCGTCCGTCTTGTTCACGTGATCGCCGAGGGTGTGAGCGCCTTCGATGTCCTCGTCGGCGATGATGTTCACACAGTTGTGGACGAGAACGCTCTGAGGGTGGGCACCTACGGTGCTGACGTAGAAGGTGTGAATGCCGTCGACCGTCAGGTCGTAGACCTCGCGAGGCGTCAGACCGGTCCGGTCCTTCACGGCCGTGACGATGCGGAACGTACCGTCCGGCGTACGTAGGCTGTCGCCCACGCGCAAGGCGGAGACCAGCGTCCAGCCGTGATCCTTGACGAAGAAGCGGTGGCCTGCCGTGCTGGAGAGCACCCCGTCACCCACCGTGATGTCCACCAGCCGCCGGGTGTCGTGCCGCATCGTGTCGGTCACGGGTCGCGCCGACGGCTGGCCGGTCTCCGGATCCGTGGCGCGGACCAGGTCCCCGACATGTATGTCGCGGATCGCCTTGTGGGATCCGTCTGCCATGAGGACCTGAGTGTCGCCCGGGAAACTGTTCCGGGGGCACGCGGTCGTGATCTCCTCGTAGAGCTCGACCTCCCTCTCGATCGCGGCGACCGCCGCCGCGTCCACGCCGTCGAGCGCCTTGAGCGCCTTGAACGCGTCCCGGATGCCGACGCCGGTGACGAACGCGGCGTCCACGGCCCGCAGTGCTTCCGCGATGGGTCGGATGATCTTGCCCGCGAACAGGCTCGCGACGTCCAGGGACGCCCAGGCGCAGCCACCCCAGCTGCCGCCCTCGAAACCGGAGGTGAACTTCTGGGCGCACTTGATCCAGCTGCCGAAGAGGATGTCGACGGGATCGACGCCGTCCTGCCACTCGGCGATCGTGATGTTGTGCGTCACCTCCTGGGACAGTTCCTTGGTCCGGACCTCGCCGAGGTACTTCGTCGCGTTGGAGGGGCACATGAACTTCTGCGGGTCCAGATCCTGTGCGGTGCACAGGTACAGGTCGAGGACGGCCTTGTACTTGATCTTCGTGGTGATCGTGCAGTTGCCCGTGTAGGCGAGGTGGTTCCACCAGTGGTCGCAGCCGTCGGTCTTCTTGATGACCTCCGGATCGCCGACCTTCTCGATGTGGTCGATGACGTAGAACACCTTGCCGATCGAGTGGCCGTTCTCGTCGGGAACGGTTCCGTCGCTGATCTGCTTGCCCTTGGCGGCCTTCTCGGCCCTGTCGGCTGCCTCCTGTGCCTCCTTGGCGTACTTGGCGGCGTCCTTCGCCGCTTGTTCGGCCTCGGTGGCGGCGGCGTCGGCGCGGTCGGCCGCCGCGCGGGCGTCCTTGGCGTCCTGTTCGGCCTGGCTGGCGGCCGTCCGGGCGGCTTCGGCGTCGAGAGCGGCGGCGTCGGCCGAGTCGCGGGCTTCCTTGGCGTAGCCCTCGGCGTTGCCTGCGGCGGTGTCGGCTGCTGCCGCGTCGTCTGCGGCTTGTTTGTCGTAGTCGATGGTGCGGGCCAGGGAGGCTGAGGCTGCTGCGGCAGCCTTGGCGGCGTCGGCCGCGTAGCCGAGGGCTTCCTTGGAGTAGGTGCGCGCGTCGGCGGCGTACTGGGCGGCGTTCGCCGCGTGCTGGTAGGCCTCCTTGGCGTCGCCCTTGGCCTGGTCGGCGAGGTTCTTCGCCGCCTGGGCCTCGGCTGCGGCGTTCTTGGCGTGGGCGTCGGCGACCGCCTGCTGCTGCTCCGCGATGGACTTCGATGCCTGGCCGGTCAGGACGACCAGACCGGCGGCCGAGTCGGTGTCGACGTAGGCGGAACCGAGCTGGATGGCGTCGTTGGCCGGGTTGGCGACCTGCTTTGCTGCTTCTCCGGCGTCCACGGCGGCCTGGGCGGTGACGTGGGCGTAGCCCGCCGCCTTCGCGGAGGCCGCGAGGGCGTTGCCGGCCTCGGTGTTGGCGGCGTCGGCCTGGGTCTTGGCGTCCTTGGCGTGCTGCTCGGCCTCGTCGGCCAGCTTCACCGCGGTCTTCGCCTCGGTGGCGGCGTCCTGGGAGGCCTTGATGGCGTCGGCTGCGGCGCTGGTGGCTGTCTTGACGGCCGCGTCCGCCTTCAGCTTGTCCGCCTGGGCGGCATCCGCGTCGGAGCGGGCGCGCTTGGCCGCCGCCTCGGCGCGGGTTGCTGCCGCGTCGGCGTCGGCGGCTGCCTGGGTGGCGGCATCCGCCTCGGAACGGGCCCTGGTCGCCGCGGCTTCAGCGTCGTCGGCGGCATTGTCCGCGTCGTTGGCGGCGGAGCGGGCGGCGTCCGCGGCGTCCCCGGAGTCCAGGGAGTCGGCGTAGGCGTCCTTGGCGTCGGCCTTGGCGCGGGCTGCGGCGGCCTTCTGCTCCGCGTCCCACGCGTCGTCGCGCATGGCCTTGGCGTGGTCCTTGGCCGTGACCGCGTCGTCGCGCTTGCCCTCGGCGGTCTTCTCGGCGGCCTCGGCCTTGTCCTTGGCGTCCTTCGCGGCGGTCGCCTGGGTCTCGGCGTTCTTCTTGTGCTCGGCGGCCTCGGCCTGCTTGGCCGCGGCGGTCTCCTTCTCCGCCTTGGCCGTCTTCTCCTCGGCCTCGGCGGCGAGCCGCTTGGCGTGGGCGTCGGCGGCAGCCGCCTTCGCGTCACCTTCGGCCTTCAGAGCGGTGGTGAGCTTGGCCTCCGCGGTCTCCTTGTCGGCCTTGGCGTTGTCGCGGTGGATCTTGGCCGCGTCCGCCGCGGCCTTGGCCTGCAGCTCGGCCGCCTCGGCGGCCTTCTTGCGGAACTCCGCCTTCGACTGCGCCGCCTGCGCCAGGGCACGCTGCGCGATCGTCTCGCTGTCCCCGGCCGCGGCACGGGTCGCGGCCTCCGCCGTCTCACCGGCCTTCTCCAGCGCCTGCAGCGCGGCAGCCGCACCCTTGGTGACCTGGTCCTTCTGCAGACCGACCAGCAGACCACGACCCCGCGGCGCACCGGCCGCATCAGCGATGCCGTATGCCGCCTGCAGCGCGGTGTCCGACGTGGTCGCGGCCTTCTGCCCGGCCGTCAGCTGCGCCTTGAGTACGGCCAGCTGGCTCTTCGCGGCGCTCTGGGCGGCTGTGAGACCGGCCTTGGCCTTGGTGAACTGGGCCTTGTCCGGATAGCCCAGCTTGTCGTCGCCGGTGTGTCCCTCGGGGACGAGGCGGAACTTCTGCGCGGAGGAGCCGTTGCAGGTCGACAGCACGGCGTCTTTGCTGTTGTCGAACGTCGGCAGGTGCAGGCACTTGCCGGTGGCCGCGTTGAGCAGCGGGCCGGCGCTGCGCACATCGAACTTCCACTGCTGGGCCTTGGCGCTGCCGCAGTCGCGGATCTGGATCTTCGTGCCGTTGGCGTTGTTGCCGTTCAGCACCTCAAGGCACTTGAAGGAGTTCGGGTTGACCAGGGTGTAGCCGCCGTCGTAGCTGCCCAGCAGCTGCCACTTCTGGGAGGCGCCGCCGTTGCAGGTGTAGACCTGGACCGGGGTGCCGTTGGTCTTGCCGGCGCCCTGGACGTCGAGGCACTTTCCGGAAGCGCCCGGCACCTGGATGACCAGCGGGGCGTCACCGATGTAACCGATGCCGCCGGGGGACCAGTAGTCCTGCCAGCGGGTGATGTGGTCGGCAACCCAGGAGTGCCCGAGCATGTCGCTGAGGGCCTTCGCGCCCTTGGCCAGGGCGTCGACGGCGGTCTTGTTCGCGTCCAGGATCTGGTTGCGCTGGGCGGCCTGGGAGGAGACCTCCTGCTGCCATTCGCCGGCCGCGGTGGAGGTGATGTCGCCCAGTACGTTGTCCGGATCCAGCGGGTCACGCCAGCCGCAGGCCGCGAACCGGGACTTCACGTCCTCGACCGCGATGCGGTACTCCGGCGTGCCCGGCTGCGGGGCACTGCGCGGGAAGCCGCCGGAGGACAGGAAGATGCGGGCGTCGTCGGCGCCCGCGTTGTGGGATGGGCCGCCGTGCATCCACTGGAAGGCGTCGTGCTCGGCGAGTGCCCGGTCCCAATCCTGCTGGTGGGTCGCCCAGTCGGGGTCCTTGCCGTAGAGCGGGCTGCCGACGGCGTCGACGGCCTTGAGGGTCGCGTCGTCGGCCTTCGGAGTGTCGTCCTCGTAGAAGTCGTAGTCGTTCAACCAGAACCGGTCGGCGACCCACTTGCCCAGACCGGTCTGGTTGTCAAAGCTCTGCTCGCCGTCGGGCGGCCAGTGGAACCCGGTCACCGTGAATCCGCCGGGGGTCTCCAGGCTCTCGAGAGGCTTCTTCCACCCGTCCCGCTGAGCAGCGAGATCGTCCATCTGCTTGCTCGCCGCGTCCCGGTCCTTCTGGTATGCCACGGCCAGCGGCGTCTGCTCCCAGCTCTTGCGGTCCGCCAGGACGTGCAGCTTGTCGGGCGGCTGGTTGAGGCCGTCCTGCGCGGTCGCGGCCATCGTCGGCCCGCCCAGCCGCAGTACGTGGGCCATCAGGCACTGGTCCTGCCGCAACTGCTCAGCGGGGGTGTCGTCGTACCAGGGAGAGGAATCGCCCGCCGGTTCGGCGTGCAGCCCGGCCAGGCCGGGCTGCACCGCGACACCGGCCAGGACGGCCAGTGCGGCGACGGACGTGACGGCGGAGGTGAACTTCTGTGATCTTCGTTTTCCGGGCAGGCGGAACCATGGTCTGGGGTGCATGGAGGCATCCCTTTCTGCATTCAGCCAGGGGTGCAGGCCGGAAAGGCGTATGACGGCATGGCGACGCAACCCCTCCCCGTGAGCGACGGCGTTCCCCCGGTCGCTGACTGATGTGCGCGTGAAGGCGGAATGGTCAGGTTCGGCCCATACGCGGCGACAGCATAGGCATGTACACGCGGAACCGCACAAGGTTTCCGTTCCGGCTGGATCGCCGTAGGCCTTCGCACCCCGGTGAAATTTCCGAATTCGGGCAAGCGGAGGGCGGTTTCGCGCGCCGTCGGATCGTAGGCTGCCGCCCATGTGCGGAATCGTGGGATACGTGGGGTCGCAGTCGGCGCTCGAGGTCGTGATGGCCGGGCTGAAGCGGCTGGAGTACCGGGGGTACGACTCGGCGGGTGTCGCCGTGCTCGCGGACGGCGGGCTGGCGGCCGCGAAGAAGGCCGGGAAGCTGGTGAACCTGGAGAAGGAGCTGGTGGACCGGCCGCTGCCGACGGGCTCGACCGGGATCGGGCACACGCGGTGGGCCACGCACGGCGGACCTACGGATCCCAACGCGCATCCGCACCTCGACAACGCGGGGCGGGTCGCCGTCGTCCACAACGGGATCATCGAGAACTTCGCCGGGCTGCGGGCCGAGTTGGAGGAGCGGGGACATGACCTCGCCTCCGAGACGGACACCGAGGTGGTCGCGCATCTGCTCGCCGAGGAGTTCTCGGCCTGCGCGGATCTCGCGGAGGCGATGCGGCTGGTGTGCCGGCGGCTGGAGGGGGCGTTCACCCTGGTCGCGGTGCATGCCGATGAGCCGGATGTGGTCGTGGGCGCGCGGCGGAACTCACCGCTCGTGGTGGGCGTGGGGAACGGCGAGGCGTTCCTTGCCTCCGATGTCGCCGCCTTCATCGACCACACCCGGTCGGCGGTCGAGCTGGGGCAGGACCAGGTCGTCGAGCTGCGGCGTGACGGGGTGACGGTGACGGGCTTCGACGGCAGCCCGGCCGACGTGCGCTCGTACCACGTCGACTGGGACGCCTCCGCCGCGGAAAAGGGCGGCTACGACTACTTCATGCTCAAGGAGATCGCCGAGCAGCCCAAGGCGGTCGCCGACACGCTGCTGGGGCGCATCGACGCGGGGGGCTCGCTGACGCTGGACGAGGTCCGGATCAGCGCCGCCGAACTGCGGGAAGTCGACAAGGTGGTGATCGTGGCGTGCGGTACGGCATTTCATGCCGGGCTCATCGCCAAGTACGCCATCGAGCACTGGACGCGGATTCCGTGCGAGGTGGAACTCGCGAGCGAGTTCCGGTATCGGGATCCGATCCTCGGGGCGAGGTCGCTGGTGATCGCGATTTCGCAGTCCGGCGAGACCATGGACACGCTGATGGCGCTGCGGCATGCGCGGGAGCAGGGCTCCAAGGTGCTGGCCATCTGCAACACCAATGGGTCGACCATTCCCCGGGAATCGGATGCGGTGCTGTACACGCATGCGGGTCCGGAGGTGGCCGTCGCGTCCACCAAGGCGTTCCTGACGCAGCTTGTGGCCTGTTATCTGGTTGCCCTGTATCTGGGGCAGGTGCGGGGCACCAAGTGGGGCGACGAGATCGGGGCCGTCATCCGCGACCTCTCGCAGATCTCCGGTGAGGTCGAGCGGGTGCTGGAGACCATGGAGCCGGTACGGGAGCTTGCGCGCTCGCTCGCCGACAAGAACACGGTGCTGTTCCTGGGGCGTCATGTGGGGTATCCGGTCGCGCTGGAAGGGGCTCTGAAGCTGAAGGAGCTCGCCTATATGCATGCGGAGGGGTTTGCGGCGGGGGAGCTGAAGCACGGGCCGATCGCGTTGGTCGAGCCCGATCTGCCCGTGGTGGTGGTCGTGCCCTCACCTCGGGGGCGGTCCGTTCTCCACGACAAGATCGTGTCCAACATCCAGGAGATCCGGGCGCGCGGGGCGCGGACGATCGTGATCGCGGAGGAGGGGGACGAGGCGGTCGTGCCGTACGCCGACCATCTCGTACGGATCCCTGCGACGCCGACGCTGCTGCAGCCGCTGGTGGCCACGGTGCCGCTGCAGGTCTTCGCATGTGAACTTGCGACGGCCCGCGGCAACGAGGTGGACCAGCCGCGGAATCTCGCGAAGTCGGTGACGGTGGAGTGAGCCGGCTGCCGACAGCTGCATCGGCCGTCACCGCGAGCCACGAGGGTGATCTGGTCGCCGGGGAGTCCGAGCTGAGGGCGGACGGCGGATCGTAGAGTGCCCGAATGAGCATCATCGGCGTCGGTATCGACGTGGCCGAGATCGAGCGGTTCGAGGCGTCGCTCAAGCGGACGCCCGGGATGGCGGAACGGCTGTTCCTGGAGAGCGAGTTGCTGCTGCCCAGCGGCGAGCGTCGGGGTGTGGCCTCGCTCGCCGCCCGGTTCGCCGCCAAGGAAGCGCTGGCCAAGGCGCTGGGTGCGCCGCCCGGGCTGCTCTGGACGGATGCCGAGGTCGTCGTCGAGGACAGTGGGCAGCCTCGGCTGCGGGTGCAGGGGACCGTCGCGGCGCGGGCGGCCGAGCTGGGGGTGCGGTCCTGGCACGTGTCGCTGAGCCATGACGCCGGGGTGGCCTCGGCGGTGGTGATCGCCGAGGGCTGAGGGCAGACTCGACCCCATGCGTACTGCGTACAGCGTGGAGACGGTAAGGGCAGCAGAGCGGGAGCTCATGGCGCGGCTACCCGAGGGGGCGTTGATGCAGCGGGCGGCTGCCGGGCTCGCCGCCGCTTGTGCCGATCTGATCGGGCGGGTCTACGCCAGCCGAGTCGTACTGCTCGTCGGGAGCGGCGACAACGGGGGCGACGCACTGTATGCCGGGGCGCGGCTGGCCCGGCGGGGGGCGGCCGTTGCGGCCGTGTTGCTGGCGCCCGAACGGGCCCATTCCGGAGGACTTGCCGCCCTGCTGCGCGCCGGAGGGCGGATCGTGGGCGGCGGGGCAGGGGCCGGCGCTGCCGCCTCCGCCGGGGTCGGTGCCGTCGAAGAGGCGATCCTTCGGGCCGATCTCGTCGTCGACGGGATCGTCGGGATCGGGGGGACGGGCGGACTTCGGCCCGAGGCCGCGCAGTTGGCCGCTTGCGTCGAAGAGTCCGGTGCCGCCGTCGTCGCCGTCGATCTGCCGAGCGGTGTCGACGCCGACACCGGGGAGGTGCGCGGTGCCGCCGTCCGCGCCGATCTCACCGTCACGTTCGGGACGCACAAGCCCGGACTGCTGATCGATCCCGCGCGGGAGTACGCCGGGTCGGTGCGGCTCGTCGACATCGGGCTCGGGGAGGTGCTGCCCGCCGAGCCGGAGCTGGAGGCCCTGCAGCACGCGGACGTGGCGCGGTTGCTGCCCGTGCCCGGTGCCGAGAGTGACAAGTACCGGCGAGGGGTGGTGGGGATCGCCGCCGGGTCCGCGCGCTATCCCGGGGCCGCTGTCCTCGCCGTGTCCGGGGCGCTGAGGGGCGGCGCGGGGGCCGTGCGGTACGTCGGGCCCGCCGGGGACGCCGTCGTCTCGCGGTTCCCGGAGACCCTCGTATCGGATCAGGGGCCCGCGAAGGCCGGGCGGGTGCAGGCGTGGGTGGTCGGGCCCGGCGCGGGGGACGACGCCGCGACCGTGGCCGAGGTGCTGGAGGCGGACGTGCCCGTGCTCGTCGACGCGGACGGGCTGCGGCTTGCCGAACGGGATGCCGTACGGGCCCGTAGCGCCCCCACGCTCATGACCCCGCACGCCGGGGAGGCCGCCGCGCTGCTCGGTGTGGCGCGGGAGGAGGTCGAGGGGGCGCGGCTGGCCTCGGCGCGAGAACTCGCCTCGCGGTACGGGGCGACCGTGCTGCTCAAGGGGTCCACCACGCTCGTCGCCGATTCGGACGGTGGGGTCGTACGGGTGAATGCGACCGGGACGCCCTGGCTCGCCACCGCGGGCAGTGGGGATGTGCTCTCGGGACTCGCCGGGTCGCTGCTGGCGTCCGGGCTCTCCGCGCTCGACGCGGGGAGTGCGGCGGCGTATCTGCACGGGTTGGCCGGGCGGTTCGCCGCCGACGGGGCGCCGGCCGGGGCGCACGACGTGGCCGAGGCCATTCCGGGGGCGTGGCGGGACGTGCGGAACTGACCGACCGTCGGCAGGTGGTCGGTCGTTCTTCCGCAAGCCCTACCGCAGGTCCTGCGCCAGGCTGAGGATGTTTCCCTCGCTGTCCTTGAACCAGGCGCCGCGCATGCCTGCGCCCTCCGCCACGCCGTTCACCGTCTTCAGGCCCGGCAGGTCGTACTCCTCGAAGGTCACGCCGCGGCCGCGCAGTTCCGTCATCTCCGCGTCGAGATCGCCGACGACCCAGCCGGCCAGGGTGTGGGCGGCCTGGCCGCCGCTCGGCGTCGTGTAGAGGACGAACCGGGCACCACCGGACTCGAAGAGCGCGGTGTCCTGCCGGTCGTCGATGAGCTTGAGGCCGAGCGTGTCGCCGTAGAAGTGCTTGGCCCTGTCGATGTCGGTCGCCGGGATGACGGCGTTGAGCGGTGTGTCTGCCAGCATCTCCACCACCTCCGTTCCCAGCCTAGGCCGGGGGGTGCGAGCCGTCGCCCCGGGCGGCGCTCGTCGGAAAGGGTGAACCCGCCGCGCGCCGCTCCCGGCCTGTCGGCCCTGCGCGTTTCTCTGATTGCATGATCAATGGACACGTGATCAATAGAAATTTTGCGCATATCGTCTGCCAGGGTGCCGCGGTCGTGCTCGCCGCCGTCACGGTCCTCCCTGTCAGCGCCCTTTCGGCCTCCGCCGCGCCCCCGCCTCCGCATCCGAGGGCGGGCTCGGTTCACCGGCCCGCCGACGACGAGGATGCCGTGGCGGACGGGGACCTCGTCGAGGTCGTGCCGCACCAGGACGTCACCGGGAAGGTGAAGTGCAGCCGGAGGACCGGGCCGTATCAGCGGGCGGTCGAGAAGTGGCTGAAGCTGAAGGTGGACGGGAAGCAGTCGGCCGCCGACTGCCGGGCCGTCCGGGACTTCCAGGAGCAGCACGGGATCAGGCCCGCGATCGGGTTCGCCGGGCCCGCCACCTGGGCCACCATGCAGCTCATCTCCGCCAGGGACGATCCGAACGCGAAGCACAAGTGCCCCGTGCGGAAGCGGCGGGTCGCGTGTGTCGATCTCGACCGGCAGGTGACCTGGGTGCAGAAGGGCGGTGACGTGGTCTACGGGCCCGTCCCGATGCGCAGCGGGCGGGTCGGGCATGCCACCAGGACCGGATGGCACAAGATCTACTGGAAGCACAAGAACCACTGGTCGACGCTCTACGACGCGCCCATGCCCTATGCCCAGTTCTTCAGCGGTGGGCAGGCCTTCCACGGCGTCCACGACAGCATCTACACCACCCTCGGCTCCTGGGGGTGCATCAATCTGCGGCTGGACGACGCCCGGAAGCTGTGGCGGGTGCTGAAGAAGGGCGACCGGGTGTATGTGTGGGGACACCGGCCCGGGAAGTAGGCGCCTGGACGGGGACCGGTGCCTCGGGGGGTGTCCGACCCCTCTGAGACACTGGGGGCGCCATGACTGAGACAGCAGCTGCCCCGACCGCGCCCCTGCGCGCCCGCGCCGAGATCGACCTGGCCGCCCTGCGCGCCAACGTGCGGACCTTGCGCGCCCTCGCGCCGGGCGCTGCCCTCATGGCCGTGGTCAAGTCCGACGCGTACGGCCACGGGGCCGTGCCGTGCGCCCGGGCCGCCGTGGCGGCGGGGGCCGCATGGCTGGGGACCGCCACGCCCGAGGAGGCGCTCGCACTGCGGGCCGCCGGGCTGCCCGGACGCATCATGTGCTGGCTGTGGACGCCGGGCGGGCCCTGGCGGGAGGCCGTCGAGGCCGACATCGATGTGTCGGTGAGCGGGATGTGGGCGCTGGCCGAGGTCACCGAGGCCGCCCGGGCGGCGGGCATCCCCGCGCGCGTACAGCTCAAGGCGGACACCGGGCTGGGGCGGGGCGGCTGTCAGCCGGGGGAGGACTGGGCCGAGCTGGTCGCGGCCGCCCTGCGCGCCGAAGCCGAAGGGACCGTCCGCATCACCGGACTCTGGTCCCACTTCGCGTGCGCCGACGAACCCGGCCACCCCTCCATCGACCTCCAGCTCACCCGCTTCCGCGAGATGCTCGCCTACGCCGAGGGCCGGGGCGTACGCCCCGAGGTGCGGCACATCGCCAACTCGCCCGCCACGCTCACCCTCCCCGAGGCCCACTTCGACCTGGTACGCACCGGGATCGCCCTCTACGGCATCTCGCCCAGCCCCGAGCTGGGCAGCCCCGCCGACTTCGGGCTGCGTCCGGTGATGACACTGTCGGCCTCCATCGCGCTCGTGAAGCACGTTCCGGGGGGCCACGGCGTCAGTTACGGGCATCACTACGTCACCCCCGGCGCGACGACCCTCGGACTCGTGCCCGTGGGGTACGCCGACGGCGTTCCCCGGCACGCCTCCGGGACCGGCCCCGTGCTGGTCGGCGGCAAGTGGCGGACCGTCGCCGGGCGGGTCGCCATGGACCAGTTCGTCGTCGACCTCGGCGGGGACGAGCCCGCGGTCGGCACCGAAGCGGTGCTGTTCGGGCCCGGCGACCGCGGCGAGCCCACCGCCGAGGACTGGGCGCAGGCGGCAGGAACCATCGCGTACGAGATCGTCACGCGGATCGGAACGCGCGTTCCCCGCGTCTACGTGAATGAGCAACAAAGCGGGTAACCGCACAGAGGCCCCGACGGCCCACGGACCGGCAGAAGTGCAGCACCCGTAAGCCGAGCAACATCGGGCAGTCGATCTACAGCGGTATCAACAGGCAACACGTGTAACGCAAGCAACACCTGCATCACCCGACCCAACGAACAGCAGTAATGATCCGGCGAAGAGGAGCGGTACGTGAGCGAGAGCAGTGCGGAGGCCGTCGCAGCCGTCGCAGCCGTCGCCTCCGCCACGGGGGCGGCCGGGAACTGGCGCAGGGCGACCGGCATCGCGGGCGCCGCGATAGGCGTGGTCGCCGCGGGCGCGGCGGCCGGAGTCGCCATAGAGCGGCTCACCGTCGGCCGCGGGATGCGGAAGAAGGCGCGGCTCGCGCTCGACTCGGCCGGACCGTACGGGGCGCTGCGCGGCACGCCCGGCAAGGCCACGGCCGACGACGGCACCGAGCTGTACTACGAGGTCGACGACATCGACCCCGACGCCGTGCCCGCGCTCGGCCCGCGCCGCCGCCGGCTGTTCGGCCGTAAGGCGCCCGCTCCCGTCACCGTCGTCTTCAGCCACGGCTACTGCCTCAACCAGGACTCCTGGCACTTCCAGCGTGCGGCCCTGCGCGGCGTCGTACGGACCGTGCACTGGGACCAGCGCAGCCACGGGCGGTCCGGGCGGGGCGTGCAGCAGGTGCAGGACGGGGTGCCGGTCAGCATCGACCAGCTGGGGCGCGATCTGAAGGCCGTCATCGACGCCGCCGCGCCGGACGGGCCCATCGTGCTCGTCGGGCACTCCATGGGCGGCATGACCGTGATGGCGCTGGCCGACCAGTATCCCGAGCTGATCCGGGAGCGGGTGGTCGCCACCGCCTTCGTCGGTACGTCGTCCGGGCGGCTCGGCGAGGTCAACTTCGGGCTGCCGGTCGCGGGCGTCAACGCGGTGCGGCGGGTGCTCCCCGGCGTGCTGAAGGCGCTGGGGCAGCAGGCCGCGCTGGTGGAGAAGGGGCGGCGGGCGACCGCCGATCTGTTCGCCGGGATCATCAAGCGGTACTCGTTCGCCTCGCGGGACGTCGACCCGGCCGTCGCGCGGTTCGCCGAGCGGATGATCGAGGGCACGCCGATCGACGTGGTCGCCGAGTTCTACCCGGCGTTCACGGAGCACGACAAGACCGAGGCGCTGGTGCACTTCGCGGACCAGCCGGTGCTGGTGCTGGCCGGGATCGGCGATCTCGTCACCCCCAGCGAGCACAGCGAGGCGATCGCCGACCTGCTGCCGGACGCCGAACTGGTGCTGGTCCCGGACGCAGGGCACCTGGTGATGCTGGAGCACCCGGAGGTGGTCACCGACCGGCTGGCCGACCTGCTCACCCGTGCGGGTGCCGTGCCGGCAGGAGCTACCGTGGGTGGCTATGGAAGCACCAGCAGCACCGCACAACCCGGCTGAGACCGAGGCCTCCGTGTCCCCCGCCCTGCCTTCTGTGGAGATCACCGTCACGGCCCCCGAGCAGATGCGGGACCTGGGCCGCCGCCTCGCCAAGCTGCTGCGCGCCGGTGATCTCGTGATGCTCAACGGGGAGCTCGGCGCGGGCAAGACGACGCTCACCCGCGGGCTGGGTGAAGGGCTCGGCGTGCGGGGCGCGGTCACCTCGCCGACCTTTGTGATCGCCCGTGTGCATCCGTCGCTGGGCGACGGTCCGCCGCTCGTGCACGTCGACGCGTACCGCCTGGGCGGCGGGCTCGACGAGATGGAGGACCTCGACCTCGACGTCTCGCTGCCCGAGTCGGTGATCGTCGTGGAGTGGGGCGAGGGCAAGGTCGAGGAGCTGACCGAGGACCGGCTGCACGTCGTCATTCACCGGGCCGTGGGAGACACGACGGATGAAGTCCGGCACGTGACGGTGACCGGGCTCGGGGATCGGTGGTCGGCGGTGGACCTGAGCGTGCTGTCCGCCTGACGGCCGCACGGTCGGCGCACGATTCCGTGAACGTTCCGACAAGACGTCGGCAAGATATTGCATTCGGTGTCTTGTGCGTGGTCACATGGTACCCAGTTCGTAGTTAGGTCTACCTAACTACGCCTGCCCCCGGGTCCTCAGGAGGCGTCCATGCCGGCCACCGAGAGCAACGCGCAGCCGCAGAAGCCGTACGCCGTCGTAGCCGGTGTGTCCATGCGCGAACTACTGGCGTCGTGCGCCGCGGCGGACGCGGTCTCGACCCCGCCGCGGCTGCCGGACCCCGAGTTGTCCGGGCCGCCGGCCCGGCACCGGGAAGCCGCGTAGGGGAGCCGCTCAGGGGATCACGGCGATCTGCGCGCCGATCGTGGCGAACTCCCACAGCGCGGCGCCGTCCTTGCGCGACTCGCGGATCCCGCCCGTGCGCACGGTCGGGTCGGGTGCCGCAGGCGAGGTTCCGACCGCCGCGCTGAAGCCGATGGGGACGCCTTCCACGCTGGTGAAACGCACGACGTGCTCGATGGCGGTGCCATCCGTGCCGATGGCGGAGTTCGAGCGGGAGGTCACCCCGTAGACGCCCGGCGCCGGGTCGACATTGCCCGGGGCGACCGTGAAGCTGCGCAGGACCTGGTTGCGCGCGTCGACCAGCCAGACCCGGTCGGAGCCCACCGAGTAGACGACCCGTTCCCCGGCGCCGGACGCGGCGGGCGGCAGGCCGGGGTTGCGCTGGGCGCCGGGTGCGCCCGGGACGGCCGCGGTGGGTGAGGCGCTCGCCTGGGGCTTGCCGAAGCCGGCCGGCGCGGTCACGGAGGCCCGGTAGCCGAGGAAGCCGACGGTGGCCAGGGCGGCCACGGTGAGCCCGAACACGAATCCGGAGCTGCTCCTCGCCACGACCGCCACCTGCCCCATTCGCCTCGAAGGTCATGCTTTGCGGCGACCGTAGCAGCCCGTACACGCCTGACCGGGGCGGCGATACCCGAGGCGGGCTCCCGTGTCGGCCGCCCGGCCTGCCCTGTGCGGGCCGGCGGGGCCTCCCTTTTGCGGTCGCCCGGTCCGCCACGCTCGGACAGGCTCGCGCGGAGGGCCTTGGTGCTGCGGGGGCGGCCTCTCCGGGCGGACGGGCCGGGGTTCGGGA
>NZ_JBIAUY010000005.1:427548-519956 GCF_042893475.1 Streptomyces sp. NPDC001604 | reverse complement strand
CCGGGCGGACGGGCCGGGGTCCGGGAGCCGTGGCGGCCTGCGCACGTCTGCCTTGTGGAGGGCGGTGCGGGCTCCTTTGTGCGGTCGCCCGGTCCGCCGCGCTCGGACAGGCTCGCGCGGAACGCCTTGGTGGCGTGGGGGCCCGCCCCTCCGGGCGGGCGACTGGGCGTCCGACAGGGGCCTCGGGAGCCGTAGGCTGTTTGCGTGCTCTTGCTCGCTCTGGATACCGCAACCCCAGCCGTGACCGTCGCCCTGCACGACGGCACGGACGTCATCGCCTCCTCGAGCCAGGTGGACGCCCGCCGGCACGGTGAGCTGCTGCTGCCGGCCGTCGACCGGGTGCTCGCCGAGGCCGGGATCGGGCTCGACGCCGTCACCGGCATCGTCGTCGGCATCGGGCCCGGCCCCTACACCGGGCTGCGCGTCGGCCTGATGACCGCGGACACCTTCGGGCTCGCGCTCGGTGTCCCCGTGCACGGCGTGTGCACGCTCGACGGTCTGGCGTACGCGGCCGACATCGACAAGGGCCCCTTCGTCGTGGCGACCGACGCCCGGCGCAAGGAGGTCTACTGGGCGCGCTACGCGGACTCCCGGACCCGGCTGACCGACCCCGCCGTCGACCGGCCCGCCGACATCGCCGACCAGGTGGCGGGCCTGCCCGCCGTCGGCGCCGGCGCGCTGCTGTACCCGGACACCTTCCCGAACACGCACGAACCGGAGCACGTGTCGGCCGCCGCGCTCGCGAGTCTGGCCGCCGAGCGGCTGGCCGAGGGCGAGGAGTTGCCCGAGGCCCGGCCGCTGTACCTGCGCCGCCCGGACGCCCAGGTCCCCAAGAACTACAAGGTGGTCACCCCCAAGTGACCGAACCCATGACCTCTCGACTGCGCGAGATGCGCTGGTGGGACATCGACCGCGTGCTCGAACTGGAGAAGGACCTCTTCCCCGAGGACGCCTGGTCCCGCGGCATGTTCTGGTCGGAACTCGCCCACGCCCGCGGCCCCGAGGCGACCCGCCGCTATGTCGTCGCCGAGGACGGCGAGGGGCGGGTCGTCGGATACGCGGGCCTCGCCGCCTCCGGGGACCTCGCCGACATCCAGACGATCGCCGTCACCCGCGACCAGTGGGGCACCGGCCTCGGCGGACGGCTCCTCGCCGAGCTGCTGCGGGCCGCCACCGCCTTCGAGTGCGCCGAAGTGATGCTGGAGTGCCGCATCGACAACATCCGCGCCCAGAAGCTCTACGAGCGCTTCGGCTTCGAGGCCATCGGCTTCCGGCGCGGCTACTACCAGCCCGGCAATGTGGACGCCCTGGTGATGCGGCTGACCACGCAATCCGACAGCGGCCCCGCCGCGGGACCGACTTCCGAACGAGAAACCGAGATCCATGGCTGACGAACCCCTGGTCCTGGGGATTGAGACCTCCTGCGACGAGACCGGCGTCGGCATCGTCCGCGGCACCACCCTGTTGGCCGACGCCGTCGCCTCCAGCGTCGACGAGCACGCCCGCTTCGGCGGCGTCGTCCCGGAGGTCGCCTCCCGGGCGCACCTGGAGGCGATGGTGCCGACCATCGACCGCGCGCTGAAGGAGGCGGGGGTGAGCGCGAGGGACCTGGACGGCATCGCGGTCACCGCCGGTCCCGGTCTGGCCGGCGCCCTGCTGGTCGGCGTGTCGGCGGCGAAGGCGTACGCGTACGCGCTGGGCAAGCCCCTCTACGGCGTCAACCACCTCGCCTCCCACATCTGCGTGGACCAGCTGGAGCACGGCGCACTGCCCGAGCCGACGATGGCGCTGCTGGTGTCCGGAGGGCACAGCTCGCTGCTGCTGTCGACGGACATCACCTCGGACGTACGCCCCCTGGGCGCGACCATCGACGACGCGGCCGGCGAGGCCTTCGACAAGATCGCCCGGGTGCTGAACCTCGGCTTCCCCGGCGGCCCGGTCATCGACCGCTACGCACGCGAGGGCGACCCCTCGGCGATCGCGTTCCCGCGCGGGCTGACCGGCCCGCGCGACCCCGCGTACGACTTCTCCTTCTCCGGGCTGAAGACCGCCGTGGCCCGCTGGATCGAGGCCAAGCGGGCGGCGGGCGAGGAGGTCCCGGTGCGGGACGTGGCGGCCTCCTTCCAGGAGGCGGTCGTCGACGTGCTGACCCGCAAGGCCGTACGGGCCTGCAAGGACGAGGGCGTCGGGCATCTGATGATCGGCGGCGGTGTGGCCGCCAACTCCCGGCTGCGTGAGCTGGCCCGGCACCGCTGCGAGGCGGCCGGGATCGAACTGCGGGTGCCGCGGCCGAAGTTGTGCACCGACAACGGGGCGATGGTGGCGGCGCTCGGCGCGGAGATGGTGGCCCGGGGACGGTCCGCGTCCAGCTGGGACCTGTCGGCGGACTCCTCCCTGCCGGTGACCGACCCCCACGTGCCCGGACACGACCACGTCCACGAGGCCGGCGGGGGCAACCTCTACTCATGACCGTCGCGTTGATGTGGGAGGCCCGGGCGGCCGAAGGCCGGGGAGCCGAACTGCTCGCCTGGGCCCGGGCGCAGGAACTGCCCGCCCGGCCGCTGCGCCGTGAGACCTTCCGCGGCCCTGAGGACCGTGTCCTCGTCATCACCTGGTGGGACGCCCTGTACGACGCCGACCTGCCCGAACTCCCAGAGCCGGGCCGGGAGTTGACGTCCCGTGCGGTGCACCGGTGGCGGTTCGAGTCGGTGGCGGAGGACTGACTCCGTCTGTTCAGCCGTGGCTGGGCGCCGCTCCGGCGGGTGAGTACGAGAGGTGCCACCGTTCCCTGGGGTCGGGGGCCAGCCACAGGCGTCGGCCGGTGCTGTGCTCCCAGCCCGTGGCCGCCACCGCCTTGCCGAGCCAGTCCAGGCCGACGGCCAGCAGGACCACCACGATTCCGGTGTCCCGGATGACGAACACGCACAGGGCCGGCAGCAGCAACAGTCCGGTCATGCGGGGTGAGAAGGCGGCGCGGTGGGGACGCTCCTCGGTCTCCGGCGCGAGCGCGGCCGCCTCGAACTCCCGCAGCCGGCCGATCCACTTGAGCCGGGAGGCCCGCAGCAGCGTCGACACCACGAGGAAGCCGAACGCAAAGGCGACCAGCACGCCCAGGGCCCCGATCCGCACCGGCGGGCTCTGGTCCGTGCCCACCGCCGCCGCCCAGCCGCCGGCGATCCCGGCGAGGACGAGCGAGGCGGCCCACCACTCGTGATGCACGTACCGGACCATCGTTCCCCCACCTCCGAAGCACCGGTTCCGCCTCCCCCGAGACCCCCGTCTCGCGGCGGTCGCCGGTCGGTGTTCCCACGGTAGTTCCAGCGCCCCTGTTTCAGCCGTCCACACGTGTGAGCGGTTGGTGAAGGGCGGTTCGACCGGTCGTCCGGTCTCAGTCCCACCAGAAGCGCCACTGCCGGGAGGTCAGGAGCTCCGCCGGGTAGGTGTCCTCCCAGTCGTCGAAGTTGTTGTGGAACCAGTCGGGACAGGCCAGATAGTGCTCTGCGGCCAGGACATGGGCCTCGTGGAGGTTCTTCGGCGGGACGGCGGCCGACAGGTAGAGGTCCGCGTGGCCGAAGCCGACGAGGCGGGCGCCGAAGCGGTCCTCCCAGGAGCGCAGCACTCCCGACAGTTCGTCCTTGCCCATGTGGTTGCCCATGCCGGGCCAGTTGAGCGCCGACGGGACGTCCGAGCCCCGTTCGGCCCGGACCAGTGCGAGGCAGCGGGCCCGGTCCTCGCGCACGACCTCGGCCGCCTCCTCGCCGGCGCACACGTCCGGGTCGGCCCCGGCCGCCGCCGGAACGGCCAGGCCCGGCCACGCCGGGAACGACGGCCAGGACGACGGCTCCCACACATCCCGGAAGTACGCGGCGGCGTCGACCGGTTCGTCACCCCCGACGTTGAACCCGTACATGTCCTCCGTGTATTCGGGCAGGACGGGATACAGGCCCGACCGTGACCGGTCGGCGTACAGCCGCCGCCACCACTCGTCCGCGTCGGGCAGTTTGCCGTCGCTCATCCACACGAGAATGCCGGACCGGCCGTACGACTCGACGATCCGCCCCGGTGGCAGCGACTCCGGGAGTGACGTGACGTTCATGGCCGGAATGTATGCGGCCCCACTGACAACGTGTCTCGCCCTAGGGTCGGCGGACCCGCGCCTCGCAGCGGAGGCGGCGGTCGGGGCCGAGGACACGCAGTGGTCCCGTCACGTTCAGTCGGGCCGTGTGGCGTACGTCCGCGCTCGATGCCGCCAACCGCAGTTCCAGGGCGCCGGGTTCGACCACCCGGGCTCCCGAGCGGTCGGTGAAGGCCGACAGGTCGGCGTGGAAGGAGAAGGTGACGTCGGCCGACTCGCCGGGGTCCAGCTCCAGCCGCCGGTAGCCGATGAGGCGTACGTCCGGGCGGGTCACCGAGGCCACCGGGTCGTGCAGGTACAGCTGGACGACCTCCGCGCCCGCCCGCTCGCCCATGTTGCGGACCGTGACCGTCACGTCATAGGAGCCGTCCGTGTCGATCTCCGCCCCGGCGGACTCGGACTCCCACGCGAACGTCGTGTACGAGCGGCCGTGGCCGAAGGGGTACAGCGGGGTCGGGTCGAGGTTGCTGACCTCGCCCGCGAGACCCAGCGGGGGCTGGAGGTACGTCCACGGCTGGCCTCCGGGGAGCCGCGGGACGCTCACCGGGAGGCGGCCGGAGGGGTTGACGCGGCCCGACAGCACTCCCGCCACCGCCGGGCCGCCCTCCTCCCCGGGGAAGAACGCCTGCACCACCGCGGCCAATCGGCCGTCCCAGCGGCCCAGCGCGTACGGGCGGCCGGTGAGCAGGACGAGGACCACGGGCACCCCGGTGGCGACCAGCGCGTCCAGCAAGTCGCCCTGCACGCCCGGGAGCCGGAGGTCCGTCACATCGCAGCCCTCGCCCGAGGTGCCCCGGCCGAACAGGCCCGCCCGGTCGCCGAGGACCGCCACGCACACGTCGGCCTCGGCGGTCCGCGCCACCGCCTCCTCGATCCCCGACAGGTCCGGGTCCGAGGTGTCGCAGCCCTGGGCGAACGTCACCTTGGCGTCCGGGAGTTCGGCCCGCAGCGCCTCCAGGACGGTCGGGATCTCCACGCCCATGGGAACGTCGGGGTGGTGGGCCAGGACGTGGGACGGGAAGGAGTAGCAGCCGAGCATCGCCAGCGCGTCGGCCGCGCGCGGACCGACCACCGCGACACGGGTGTCGGGCGGGAGGGGAAGGACCCCGGACGGGTTGTCCAGGAGCACCACCGACTCCTCGGCGAGACGGCGGGCCAGGGCCCGGTTCGCCGCCGAGTCCAGGTCGATCACGGCGGCGGGCTCGGGGTCCCAGTCCTCGTCCAGGAGGCCCAGCTCGCACTTCTGCAGCAGCACCCGGCGGGCCGCGCGGTCCACCAGCGACTCCGGTACCGCGCCCGCCCGTACCGCCTCCAGCAGCGGTTTTCCGTAGCACTTGAGTGTCGGCAGCTCCACGTCGATGCCGGCCGCCAGCGCCGCGTGCGCCGCCTCGGCGGGGGAGCCCGCCACCCGGTGCAGGGTCTCCAGGAAGCCGATGCCGAAGTAGTCCGCGACCACCGTGCCGGTGAACCCCCAGTCCTCGCGCAGGAGTTCGGTCAGCAGGGACGGGTCCGCGGAGGCCGGGATGCCGTCCGTGTCGGTGTACGCCGCCATCACCGAGCGGGCACCGCCCTCGCGCAGCGCCAGCTCGAACGGCGGCAGGGTCACGTCCGCGAACTCACGGATGCCGGCCCGCACGGGGGCGAGATTGCGGGCGCCCGCCGAGGAGGCGTAGCCGGCGAAGTGCTTGAGCGTGGCTACGATCCCGGCGGACTCCAGGCCGCGCACATAGGCCGCCCCGATCGTGCCCACCAGGTACGGGTCCTCGCCGATCGTCTCCTCGACCCGTCCCCAGCGCGGGTCGCGTACGACGTCCAGGACCGGGGCGAGGCCCTGGTGCACGCCGGCCGTGCGCAGGTCGCCGCCGATGGCGCGGGCCATCTCCTCGACCAGCGGCGGATCGAAGCTCGCGCCCCAGGCCAGCGGGACGGGGTAGGCGGTGGCGCCCCAGGCCGTGAACCCGGCCAGACACTCCTCGTGCGCCACGGCCGGGATCCCGAACCGGCCCGCCTCGGCGATACGGCGCTGGGCGCGGGCCAGTGCCTGCGCGCCCAGCGCCGGGTCCACGGGGGCGGTGCCGTAGGAGCGGGTGAGCTGGCCCAGGCCATGGGTGATCAGCTCGTCCCAGTCGTAGTCGGCGGTCATCTCGCTCTGCAGGGGGGCGACTCCGTCGCCGTCCGTGGCGGCGCCCACCCACACGCCGTACAGCTGGGCGGTCTTCTCCTCGAGGGTCATCCGGGAGAGGAGGTCGTCGACGCGGGCGGCGGCGGGCAGGGCGGGGTCACGCCAGGGGGCGGTGGTCATGAAACTCCTGCTCTGGTCGAGTGGGTGGGGCCCTCTCACGAACGCTGGCAAAGTCTATGGACGAATGTTTCGTTGTGTATATCGAATGTTCCGGGAACCTAGGCCGCTCCGAAGGCTTCGTCAAGAGGTCCTGCAGGGATACGATCGCCGCCATGACACCCCCGGAGCCCGTTGAAACGCGGACGACAACCCCGACAGCGGGCCGGTCGGCACAGACCGCGACGCTCGCCGAGATCGCCCGCGAGGCCGGCGTGTCCGCGCCGACTGTTTCGAAGGTCCTCAACGGCCGCGCGGACGTGGCCCCGGCCACCCGCGGCCGCGTCGAGGAACTGCTGCGCGCCCACGGCTACCGGCGCAGGCGCGCCGAGGCGAGCCGCTCGCCCCTGATCGACCTGGTCTTCCACGAGCTGGAGAGCGCGTGGGCGATGGAGGTCATCCGGGGCGTGGAGAACGTGGCCCGGGACGCGGGCCTCAGCGTGGTGCTGAGCGAGAGCGCCGGGCGGCTGACGCCCGGGCGGACCTGGGCGGACCAGGTCGCCGCCCGCCGACCGCACGGCGTGATCCTGGTGCTGTCCGGCCTCGACGAGTCCCAGCGGGCGCTGCTGACCAGCCGCTCCATCCCGTTCGTGGTGATGGACCCGGCCGGCGACCCCGGCGTCGACGTCCCCTCGATCGGCGCGACCAACTGGCAGGGCGGTCTCGCCGCCACCCGGCACCTGATCGAACTCGGCCACACCCGCATCGGCGCCATCACGGGACCGTCCCGCATGATGTGCAGCCGTGCCCGCGTCGACGGCTACCGGGCCGCACTGGAGACCGCGGGCCTCCCGGTCGACCCGGCGCTGATCGCGACCGGCGACTTCCACCACGAGGCCGGCTACCGGCAGGGCCTGGAACTGCTGCGCCGCCCGGACCGGCCCACCGCGGTCTTCGCGCTCAACGACCTCCAGGCGCTCGGCCTGTACGAGGCCGCGCGCGAACTGGGCCTGCGCATCCCCGAGGACCTGAGCGTGGTCGGCTTCGACGATCTGCCCGTCGCGCGCTGGGTGGGGCCGCCGCTGACCTCCGTACGGCAGCCGCTGACGGAGATGGCGGAGGCGGCGGCCAGGCTCGTCCTCGACCTGGGGCGGGAGGACCAGGCGCCGGCGGCCACCCGGGTGGAACTGGCGACCAGCCTGGTGGTGCGCAGCAGCACGGCGCCGCCACCGGCGTGACGTACGTGCCTCGGGTGGCCGGAAGTTGACGTATTGACGGGTGGTACGGCCGCCACGACACTCCTCCGAAGCCAATCGGTTGCATGACCGAAACTTTCGGAGGCACCCGCGATGAGATCTCTGAGAACATCTCCGAGCACATCTCTGAGAACAGGCTCATTCCTGGCGGCTCTCGCCACCGGCGCCGCTCTGCTGTTCACGGCGCCCGCGGCGCACGCCGCCGACACCCCCCTGCGCGACCTCGCCGCCGCCAAGGGCAAGGTCATCGGCACGGCGGTGACCGGCTCCAAGCTCACCGGGACGTACGACGACCTCGCCGGGGCGCAGTTCAACTCGCTGACCCCCGGAAACGCCATGAAGTGGGGCTCGGTCGAGCCGAGCCGGGGCAGTTTCGACTGGACGGAGGCCGACCAGATCGTCGCCTTCGCGCAGGCCCACAACCAGCAGGTGCGCGGCCACACCCTGGTCTGGCACAACCAGAACCCGAGCTGGCTGACCAACGGCAACTGGACGGCGGCCCAGCTCAGCAGCCTCCTCCAGAACCACATCACCACCGAGGTCGGCCGCTACAAGGGAAAGATCACCGCCTGGGACGTGATCAACGAACCCTTCAACGAGGACGGCACCTACCGCTCGGACCTCTGGTACGACAAGCTCGGCGCCGACTACATCGCCAACGCCCTGACCTGGGCACACGCAGCCGACCCTGCCGCCAAGCTGTACATCAACGACTACAACGTCGAGGGCGTCAACGCGAAGTCGACCGCCCTGTACAACCTGGTGAAGGACCTCAAGAGCCGTGGCGTCCCGATCGACGGCGTGGGCCTGCAGGCGCATCTGATCCTCGGTCAGGTGCCCTCGTCCCTGCAGCAGAACATCCAGCGCTTCGCCGACCTCGGCGTCGACGTGTCCATCACCGAGCTGGACGTGCGCATGGCGCTCCCGGCGGACAGCGCGAAGCTCGCGCAGCAGGCCGCCGACTACAAGTCGGTGCTGAGCGCCTGCGTGGCCGTCACCCGGTGCGCGGGCGTCACCGTCTGGGGCTTCGCCGACTCCGACTCCTGGGTGCCGAGCACCTTCCCGGGGTACGGGGCGGCGACGCCGTACGACGAGAACTACGCGCCGAAACCGGCGTACCACGCGATCGCGGAGGCGCTCGGCGGTACGACGACCCCGCCGCCCACCGGTGCCTGCACGGCGACGTACAGCGTGACCAGCCAGTGGGACACCGGGTTCACCGGCCAGGTGACGATCGCCTGCTCGGGCGCCTCGCTGTCGTCCTGGAAGGCGAACTGGACGTTCGGCGCGGGCCAGCGGATCACCCAGGCCTGGAACGCCACCTGCAGTCAGTCCGGTACGGCGGTCACGTGCACGAACGCCTCCTACAACGGCTCTGTGCCGGACGGCGGTTCGGTGAGCTTCGGGTTCAACGGGTCCTGGAGCGGCAGCAATCCGGTGCCGACGGTGACGCTGGGTTGAGCGTGAGAATTTCCGAAGAAAACCGTTTCACGCCGTCGTCACTAACAATCCCCTAATAATTCGGACTTACGTTCCTGTCCGTGACGGGACTCGATGACAGCGCAGACGCGGGCAGACCAAGGGGCCGGCGGTCGAAGGCACTGAAGATCGCCGGCCTCACCATGGCGGGCCTGCTGGTGCTGGGCGCGGGTGCGGCGGGCTGGACGTACTGGCATCTCGACCACAACATCAAGAGCGTCGACATCGACCAGGCGCTCGGCGACGACCGCCCCGCGAAGGCGGTGATCACACCCTCCCCGTCCGCATCGCCCCTGCCGACCGGCTCCCTGAACATCCTGGTGCTGGGCTCGGACTCGCGCAGCGGCAAGGAGAACAAGGCACTCGGCGGGGGCGACAGCTCCGGCGCCCGCTCCGACACGGCGATGGTCGTGCACATCGACGCGGGCCGGAAGAAGGCGACCGTCGCCAGCATCCCGCGCGACACGCTCGTCACGCGTCCGTCCTGCCCGCTGAAGTCCGGCGGTTCGACGGCGGTGGCGTACCACACGATGTTCAACAGCGCCTATTCGGTGGGCGGCGCGGTGTGCGCCGTGAAGACGGTCGAGTCGATCACGAACGTCCGCATGGACCACTACATCGAGATCGACTTCTCTGGCTTCGCGAGGCTGGTGAACGCGCTCGGCGGCGTCACCGTGACCACCGACCAGGACATCGACGACGACGACAGCCACCTCCACCTGAAGGCGGGCACCCACACCCTGAACGGCAAGCAGGCCCTCGCCCTCGCCCGCACCCGGCACGGCATAGGCGACGGCAGCGACCTGGGCCGGATAGGCCTGCAGCAGAAGCTGGTGAAGGCGCTGCTGGAACAGATCTCCTCGACGAACCTGTTCACCGACCCCGCCAAGCTGTACACGGTGGCCGAGGCGGTGACCAGCAGCCTGACCACCGACACCGGTCTGGACTCGCTGAGCGAACTGGTGAGACTCGGCGAGAGCCTGAGGGGCCTGTCCGCGGACCGGGTGAAGACGGTGATGATGCCGGTGGTGACCGCGCCCTCGGACCCCAACCGGGTGGTGGCGAAGGAGCCTGCGGCGAGCGAACTCTGGGAGTCGCTCCGCTGAACTCTCCCTGACGTGTTCACCGAAAAACTGGACGACTGCTGCAACCAGCGGGCGCCCAGTGGTGTCTGTTGCACTGACCACACAGCAGTAACCACGGGGGAACACTGATGTCCAACTCGCGTTCGTACAAAGCTTGGTCCGTACCGCTGATCGCCGGATTACTCGCGCTCGGCGGGATCCCCGCCCTCGCCGGCAGCGCCGCGGCCGCCCCGCAGTCCGTCCACAGCGTCAAGGACGACTTCAACGGCGACGGCTACAAGGACCTCGCCGTCGGCGCCCCGATCGCCACCATCGGCGGCAAGCGGGGGGCGGGCTACGTCACCGTCATGTACGGCGGCCCGCACGGCCTGACCAAGGACCACCGCACCGTCATCAGCCGCTCCACCAGCGGAATCCCGGGCGATCCCGCCGCGGGCGAGAACTTCGGCTACCAGCTGTCCACGGGGGACCTGGACGGCGACGGGCACACCGACCTGATCATCGGGCAGGCCTCCTCGACCCGGGACGCGGTCGTCGTCTGGGGCGGCCACAACGGCCTGTCCGGCGGGGTTTCCGTGCCCGCCGCGACCACCCAGGCCGGTGACTTCGACGGCGACGGCAAGCAGGACCTGGTCCTGTTCCGCGGCGGGCGCGCCCCGGGCGACGACCCGCTCGGCACCGAGGCCACCGTCTGGCGCGGCCCGATCTCCAGGACCGGGAAGCCGACCGCCACGCAGGACTTCGGCTCGACCAGGGTGGAGCCCTTCGACGTGATGTACGCGGCCGCCGGGGACGTCAACGGCGACGGCCGCGACGACCTCGCGCTGACCGTCTACACCGGCGACGGCGGCATCGGTTCCCAGCTCTACCTGGCCAACCCCTCCGGAGGCGCCTTCACGTATGCCGCCTCCCCCGAGGGCAGCGGCCAGGTGGCCTTCGGCGACGTCAACGGGGACGGCTTCGACGACGTCGTCCGGGGCGTCCCGAACGACTCCACGGTCACCGTGGCCCTAGGCTCGGCCTCCGGTCTGAAGCCGGCTTCGACCTGGAAGTCGTACAGCCAGGACACCGAAGGAGTCCCCGGCGGCAAGGAGGAGGAGGACCGCTTCGGCTACGCGGTGTCCGCCGGTGACGTCAACGGCGACGGCTTCGCCGACGTGGCCGTGGGCGCGCCCGGCGAGAAGCTCGGCGACAAGACCGGGGCGGGCATGGTCGACGTCCTCTACGGCGGCCGCGACGGTCTGACCGGCACCGGCGCCCAGGGCTTCAGCCAGGACACCGACGGCGTTCCCGGTGCCGCCGAGGCGAGCGACAACTTCGGCAACGCGGTCAGCCTCCTCGACATCAACGACAACGGCTACGCGGATCTCGCGGCGGCGGCGGCCGGCGAGAACAGGCCGGAAGGCGCGAACACCGGTGAAGGCGCGGTCTGGTCGCTTCGGGCGCGTCCGGCAGGCATCGTGACGGACGCGGCGTTCACCTTCGGTCCCCGGACGGTCGGGGCGCCGATCGACAGGGCGTCGTTCGGCGGCTCGCTGTCGTAGCAGGTCAGGCCCACGCCTGAGGGGCCGGGAAAAATCTCCGAAGAAATCCGCGGGGTCTGTCGATCCCGGCCTCTCCCGATCGACGCACTGGTGAGAGGCCGGGAAGGACCGGCCCCGTAGCGACCGAGGAGTCACCATGCCGCGTTACCTGTCACTCGTGAAGCTCGACGAGAAGACCGTGCCCGCGGAGGGCCCCAGCCCCGAGCTGATGCAGCGCATGGGCGAGCTGATCGAGGAGATCACCAAGGCCGGGGTCATGCTCGACACGGCCGGGCTGACCCCCTCCGCCCAGGGCACCCGCGTGCACTGGGAGGGCGGGCAGATCTCCGTCACCGACGGCCCCTTCACCGAGTCCAAGGAGGTCATCGGCGGCTACGCGATCATGCAGTGCAAGGACAAGGCCGAGGCACTGGAATGGACCAAGCGGTTCCTGAAGGTGCACGAGGAGCACTGGACGGTGACCTGCGAGGTGCGGGAGATCGCCGAGGGCTGATCATTCCTTGGCCTGAGGGCGCCGGGGGTGTTGCATGGTGGGCTGTGGAACCACAGCCCACCGCCCCGCACGCCACCGCCGCCGACCCCGGCCACGCCATCGAGACCGTCTTCCGTCTCGAATCCCCGCGCATCATCGCCGCCGTCGCCCGTCTCGTCCGCGACGTCGGCATCGCCGAGGAGCTCGCCCAGGACGCCCTGGTCGCCGCCCTGGAGCAGTGGCCGCGCGACGGCGTGCCCGACAACCCGGGCGCCTGGCTCATGGCCACCGCCCGCCACCGCGCCGTGGACCTGATCCGGCGCCGCGAGAACTACGCCCGCAAGCTGCAGGAGATCGGCCGCACCCTCGACACCACCGCTCCGCCCGAGGAGCCCGCCGACCCCGACGACATCGACGACGACCTGCTCCGCCTGGTCTTCACCGCCTGCCACCCGGTCCTGTCCGCCGAGGCCCGCATCGCCCTGACCCTGCGCCTCCTCGGCGGCCTGACGACGGCCGAGATCGCCCGCGCGTTCCTCACCCCGGAGCCCACGGTCGCCCAGCGCATCGTCCGCGCCAAGAAGACCCTCGCCACCAGGAACATCGCCTTCGAGGTGCCCTACGGCCCCGAACGCGAGGCCCGGCTCGGTTCCGTCCTGGACGTCATCTACCTGATCTTCAACGAGGGTTACGCGGCGACGGCCGGCGACGACTGGCTGCGTCCCGCGCTCTGCGAGGACGCGCTGCGCCTGGCGCGCGTGCTGTCCGGGCTGATGCCCAAGGAGCCCGAGGTGCACGCCCTGACCTCCCTCCTGGAGTTCCAGGCGTCCCGCGCGGCCGCCCGCACCGGCCCGGACGGCGAGCCCGTCCTCCTCAAGGACCAGAACCGCCGCCGCTGGAACCGCATGCTCATCGCCCGCGGCATCACGGCCCTCCACCGCGCCGACGCCACGGCCACCGGCGCCCCTGGCCCGTACGCCCTCCAAGCCGCCATCGCCGCCTGCCACGCGCACGCGTACACCTACGAGGAGACCGACTGGAAGAGCATCGCGACGCTGTACGGCCTGCTCGCCGCCCGCGCCCCGTCCCCGGTCGTCGAACTCAACCGCGCGGTCGCCGTGTCGATGGCGGAGGGTCCGGCGCAGGGGCTGGCGATCGTCGACGCACTCGCCGCCGAACCCGCGCTGCGCGACTACCACCTGCTGCCCAGCGTCCGCGGCGACCTGCTGGCACGGCTCGGGCGGACCGACGAGGCGCGCGAGGAGTTCGTCCGGGCGGCGGGACTCGCGCGCAACGAACGGGAGCGGGAGCTGCTGCTGCGCCGTGCGGCCGATCCGTCCTGATCAGGCGGGGTGCCCGACGAGCATGGTCGGCGCCCCTGCGACACGGGTGAGGAACACGGTCGCCTCGTTCGGCCCCTGCGGCTTCACTTTCCTCCGCAGCTCCTCCGGCTCGACGGCGGACCCCCGCTTCTTCACGGTCAGCGTCCCGACCCCGCGCTCCCGCAGCAGCGCCTTCAACTTCTTGACGTTGAAGGGGAGTTGATCGGTGATCTCGTACGAGCCGGCATACGGCGTCGGCCGCAACCCGTCGGCGGTGATGTACGCGATGGTCGCGTCGACCAGCCCGCCGTCCAGCTGCTCGGCCACCTCGGCGACCAGATGGGCCCGGATGACGGCGCCGTCGGGTTCGTACAGGTACCGCCCGACGGGCCGGACCTGAGGGTTTGGCAGTCCCTTCCCGAGCAGCGTGCGCGGTCCCGGGAGCAGTGTCGCCCGGACCGCCCCCGGATCCGTCCCGAACCACAGCACGGCCTCTTTCACATCCCCGGCGTCCGAGATCCACTCGGCCTCGGCGTCGGCGGGCACGGCCTCGTGCGGAATGCCGGGTGCGACCTTCAGCGCGGCGGCGCGGGACGCCTTGCGGGCGGCCTCGACGGCCCACGACAGGGGCGGCGAGTAGGCCTCCGGGTCGAAGATGCGGCCGCGCCCGCCACGCCGGGCCGGGTCGACGAACACGGCGTCGTAGCCGGCCGTGTCCACCTCCGTGACGTCCGCCTCCCGCACCTCGATCAGCTCGGCCAGCCCGAGCGCGTCGGCGTTCGCGCGCGCCACGGCCGCCGTCGCGGGATCCCGGTCCACGGCCAGCACCCGGATCCCGGCCCGGGCCAGCGCGATGGCATCGCCGCCGATCCCGCAGCACAGGTCGGCGAGCGAGGTGACCCCCAGCGCCTTCAGCCGTTCGGCCCGGTAGGCGGCGACACTCGCCCGCGTCGACTGCTCCACCCCGTTCGGCGTGAAGAACATCCGCTCCGCGTCCTCGGCGCCGAACTTGGCCGCCGCCCGCTGCCGCAGCCGCGCCTGCCCGAGCGCCGCCGACACCAGCTCGGCGGGGTGGTCGCGGCGCAGCCGGGTGGCGACGGCGAGCTCGTCGGCAGGGGCCGTGCCGCGCACCTCGTCGAGGAGGGCGCGGCCTTCGGGGGTGAGCAGGTCGGCGAGGTCGTTCACCGGCCCATTGTGGGCCAGTCGGTGGACGGTACGCCTCCCGCCGCGTGGCGGGCCGGGATCCCGACGGTGGCCTGCGATGATCCGGCACCATGCGAGCAGTAGTACAAAACGATAAAAATCGCGCTTACGGAGTGACATGGGTCCGCGGTGGGATCGCCGTGCTCGCCGTCGCGGCCATCGCCTCGGGCTGTGCCCAGTTCGGCGGCCCCCCGGTGCACCCCGCCCCCGGCCAGGAGCCGCCCCTGCATGCGCCCCCGGCCCGCGCCCTCGACTCGTACGCCACGAAGCTGCACTCCGCGTACCTCGCCCGCGCCGCCGCGGCGCGCCACTGGGACCTGGCGAGGGTTCCGCTGGCGGCTCCGCCGCCGCCCGCGAAGAAGCCGAGGATCAGGGCACGCAAGGGCTTCGAGGTGGACGGCCAGGAGGAACTGAACCTCCCGCCCGTCTTCACGACCGTCCCGACCAGGCAGAAGGTCGTCTTCCTGACCATCGACGACGGCGCCGAGAAGGACCCGGCGTTCCTGCGGATGATGAGCGACCTGAAGATCCCGTACTCCGCCTTCCTCAGCGACTTCGCGGTGAGGGACGACTACGCCTACTTCCGCCGGATGCAGTCCGAGGGGGTGACGCTCAACAACCACACCCTCACCCATCCCTACCTCCCGGGCCTGTCGTACCGGGAGCAGAAGCACGAGATCTGCGGGATGCAGAAGGTCATGAAGAGGCAGTTCGGCAAGGCCCCGACCGTCTTCCGCCCGCCCTTCGGCGACTACAACCAGGACACCCTGATGGCCGCCAGGTCCTGTGGCATCAAGTACGCGCCCATCTGGGACGAGGAGGTCTTCGTCGACCACTGGGAGTACCGCGAGGACGACCGGGACCTGCACCCCGGAGACATCGTGCTCACCCACTTCCGCGGCCGTGACGAATGGGACGGCACGATGGTCGACGACATGCGCCGCTTCCTGAACAGGGTCACGGCCGAGGGATACGCGGTGGCCCGCCTGGAGGACTACCTGTGAGCCTCCGGGGACTGGTGGCCGCCGTCCTGGCGTGCGCGCTCCTCACCGGGTGCGCCCAGTCCGTCGACCCCATCGAACGGCTGGGCGAGAAGGCGGCCCAGCGTGTACGGCCGCCGGAACACCCCGGCGGCCGTACCGCCACTGGGGCCTCACCGCCCCGCTGCCGCCCGCCCCGAAGCCACCTCGGGCGACGCCGAGCACACCCTCGACCACCCCGCCCTGGGCGGCCTGCCCTACGCCGGCCGGAGGACTGCGTCTGGTTCCAGGGCCGCTGACTTCCCATCAGCGCCGGTCGCGGTGTTTCAGCCCGTCCGGCGTTTGAGGACGAGGCCGTTCAGGCCGAAGCGGGGGGCTGGGGGCGGCAGCCCCGGGGCGTTCACCGAGCCCCCGGTCAACCGAAAACCCCGCCGACGCGCCGCGGGCATTGGCACTCCGCTTGACCGAGTGCTAATCGCGGTCATAGTCTCGGCTCTGGCACTCCCCACTGGAGAGTGCCAACAACGCGACGGGCAGGTCCGGCACCCGCGACGACGGATCCACCTGGTCGCCACCTCAGACAGTTAACCCCGTGAGATCTCCGAAGGGGGAGGTCGGATCGTGACGACCGCCAGCTCCAAGGTTGCCATCAAGCCGCTCGAGGACCGCATCGTGGTCCAGCCGCTCGACGCCGAGCAGACCACGGCCTCTGGCCTGGTCATCCCGGACACCGCGAAGGAGAAGCCCCAGGAGGGCGTCGTCCTCGCCGTGGGCCCGGGCCGCTTCGAGAACGGCGAGCGCCTGCCGCTCGACGTCAAGACCGGCGACATCGTGCTGTACAGCAAGTACGGCGGCACCGAGGTGAAGTACAACGGCGAGGAGTACCTCGTCCTCTCGGCTCGCGACGTGCTCGCGATCATCGAGAAGTAAGGGAGTCTGGGGGTCACCCCAGAAATCCCGCACCTGCTTCACCGAAGCATTTTGCTTGTGAGCTGCGCCCCGGGTTCCCGCGACCTTATGAAGCCGGGCGTCCGGGGCGCAGTTCGTTTCACCCACGTTTTCCGAGAGGGCTGAACCGCTCCCATGGCGAAGATCCTGAAGTTCGACGAGGACGCCCGTCGCGCCCTCGAGCGCGGCGTCAACAAGCTGGCCGACACGGTCAAGGTGACGATCGGCCCCAAGGGCCGCAACGTCGTCATCGACAAGAAGTTCGGCGCGCCCACCATCACCAACGACGGCGTCACCATCGCCCGTGAGGTCGAGGTCGAGGACCCGTACGAGAACCTCGGCGCGCAGCTGGTGAAGGAGGTGGCGACCAAGACCAACGACATCGCGGGCGACGGCACCACCACCGCCACCGTGCTCGCCCAGGCGCTGGTGCGCGAGGGCCTGAAGAACGTCGCCGCGGGTGCCTCCCCGGCGCTGCTGAAGAAGGGCATCGACGCGGCCGTGGCGGCCGTCTCCGAGGACCTCCTCGCCACCGCCCGCCCGATCGACGAGAAGTCCGACATCGCCGCCGTGGCCGCGCTCTCCGCGCAGGACCAGCAGGTCGGCGAGCTCATCGCCGAGGCGATGGACAAGGTCGGCAAGGACGGTGTCATCACCGTCGAGGAGTCCAACACCTTCGGTCTGGAGCTGGACTTCACCGAGGGCATGGCCTTCGACAAGGGCTACCTGTCGCCGTACTTCGTGACGGACCAGGAGCGCATGGAGGCCGTCCTGGAGGACCCCTACATCCTCATCAACCAGGGCAAGATCTCCTCCATCGCCGACCTGCTGCCGCTGCTGGAGAAGGTCATCCAGACCAACTCCTCCAAGCCGCTGCTGATCATCGCCGAGGACGTCGAGGGCGAGGCGCTGTCCACGCTGGTCGTCAACAAGATCCGCGGCACCTTCAACGCCGTCGCGGTGAAGGCCCCGGGCTTCGGCGACCGCCGCAAGGCGATGCTGCAGGACATGGCGGTCCTCACCGGCGCCACCGTCATCTCCGAGGAGGTCGGCCTCAAGCTCGACCAGGTCGGCCTTGACGTGCTCGGCTCCGCCCGCCGCGTCACCGTCACCAAGGACGACACCACCCTCGTCGACGGTGCCGGCAACTCCGAGGACGTCGTCGGCCGCGTGGCCCAGATCAAGGCCGAGATCGAGAACACGGACTCCGACTGGGACCGCGAGAAGCTCCAGGAGCGCCTCGCGAAGCTGGCCGGCGGCGTGTGCGTGATCAAGGTCGGCGCCGCCACCGAGGTGGAGCTGAAGGAGAAGAAGCACCGTCTGGAGGACGCCATCTCCGCGACCCGCGCCGCGGTCGAGGAGGGCATCGTCTCCGGTGGTGGCTCCGCGCTGGTGCACGCCGCCAAGGTGCTCGAGGGCTCCCTCGGCAAGACCGGCGACGAGGCCACCGGTGTCGCCGTCGTCCGCCGCGCGGTCGTCGAGCCGCTGCGCTGGATCGCCGAGAACGCGGGCCTGGAGGGCTACGTCATCACCTCCAAGGTCGCCGAGCTCGACAAGGGCCAGGGCTTCAACGCCGCCACCGGTGAGTACGGCGACCTGGTCAAGGCCGGTGTCATCGACCCGGTCAAGGTCACCCGCTCCGCCCTGGAGAACGCGGCCTCCATCGCCTCCCTCCTGCTGACGACCGAGACCCTGGTCGTCGAGAAGAAGGAAGAGGAAGAGCCGGCCGCCGCGGGCCACGGCCACGGCCACGCCCACTGACGCAGCTCAGTAGTCGGTACGAAGGCCCGGCACCCCTGGGGGTGCCGGGCCTTTCGCCGTTCTCCTACCTCTCCAGCCCCTCCAGCGCGCCCAGTTGCGCCATCAGCCCGAGCCGGTCGTACTGCCACCAGCCCTCGACGATCTTCCCTTCCTCATTGCACCGGAAGGTGGTCGTGCCCGTCATGACGACGTTCTTGCCGGTGGCCGGGAGCCCCATGAACTCACCGGTCTGGGTACCGCGCCAGGTCCACCGGGTGTTCACCCGGTCACCCTGCGAAATCTGGTCCTCGATGTCGAAGGTGAAGTCGAACCCGCTGCGCCACATGCCGATCTCACGCCGCAGGGCGTCCATGCCCATGGTGTCCTGCTCGTTGGCGGGATCGTGGTCGTGGTAGTTCTCGGCGATGAGATCGTCGAGCGGCGGCAGCTCGCCCTTGACGGCGATGGTCTCGAAGAACCGCCGCACGTTCGCCGCGTACAGCTGCTCGTCGCGCACGACGTCCAGGTCGGTGAAGGTCGGCATCTCGTCGCAGAGAGCCACCATCTCGCGGAAGATCTTGTCGGTCTCGGGCAGGTTGGAGTTCCGCATCGCCTCCTCGTACGAGGGGAACTCGACGATCTCGATGTAGTGGGACGCGTCGGAGTGGTCCTTTCCGACCACCGCGTGCGTCGCCGTCCGCTTCCCCCTGGTCTGCTCGACCCAGGTGTCCATCAGCCGGTTGATGTCGTCGAACCGGCTGGTCTTGCAGTCGATGATCTGGACGAAGGTCATGGTCTTGCCTCCGGTCCCCGAGGTCCGGTTACTGCACTGTTTCGGAGGGCGGTGACATCAGCGGCTTCGCCGCGGGCCCCCTGGCCCCCAGCAGAAAAGCAGGTCGACAGAGGTGGCCGGCGCTAACCTCGCGAGGCGAACCTCAGTGCCAGCACCATTCTCCCACCGGGGCCCCACGGCGCCTCCCGAGCGCCGGAGGCTACTGCGGCCCGTACTTCCGCCCGGTCCGCGAGGTGACCCCGCCCAGCAGGCCCCGGGGCGTCACCTTCACGATCCCCATCAGCGCCTTGTACCGGGCGTCCGGAACGGACAGCGACTTGCCCCGCGCCAGGTCCGACAGCGCCGCCGCCACCAGCTTGTCGGCATCGAGCCACATCCACCCGGGGATGTTGTCCGTGCCCATCCCGGCCCGCTGATGGAACTCGGTCCGCACGAACCCCGGGCACAGCGCCATCAACCGCACCCCGCTGCCCGCCAGGTCCTTCGCGACCCCCTGAGTGAACTGCACGACCCACGCCTTGGAGGCGCCGTACGTGCCGCGCGGCACGAAGGCGGCCACGGACGCGACGTTGACGACACCGCCGCGGCCGCGCTCGCGCATCGCCTCGGTCGCCGCCGCCGTCAGGCGCAACACCGCCTCGCAGTGCACCTTGAGCATCGTCAGCTCGTCGGCCATCGCCACGTCGAGGAAGCGGCCCTTGTTGCCGAAGCCCGCGTTGTTGATCAGCAGGTCGACGGGGTTCCTGCGGTCGGCCAGGCGCGCGGCCACGGCCTCGATGCCCTCGTCCGTGGCGAGGTCGGCGGTGAGCACCTCCGCCTCGATGCCGTGCCGGTCGTGCAGTTCGGTCGCCTGTTCCTGCAACCGCTTGGTGTCCCGGGCGACGAGCACCAGATTGTGCCCGTCGGCCGACAGCCGCCGCGCGAACGCGGCGCCGATGCCCGCGGTCGATCCCGTAATCAGAGCCGTTGTCATGGCCCAAGGGTAGTGACCCGGACTGGGGGAATCCGATCTCTGCACAGGGCCCGACGGTGGTGAAGCATCCGGGAAGAGCACGTGCCTGACGGTTCGTCAGGAAACGTGCTTCCCCAGGTACGGACACGCCGCCCCGCGGCCGTCCGGATGCAGCGCCTCGCCCGCCGCCGACAGCGGCGGCAACAGTTTCACCCGTGGAAGCGCCCGGAGCACCCTTCTGCGTGAACCGCTTCACCCACCCCGAGGACACGGTTGGGGCATCGAGGGCCTGGCGCCGCCGTGCTGCTCAGCGTGGTGTGGGCCCGCAGTGCGCGCGACGTAAAAGCTCGGCGTCGTAAATCCCGGACTTCCCCAAGCCTCCCTTATCCTCGAACCGTGATCGAAGCCCGCCATCTGCGCGTTCTGCGCGCCGTCGCCACCACCGGCTCCTTCTCGGCCGCGGGGCGCGAACTGGGTTGTACGCAGCCCGCCGTCAGCCAGCAGATGAAGGCCCTGGAGGCGTCGGTCGGCACGCCGCTGCTCGTCCGCGGCGGGCGCGAGATGCGGCTGACCCAGGCCGGTGAGGCGCTGGTGCGGCACGCCTCGGGGATCCTGGCCGGGCTCACGGCGGCGGAGGAGGAGGTCGCGGCCATCGCGGGGCTGCGCGCCGGACGCGTACGGCTCGTCTCGTTCCCGAGCGGCAGCTCGACGCTCGTGCCCACCGCCCTCGCGGCCCTGCGCGCCGCGCACCCCGGCACCCGGGTCTCCCTGGAGGAGGCCGAACCGCCCGCCTCCGTCGAGCTGCTGCGCGAGGGCGACTGCGACGTGGCGCTGGCCTTCCGCTACGAGCGCGCGGCGGGCGCGGAGGAGTGGGACGACCTCGTCGTACGGCCGCTGCTGAGCGACCGGCTCGTCGGGCTCGTGCCCGAGCGGCACCGGCTCGCGCAGGCCCCGGCCGTGTCCATCGGGGACCTTGCGGACGAGCCGTGGATCGCCGGATGCCCGCGCTGCCGCGGGCAGTTGGTCGAGGTGTGCGAGAGCGCGGGGTTCACGCCGCGCATCGACTTCGCCACCGACGACTATCCGGCCGTCGTCGGCCTGGTCGGTGCAGGCCTCGGCGTCGCAGTCCTGCCGCAGCTCGCCATCGAGTCGGTACGGCCGCGGCACGCGCGCGTGCTGACGCTGGAGCCGGCGGTGCGGCGGGAGATCGTGGCGCTGACGCTGCCCGACCTGGCCCAGGTGCCCGCGGTCGCGGCCACCCTGGAGCAACTCGCGCGCGCAGCCGCCCGGCAGTGAAGAAGGGCACGCACGCGTGCCCTTCTCATGGGGAGCTCGGGTTCCGGGAGCTCAGGGACCCGGGAACGCAGAAACGTTCCTTCAATTGTTCGAGACGCCGTCCCCGGCGGTCGCCGCCGCCACCAGCCGGTTCCGTGCCCGCCCCATCAGCTCTTCGCGCTCGTCCTCGGTCAGGCCGCCCCAGACGCCGTACGGCTCTCTCACCGCCAGCGCGTGCGCCGCGCACTGCGCGCGCACCGGGCACCTCATACAGACCTCCTTGGCCGAGTTCTCGCGAGCGCTCCGGGCCGCACCGCGCTCACCCTCCGGATGAAAGAAGAGCGAGCTGTCCACCCCGCGACAGGCAGCCAGAAGCTGCCAGTCCCACAGGTCCGCGTTCGGTCCGGGAAGGCGGGAGAAATCTGCCATTGCGTGACCCCTTGTAGCCGTTCTGAGCGGATACGGTGCCCACGACCGTATATCTACGATCTAAGGAGATGAAAATATGACTCATTGCGAATCTAGCCTCAGACACCAGTAGATGGGAAGAAAAAGGGCTAAATGGGGCATGGGTTGTGATGAAACGTTGAGGGTCCGCCCTGCATGTCTGCACCGTGTCCGTGCCCTCACGTAGAGTGCCGAAGATGGCACACGCCCCCGTAACTCTTTCGAGTGACCATCGTTGAGAGTGCGGAGGCGGTTGAAGCAACAAGTGCTCGGGCAGGCGTCCGAGACGGTCGACCGCACAGGTGACGATTTCGTACCAGCCTGGAGGCTCAAGGTGACGTGCATCAGCTGCGGAGGGCGGCCATGACATCCGTCCTCGTCTGCGACGACTCCCCGCTTGCCCGAGAGGCGCTCCGCCGCGCGGTCGCGACCGTGCCCGGCGTCGAGCGCGTGACGACCGCGGCCAACGGCGAGGAAGTCCTCCGCCGCTGGGGCGCCGACCGTTCGGACCTGATTCTGATGGACGTACGCATGCCCGGACTGGGCGGCGTCGAGACCGTCCGCCGGCTGCTGTCCGCCGACCCCGGCGCGCGCATCATCATGCTCACCGTCGCCGAGGACCTGGACGGCGTGGCCCTCGCGGTGGCCGCCGGTGCCCGCGGCTATCTGCACAAGGACGCCTCGCGCGCGGAGTTGCGCGCGACCGTCACGCAGGCCCTCGCCGACCCGACCTGGCGGCTGGCCCCGCGCCGGCTGCGCTCCGCCGAGATGGGCGCCGCGCCCACGCTCACGGCGCGTGAGATCCAGGTCCTGGAGGGCATGAGCCACGGCCGCTCCAACGCGGAGATCGGCCGCGAGCTGTTCCTCTCCGAGGACACCGTGAAGACGCACGCCCGGCGGCTCTTCAAGAAGCTCGGCGCCTCGGACCGGGCGCACGCCGTGGCGCTCGGGTTCCGCTGGGGCCTGGTCCGCTAGGCCGGTCGGATGTGTTGCAGCGGGGGTTCGAGAACCCCCGCCCACCGCAAGGTGGGTCGGACCGGGCGACCCCGAGGAAGTTCGGGCGCGCCCCCACGCCGCCCGGCAGGCGGGCGCTTCGGTGCACCGGTCGAAGGCCCTGGCAGCTCTGCTGCGAGGGCCTTCGTCCGGCATGCCGCAAGCACGCACCGGCCTCGACGCCGGCCGCAACCATGGGGCGCGGGAAACGGCACCCGCACCCCCTCGGAGCCGCTTGTCAAAAGGCCCCGCCGGGCACCCGATGCTCGTTTCGGCGCGGATGCCGCATCCTTGAGGTGTGGAGTCTCTCGGGGACGAGTCGGTCGAGCGGAAGGGGAGGGCGCAAGGGATGAGTTCCGGCGCACCTGCTCATAACGCTTCGGTGCACAACATCGGACACGGTGCCACGGCCCGCGCGGCCGCAAGGCACCATGGACCGATGCGCGACGACGAGGCGGCGAACGCCGCAGGGGCGATCGGTGCACTCGTCCACCGCGCCGTGGACGGGGACGAGCAGGCCACACACGACCTGCTGGCCCATGTCCACCCCCTGGCGCTGCGCTACTGCCGCACGCGTCTGTCACGTCTGCCGGGTGACGCCCGGCACTTCGTGGAGGACCTCGCGCAGGAGGTCTGCGTCGCCGTCCTCCTCGCGCTGCCGCGCTACAAGGACACCGGCCGGCCCTTCGAGGCGTTCGTCTTCGCCATCGCCGCGCACAAGGTCGCTGACCTGCAGCGGGCGGCGATGCGGCACCCGGGGTCGACGGCGGTCCCGTCCGACGAGATGCCCGAGCGGCCGGACGACTCGCTCGGCCCGGAGGAGCGGGCGCTGCTCAGCAGCGACGCCGAATGGGCCAAGAAACTGCTGGCCAACCTGCCGGAGAACCAGCGCGAGCTGCTCCTGCTGCGGATCGCGGTGGGTCTCACGGCCGAGGAGACGGGACAGATGTTGGGAATGTCACCCGGAGCGGTGCGGGTCGCACAGCACCGGGCACTGAGCCGGCTCAGGGCACTCGCGGAGCAGTGACCGCACTGCCGTAAGCGCCTTCCTTGAACAGGGCTCTCGACGATTCCGTACGAACATACGAAGCCCAGAGTCACGCGGAACCGTGGAATTCGAGAGCCGTGCTTCCCGTTAGCATGGACATCCGCACCGATCAAGGCCATTTGGGGAAGGTGTCATGACTGCAAACGTCGACGGAGTGCCCGGTAAATTCGCGACACTCGGGCTGACCTACGACGACGTGCTGCTGCTGCCGGGCGCATCCGAGGTGCTCCCCAACGCGGTCGACACCTCGTCCCGCATCTCCCGCAACGTCCGGGTCAACATCCCGCTGCTCTCCGCGGCGATGGACAAGGTGACCGAGTCCCGCATGGCGATCGCGATGGCCCGCCTCGGCGGCGTCGGCGTGCTGCACCGCAACCTGTCCGTGGAGGACCAGGTCAACCAGGTCGACCTGGTCAAGCGGTCCGAGTCCGGCATGGTCACCGACCCGATCACGGTGCACCCGGAGGCGACGCTCGCCGACGCGGACGCCCTGTGCGCCAAGTTCCGCATCAGCGGTGTCCCCGTCACCGACCCGGCCGGCAAGCTGCTCGGCATCGTCACCAACCGTGACATGGCCTTCGAGTCCGACCGCAGCCGCCAGGTGCGCGAGGTCATGACGCCGATGCCGCTGGTCACCGGCAAGGTCGGCATCTCCGGTGTGGACGCCATGGAGCTGCTGCGCAAGCACAAGATCGAGAAGCTGCCGCTGGTCGACGACAACGGCATCCTCAAGGGCCTCATCACGGTCAAGGACTTCGTCAAGGCCGAGAAGTACCCGAACGCCGCCAAGGACGCCGAGGGCCGGCTGCTCGTCGGTGCCGCGGTCGGCGCGAGCCCCGAGGCGCTGGAGCGCGCCCAGGCGCTTGCCGAGGCCGGTGTGGACTTCCTGGTCGTCGACACCTCGCACGGCCACAACAGCAACGCCCTGAGCTGGATGTCGAAGATCAAGTCGAGCGTCTCCGTCGACGTGATCGGCGGCAACGTCGCCACCCGCGACGGCGCGCAGGCCCTCATCGACGCCGGAGTCGACGGCATCAAGGTGGGTGTCGGCCCCGGTTCCATCTGTACGACCCGAGTGGTCGCCGGCATCGGCGTCCCGCAGGTCACCGCCATCTACGAGGCCTCTCTCGCGGCCCGTCCGGCGGGCATCCCGCTGATCGGCGACGGCGGCCTGCAGTACTCCGGCGACATCGGCAAGGCACTTGCGGCCGGCGCCGACACGGTGATGCTCGGCTCGCTGCTCGCGGGCTGCGAGGAGTCGCCCGGCGAGCTGCAGTTCATCAACGGCAAGCAGTTCAAGTCGTACCGCGGCATGGGCTCGCTCGGCGCCATGCAGTCGCGCGGCCAGGCGAAGTCGTACTCGAAGGACCGCTACTTCCAGGGCGAGGTCTCCTCCGACGACAAGCTCGTGCCCGAGGGCATCGAGGGCCAGGTGCCCTACCGCGGCCCGCTCTCCAGCGTCCTGCACCAGCTCGTCGGCGGCCTGCGCCAGACCATGGGCTATGTGGGCGCGGCCACCATCGAGGAGATGGAGTCCAAGGGCCGCTTCGTGCGGATCACCTCCGCGGGCCTCAAGGAGAGCCACCCGCACGACATCCAGATGACGGTCGAGGCGCCGAACTACAGCCGCAAGTAGTCGCACAAGCAGTCAGCAGGCTCCTTCAAGGGCGGTCCCGGAAGCACCGGGGCCGCCCTTGTCGTACCCGTCGGCGATACTGGAAGACGCTGCAACGCATCAGGGAAAGGCCACAGACGTGACTGAGATCGAGATCGGGCGCGGCAAGCGCGGCCGCCGGGCGTACGCCTTCGACGACATCGCCGTCGTCCCCAGCCGCCGTACGCGGGACCCGAAGGAGGTCTCGATCGCCTGGCAGATCGACGCCTACCGCTTCGAGCTGCCGTTCCTGGCCGCCCCCATGGACTCCGTGGTCTCCCCGGCCACCGCGATCCGCATCGGTGAGCTCGGCGGCCTCGGCGTGCTGAACCTCGAGGGCCTGTGGACGAGGTACGAGGACCCGCAGCCGCTGCTCGACGAGATCGTCGGCCTCGACGCGGACCGGGCGACGCGCCGGCTCCAGGAGATCTACGCCGCTCCCATCAAGGAGGAGCTGATCGGCGCCCGCCTGAAGGAGGTGCGCGACTCCGGCGTGGTCACTGCCGCCGCGCTCTCCCCGCAGCGCACGGCCCAGTTCTCCAAGGCGGTCGTGGACGCGGGCGTGGACATCTTCGTCATCCGCGGTACGACGGTCTCCGCGGAGCACGTCTCCGGCTCGCACGAGCCGCTGAACCTGAAGCAGTTCATCTACGAGCTCGACGTCCCGGTGATCGTCGGCGGCTGCGCCACGTACACGGCGGCCCTGCACCTGATGCGCACGGGCGCGGCGGGCGTGCTCGTCGGCTTCGGCGGCGGCGCCGCGCACACCACGCGCAACGTGCTGGGCATCCAGGTCCCGATGGCGACCGCGGTCGCGGACGTGGCGGCGGCGCGTCGTGACTACATGGACGAGTCCGGCGGCCGGTACGTGCACGTGATCGCGGATGGTGGCGTCGGCTGGTCCGGCGACCTGCCGAAGGCGATCGCCTGCGGCGCGGACGCCGTGATGATGGGCTCCCCGCTCGCCCGCGCCACGGACGCGCCCGGCAAGGGCCACCACTGGGGCATGGAGGCCGTCAACGAGGAACTCCCGCGCGGCAAGAAGGTCGACCTCGGCACGGTCGGCACCATCGAGGAGGTGCTCACCGGCCCGTCGCACACGCCTGACGGTTCGATGAACCTCTTCGGCGCGCTGCGGCGGGCGATGGCCACGACCGGGTACAGCGAGCTGAAGGAGTTCCAGCGGGTCGAGGTGACGGTGGCGGACTCGCAGCACAAGCGGTAGGGCTTACGGCGCCTGAAGGGCCGGTCATCCCGAGGGGTGGGTGACCGGCTCTTTTGCGTGCCCAAGTGGGCTGGTGGGGGCGCGCGTCGAGGGGTGGGGGCGCGCGGTTGCGTTCGGGGCGAATGTGGGCCGAACGGGCGTAAGCGGGCGGTAGTGTCCGTGATCGGCGACCCGCTGGTTGGGGCGCCCCCTTCCAAGGAGCACGTCTCCGGACCCGGTGCCCGGGGCCCGGCCCGGAGCTCCAATGGACCGCCCAACCGGGTTAACGGGCGGCGTCATGGAAGGGGGCGTGCCCATGGGCCGTCACCGCAAGCCCACCCGCTGGGATCAGATTCGGCTTCGGCTGGTGAAGTTCCGGAGGAGGTGGATCTTGCGGATTTACGGCCGGTGAGCGGCCGCCCCTAAATCAGCTAGGGGCGGACACCCGTAAACCGGCCAGGAGCCCGCCGCAGTTCCCGCTGCGGTGGGCTCCACCTTCTCGGTGGTGAGCGGCCGCCCCCAAGTGAGCTAGGGGCGGACACTTCGTGAATCATCCAGGAGCCCGCGCAGTACTGCATTGCCCTCTGCGGTGGGCCCCACCTGCTAGGTACGGTACCGGCGCCGCGCCCCGCATGCCACCAGCCCCGGAGCCCGCCGCACCCGCGCGCCCCCCTTCACCACCGACGCGCCGCCCCGCCGCGCACCGGCAGTGTCAGACCGCCGCCTTCTTGGCCCCCGTGAACGCCACATACGCGGCGATCGCGAAGAACACGAACGTCAGCGGGTCGGCGTCCGTCTTCCAGGCCTCCTGGACCACGCTGAGGTGCTGGAAGAAGACCTCGTTGAAGCCGACCTTCACCTGGTCCGCGATGAGTATCGCGTCGCCCACCAGCTGGCCGACGTAGACGGCGGCCAGGGACAGGACCGCGCTCGCGACCGGCAGAACCGGGTTGCGGCCGCCGAGTCGGCCCGCGGCGAGGCCGATCAGGAAGCCGACGCCGACCGCCGCCCACCCGATCTCGTGCTTGGTCAGGCCGATGATCGCGCCGTAGACACCGGCGACGACCACGGCGGCAGCGAACGCGGCCCCCAGACCGAGCCCGATGTTGTTCTTCACGGGAGCAGGCGCCGGAGCGGGCGCGTACGGAACGCCCGGCGCCGGAGGCTGCGGCACCGCGCCCGGCTGCTGGACCTCCGGGGTGCCGTCGACCGGCTGGGGCTGCGGCGGCGGCGTTGGAGCTGACTGGCTCATGACAGAAATCCCCCCACGGGAGGGAACGAGCGGATGGTGAAGCGAAGAAAGTGTGCGCACGTGTGTGCGACGAGTGGAGGGAGACCAACAGGTGGGTATGACAGGGCGGCCAGTGAAATATGCGGTCAGAGGCGGTGGGCGGCCCCCGTCGGGACGGCTCCGCGGGTGTCCAGCAGCAACTGCGCCTTCACCGACAGGCCTTGGAGGTCGTACGTCCGGTGCTGCTGGAGCAGGATCGTCAGATCGGCCTCGGCCGCGGCCTCGTAGAGGGCGTCCGCGCGCGGGACCGGGCGGTCCTGGACGCTCCAGGACGGGACGTGCGGGTCGTGGTAGCTGATCGAGGCGCCCAGTTCCATGAGGCGGACGGCGATCTCCGGGGCGGTGGTGCCCTGTTGGTCGGCGAGGTCCGGCTTGTAGGTGACGCCGAGGAGCAGCACGCGTGCGCCGCGCGCCGACTTGCCGTGCTCGTTGAGGAGCGCTGCGGCGCGCTGGACGACGTAACGGGGCATCTGACTGTTGACCTGCTGGGCCAGTTCGACCATGCGCAGGCGGCCGGGGGCGCCGCTCAGGTCCTGGGGGACGGCGTGGCCGCCGACACCGGGGCCGGGGCGGAAGGCCTCGAAGCCGAACGGCTTGGTCTCCGCGCAGCGGATGACGTCCCAGACGTCGACGCCGAGGTGGTTGCAGAGGACGGCCATCTCGTTGACGAGCGCGATGTTGACGTGCCGGAAGTTGGTCTCCAGGAGTTGCACGGTCTCCGCCTCGCGCAGTCCACGCGCGCGTACCACCTTGTCGGTGAGGCGGCCGTAGAACGCGGCGGCGGACTCGGTGCAGGCGGAGGTGAGGCCGCCGATCACCTTGGGGATGTTGGCCGGGGTGAAGGCGCGGTTGCCGGGGTCGACCCGGCTGGGGGAGTAGGCGAGGTGGAAGTCGCGGCCCGCCTGCAGCCCGGAGCCCTCCTCCAGGAGGGGGCACAGGAACTCCTCGGTGGTGCCCGGGGGGACCGGTGACTCCAGGATGACCGTGGTGTGCGGGCGCAGCCGGGCGGCCAGGGCGCGGGCGGCCGCCTCCACCTGACCGAGGTCGAGCTTGCCGTCGGCGCCGCGCGGGGTCGGCGCGCAGATGACCGCGGTGCGTACCCGGCCGAGCTCGGCCGGGCTGGTGGCGTGCCGGAAGCCCCCCGAGAGCATCCGGCGCAGTTCGGCGGGGCTGAGGGAGCCCTGCTCGGGCCCGGTCCGATAGCCGAGTGTGGGGATGCCGGCCGCTACGGCTGCCTGGGCCAGGGGCAGGCCGAACGGGCCGAGTCCGATGACGGCGAGATCTGCGGGCATGGGGTGGGCCGTCCTCCCAGTAACCGAAGCGGGGCAGGTGCGCAAGTCCTGTGGACAGGACAGGCGAAGTGCAATGTCACACTAGGAGTAAATATGACCGATTTGCGGGATTGGTTGTCCGTGTTTTCTGCAGGTCTCGGGAATGTTGTCCACAGGCTGGGGGTGACTGGTGGCTGAAGCCGGGCAAGCCGGTCAGAATTTGGGCATGGGGGATGAGAACCGGGCTTCGCCCGACGGGTGCGGCCGACGCTATCGATAGCGGGAGGCAGCGGTGAGGACAGCGACACTGGGGCCGGCGCAGCGAGCCGAGTCACTGGCGGGAATGGCCGAGCGTGAGCTGGACGTACTGGTGGTGGGCGGCGGCGTGGTCGGTGCGGGCACCGCCCTGGACGCCGTGACACGCGGACTGTCCACCGGTCTGGTCGAGGCGCGGGACTGGGCGTCGGGCACCTCCAGCAGGTCCAGCAAGCTGATCCACGGCGGACTGCGCTATCTGGAGATGCTCGACTTCGCGCTCGTACGGGAGGCGCTGAAGGAGCGGGGCCTGCTGCTGGAGCGGCTGGCCCCGCATCTGGTGAAGCCGGTGCCGTTCCTGTACCCGCTGCAGCACAAGGGCTGGGAGCGCCTGTACGCCGGTTCGGGCGTCGCGCTCTACGACGCGATGTCGATGGCCCGCGGACACGGGCGCGGCCTGCCCACGCACCGTCATCTGACCCGCCGCCACGCCCTGCGCGTGGCACCCGCCTTGAAGAAGGACGCCCTGGTCGGAGCCCTGCAGTACTACGACGCCCAGATGGACGACGCGCGTTATGTGGCCACGCTGGTGCGCACGGCGGTGGCGTACGGCACGAAGGCCGCCAACCGCGCGCGTGTGACGGGCTTCCTGCGGGAGGGCGAACGCGTCGTGGGTGCGCGCGTGCAGGACGTCGAGGCGGGCGGCGAGTACGAGGTCCGCGCCAAGCAGATCGTCAACGCGACCGGTGTGTGGACCGACGACACCCAGGCCATGGTCGGCGAGCGCGGCCAGTTCCACGTGCGGGCGTCCAAGGGCATCCACCTGGTCGTACCGAAGGACCGCATCAGCTCCTCGTCGGGGCTGATCCTGCGCACCGAGAAGTCCGTGCTGTTCGTCATCCCCTGGGGCAGGCACTGGATCGTCGGGACCACGGACACCGACTGGGACCTCGACAAGGCGCACCCGGCCGCCTCCAGCGCGGACATCGACTATCTGCTGGAGCATGTGAACTCGGTCCTCGCGGTGCCGCTGACCCGGGACGACGTGCAGGGCGTGTACGCGGGGCTGCGGCCGCTGCTGGCCGGAGAGTCGGAGGCCACCAGCAAGCTGTCGCGCGAGCACACGGTCGCCCATCCCGTGCCCGGCCTCGTCGTGGTCGCCGGCGGCAAGTACACGACGTACCGGGTGATGGCCAAGGACGCGGTGGACGAGGCGGTCCACGGCCTCGACATGCGGGTCGCCGAGTGCGTGACGGAGGACGTGCCGCTGCTCGGGGCCGAGGGCTACCGGGCGCTGTGGAACGCGCGGGCGCGGATCGCGGCGCGGACGGGTCTTCATGTGGTGCGCGTGGAGCATCTGCTGAACCGGTACGGGTCGATGGCCGAGGAGGTCCTCGACCTCGTCGTCGCCGACGCCTCCCTCGGGGAGCCGCTGCAGGCCGCCGACGACTATCTGCGCGCCGAGATCGTGTACGCCGCCTCGCACGAAGGGGCCCGGCACCTGGACGACGTGCTGACCAGGCGCACCCGCATCTCCATCGAGACCTTCGACCGGGGGACGCGCAGCGCACGGGAGGCGGCCGAGCTCATGGCGCCGGTGCTCGGCTGGGACAAGGACCAGATCGAGCGCGAGATCGAGCACTACGAGAAGCGGGTGGAGGCCGAGCGGGAGTCGCAGCGGCAGCCGGACGACCTGACGGCGGATGCGGCGCGGTTGGGGGCGCCGGACATCGTGCCGCTGTAGGAGGCCGGTAGTCCGGGCGCGTCCGGGCGGGCAGGCGTCCGCAGATCACTCGAACGGGTGGCGCGATCCGGGATCTCCGTTCGGAACCCGGCCGTTCTACGGAGTGCGAGGGCAGAACTCGGCGGCGAGCAGGGCCGGTTCGAGGCCGGGGTCTGCGATCGCCGTCGTGTTCACGCGGAAGGTGAGGACATGCCGGCCGTCGGCGGTGGCTGCGGTGCGCACGTAGCTGCCGGTGATGCGTCCGTTGTGTCCCCACACCGTGATGCCGCACGGCAGCTTCTCGGGAAGCAGGCCCATGCCGTACAGGCCGTGTGCGGTGCGGGTGTCGCGCATCTCGCGCAGCAGGCGCGAGGGCAGCAGTTCGCCGCCCAGCAGGGCCGCGTAGAAGCGGTCCAGGTCGGCGAGCGTGGTCACCAGCTCGCCCGCGGCTCCGGCCACCCGCGGGTCGAGTTCGGTGACGTCGGCTCCGTCGGTGGCGTAGGCGCGGCCGTGCGGAGAGGGCAGAGAGGTGCGGGAGCCGGGGAAGGAGGTGCCCGTCAGACCCAGCGGAACGACGATGCGGCGCTCGGCCTCGGTGGCGTACGAGTGGCCGGTGACCTGCTGGATGACCATGCCGAGCAGCACGTAGTTGGTGTTCGAGTACGAGTAGCGGCCGGGGGCGGCCGGGGGGTGGGTGAGGGCGATGCGTACGGACTGACGAGGGGAGAGGGGAACGAGGCCTCCGGTCTCCGCGGTGAAGTCGTTCAGGCCGCTGGTGTGGGTGAGCAGGGCGCGCAGGGTGATCCTGCGGCCGTCGTTTCCTGCTCCGTGCACCAGGCCGGGCAGATGCTGCTCGACGGTGTCGGACAGGGACAGGCGGTGTTCCGCCGCGAGTTGCAGGACGACCGTGGCGATGAAGGTCTTCGTGATGCTGCCGGCGCGGAAGCGGTCGGCACGGGCGATGCCGCGGCCGGCCCGCGCGTAGCGGGTGCCGGAGTCCTCGCGGGCGAGAAGGGCTGCGGCGGGGGCTCCGCCCTGCGTGACCAGCAGGGGCAGGAGGGTGTCCGTGGCCGGTGCCGCGGGCGCCGAGGACGAGGGCGGGGACAGGGTGAGGAGCACCAGCGACACGGGCGCGGCCAGTAGCGTCCTGAGCGGCGGCATCGCGAGCTCCTCCCTTGTCGCGGCCCATCATCCAGGGTGACGCGACGCGCGGCCCGGCGGGGTCCGGGGCGCACGGGCTGCTCGTACGGTGCCACGGGCACCCTGGGCGTCGGGCACTTGTCGGGTGAGGGACAATGGAGGCTCTGTCAGGGCGGGTTGCATGAGGGGACGCATGTCGGAGGCGGAGCGGGCGGGGACATCTCGTCAGGACACTCGTCAGGACAACAGCGAGCGTCTTCTCGCCGGGCGGTACCGGCTGGGGAGGGTGCTCGGCCGCGGCGGCATGGGCACGGTGTGGCGGGCCGAGGACGAGACCCTCGGCCGGACGGTCGCCGTCAAGGAGCTGCGGTTCCCGTCGAACATCGACGAGGACGAGAAACGCCGGCTGATCACACGGACATTGCGCGAGGCCAAGGCGATCGCGCGGATCCGCAACAACAGCGCGGTGACGGTCTTCGACGTGGTCGAGGAGGACGACCGGCCGTGGATCGTGATGGAACTCGTCGAGGGCAAGTCGCTTGCCGAGGTCATCCGGGAGGACGGCCTGCTGGAGCCGAAGCGGGCCGCCGAGGTCGGACTGGCGATCCTCGACGTGCTGCGCTCGGCGCACCGCGAGGGCATCCTGCACCGTGACGTGAAGCCGTCCAACGTGCTTCTGGAGTCCGACACCGACCGGGTCGTGCTCACCGACTTCGGTATCGCCCAGGTCGAGGGCGACCCGTCCATCACCTCGACCGGCATGCTCGTCGGCGCGCCCTCCTACATCTCCCCGGAGCGGGCCCGGGGTCACAAGCCGGGCCCCGCGGCCGACCTGTGGTCGCTCGGCGGACTGCTGTACGCGGCCGTCGAGGGCGTGCCGCCGTACGACAAGGGTTCCGCGATCGCCACCCTCACCGCGGTGATGACCGAGCCGATGGAGGAGCCGAAGAACGCGGGGCCGCTGAGGGACGTCATCTACGGTCTGCTGACCAAGGATCCCGCCAAGCGGCTCGACGACGCGGGGGCGCGGGCGATGCTCAACCGCGTGATCCACGCGCCCGAGCCGAAGGAGGCCGAGCCGGAGCCGCCGCTGGACGCGACGCGGGTGGTGCCGCTGCCGGTGCAGCCCGATGCGCCCAAGGGCAAGGGGAGTTCGGGCGGTTCCGGGAGCAAGCGGGGCGAGGAGGCGGCGGAGAAGCTGCGCGGGGCGCTGCGTTCCGTGCGGAAGGCCGCCGTGGCGGCGGGAGCGGTGGCCGGTTCGGCGGCTGCGACCCGCGGCAGGTCGGCGAGCGGTACGGGCGGTTCGGCGTCCGGCGGCACCAAGTCCGCCGGGGCGTCGGGAGCGGCCGGTTCCTCGGCTCCTCCGGCCCCTCCCGCTCCCACCACTCCGCTGCCCGCGGTGCCTCCGGCTCCGCGGTCGGCCGCGTCGCCGTCCTCTGCGGCTTCGGGAGCCGCTTCCGGTGGCGCTGCCGGTTCCGGTTCATCCGCGGCTTCGGGTTCCGCGGGTGCCTCGGCCTCGTCGGCCGGTGCGGCTTCCGGGGGCCGGGAGAGCGGGGCGCAGGGGGCGAATGCACAGGCCGGTGGGCGCAGCTCGGGGTGGCCGGTCGTGCCGCCGCCGGACCTGCCGCCGCGGCCCGTGCCGAGGGCGCCGCTCACCGACGTGGTGCCGAAGCGGACGCTCGTGATCATCGCGGTGGTGGTCGTGCTCGCCGTGGTCGGGACCGTGCTGGCCGTCGTGCTCGGCGGGGACGGCAAGAGCTCGAACGGCGGCAAGCACGGCGGCGGGAAGGCCGCGACCAGTGCCTCCGCCGGTGCCCGCACCAAGCAGGACGCGAGCGGCGGCACCCGTGCGGGCGGAGCCGACTCGCAGTCCGGGTCGGCGTCGACGGACGGCGGCACTCCCAGCAACAGCCCGACCGCCTCCGGCGGCGGCAGTGCGGGAGCCGGCGGATCGTCCGGGGACGACAGCGCGGTGCAGACGACGTACGCGGGGAGCCAGGGGTACTCGATAGGACTGCCCAAGGGGTGGAAGTACCAGTCGGCGAGTTCCGCCGGGGACCGGTTCACCGGTCCCGACGGGCAGAAGCTGCTCGTCGCCTGGACGTCCACGCCCAAGGGCGACCCGGTGGCCGACTGGAAGAACCAGGAGCGCTACATGACGCGCTCGCAGTACCAGAAGATCCGGATAGAGCAGGTGGACTACCGTGGCTGGAACACGGCCGACTGGGAGTTCACCTATGTCGAGAGCGGGACGGAGTACCGGACGATCGACCGCGGGTTCGTCGTCAGCGAGCATCTCGGATATGCGCTGATGTACACGGCGAAAGCCGCGAACTGGGACAGTGACCTGCGTAAGGCCACCTGGAGCACCCTGGCGAAGACGTTCGAACCCAAGTCGTGATGTGACCGAACCCGTGTTTGAGCCGTGAGATCTGGCATCCCCTCATTGCGGGTTGCCTCCGGCACGTATCGTGAGTGTTTGCGGACCGTACGCATCCAGGTATGGGTGCGGAACGGGACGCAAGGCGAACGGAATTGACCAACCGGGCGGCCGGGGGAGGCAACGTGGACGACTATGCGGGACGGGTTCTTGCCGACCGCTACCGCCTGCCGCTGCCACCCGCCGACGAGTACGAACTCACCGACACCCGCGCCTTCGACACCTACAGCGGTCAGGAAGTCCTGGTCAGGCAGGTGCCGTTGCCGGAAGTCGTCGAGGCGGAGGTGCTCGACGCGGAGGGGCTGCCGGACGGTTTCACGGCGCGCGACCCGCGGCAGCGGGGGAGCGGTCGGTCCGCGCCGCGCACCGGGGTGCGGCGGCCCACCGACCCCGCGGTACGGCGCGCGGTCGAGGCCGCGCAGGCCGCGGCGCAGATCCCCGACCATCCTCGGCTCGACCAGGTCTTCGACGTCTTCGCCGAGGGCGGCTCGCTGTGGATCGTCAGCGAGTTGGTGTCGGCACGGCCGCTGGCGGCGCTGCTCGCCGAGAAGCCGCTCACGCCGTATCGGGCGGCCGAGGTGGCCTCCGACGTCCTGATGGCGCTGCGGGTGCTGCACGCCCATGGCTGGGTGCACCGGAACATCACGGCCCGTACGGTGCTGGTCTGCGACGACGGCCGGGTGATGCTGACCGGGCTCGCGGTCGGCGCGGCGGAGGAGGCGCTGTGCGGGTACGACCCGGTGCCGGCTCCGGAGGGTGACGGGGACGCCGGGTTCGGAGCTGCGGGCGGTTCCGCGGGTGAGCCGGGTGGACCGGCTCTGCCAGGTGTCCAGGGAGCGCCGACCGCCCAGGGCCCGACCGGATACCAGGGTGCTCAAGGCGGTCCCGGGGGCGGCGACCCCGAGGCCGCTCGGCGTGCCGCCATCCGGGCGCGCACCGCCGGGGGGCTGCCGAGCGCCGGGGCGGACACGGCGAACGGGGCGGGGGCGCCGGGTGCGCTCGCGCCCAAGGCCCTGGAGACCGGCGGGGACATCCGGGCCGCGCGGGCGGGGGCGATCGCCGCGTACCGGGCGGGTGCCCGGGCCGCGGCCAGGGTCCAGGAGGCGCAGCAGAGCGGGCGGGCGGCACTGCCCGGTGCCCGTTCCGCGCCCGAGGGCGGCCCCGCCTCACAGGCCAACGGCACGGCCCAGCCGCACGCTTCCGGCGAGGGCGTCGAGACCTCGCCGCGCACCACGAACCCGCCGGGGCAGATAGCCGACCCGTACGGCGTGAGCGCCTGGCACGGGGCTGCGCCCCGGAGCGGAGCAGGCGGGGCACCGGCCGTCGAGAGCGGTGAAGCGGCCGGTCTCGCGGGCCAGGGCGGCCGTACGGCACTCCCGCCGGGCTACGGCGGCTCCTACCCCGGCGGAAGCCCCTACGGCAACGGCGGCACCTCGGCGCCCGGCGCCGGTGCGCCCTCGGCCTCCGGCGTTCCCACCCCCCGCCTCGACAAGGCTCCCCCCACGGGCCTCGCGCCCCCCAGCCGCTGGGACGACCTCGTGGCCGGCACCCCCGCCCCGCGGGGCCCCGCCACCCCGCTCGCCGCCGAGCGGGCCCGACAGGCGCGGATGGCCGTGGTGGGGCCCGTGACCGAGCGGTGGGCGCCGGAGCAGGCCGGGCCCGTGCACGAGAACTGGCAGCTGGCGGCGCCCATCGGACCCGCGACCGACCTGTGGGCGCTCGGGGCGCTGCTGTTCAGGGCCGTACAGGGGCATGCGCCGTATCCGGAGGAGTCGACGGCCGAGCTGGTGCAGATGGTGTGCGCCGAGCCGCCCGCCTTCGCGGAGGAGTGCGGGCCGCTCAGGCCGGTCGTGGAGTCGCTGCTGCGTCAGGACCCGACCGAGCGGCTGGACTTCGAGGAGCTCAGGGGCTGGCTGCGGTCCCTCGTGCGGTCCGCGCCCGAACCCGACGCCGGTGCGCACGTCATCGCGGCGCCCCCTGCCGACCCGAACCGGCTGCCGATCGTACGGCGGCGGGGCGAGCTGGTGCGCAGGCGGCGCGCCGGGCTACCCGCGACCAGTGCGCACGGACGGCACAAGCGGGCCAGGGAGCAGGCGCGTTCGCCGCGCAGCCTCGGCCGCACCCTGCTGGTGCTGATACTGCTCCTGCTGGCCGCGGCGGTCGCGTACGCCGTGCTCTTCATGCCGAAGGCCGGGCAGAAGGATGCCGGCAGCGACCGTACCGGCAGTGCGGGGGAGGTCAGCACCGCGCCCGAGCAGTCCGGCCAGGGCGCGAGCAGTCAGCCACGCCCCGACCAGACCTCGCCCAAGTCCGAGGACAGCCCCTCGAATTCGGCCACCGCGACCGAGAGCCAGACCACCGGACCGGCCGTCGCCGACGGTTTCACGCTGCGGGGCGACCCGGAGGGCTTCCGGATCGCCGTGGCCAAGGGCTGGTCCCGGGCCGGAAAGAACAGCTGGAACCAGGTGGTGTACTCGCACGGCGCCTTCGAGCTCATCGTCGTGAAGGGACGCGACGGCGCGGTCACCTACGGCAGCGACCCGATGGCGTACCAGCGGGACACGGAGCACGAGTTGCAGCCGTACCGCAGCTCCAGCTGGGCCACCGCGACCGGGCTGCGCACCGTCACGGTGGGAACCCGGACCATGGCCGAGGGACAGTTCACCTGGACCGACGCCGGAGGCAACGACCTGTATGTGCGCAACCTCGTGATGCTCATCGACGGGCGGTACCACATCGTGCAGGTGCGCGGTCCCGAGTCGCAGCGGGACGAGGTGACGAAGCTGTACGAGCAGGCGTCGGCCACGTATCAGGTGACGGGCTGACCCCGTCTGCGAACGGTCCGTGAGTTGAAAACGGTTGCTGGCCGGGCCCCGACGCGACAACCGTCACAGTGCGGTCTCCTTGGGACCCCCGTTGTTCCCAGTTGACGGGCCGGTCCTTAGTCTGACCCTGTCAAGAGCATTGCGGGGCAACGTGAATCAGATGCAGGGCCAGCTTGTCGCGGGCCGCTACCGGCTCGCCGACTCGATCGGCAGCGGCGGCATGGGCCGTGTGTGGCGCGCACACGACGAGGTGCTGCACCGTGCTGTCGCCATCAAGGAGTTGACCGCCGCGCTCTATGTGTCCGAGAGCGAACAGGAGCGGCTCCTCGCGCGCACCCGGGCGGAGGCGCGCGCCGCCGCGCGCATCAACCACTCGGCCGTGGTCACCGTGCACGACGTGCTGGAACACGACGGCCGCCCGTGGATCGTGATGGAGCTCGTCGAGGGCTACTCGCTGGCCGACGCCGTCAAGGAGCGGGGCCGCGTCGAGCCCACCGAGACCGCGCGCATCGGACTGTGGGTGCTGCGCGCGCTGCGTGCCGCGCACGCCGCCGGAGTGCTGCACCGCGATGTGAAGCCGGGCAACGTCCTCATCGGGCACGACGGCCGCGTCCTGCTCACCGACTTCGGCATCGCCCAGATCGAGGGCGACACGACGATCACCCGTACCGGAGAGGTCGTCGGCTCCGTCGACTACCTCGCCCCCGAGCGGGTCCGCGGCCACGACCCGGGCCCCGCCTCCGACCTGTGGGCGCTGGGCGCCACGCTGTACACGGCGGTGGAGGGCCGCTCGCCGTTCCGCCGCACCTCGCCGCTGTCCACCATGCAGGCGGTCGTGGAGGAGAACGCAGCCGATCCGCAGCACGCCGGTCCGCTGGGGCCCGTCATGGCCGCGCTGCTGCACAAGGATCCCGCCGCACGGCCGTCCGCGGCCGAGGCCGAGCAGATGCTCGCCGAGGCTGCGGAGGGCCGGCGGTCGAACGCGGCGCAGGCGTACGTTCCGACGCAGCACACCGGCTCCCGCTACGAGACGGGGACCACCGCCACGGGGCCGCGCACCGGCTCCGGCACGGGACCGCAGACGGGCTCCGCCACGCCGTACCCGCCGGCCACCGGGCCGACGTCGATCGGGCCGACCGGGCTGGGCCCGGAGCACCGGACGAGCACCGGTCCCGCGCCGAAGCGCCGTCGCCTGCGTACCGTCGTCCTCTCGATCGCCCTCGCGGCGATCGTCGGCGGAGGCGTGGCCGTGGCATTCCAGTCGTGGGACAAGAAAACGCCGAGCAGCACGGCGGGTGGCACCACGACGCAGAGCCCGACGCCCACGAGCTCGCCCAGCCCGAACGCCAACGGAACCGTTCCTGCGGCATGGCAGCGCTACGACGACCCCTGGGGGTTCAGTCTCTATCTGCCCAAGGGCTGGAGCCGGAAGGTCTTCGGCGTCTCCGGCGAGATCAAGCAGGTCGACTACACACCCGACAAGGGCAAGCACTTCGTCCGCATCGCCCTGGACACCGCACCGGACTTCAAGGACGCCTACTCCCACCAGGTGAGCCTCGAGCACCAGCTCCAGCGGCGCTTCGCCGACTATCACCGCGTACGGCTGGAAACGAACATCTACCGCGACCGGCCCGGCTCCGTCTGGGAGTACAACTGGACCGCGCTGGAGGGGCAGCCTGAGGTGCCCTTCCCCGGTCCGCGCCGTGCCGTCGAGGAGACGTACATGTCCGGGGACGGCACCGAGTACGCGATCTACATCTCGTCGCCCGCTGCCGACTGGGCCACCACGAGCAAGCAGTTCAGGTGGGTCCTGCAGGGCTGGCAGGAGAAGACCTCCCCGTAATCGTTGGGCCGGACGGGGGTTGGCCGAATCGCCGCAGCGGAGCACATCCGTCCGGTGGGGCATGATGGGGCGCATGGGGACCGAGGGGGAAGGCGTCCGTGTCATAGCGGGCCGTTATCGGCTCGAGGCGAGACTCGGGCGCGGTGGCATGGGTGTGGTGTGGCGGGCGACCGACGAGCTGCTCGGCAGGCAGGTGGCGGTCAAGGAGCTTCCCCTCGACCTCGACGAGACGCTGTCCGCGGAGGAGACCAGGCGGCAGCGCGACCGCACCCTGCGTGAGGCGCGTGCGGTGGCACAGTTGCGCCACCCGCACATCATCGTCGTCCACGATGTCGTCGAGCACGACGAACGCCCTTACATCGTCATGGAGTTGATCGACGGCGGCTCCCTCGCCGACCGCATCTCCCAGCGCGGACCGCTCGCCCCGGCCGAGGCCGCCCGGGTCGGCGTCGCCCTGCTCAGCGCCCTGCGCACGGCGCACGAGGCCGGTGTGCTGCACCGCGACATCAAGCCCGCCAACGTCCTGCTGGAGTCCGGCACGGACCGGGTCGTCCTCACCGACTTCGGCATCGCCCAGGTCGCGGGCGCCACCACGCTCACCGAGACCGGCTCCTTCGTCGGCTCGCCCGAGTACACCGCGCCCGAGCGGATGTCCGGGGCGAGGACCGGCCCCGAGTCCGACCTGTGGTCGCTGGGCGCGCTGCTGTGCACCGCGCTGAGCGGCGAGTCCCCCTTCCGGCGCGACTCGCTCGGCGGCATCCTGCATGCGGTCGTCTTCGACGAGATACGGCCGCCGGCACAGGCCGAGCCGCTGCTGCCCGTCGTCCTGGGCCTGCTGGAGCGCGATCCCGACCGCCGGCTGGACGCGGCGCAGGCCGAGCGCATGCTGCGCGCCTACCGCGACACCGGCCGCACCCCCGCCCTGCCCCCCACTTACACACCGACCGAGCACGACGTGCCCCGCCCGCGCACGCCGCAGCCCACGCCGGCACCGACGCCGTCGCCCACCGTGGAGACCAGGCGCTCCACACGGGGCGTGCTGGTGGCCGCCCTGCTGGTCGCCGCGATGGCCGGGGCGGGGGTCTCGGCGGCGGCGCTGCTCATGAACCGGGGCGGCGAAGGGGGTGGCACGCCGACCAGTCCGCCGCCGCGAACCTCGGTGAGCGCGTCGCCGTCACCCACCTCCACCACGCCGAGCCCCTCGCGCACGCCGTCCAAGTCCCCCGTCACGGCGACCCGCCCCTCCGCCCCCTCCGGCTACCGCGTCGCCGAGGACCCGGCCGGCTTCTCCCTCGCCGTACCGGAGGACTTCACCCGCTCACCGCAGGGCGAGCGCGTCTTCTACCTGTCACCGGGGCAGACCTTCCGCCTCGGCATCAAAGCCACCGACCCCGACACGGGCGGCCCGCTCGCAGTGATGCGGCGCGCCGCCGCCAACGGTTCCGACACCAACCCCGGCTACCACGACGGCCGGGTCGTCTCGACCACCCAGCACGGACAACCGGCCGCGCTCTGGGAGTTCACCTGGAACGGCTTCAGCACGGCCGAGGGCCCCCGGCACACCTACGACCTGTGCTGGGAGGAGGGCGGCCGGATGTACGACGTGTGGGTGTCGGCGCCGGTCGGAAAGGTGCGGGAGGCGAAGGAGTACTTCGACGTCGCGGTGGACACCTTCGTGGCCGGGTGAGGCGTGGGTCCGGGATTTCCCGGGGGATACGTCACGGGTGTGTGACCGGAATGCGTCGGCCCTGGCTGCGTGAGCGTCTGGCGCGATATGGATGGTCCATGAGCAGCAGTGGGGGCGTCGGCCAGGAGTCCGACGACACGACGAGTTTTGTTCTGCAACCTCCCAGACCTCGGCAGTCGGAGCCCGGCGCCGGACGTCTCGTCGCGGGCCGTTACCGGTTGCTGGCCAAGCTCGGGCACGGTGGCATGGGCACGGTGTGGCGCGCCAAGGACGAGACCGTCGACCGCGAGGTCGCCGTCAAGGAACCCCGCGTCCCGGACCATCTTCCCGAACGCGAACGTGCCAACGTCTACGAGCGGATGCGTCGCGAGGCCCGCGCCGCGGCCCGGCTCGACCACCCGGCGGTGGTCACCGTCCACGATGTGGCGGTCGTCGACGGCCGGCCGTGGATCGTGATGGAGCTGGTGCAGGGCCGTTCGCTCGGCAGCGCCCTCCAGGAGGGCACGCTGGACGCCCGCGAGGCCGCCAGGATCGGCCTGGAGGTGCTCGGCGCGCTGGAGGCCGCGCACGCGGCGGGCATCCTGCACCGGGACGTCAAGCCGGACAACGTGCTGCTCGGCCGCCACGACCGCGTCGTCCTCACCGACTTCGGCATCGCCCGGATCGAGGGCGAGACCAGCCTGACGGACACGGGCGGATTCGTCGGCTCGCCCGAATTCATCGCCCCGGAACGCGTGTTGGGCCAACGCCCGGGCCCGGCCTCCGACCTCTGGTCCCTCGGTGTCGTCCTCTACGCGGCAACGGAAGGCGTCTCCCCGTTCCGCCGCAGCAACACCCCGGCCACCCTCCAGTCGGTCCTCAACGCCACGCCGGCACCGCCCGCCTCGGCGTCGGGACCGCTGGCCGAGCTGATCACCGGTCTGCTGCAGAAGGACCCGGCGAGGCGTCCGAACGCCGCTCAGGTCCGGGCGCTGCTGGAGCAGACCGCGAACCCGCCGGTCGCGGCACCCCTGCAGCTCACACAGCCCGGGCGGGTGGTCACCCAGGGGCTCCGGCTCGGCCGCAAGGCGTGGTTCGGCGCCGGCGCGGGCGTCCTCGCGGCGGCGCTGGCGGCCTGGCTGGTGATCGCGAATCCCTTCTCCGGCCCGTTGCCCGACGGCTGGAAGACCCACCACGAGAGCGACGTGGCCGCCACGCTGGCGGTACCGGACGGCTACCAGCGCCAGGTGCCGGACCGGAAGACCGACAAGAACCACTGGGTCACCTACAGCGACCTGAGCGGCGCGATCGGGATCACCCTGAGCCTCCAGAAGAAGTCCGAGGACACCGGCGGCGCCATCAAGGACTCCGCGGCCGCCCAGATGTACGACGACAACGGCACCTTCAAGCAGAGCGGCGCGTACGAGCTGAACATGCCGGGCGGCCCGGAGACCAGGACGAAGACCAGGCTGACGACGTACAAGAACAAGCCGTCCGCCGAGAACACGGTGGCCTACAAGAGCAACGACAGCCAGCACCCGCTCCCGCGCGAAGTGCGGATCTTCTACTACAAGTCCGCGGCCGGCGACCTGTACAAGCTGATCGTCAGCTACCCGGGCAAGGGCGACTTCACCGCGCGCGGACGTGAGGTCGCGCAGGCCGCGATCGCGAATCTCGCCGTCGACAAGCTCTGACCCGTCGTCAGCGCCGCACCTGCGCCCGGTACCTCCCCGGCGTCACCCCGAACTCCCGGCTGAACGCGTGCGACAGGGCGTACGGGCTGCTGTATCCCGCCTCGCGGGCCACCGAGGCCAGCGGGGCGTCGGTGTCGCGCAGGAGCGTGGCCGTGCGGGTCAGCCGCCACCAGGTCAGATACGCCATGGGCGGACGGCCGACCAGGGCGGTGAACCGGCGGGCCAGCGTGGCACGGGAGACGCCCGCCTCGGCGGCCAGCCGGTCGTTGGTCCACGGGGCGGCCGGGTCCGAGTGCAGGGCGCGGAGGGCGGCCGTGGTCACCGGGTCGCTGAGCACGGCCGGCCAGGCACCCGTCGCCGTGTCCGCCTCCGTCGTCCACGCCCGAACCATGTAGATCAGCAGCAGATCGAGCAGGCTCGGCAGGGCCAGGCAGGAGCCCGGGCGGCGCTCGTCGAGCTCGCGGGCCAACAGGTCCACGGCGGCGCGCAGTTCGGGATGGGCGCCGACCCGGTTCGGCAGATGGACGACCTGCGGCAGCTCCGCGAGCAGCGGGTGCACCCGGCTGCGGTCGAGGCGGTACTTGCCGCACAGCAACTCCACCTCACGCCCGCCCGGCGCCCCCGCGGACCGTCTCATCTCCTCGAACGGCACGGCTCGCGTCGTATCGCCCGGTGCGTCCGCCAGCACATGCCCCGCCCCGTGCGGCAGCAGTACGACGTCCCCGGCGCCCAGCGTCACCGGCTCGCCGCCTCCGTCGGGCAGCAGCCAGCAGCCACCCGCGAGGACCACGTGGAACCCGGCGCCCTCGTACGGGGCGAGCCGCGTGCACCAGGTGCCGGCGACCCGCAGCCGGTTCGAGGAGGGCTGTCCGATGCGTATCGCGGAGATCGCGTCACTCACCACGTCCATGAGACGTAAGCGTATCCGAATGAGCCAGACAGGCATTGGGTTGCTCACTGCAGCACTTCTAGAGTTCTTGTCATGGCTGATGAGAACGTGCAGAGTTTCATGATCGGTGACGTCGAGGTGGTCCGGGTCGTCGAGTGGCGGGCGCCCTACGCCCCGGCCCGGGACCTCGTTCCGGGCGTCGGCCCCGAGGTGTGGCAGGACAACCGGGAGGCACTCGTCCCGGACCACTGGGAGCCCGGCAGCGACCGGGTCGTGGTCGCGCTGCAGACCTGGGTGCTCCGCAGCGCCGGCCGCACCGTCCTCGTCGACACCGGCGTGGGCAACGGCCGCGAGCGACCCGGCAACGCCCTCTTCCACCAGCGGCAGGGCGACTTCCCGGAGCGTCTGGCGCAGGCCGGAGTGCGTCCGGAGGACGTCGACGTCGTCGTCAACACCCACATCCACGGCGACCACGTCGGCTGGAACACCCACGACGTGGAGGGCGACTGGATCCCCGCCTTCCCGAACGCCACCTACCTCCTCCCGGCCGCCGACGACCACCACTTCGGCCCCGGCGGCGGATACGGCGGCGGCGTGCGCCCGGACGACCGGCTGATCTACGAGGACAGCATCGCCCCCGTGCACACGTCCGGGCAGGCCCTGCTGTGGGACGGCGAGCACCGCATCGACGAGCACCTCACCCTGGAGTCCGCCCCCGGCCACACCCCCGGCTCGTCCGTCCTGCGGGTCGCCTCGCGCGGTGAACGGGCCGTGTTCGCCGGGGACTTGCTGCACAGCCCGGTCCAGATCCTGCTCCCCGAGTGCAGCAGCTGCTTCTGCCTGGACCCCCGGCAGGCGGCCGCCAGCCGCCGCCGGGTGCTCGAACGAGCCGTGGACGAGGGCGAGTTGCTGATCCCCGCGCACTTCGGCGGCTCGGGGGTCGTGGAGGTGCGGCGACGCGGCGACGCCCTCGTCTTCGCCCGCTGGACCCCGTGACACGGGCCCCGCGTCGACAAGTCCCCGTTCCGCAAGGTACTCATGAGGCATGAGTGCAGGCGGCGAACAGACGCGCGAAGGTCGGCTGCTCGGCGGGCGCTACCGGCTGACCGAGCGCATCGGCTCGGGCGGCATGGGCACCGTCTGGCAGGCGTACGACGAACTCGTGGAGCGGGACGTCGCCGTCAAGCAGCCGCGGCTGCCCGGTGACCCGGAGGACGAGCACCACCGGCGGGCCGCCCACCGCCTCTACCGCGAGGCCCGCGCCGCCGCCCGCGTCGACCACCCGGCCGCCGTCTCCATCCATGACGTCGTGGTCGAGGAGGACGGACTGCCCTGGATCGTCATGGAGTTGATCCGTGGCGAGTCCCTCCACGAAGTCCTCCGGCGCGGTCCCGTCGAGGCGTCCGAGGCCGCCCGTATCGGCCTCGCCGTCCTCGGCGCCCTGGACGCGGCGCACGCCGTCGGCATCGTGCACCGGGACGTCAAGCCCGCCAACGTCCTTCTCGGCGCGCACGGCCGGGTCGTCCTCACCGACTTCGGCATCGCCCATGTCCAGGGCGAGGAATCCCTCACCGTGAGCGGGGAGTTCGTCGGCTCCCTGGAGTTCGTCGCGCCCGAGCGCATGTCGGGCCGGGGCGCCGGTCCCGCCTCGGACCTGTGGTCGCTGGGCGTGCTGCTGTACGCGGCCGTGGAGGGAGTCTCCCCGTTCCGGCGTACGACGGTGGAGTCCACGCTCGCCGCGGTCATCGCCTCCGAGGTCCCAGAGCCGAAACAGGCCGGACCGCTCGGCCCGCTGATCGCCCGGCTGCTGGTGAAGGACCCGGAGCAGCGGCCGGGCGCGAAGGAGACCGGCGCGGTACTGGAGGCGGTGGCGGAGGGCTGGCCGGTGCCGCAGGTCGAGGCCGGTAAGACGGTGGCCCAGGGCACGGCAGGGCTGCGGGAGTTCGCCGACGACCTGGGGACCGTACGGCTGGGAGCGGCGCCGGTGCCGGAGACGCCGGCCGCTCCGGCCGAGGCGGCGGCCCCCGTGGCCGTACCGGAATCCGATACCGCACCCACCTCGGGGCCCCGGCCGGCACCCGAGCGGTCCGGTCCCGAGCCGTCCGCCGAACCCGCGACGGCGAGCGTCCCGCACCCCGACCCGGCCCCGAGGCGCGCCCGCCTGCGCCGCCGCACCTCCCTCGCCGCGCTCGCCGCCCTGCTCGTCGGAGGCGCATGGCTCGGCACCCCCTACTTCGTCGAGACCGACAGCGGAGGCGTCACCGAACGGACCGCCACCCTCACCGAGGCCCCGGCCCGCGAGGAGACCCCCGGCCCCAGCGCCACCGTCTGGACCGCGCACCGGGAGCAGGGCATGAACGCCGTGCTGGCCCTGCCGAGCCGCTACCGGCAGTCCGCCAGGGAAGGCAGCGCCGCGAGGCCGCCCCGCCTCGTCGAGTACGACGGGCCCGACAGCAAGGTCACCATCCGCCTCACCCAGTGGGACAAGGCCCCCCGCTCCCCGATGGCCCAGGCACAGCAGGCGCACGCCGACTGGAACTCCTACAACGGGGACGCCCGCACCCAGTACACCCGCACCACCTTCCACGGCTACCAGGCCGTCCAGGCCGACACCACCTACGGTCTGGACGGCACCCCGGAGCGGGTGATGCAGCTGATGATCCGCACCGACGACGGGCGCATGTTCGAGCTGCGCGTGGACATGCCCAAGGGCACCCCGGCCGAGAAGAAGGGCACCGCCCTCTTCAAAGGCGCACGCGACCGCCTCGTGATCGGAAAAACCTGAACCAGTCCCCGTCGTCCCCGCACAACGCCTGATCAGCGCAAACCTTGCCAGTGAGCACTGGCGGCGTGTGTGTACTGCGTGAAGCCGCGTTACCGACGGGTACCCAAAGGCCCCGCTCCGTCATACCCTGCGCCTCATGACGGAAGCGCATGCCGAGGCCAAGACCGGCACGAACCCCCTCGCCCCCGCCCCCGAAGGCGCCCGTACCGCCGCCGACGTGGTCACCCCCGAGCTGATCGCGCAGCTCACCAAGGGCGTGGTCGGCTCCGGACGCACCGCCAACCACACGCCGTTCACCGGCGAGAAGCTGGCCGACCTGCCCGAGTCCACGCCCGAGGACGTCGCCAAGGCCTTCGACGCGGCCCGCGCCGCCCAGGCGGTCTGGGCGCAGACCCCCGTCCGGCAGCGCGCGGCCGTCCTGCTCCGCTTCCACGACCTGATCCTCGCCCGCCAGGCCGAGGTCCTCGACCTGATCCAGCTGGAGACCGGCAAGGCCCGGCTGCACGCCCACGAGGAGGTCCAGGCCGTCGCGGTCGCGAGCCGCCACTACGGCCGCCGGGCCGCCGCCTATCTGAAGCCCAAGCGGCACGCGGGCGCCATGCCGACGCTGACGAAGGTCACCGAACTCCGTCACCCGCGCGGTGTGGTCGGTCAGATCGCCCCGTGGAACTACCCCCTGGAACTCTCCGTCGGCGATGCGCTCCCGGCCTTCGTGGCGGGCAACGCGGTCGTCATGAAGCCGGACACCGAGACCTGTCTGACCGCCCTGTGGGCCCGCGACCTGCTCATCGAGGCCGGCCTCCCGGCCGACGTCTTCCAGGTCGTCCTCGGCGAGGGCCCGGTCGTCGGCCCCGAGGTCGTCAAGCACGCCGACTACGTCTCCTTCACCGGCTCCACCCGCACCGGCCGCGAGGTCGCCCAGGGCGCCGCCGCCCGCCTGGTCGGCGTCTCCCTCGAACTCGGCGGCAAGAACGCCATGCTGGTCCTGGACGACGCCGACATCGAGAAGGCGGCCGCGGGCGCGGTCCGCGCCTGCTTCTCCTCCGCCGGCCAGCTCTGCATCTCCATCGAGCGGCTGTACGTCCACGAGTCGATCGCGGACACCTTCCTGGAGCGCTTCGCCACCCGCACCAAGGCCATGCGCCTCGGCACCTCCCTCGCGTACGGCGCCGACATGGGCTCCCTGGTCGGCGAGCGCCAGCTGGAGACCGTCACCCGCCATGTCGAGGAGGCCGTGGCGAAGGGCGCGAAGGTCGTCGCCGGCGGTGTCGCCCGTCCCGACATCGGCCCGTACTTCTTCGAGCCGACCATCCTCGACGGCGTGACCGAGCCGATGTCGGTCTGCACCGAGGAGACCTTCGGCCCGGTCGTCTCGATCTACCGCTTCAAGACCGACGAGGAGGCGATCGAGCACGCCAACTCCACGCCGTACGGCCTGAACTCCTCGGTCTGGACGAAGAACGGCAGCCGCGGCCGCGAGGTCGCCTCCCGACTGCGCACGGGCACCGTGAACGTCAACGAGGGCTACGCCCCCGCCTACGGCAGCGTCCAGTCGCCCATGGGCGGCATGAAGGACTCCGGCCTCGGCCGCCGCCACGGCTCCGAGGGCATCCTCAAGTACACGGAGGCCCAGACGGTCGCCCACCAGCGGCTCCTGCCGATGGCCCCCTCGCTGGGCATGGACGACGAGAAGTACGCGCAGTTCATGAGCCGCAGCCTCCGGCTGATGAAGGCCCTGCGCTTCAAGTAGAAACACCCGTTCTCAACGAGGAGAGCACGTGTCACAGGACACCTACGACTACGACGTCATCGTCGTCGGCTCCGGCTTCGGCGGTTCCGTCACCGCCCTTCGCCTCACCGAGAAGGGCTACCGCGTAGGTGTCCTGGAGGCCGGCCGCCGCTTCACCCGGGAGTCCCTCCCCAAGAACTCCTGGGACCTCAGGAACTACCTCTGGGCGCCGAAACTCGGGATGTACGGCATCCAGCGCATCCACCTGCTGGGCAACGTCATGGTCCTGGCCGGCGCGGGCGTCGGCGGCGGCTCCCTCAACTACGCCAACACCCTCTACGTACCGCCGAAGCCGTTCTTCGAGGACCCCCAGTGGCGTGACATCACGGACTGGCAGGAGGAGCTGAAGCCGTACTACGACCAGGCCCAGCGCATGCTCGGCGTACGGCTGAACCCGACGATGACCCCGTCCGACGTCCATCTGAAGGCCGCGGCGGAGCGGATGGGCGTCGGCGACACCTTCCACATGGCACCGGTCGGCGTGTTCTTCGGCGACGGGAAGGACGCGGACGGGAAGGCGAAGGCGGCGCCCGGCGGGCAGGTCGACGACCCCTACTTCGGCGGCGCGGGCCCGGCCCGCAGGGCGTGCACCGAGTGCGGCGAGTGCATGACCGGCTGCCGGCACGGCGCGAAGAACACCCTCAACGAGAACTACCTCCACCTCGCCGAGAAGGCGGGCGCGGTCGTGCACCCGATGACCACGGTCGTGTCGATCACGGACGACTCGCAGGGCGGCTACGCGGTGGCGACCCTCCCGACCGACGACCGCCGCAAGTCGTCGAAGGGCCGCACCTTCAAGGCCCGCAGAGTGGTCCTGGCCGCCGGCACCTACGGCACCCAGACCCTGCTGCACCGCATGAAGGCGGGCGGTCAACTCCCGTACATCTCGGACAGGTTGGGTGAGCTGACCCGTACGAACTCCGAGGCGCTGGTCGGCGCGCAGACCGACAACCGCCGTTACCGCAAGGCGACCGGCCAACCGAAGGTCGACTTCACCAGGGGAGTCGCCATCACCTCGTCCATCCACCCGGACGAGAACACCCACATCGAGCCGGTCCGCTACGGCAAGGGCTCCAACTCGATGGGCAGCCTGTCCATCCTGCAGGTGCCGTACGCGGAGGGCTCGTCGAGGGTCATGGGCTGGCTCGCCAACGCGGCCCGCCACCCCGTCCTGGTGCTGCGCTCCCTCTCCAACCGCCGCTGGTCGGAGAAGACCATCATCGGCCTGGTGATGCAGTCGCTGGACAACTCCCTGACGACGTACCTCAAGCCGGACGGCGTCGGCAAGGGCCTGCTCACCGCCCGCCAGGGCCACGGCGCCCCCAACCCCAAGCAGATCAGGGCCGCTTCGGAGGGCGCCTCGGCGATCGCCGCCGACATCAACGGCTTCGCGGGCTCGAACGTCGGCGAACTCATGGGCACGCCCCTCACCGCCCACTTCCTCGGCGGCTGCCCGATCGGCAGCTCGCGCGAGACCGGCGTGATCGACCCGTACCACCGCCTCTACGGCCACCCCGGCATCTCCGTGGTGGACGGCGCGGCGGTCTCGGCCAACCTCGGTGTGAACCCGTCCCTCACCATCACCGCCCAGGCCGAGCGCGCGATGTCGTACTGGCCCAACAAGGGCGAGGAGGACCCGCGTCCGGCCCAGGGAGCGGCGTACGAACGCCTGAAGCCGGTGGAGCCCAAGGCCCCCGCGGTCCCGGCGGACGCCTTCGGTGCACTGAAGCTGCCGTTCCTGGGAATGCCGGCCATGCCGCCGAAGAAGTAACCGCTCAGACACGGCGAAGGACCCGCACCCCCCTCCGAGTGCGGGTCCTTCTTTCCTGCAGTGAGCTGTTGTTACGCGCCCGCGCCGGCCCGACGGCGACGCACCGCGAACACCGCACCGGCACCGGCGACGACGGCGACACCGCCGACGAGGCCGATCACGGGCAGGGCGGAACTCGAACCGGTCGCAGCGAGGCTGCCGGTGACCTTCGGGGTGTCGCTGGACGGCTTCGTGTCCGTGACCGGAGCCTCGCCGCCTTCCTGCGGCTTGGTGCCGGACGTGTCCGTGCCGCCGGACACGATCTGGAACTTGTAGGCGACGTCGCCGTAGCCGGTGCACTTGCCGTCGCTGTCGCCGTAGATCGTGGCGCCGAGCGAGAAGCCGGCGCCCACCGGGGCGGACGAGGTGACGTTGACCCGGAGCGGGATGTCGATCTCGTAGTCGGGCTTCAGCTCGTCGGCGTAGCCGACGTAGCCGACCGCGTAACCGCCCTCGTCGAGGTCCTCCCAGACCTTGTCGTCCGGGTTCCACGCCTGGAGCCGGACCTGCTTGCTCTTGAACAGGTCCTCGCCGTTCTTGTCGGGGGAGGCCCCCGCGAAGAAGTCGAGGTCGTTCAGCGTGGAGTCGGAGTTGTTGAGGACGTTCAGCGAGAACTTGTGCCAGCCGCTGCCCGCCGCGATCTTGCCCGGCAGACCGGTGATGCTGACGTCGACCTTGGAGTCCTTGCACTCGTCGACCGGTCCGTCGGAGGGCGACGGGTCCTCGCTCGGCTCGGCCGACGTGGAGGACGTGGGCTTGCCCGACTCGCTCGCGGGGGCGCTCGTGGCCGGCGCCGAGCTGGACGCCGGGGCGCTCGCCGTGGCCGTGTCGGTCGGCCGGCCGGTGTCCGTCGCCGTCGCCGTGGCCGTGTCGCTCGGCGTCTCGGTGGGGGTCTCGGACACGGTCTCGGTGGCGCCTGCCGGCGTCTCGTCCGCAAAGGCGGCGGGCGCGGACAGCAGCGCGAGGGGCGCGAGGACCGCGGTGGCGGCCGCAACGCCCATGGCACGACGAAGCTTCATGACAACCTCAAGGGAGTCCAGTCCAATGGGAGGGCTCCGCGTGTGGGGCGCGGGTGTGGCCCTTGGTTCGCATGGTTGGATCCGTGAAGCCTGTGAATGGTTGCGCAGGCATTAACCGAATTCTTATGTGGCCTACGTCACTCGCTCCCGGCAGGCGGCAGTTCACGAAGCCGCCGTTCCTCACGCAAGCCGGGTCACGTACGCTCTGCTGCTCGACAGGCGATGCACATGACAGCCGCCGACGAGCAACCTCGATGAGCCCCTGAGAACCCCGAAGAGCCCTGACAGAAAGGCGTCCGCGTCGTGGCCGACAGATCGTCCCCAGAGCGGAGTTCCGGCTCCGGCGAGGAGCCCTCCGTCCCCGACGACGTGTGGGACAAGTTCCTCAAGGACACCGAGGCGGAGCTCGCTGCCGCCCCCAAGGAGCCCTCCGCCCGCGCCCGCATGGTCACCGAGCGGCTGCGGCAGCAGGACGCGCGCGGCGAGAGCCCGGAGACCTGGCGCGCTCCGGCCCACCCCGAACGGCGCCGCCGCGTCTGGCCGGTGCTCGGCGTCCTGCTCGCCGTCGCCGTGGCCGTCGTGGCCGTGAAGCCGTCGGTCCTCCCCGGCGACCCCTTCGGCACGAAGGACCACGCGGGCCCCTCCGCCTCCCCGCTCCCGGCGGAGACCGCGGCCCCCACCGCCCCGCCCTCCCCGGCGGACTCCGAAACCCCCTCCTTCGCCCGGCCGTTCGCCGGCTCCCCGGCCGAGCGCTGGGCCGACGGTGCGGCGGGCATCGTCCTGCCGAAGGCGACCCGTGTCGGCACGCTCTCGAAGGCCCAGGTCGAGCAGGTCCTGCAGCAGACCCGAACCCTCCTGGTCGCCGCAAACCTCGACCCGGCCACCCTGCGCGGCGAACGCCCCGCCGCCGCGCTGGGCGTGATCGAACCGCGGCAGACGGAGCTCCTCGCACGGCTCGACACGGCCTTGAGCAAACCGGACGAGAAGCACGACCCGCTGTCCATGTTCAGCCGCTTCGACCCGGCGGAGATCAGGCTCGTCGGCGACGTGATCAAGACCCGCGGCCGCATCACCTTCAAGGCCGGCGAACAGTCCTCCGTCGCCGTGCACGCGGACTACACCTTCGTCTACCCGGTCGCCCGCGCCGGCGGCTCGAAGGAGGTCACCCGCACCATCGTGCGCCGCGTCCTCGACATCCAGATGTCCGACCCGGTCCGCTACAAGGTCACCCCCGGCAAGATCACCATTCGCCGCTACGACCGCGACATCGGCAACTCCGCCTGTGACGTCTACGACGGCTATCTGCACCCGGCGTTCACGTCGGACACCGCGACCGGCGCCCCTCCCACGGGCCCGACGACGGACCCGTACGACCGCAGCAAGGGCATCGACGAGGGCCTCACGAAGGGCTGCGGGACGGTGTCCAGGGTCTGACCGGTGCCCGAGGCCTGACCGGTGCACGGTGGTCCGGCCGGTGCACGGACATGCGAAGGGCCCCGCGGGCTTGGGCCGCGGGGCCCTTCTCCGTCAGCACCGACGTCAGGGCAGCGCCGGTGCCTGGGAGCGGCGCCGGGGGGTTGCGCCGCTTGTCCTGTGTGCCCTGGGTCGCCGCCCCGGCGCATTCGGGGCGCGCGGATGGTCTCGACCTCTGACGGTACGGAAGTGCAGGCAATGCAGTGGTCTGCGGCGGGACTTGGGGGCTTTCTACGCATCGTGCTGGATGGACGGGGCGTACGCAACCGTTTGACCCAGGGTTGTGCATTTTTGCATTTTCCGAACGGTCGGCCCCGGGCGTCCCCGGGGCCGACCGTTTACTTGGGTGACCGGGCTGCTGTCCCCTGCCGTCCGGTCACAACCCTGGAGTGAGGTCCCACGACGTTCGGCACGACCCGCACGTCTCATCACTCCAGCAAGCCACGCGTGGTTCTTTCGGGCCCGCCCCTGGCTGGCACGGACACCACCACCAACGAAGGGGCTCGCCGGGCGGTCACGCGCCGTACGGGTTAAAGGGGCTGCGAACTCAGATGCGACCGCGGCACAGTTCGAGCATCGTCATCGCGAGGGACGTACCGGGCTTGCCGAGGGCCTCGCTGTAGTGGCCGAGGACCTCCAACTCGCGGGACAGGTTCACGCGCCGCCCGCCGGAGGCGATGCGGGCCTCCTGGATGACGGCGGAGACGGCCATCCGTTCCTGGATCAGGCCGATGATCCGGTCGTCGAGAGCGTCGATGCGCTCCCGCGCGCCGGTGATCACGTCGGCGGCCTCGGCGGTACGGGCGCCGGTCTTCTCGGCCACGTTCTTCTCAGCTGCGGTGGCGGTCATGTCGGGGGCTCCTCATCGGTGGGTGGGATGCGGTGCCCCGGAGCGGCAGGACCCGGAAACGACAGGCGCCCCGGGCCTTGTCGGCCCGGGGCGCCTGGGAAGTCGCTTGTCAGTAGCTCAAGCAGCACGACCGTGGCAGCCGGCGGGCCGGTTGCCATAGGTAAAGAGGAAGGTCGGGTGCGTGAGCATGGGGCCAGTATGCCCGGCCGCACGATCCGGTCCAACCTGGTTCGCATCGTGAGACCCGGGGGAACCGATCTCAGCGAGGGTCCGGCATCCCAGCGCCGGGTCCGGCAACTCCAGCCCGTCCGGCCTTCGAGGAGGAGGCCGTTCAGGCCGAAGCGGGGGTCTGGGGGCGCAGCCCCCAGCAGACGGCGAGGTCACCACGCGGCCACCCCGGTAGACTCGGCAAGTAAAGACCCCGCCCAACCGCCGGAAGGCACCCCGTGTCATCAGCGACCCCCGCTGCCGCCGCTCCCGACACCGTCCTGGTCGTCGACTTCGGCGCGCAGTACGCCCAGCTCATCGCCCGTCGCGTCCGCGAGGCCCGGGTCTACAGCGAGATCGTGCCGAGCACCATGCCGGTCGCGGAGATGCTCGCCAAGAACCCGGCGGCGATCATCCTCTCCGGCGGCCCCTCGTCGGTCTACGCGGAGGGCGCCCCGCGCCTCGACCGCGAGATCTTCGACTCCGGCGTCCCCGTCTTCGGCATGTGCTACGGCTTCCAGCTGATGGCCACGACCCTCGGCGGCACCGTCGACAACACCGGCGCCCGCGAGTACGGCCGTACTCCGCTGCACGTCTCCAAGACCGGCTCCACCCTCTTCGAGGGCACCCCGGACGAGCAGTCGGTGTGGATGTCGCACGGCGACGCCTGCTCCGCTGCCCCCGAGGGCTTCACCGTCACGGCCTCCACGGACGTCGTCCCGGTCGCCGCCTTCGAGAACGACGAGAAGAAGCTCTACGGCGTCCAGTACCACCCGGAGGTCATGCACTCGACGCACGGCCAGCAGGTCCTGGAGCACTTCCTGTACCGGGGCGCGGGCCTGACCCCCTCCTGGACCACCGGGAACGTCATCGAGGAGCAGGTCGCAGCGATCCGCGAGCAGGTCGGCGACAAGCGCGCCATCTGCGGTCTGTCCGGCGGCGTCGACTCCGCCGTGGCGGCAGCGCTCGTACAGAAGGCCATCGGATCCCAGCTGACCTGCGTGTACGTCGACCACGGCCTGATGCGCAAGGGCGAGACCGAGCAGGTCGAGAAGGACTTCGTGGCCGCGACCGGCGTCCAGCTGAAGGTCGTCGACGCGGAGGAGCGGTTCCTCAAGGCGCTCGCCGGGGTCTCCGACCCCGAGGAGAAGCGGAAGATCATCGGCCGCGAGTTCATCCGGGTCTTCGAGCAGGCCCAGGCGGAGATCATCGCGGACGAGGGCCCGGCGGTGGAGTTCCTGGTCCAGGGCACCCTCTACCCGGACGTGGTCGAGTCCGGCGGTGGCACCGGCACCGCCAACATCAAGTCCCACCACAACGTCGGCGGCCTCCCCGAGGACCTCGAGTTCCAGCTGATCGAGCCGCTGCGCAAGCTGTTCAAGGACGAGGTCCGGATGGTCGGCCAGGAGCTGGGCCTGCCGGAGGAGATCGTCCAGCGCCAGCCCTTCCCGGGCCCCGGCCTCGGCATCCGTATCGTCGGCGAGGTCACCAAGGAGCGTCTGGACCTGCTGCGCGAGGCCGACGCCATCGCCCGCGAGGAACTGACCGCGGCCGGCCTGGACCGCGACATCTGGCAGTGCCCGGTGGTCCTGCTCGCCGACGTCCGCTCGGTCGGCGTCCAGGGTGACGGCCGGACCTACGGCCACCCGATCGTCCTGCGCCCGGTCTCCTCCGAGGACGCCATGACGGCGGACTGGTCGCGCCTGCCGTACGACGTCCTCGCGAAGATCTCGACCCGGATCACGAACGAGGTCGCGGACGTCAACCGGGTCGTCCTCGACGTGACGTCGAAGCCGCCGGGCACCATCGAGTGGGAGTAGGCCCCTGCGGGGATCGGGCTCAGGTGCGCTTGATCGTGCGCAGGGGTTCACCGGGCTTCCAGACCTGGACGACGAGGTACTTGTCGTCCTTCACGTAGGTCCTCACGACCTCGGTCAGCTCGGTACGGAAGAGGTGGAACGGCTCCGGCGGTTCCACCTCTTTGCTGTACGCCGCCTTCGCCGCGCCGTCCTCGACGCCGATCGCCCGCCCGCCGATCCGCACGTCACCACCGCCCATCCCGGTCCCCGGCCCCGGGTTCGCCTGGAGCGCGAAGCGGGGGTCGCGGTTCAGGTCGAGGGCCTTGAGCGAGCCCGGCATCATCCCGAGCCACAGTTCACCGTCGAGAAAACGGACCTCCAGGCCGGTGGTGCGCGGGGAGCCGTCCTTGCGGAGAGTGGCGAGGACATGGTGGGTGAAGGTGCCGAAGCGTTCCTCGACGGTCCGGGCCAGTTCCGGTTCGGCGGCGACGAAAGCCGCCCAGTTCGCTGTCATAGGGCGAGTGTGACGCCGATACCCGACACCTTCTGTCGGGTATTCGCGGGGCGCGGCCCGCGTGGACGGGGGCGCGGGCCCGCGTGAATGGGGGCGCGGGCCCGCGTGAATGGGGGCGCGGGCCTCCGTCCACGCGCCCTCGCAACGGCTGCGCGCGTCATCTTTACAGAACATCTCTGTTCTCCTGGGCTGACCGACGGTAACTTCCGCCCCGTACAGCAACCCAGTGCTGGAGGACACATGCACGGGACCCCCGGGACCGGGCCCACTCCGCCGCCCGCCCTTCCCAGCGACCGGCTGCGGTTCGCGATGCCGCCGATGCACGACTCGGTCGACGACGAGCGCCGGCATCGCAAGGAACGGCTCGCGGGCGCGCTGCGGATCTTCGGGCGGCTCGGCTTCGAGGACGGCGTGTCGGGGCACATCACCGCGCGCGACCCCGAGTACAGCGACTGCTTCTGGGTCAACCCGTTCGGAATGCCGTTCAAGCACGTCACCGTGAGCGACCTGGTGCTCGCCAACTCGGACGGGCAGGTGATCGAGGGGCGCTACCACGTCAACCAGGCCGCCTTCACCGTCCACGCCCAGGTCCACGCGGCCCGCCCGGACGTGGTGGCCGTCGCCCACTGCCACTCGGTGCACGGCCGCGCCCTGTCCGCGCTCGGCGACCTCCTGGACCCCATCACCCAGGAGAGCTGCGCCTTCTACGAGGACCACGCCCTCTACGACGCCTACACCGGTGTCGCCGTCGACGCCGAGGAGGGCCGCCGTATCGCCACCGCGCTCGGTACCCGCAAGGCGCTCGTGCTGCGCAACCACGGGCTGCTGACGGTCGGGGACTCGGTGGACGCGGCGGCCTGGTGGTTCCTGTCCATGGAACGCTCCGCCCAGGTGCAGCTCACCGCCAAGGCCGCCGGACGCCCCTTGCTCATCGACCACAGGGCGGCGGTGGCGACCCGCGAGCAGCTCGGCGGCGACCTGGTGGCATGGATCAACTACCAGCCGCTGTGGCAGGACATCAGCCGCAGCGAACCCGATCTGCTCAGCTAGAAGCCTCGCAGTACCGCCGCCTTGGTCATCGCGAACTCCTCGTCCGTGAGCACCCCGTCCCGGTGCAGCTCGCCCAACTCCCGCAGCCGCCGTAGGAGTACGTCGTGGTGGTCGGCCGCGGGCGGCACGGCTGCTGTCGGCGGCCGTCGCTGTGCCTGCTCGCCGCCGCCCCGGGTGGACGGATGCGGCAGCCGCGCGGTGATCGCGGTGGCGACGAGCGCGGTGAGCAGGTCACGGCGGGCGCTGCCCCACAGGTCCAGGGCGTACGGGTCCTTCTCCGGCGGCAGCTTGGAGAACACCGTCTCGCGGGTCACGAAGCGCAGGAAGCCGTCCTCGTAACCGGAGTTGGGCAGCCACTCGACCTGCACGAGGTCCCCGACGGCGATGATCCGCGGCCCGGTCGCCCGCTTCACCCGGTCGGAGGTGTCGGCCCAGTCGATGCGCACCTGGGTGCCGTCGAAGGAGACGGTGCCGTCGGAGGACCGCACCGACACCGGGACGGGCGGCCCCGGCAGCAGATACGCCTTGGTCGGCTCCTTGGGGATCTGGTCGAGCAGGAGGGCCCGGCGGATCTCCTCGGCCACGTACTCGGCGACCCCGGCCCGGTCGACGTCCACCACCAGCCGGTACGGGTCGGCCGGATCCGGCAGCCGACCGCCGGTCGCCTGGAGCAGCGGATCGGCGCCCTCGCGCAGCCGTATCCGCAGCCGTCCGCGCTTGCGCTCCGGTTCGAAGACCACGCCCGCGACGGCTTCGAGGGGCACCGCGACCTCCCCGTACGTCTGCCGGAAGAGCGGCACGGAGCGGTGGAGACCCGGCGTGATCCTGACCGTGGTGCCGTCGAAGGCCCAGGTCCCGTCCCGCTGGATGATCTCGGCCATAGGGAAATTCTCGCAGCAGGGTCAACACGACGGCCCCACTTCACCCCGGGCTGACCAGACCTGGCGGGCGGGGGTGGCATGGCGTAGGGCACAATTCGCTGTCATCACACGGGTGTTGCAGGGCGGCGGCCGACTGCCGGACAGGGCCGCCGGCCGTAGACGTTGCGGGGAAGGCGGGCGGCGGGCGTGGCGGTGCAGGAGGCGAGAGGCGGCGCGGACGCGGGCGCCCGCAGAGGTGCGCACGGCGGTGGCTGCACCTGCGGGGACTGCCCGCACGGGGCGCGCGAGGGGCACCGGCGCGCGGTCGCCGAATTCCTGCTGATGCGCGACGGTTTCGCGGCCGGGAAGGGGCTGCCCGCCGCGGTGGCGCACTCGGCCTCGGCCTCCCGCCAGTGGGTCTCGGAGGAGCTCACCCAGTCCGCGGAACTCGTCGCCGAACGCGGTCGCGCCGAGGGCGAGGCCTGGCTGGCCCGGCTGTGGCGGCGGACGGTGTGTGCGGTGTGGGCCCTGGTGGTGCTGTTGCTGCTGGTGCAGTCGCTCACGGCGATCGGCGCAGGCTGGACCGCGGCACGCACGGCGGGCCTCCTCGCGGCTGTGGTCGTGGGCGGGGTACTGACCGCCGCGTCCTGGTTCCACCGGGCGCGCGGCGGTGTGCTGGCTCCCGTCGTCGGCGAGGACAACCGCCTGTCCACCTCCCGCACGGTGGCGGCGGCCTGGGTGCTGTTCGTGGCCTACGCCGTGCTGCTGCTGGCCGGCCGCCTCGCCGCGGCCTCCGACCACGCGGAGCGCGACGCCGTGATCTCCGGTCTCGAACTCGCCCGCGGCGCCGGTGTCGTCACCGTCCTCGCCGTGGTCTGCGGCATCGCGGTGCTGGTACGGCGCGTGGTGGGGCTGCGGGTCCTCGGCCAGCGGCTGCAGAAGGTACGGGCGGACCGGCCCCGGGCGGCCGACCTGCTGACCGACGACTCGGGGCGGGGCACCTTCGCCGACATCCAGTACGTCGTGATCAGCACCGTCGCCGTCCTGTTCGCCGCGGTACGGCTGGCCCGCCGCCCGGACCAGCTGCCGGACCTTCCGTGGGGTCTCGCGGTGGTGGTGCTGGTGTCGGCGGCGACCTATGTGGCCGGCAAGTACGCGGAGGGCGGCCGCCCGGTGATCCTCTCCGTGGTGCGCGCCCGGGAGGCCGGCGACCTCGACGCCCCGATCCGCACGGGCGACGACATCGAGATCCGCGGCGCGGGCTTCGTCCCGCCGGGCGCCCAGGGCGCCGACCGGCTGACCCGGATGGTGGTCCGCATCGGCACGGTGAACGTCCATGTGCCCCTCGTCCCGGTGACCGGCGGCTTCAGCAACCCGACGGACACGGCACTGACCGTGCCCGTGCCGGCGGAGGTGGAACCCGGGAGGGTCGAGGTGCAAGTGGTCACGGCAGCTGGGGTGGAGACGAACAGATACGCGATCGACGTGACGGACTGAACCGATCCCGATGGACCGAACCGATCCTGACGGGCTGAATGGGACACCCCCTCTCCACGCGGGGCACGGGCACTGAAATCGGCACGAACACATTGAGCGCATCGTCCTCGACGTACGTATCGTCTTGTGAGGGTCCCGGCACCGCGGGCGAGAGGCGACAGCGATGACTCACGGCATACGCAGCGAAGCGCACACCCCGTACCTCGACGGCGACCGGAGCCGGCGCGATTTCGCCGCCCGATACGCCCTCCTTCCGCTCCGCGTCTTCCTCGGCGTCACCTTCATCTACGCCGGGCTGGACAAGCTCACCGACAGCGCGTTCATGAAGGGCTCCGGTTCCGGGTCCATCGGCGACATGATGCGCAACGTCCGCGACTCCTCCGCCATCCCGGCCATGGTCGACATGGCCCTGAAGAACCCGGTGGGCTTCGGGTACGCCATCGCCCTGGGCGAGTTGGCGGTCGGCATCGGCACCCTGATCGGCCTGTTCGCCCGCCTGGCAGCGCTCGGCGGCGCACTCATCTCCCTCAGCCTGTGGCTGACCGTGAGCTGGGCCTCCGACCCGTACTACTACGGCAACGACCTCGCCTACCTGATGGCCTGGCTCCCCCTCGTCCTCGCGGGCGCCGCCACGTTCTCCCTGGACGCCGCACTCCGCGCACGGCGCAGGCAACGGGCGGCCGGTTACCGGTAGCTCCTGGTCGGCGGGGGCCACCGGTGGCGAACCCTGGGGGCACGACCCGGGTTTGGTCAGGTTCCCGGAGCATTCAGCTGTGCCTCACTCGTGCCCTTTCCGGACACTGCCGTCCTGCGCCGCCGTATGCCCCGGGCCACTGCTCCCGTTACTCCGGCCAGACAGAGGCCGCCCGTGACGACCGGGATCACCTCGAACCACGGTGTCTCCCACAGGCCGGCCGCGTCACCGGCGTAGAGGGCGCCCGCGAGGGCGAGGAAGACGCCTGCGACCAGCTTCCCCGGCTGGAACTCATGACGCAGCACGGCTCACCTCCGCCTGTCCGAGGCCGACCTGGAGCCCGAGATCGAGCGTGCCGGTGTTCCTGCCGCCCGAGACCGGCGACAGGGTCACCTCCTTGTGCCTGCCCGGCTCCACGTCCACGTCTCCCGGCTTGTCGCCCGGCATCTGGATGTCGCCCACCCCCACGTCGATGCTCAGCTTCACGGTCACGTCCTTCGGCACGATCACCTTCAGCTGGCCCAGACCGACGTCGGCTCTCGTGTTCACCGTCTCTCCCTTGGCCGGGTGCAGCCGGCTCAGGTCCAGGGTGCCGACCCCGCTGCCGACCTCGTACTTCCCCTGCACGTCGGCCACCGTGGCCGGCTGCCAGGTCGTGCGTGTCCAGTGTGTGCCGACGTCCTTGGGCAGGGCCGCCGAGCCGGCGAGCAGGGCCGCCGTGATGAGGGCGAGAAAGACCGAGCCGGCGCCCGTGCGCCCCAGGAAGGCGCTGACCGCGATGCCCAGACCGAGGACCAGGAGCGCGCAGGACAGCCCGGTCTGCAGGCTGGTGCCGAGCGTATGGTCGTCCCAGGTCAGCCCGGTGCCGAGGCCGCCCGCGAGCAGGGCCAGCAGGAAGACCCAGCCGCCGATCCAGCGGGGGCCGCGCGGTCTGGGTGCCGCAGGGCGCGGTGTGCGGATGTCCGCGCGGTCGGTCCAGGACGTGCCGAGGCTGATGTTGACCGCCGCCGCGATGTCCCGCTCGCGGGAGTCCCGGGGGCCCCACAGATAGCCGGTGCCGCCGACGTGCGTGCCGTCCTTGACGATGGGGTCGCGCCACCAGGAGGGATAGGTGACCATGACCGGCGGCGCCTGGGCCTCCGGCGGAGCGTCGGCCACGGCCTGCGCGGCCAGCGGGTCGGGGTCGGGGGCGCCGCGCTGCCGTGACCAGTAACCGGCGCCCGCGAGGAGCAGGGAGAGGACGACGGCGAAGGCCAGCACCCCGCCGTTCTTCAGCAAGGTCAGGAACACCCCGCAGCCGACCAGCGCGAACATCACCGCGGTCAGCGCCTGGCCGTCGACGCGGCCGGTCAGCAGCTTGCGGACCTCGTTCTCCTCCTCGTCCTCGTACGGGATGAGGAGCCAGGCGAAGCCGTAGAAGAGCAGGCCGATGCCGCCGGTCGCGGAGAGCACGGCGAGGGTGATCCGGAAGATCACCGGATCCATGTCGCACTGCCGCCCGAGCCCGGCGCAGACCCCGGCGAGCACCTTGTACCGGCGGTCGCGGCGGAACCTGTGGGGAGCCTCGGTGCCCTCCGCGCCCGCGACCCCCTCTTCCTGCGCGCCCGCGCCCGCACCGGGCCCAGCCCCGGCGGCGGGTGCGGCATCCGCGGCGGGCGCGGCGTCCTGCGGCCCGGCGCCCGGAGCGGGGCGCGGGCCGGAGCCGGGCCCGGGACCCGTCGCGGCGCGCTCGTGATCTGTCATGTGTCCATGGTGACGGCCGAGCCGCTCGGACGGGAGTCGGTACGACCCTGGCCGGACCCTGATATCGCCCCTGAGCCGGCGACCGGGAACCGTTCGACCGGGCCCGGGTTCGAAGATCAGGGGTGTCTCGGGGGTCGACCCTGATGCCCCTGCCCGCCGACCCTGCGAGTATCGATGGCATGCCGGAAGCCGCTGCAGCGCCACTCGTCGAACCGCGGCCGCCGCGCAAGCTCTACCGCAGCAGCGACGGACGCTGGCTCGGTGGCGTGGCGCGGGGGCTCGCCGGGCATCTCGGGCTGCCGGTCATCTGGGTGCGCCTGGTGTTCGTGGGCCTGTTCATGGCGGACGGCCTGGGCGCGCTGCTGTATGCCGCGTTCTGGTTCTTCGTGCCGCTCGGCGTCGGTGGCGTCGGCGGCCAGAAACCCCCTTCGCTGGTCACCACCGAAACCTCGCCGGACGGCCGTCGCAGACTCGTCGCCCGCAAGCCGGACAAGGGCCAGATCGTCGCCCTGCTCCTCATGGTCGTCGTGGCCCTGGTCTTCGTGGGCAATGTGAAGGTGGGCGGCGGAGCCAAGGCCTACCTCTGGCCCGCCGTCCTCGTCGGCGCGGGCGTCGCCCTCGTCTGGCGCCAGGCGGACAACGCCCGCCGGGCCCGCTGGGTCGAGGTCGGCAGCCGCCGGCGCACGCTCACCCTGCTGCGCGCGGCAGGCGGTGTCCTCCTCGTCACCGCCGGCGTCTCCGGCATCTTCGTGCTCCAGGGCTCCGCCGCCCACCTCGGCTCCGTCCTGCAGGCGGCCCTCGCGGTCCTCGTCGGGATAACGCTCCTCGCGGGGCCCTATCTCGTCCGTATGACCCAGGACCTCTCCGAGGAGCGCCTGATGCGCATCCGCGCGCAGGAGCGCGCCGAGGTCGCCGCCCATGTCCACGACTCCGTGCTGCACACCCTGACCCTGATCCAGCGCAACGCGGAGAACGCGAACGAGGTGCGCCGCCTGGCCCGCGCCCAGGAGCGCGACCTGCGCACCTGGCTCTACAAGCCCGAGGGCACCGGCAAGGACGAGGCCGACGAACCCACCGACCTGGCCGACGCGGTGCGCCGCAACGCCGCGGAGGTGGAGGACAAGCACGGCGTCCCCATAGAGGTCGTCATCGTCGGCGACTGCCCGCTCGACGAGAGGATCGGCGCGCAGATGCAGGCCGCGCGCGAGGCGATGGTGAACGCCGCCAAGTACGGTGGCGAGGGCGGCGCCGTACAGGTCTACGCCGAAGTCGAGGGAAAGACCGTCTTCGTGTCGGTCCGGGACCGCGGCCCCGGCTTCGACCTGGACTCGATACCCGCCGACCGCATGGGCGTCAGAGAATCGATCATCGGCCGCATGGAGCGCCACGGCGGTACGGCGCGGCTGCGCGCGGTGCCGGACGGCGGCACGGAGGTCGAGCTGGAGATGGAGAGGGCGGAGAAGACGTGATGAGCGACCCGACCGAGGGGAACGCGGAGCCTGTGGAGCCGGCGGCCGGCGGTGGCGCGGGCGAACGGCACGTGCGTGTGGTCCTCGTCGACGACCACCGTATGTTCCGTACGGGAGTCCAGGCCGAGATCGGCCAGACCGAGCAGACCGGAGTCGAGGTCGTCGGTGAGGCCGCGGACGTCGACCAGGCGGTCACGGTCATCACCGCGACCCGCCCCGAGGTGGTCCTCCTCGACGTGCACCTCCCGGGCGGCGGTGGCGTCGAAGTCCTGCGCCGCTGCGCCGCGTTGATGGCGGACGCCGAGCAGCCGGTCCGATTCCTCGCGCTGTCCGTGTCGGACGCGGCGGAGGACGTGATCGGAGTGATCCGGGGCGGCGCCCGCGGCTACGTCACCAAGACGATCACCGGCACGGACCTCGTCAACTCCATCTTCCGCGTGCAGGAGGGCGACGCCGTCTTCTCCCCGCGTCTGGCGGGCTTCGTCCTCGACGCGTTCGCCTCCACCGACGCCCCGCCGGTCGACGAGGACCTCGACCGTCTCACCCAGCGCGAGCGGGAGGTGCTGCGTCTGATCGCCCGGGGGTATGCGTACAAGGAGATCGCCAAGCAGTTGTTCATCTCCGTGAAGACGGTCGAGTCCCATGTCTCGGCGGTCCTGCGGAAGTTGCAGTTGTCGAACCGGCACGAACTGACGCGGTGGGCTACGGCGCGACGGCTGGTCTGAGGGCGTCCGTCCGAAGCTCACACCACGCGTGTGGCGCCCGCGAACGGCATCTCGTCGACCGGCGCGATCTTCACGGGCTCCGACGGATTCGGGGCGTGGATCATCATGCCGTTGCCGACGTAGATGCCGACGTGGCTGATGCCGGAGTAGAAGAACACCAGGTCGCCCGGGGCCAGTTCGGAGCGGGATACGCGGCGGCCGGCGTCGATCTGGGCATACGTCGTGCGGGGCAGGGAGATGCCCGCGGAGCGGTAGGCGGCCTGGACGAGGCCCGAGCAGTCGAAGGCGTCCGGGCCGGTCGCGCCCCACACATAGGGGCTGCCGAGCTTGGAGTACGCATACGAGAGGGCCGCCGCGGCACGGGAGTCGGGCGCCTCGGCGGTCGCCGTTCCCAGGGGCACAAGGCCGTCCCGGGCACCCGTGGCGGACCGTGAGGCGCGGTTGCCGCCGTCCCCGAGCCGGGCGCGCTCGGCGGCCGACAACCGGGACACCAGGCGCCGCGCCGCATCCAGCTTCCCGGTGATCGTCTTCTCGTCCCGCTTCAGCTCCGCCTGCCGCGACCTGAGCCCGGCCAGCTCGATGCGGGCGGCCCCGCGCAACTGCTCGATCTCCCGCAGCTGTTGGCGTACGTCCGCCACGGCCGCTGCCTGCCGGGTGCCCGCCCGGTCGACGAACTCGGCGCCCTCGAGATAGTGGTCGGGGTCGTCCGACAGCGCGAGTTGCAGTGCCGGGTCGAGACCGCCGCCCCGGTACTGCGCCGCGGCGATCGAACCCAGCTCGTCCCGCGCCGAGTTGAGCCGGTCCGTCTTGCGCGCCGCCTCGTCCCGCAGCGCCGACAGCCGCCGCTCGGCGGCGTCGGCCTGCTCCTTCGCCCCGTCGTACTTCTCGGTGGCGGCCTCCGCCTCCTGGTACAGCTTGTCCACCTCCGCCCTGACCTGCGTCGGCGTCAGGTCCGGCTCGGCGTGCCCGGTCCCGTCGAAGCCCGTCGCGGTCGCCGCGCCCGCCACGGCGATCGTGAACGCCGTCCGGGCCGGACTGCCGCTGAGCGAGCGCCGACTGGGCTTTCGGTGCGCTGCCACGTGGACTGCCCGTCCTTTCGTAGGACCCCCCGTTCCGGGGCGGCTTACGCGTCCGGCGGCGGCCCGCACAGGGGGAGCGGGCCGCCGCCGGACCTTCTCGGCGGTGGTGGCCGACTGCCGCCCCTGGCCCGGGCGGCGGTGGGGAGCCGGTCACCTGGTGGAGGACGCTAAACCTGTCTGTGTCGGCCCGGTAACGGGATGTGCGGAAGTGCCCCGGACGGATCGCCGGGTGACCGTATGCGGCCGTGATCCAGGACTCGCACCGTCGACTTCACGCAGTGCGCTGACCGATGTGACGGTTCCGGGACCCGTACGGATGACGGGGTGCTATGGGCCGCATATATGCAGGATCCACCGATGAAGGCCGGGGGCGGTGTCCGGCGCCCCGTGCGCCCCTGTTTAAGCTCCGGCCTCATGGACGTACTCATCCATCTCTTCGTCGGCCTGCACATCGTCGGCATCGCCGCGCTCCTCGGCGGCTTCCTCACCCAGATGAAGGCGATGGGCCGCGGCGAGGCCCGTTTCGTCCCGGGGATGCTGCACGGTGCGCTGACGATGCTGGTCACGGGCGCGATCCTGGTCGGCCTCAACCAGGCCGACGACCATCACGTCAACAACATCAAGATCGGGATCAAGCTGGCCCTGCTGATCGTGATCCTCGGCCTGGTCTATGTGAAGCGGGACGAGGAGAAGATCGACAAGAGCCTGTTCGGGCTGGTGGGCCTGCTCACCACGGCGAACATCTTCATCGCGGTGCTGTGGACCTGATGCCGGCGCGGGCCGCGGCGACGGCCCCCGCGGCAACGGCCAGCCACGCCGCCACCGCGATCCACAGCAGCACCTCCCCGGGCCGCCTCAGCCACGGGGCGTCGAGGGCGGCGGCGACGGACAGTACGGCCGTCGCCGTCATCCCCATCGGGAAAACGGTCGCCCAGCGCCGCACGTCGTAGCCGCGCCGCGGCCGGACCGCCTCGGCGACGAGCAGTACGGCGTACCAGGCCAGGTCGAGCACGAGCAGCGCCACGGTGACGGCGCGCAGGACACCGCGGTCGTCGTCGTCCCACAGGTACAGGCGCGCGCTGTCCGCCGCGACGAGCTTCGATCCGGCGAGTGCCGAGATGGCGAGCGCGCCGCCCGCCACCCACTGGTCGCCCAGCCCTTCCGTCACCTGTCGCAGATCGAACAGGGCCAGCACGCAGCCGTAGAGGACGAGGCCGAGCCAGAACAGCGCGAGCGCCGCGTGCGCGAGCCATGCCGTCGCCTCGACCTCGGCGAGCGTGGCGCCGAGCACCGCGAGCCCCTGCGTGGCCACGCAGCACAGGAACACCGCGCCGGGCATGTGACGCCGCCAGTGCCGTGCGACCTGCACCAGCAGCAGCGGCCACAGCACGGCCGCCAGCGCGAGCAGGGCCTCGGCGAGGGTCTGCCGTCCGAGGGCGGAGAACCGGGTGCCGAGGACTGCGGTCGCCGCGACGGCGTTCAGCGCCCCCGGCGTCCCCGCCTCCGCCCGCCACCTCTCCGGTTCCCGCACCAGCCGGACGCCGAAGCCCGCCGCAAGCACCGCCCAGGAGACACAGGCCAGCCCCAGGGCGATCCGCGACAGCACCTCGTGCCCCGTCAGATGCAGTCCGAGCGTGACACTGCCGGTCGCCATCACGGCGGCCCCGGCCGCCGGCGAACGCTGCGCCCACCGGGCGCGGAGGAAGGTCGGGCCGGACATGGGGCCGATGCTAAGGAGTGCGGCTCGGGTTGAGGGCGGGCCACGCGCGCGTGCATCACAAACTGCCCCGCACGCGCGCGTGCCCTGCCCTCTGGTGCCTCAGGCAGGCCGTACCACGCTGTGGATGATCGATTCGCCGCCGTAGTAGATCGACTCCTCGCGGACGTACGCGCCGGGCTTCGGGGCGTGGATCATCATGCCGTTGCCGATGTAGATGCCGACGTGGCTGATGTCGTCGTAGAAGAAGATCAGGTCGCCGGGCCGGGCGTCGGCCAGCGAGACCGTGGTGCCGGCGTTGACCTGGTCGTAGGTGGTACGGGGGAGGTCGACGCCGGCGGCCTTCCATGCGGCCTGGGTGAGGCCGGAGCAGTCGTAGGACTCGGGGCCGGTGGCGCCCCAGACGTACGGTTTGCCGATCTGCGCGCGGGCGAAGGCGAGCGCCTTCTCGGCCTTGGTGGCGTACGAGGAGTCGCCGGCGGAGGTGGATCCCGCGCCCGAGGTGGAGCCGCCGTCCTGGGCCGCGGCCTCTTCCTTGGCCTTCTCCGCCGCCGCCTGCTGCTTCGCCAGCTCAGCAGCCTTACGGGCCGCCGCCTCCTGCTGCTGCTTCTGGATCGCCGCGAGCCGCGCCTTCTCCTCGGCGGTCAGCTTCGACAGCAACTCGCGCGCGTCGGAGAGCTTCTTCTGCACCGCGGACTTGGCGGTCTGCAGGTCGCTCTGTGTCGCGGTCAGCGTCTCGAGGCTCCTGGAGGCCTCCTGGCGCTTCTTCATCGTCGCGGACTGCTCGGTGAAGTACTCGTCGACCGCGCTCTTCTGACGGGAGGTCAGCCGCCCCATCAGCTGCGTCTGGTCGAAGTAGTCCTGCGGAGAGTCCGCGAGCAGGAAGGTCGCCGTGTCGGGTGCGGCGGCTCCGGTCCGGTACTGGGCCGCGGCGAAGGAGCCGAGCCGGTCCCGCTCCTCGTTGAGCTTCTGCATGCGCTTGGCGACGTCGTCGAGGAGGGTGTCGACGTTCTTGCGCTGCTTGGTGGTCTTCTCTTTGGCCGCGTTGTACTTCTCGGTGGCCGACTCCGCCTGGCGGTAGAGGTCGTCGACCTTCTTCTCGACCTCTTCGAGGCTGGGCTTGCCGTCGGCGGCGGGGGCGGCGTTCGCCGACTGGGACAGCAGGGCCACCGAGGTGAGGGCGGCCGTGGCGAGGGCGGGGGTGCGTATGCCTGCTACGCGCGTACCCGCGGGGCGCGACTTGCGGTGCGACGCCAAGGGAGGCGACTCCTTCCATGCTCCGCCTACCGAGTTAGCTGTCGGGTTCGGGCGGGTGGTTCGGAAGGGTTGCCCTACGGTCCGTGCCCCGAAAGGGAGGAGACCGATTCACCCCAAGGTCGGTGTGGGTCCCCGGCTCCGGATGCGCGGCGGCGCCCCGGACTCGGCGGAGGCCGCGCGGCCCGGCGACGTTCGCCGGTGGGGGTCGTGCGGCCTGCCGGAACGGTAGCCAACTCGTGTGGCCCCTGTGAAGGTTGATGTTCGATATGCCCGATACATTTTCGTGACCTTCGGTCAGCGGGTCGCACGTGGTCGGCAATCCGGGAGGATTCGATCACGGTCCGTGACGGCACGGTTCTGGAGAGCGAGAGGACGCCTGGCGGCCAGGTCTGGAAGAATCGGGGATTCTGCGGCCGTGGAGGCCCAGGGGAGCCCGAGGATTCCGGCGATGTGCTCAGGGCGGCGGCGGGCTGTCAGTGGGGCACCCTAGACTCGGAGAGCGATGAGCAGCCTCTTTGACGACAGCTTCCTGGCGAACCTCCAGGCCCCCCGGGGGCACGAGGAGGAACCTCCGCCGCCGCCCGAGGGCGATCACGGACCGGAGCCGGTTCCGGACGATCTGTTCGGCGGGAAGTTCGACGTGCCACCGGACCGGGAGGCCTACTACCGCAACGGTGCCCCCCGCCCGGCGATCGACCCGGCCGCGCTCCTGGACGGGCTGAACGAGAACCAGCGCGCGGCCGTCGTCCACTCCGGCAGCCCCCTGCTCATCGTGGCCGGCGCCGGATCCGGCAAGACCCGCGTGCTCACCCACCGCATCGCCTACCTCCTGGGCGAACGGAACGTGCATCCGGGCCAGGTCCTCGCGATCACCTTCACCAACAAGGCCGCGGGCGAGATGAAGGAGCGCGTCGAGCAGCTCGTCGGCCCGCGCGCGAACGCGATGTGGGTGATGACCTTCCACAGCGCGTGTGTGCGCATCCTGCGGAGGGAGTCGAAGAAGCTCGGCTTCACCTCCTCCTTCTCGATCTACGACGCCGCCGACAGCAAGCGCCTGATGGCCCTGGTCTGCCGCGACCTGGATCTCGACCCCAAGCGCTACCCGCCTAAGTCCTTCAGCGCCAAGATCTCGAACCTGAAGAACGAGCTGATCGACGAGGAGGACTTCGCCGCCCAGGCCGCCGACGGCTTCGAGAAGACCCTCGCCCAGGCCTACGCCATGTACCAGTCGCGGCTGCGCGAGGCGAACGCCCTCGACTTCGACGACCTGATCATGACGACGGTCAACCTGCTGCGCGCCTTCCCGGACGTCGCCGAGCACTACCGCCGCCGCTTCCGGCACGTCCTGGTCGACGAGTACCAGGACACCAACCACGCCCAGTACGCGCTCGTACGGGAACTCGTCGGCACCGGGGCGCACGACGAGGACGTACCGCCGAACGAGTACGACCTGCAGCCCGCCGAACTGTGCGTCGTGGGCGACGCCGACCAGTCGATCTACGCCTTCCGCGGTGCGACGATCCGCAACATCCTCCAGTTCGAGGAGGACTACCCGGACGCGACGACGATCCTGCTGGAGCAGAACTACCGCTCCACCCAGACGATCCTCTCCGCCGCGAACGCGGTCATCGAGCGCAACGAGTCCCGCCGCCCCAAGAACCTGTGGACGAACGCCGGCGCGGGCGCCCGCATCACCGGCTACGTCGCCGACACCGAGCACGACGAGGCCCAGTTCGTCGCCGACGAGATAGACCGTCTCACGGACGCCGGCGAGGCGAAGGCCTCGGACGTCGCCGTCTTCTACCGCACCAACGCCCAGTCCCGTGTCTTCGAAGAGGTCTTCATCCGCGTCGGCCTGCCCTACAAGGTCGTCGGCGGTGTCCGCTTCTACGAGCGCAAGGAGGTCCGGGACGTCCTGGCCTACCTGCGGGTGCTGGCCAACCCCGAGGACTCGGTGCCGCTGCGCCGCATCCTCAACGTCCCCAAGCGCGGCATCGGCGACCGCGCGGAGGCGATGATCGACGCCCTCGCCCAGCGGGAGAAGATCAGCTTCCCGCAGGCGCTGCGCCGCGTCGACGAGGCGTACGGCATGGCCGCGCGGTCGGCCAACGCCGTCAAGCGGTTCAACACACTGATGGAGGACCTCCGGACGATCGTCGAGTCCGGCGCGGGCCCGGCGACCGTCCTGGAGGCGATCCTCGAACGCACCGGCTACCTCGCCGAGTTGCAGGCCTCCACCGACCCGCAGGACGAGACCCGCATCGAGAACCTCCAGGAACTTGCCGCCGTGGCCCTGGAGTTCGAGCAGGAGTCCGGTGAGGGCGAGGAGTCCGGCTCCCTCGCCGACTTCCTGGAACGCGTCGCGCTCGTCGCCGACTCCGACCAGATCCCCGACGAGGACGAGGACGGCTCCGGAGTCATCACCCTGATGACCCTGCACACCGCCAAGGGCCTCGAGTTCCCGGTCGTCTTCCTCACCGGCATGGAGGACGGCGTCTTCCCGCACATGCGCGCCCTCGGCCAGACCAAGGAACTGGAGGAGGAACGGCGGCTCGCGTACGTCGGCATCACGCGCGCGCGTGAGCGGCTGTATCTGACCCGGTCGTCGCTGCGCAGCGCGTGGGGGCAGCCGTCGTACAACCCGCCCTCCCGGTTCCTGGAGGAGATCCCGGCACAGCACGTCGACTGGAAGCGGACGGGCGCCACCGCCCCGGTCTCCTCCGGCCCGGCGTCGGGCCTTGCCGCCTCTTTGTCCTCCTCCCGCTCGCGCTCGTCGGCGTCGGGCGCGTCCGGCTTCGCCACGAGCCGCGCCTCCGAGAAGCCGGTGGTCTCGCTGGCCGTGGGCGATCGGGTCACTCACGACCAGTTCGGGCTCGGCACGGTCGTGGCCGTGAAGGGCACGGGAGGCAACGCCGAGGCGACGATCGACTTCGGCGACACCAAGCCGAAGCGCCTGCTGCTGAGGTACGCACCGGTGGAGAAGCTGTAGGAGTAACTGCAACAGCCCGTCCGGCATTTGAGGACGAGGCCGTTCAGGCCGGACATGGGGGGTCTGGGGGCGCAACCCCCGGCTCTCCTACGTCGGGTCCAGCCCATGACTCCGCAGCCACGGCAGCGGGTCGATCGCCGAACCCCCGCCCGGGCGGACCTCGAAGTGCAGGTGCGGGCCGGTCGAGTTGCCGGAGTTCCCGGAGTACGCGATCGGGTCGCCGGCCTTGACCGTCGTACCGGAGGCGACGCGATAGCTGGAGAGGTGGCAGTACCACGTCTCCGTGCCGTCCTTCGCGGTCACTATCATCATGTTCCCGTACGCACTGTTCCACTGCGTGCGGACGGTGCCGTCGGTCGCGGCCATCACCGTCGTGCCGTACGAGACCGGGAAGTCGATGCCGGTGTGCACGGACATCCAGTTGATGCCTGCCTGGCCGAAGTAGGCGCTGAGCCCCTTCTGGGTGACCGGAAGGACGTACTTCGGACGCAGCCGCTCCTTGCGGGCCGCCTCCGCTGCCGCCTTCTTCTTCTCGGCCTCCTGCTGGGCCTTGAGGTCGATGCGCTCCTGCGTACGGCTGGCCCGGTCGGCGAAGTCGTCGGCGCCGGCGGAGAGGCTCCGGAGCTGGGTGTCCAGCTTGTTGTTGGCGGCGGATGGTTTCACCGCATGGGCGTCCGACGCGGTCGTCGAGGTGCCCTGGTCGCCGGTGAAGGTGCCCACGGAGGCGGCGGCGATACCGGCCACGCCCATCACACACGCCGAGGGCACGGCGACGGTCAGCAGCGCGGACCGTTTGGCGGGCGCGCGGCGGCGGGAACGGGCCGCGCTGCGGGAGCCCGCGCGCGACGCCGGAGCCGACGTGACCTCTTCCTGCTCGTCGAGGAGCGGGGCCACCGAGGGCAGCTCCCCGGTGGCGTCCGACCGGCCGCCGTCCGGGACGGATTCGTCGTAGGAACCGTGCTCGGCCTGCTGCTCGTAGTCGTCGGCGGGGCCGGCGGTCGGGGCCGTGTCGCCGGTCTCGGGACCCTCGGAGTTCCACTGCGTGGCGTCGTACGCGCCGGTGTCGAAGGCCTGGGTGCCCCATTCCCACTGCTGGGTCTGGTCTGCGTGGCCGCCCGCGTGGTCGGGCTGCAGCCAGGCGTTCGCATCCCACTGACCTGAGACGTCGTGCCCGGTGGCCTGCGGCGGGATGACGGAAAGCGGCTGGTGGTCGGCGGTCCAGACGCTCGTGTCGTACACGCCGGTGTCATAGGCGGCATGGTGCTGGGCCGCGTACGCATCGTAGTTGAGGGTCTGGTGGCCACCCGTGGCCCAGTGGCCGGTGTCGTACGAACCCGTGCCCTCGCCCGGGAGGCTGCCGAACAGGGGGTCTGCGGCGAAGGTAGCGGTGGCATGGCTGCCGGTCGCAAAACCGTTGGAGTCGTAGTCGCCGAACGTGGTGAAGTCGCCGTACTGGGCTTCCTGCGTGCCGTACGACGCGTAGTGCGCCGAGGCGGCATCGGAAGCCGGAGCCGGGGTCATGGTCCCCGACGGGTGACGGTCGTTCACCAACTTCTCTTTCGCCTCGACAACAGGGGCTGCCAGAGCAGTGCGGTGACTGTACCCGGCGGTATACGGGCTCGACAATCTTCAACAGGTTTCGTGCGCGCAGGAAACGGGCATTCGGCCGTGTTTCGGGGGACGACGGGCACGGCTTTGGCCCTGTGTTCGAAGGATGTTCGAGGCCAAATGGCTGTCGTATGGCCGTGCGGATGCTGTCCGGGCACCGTCCCAGGGCTGTGGGCCGGCTGTGCGGGACATGGCCGTACCGGCCGTGGCCGAAAGGGGCGGGGTCAGGCCACGGTCAGGCCGCCCGCGTGCGCGGTGGCTTCTGCTCCTGTCCGCTCGGCGTCGAGGGCCTGCCGTATCCCGGTCGCGACGGCGGGGTGCACGGGCAGGGCGAGATGTCCGATCCCGCTCACCCTCACGTTCTGCACCAGCAGGTCGGGGTGGTCGATACAGGCGGTCTCCAGCGGGTCCATCAGGTGATCGAGGTCGCTCCAGAAACTCACGAAGTGCGTACGGCAGCCCGGCGCGGGCCGGGTCAGCTCCTCGAGCAGCTCCGAGCCGGGGCGCATCTGGCGGACGATCGGGTGCGCGTTCGCCAGCGGTGCCACCCGGGTGCCGGAGTGCGGGGTGCCGAGCGTCACCAGAGTGCGGACCCGGAGGTCACCGCCCAGCCGCTGCACGTAGTACCGCGCTATCAGTCCGCCGAGGCTGTGTCCGACGATGTCGACCTGCCTGCTGCCCGTGCGCTCGCAGATTTCTTCTATGTGCCGGCTCAGCAGCTCTGCCGCGGTGCGGATGTCGCAGGTCAGCGGCGAGTAGTTGAGCGACTCGATCTGCTGCCTGCCGTGCTGGGCGAGGCTGCGGCGCAGCAGCACGAAGACCGAGCGGTTGTCGATGAAGCCGTGCAGGAGGACGACCGGGGGTTTGGTCCCGGTCGGCAGTTGTGCGGCGCCGTCCGCCGACGGGAGCGGGGCGGATGGTCCTCGGCGTTCCTGCGCGACGCCGGAGGGATAGAGCAGGAGGTGTCCCGCCAGGATCGCGAGTTCCAGAGCGGTCGCCTTCAGCAAGGCCAGGGAGAGTCCCGCCAGTCTGCTCGGGAGCAGTCGCTGGCAGAGCGGGAGAAAGGGCAGCGCTGCCCTCGTGACCTTCATGGCCGACCTCCTGTCGGCACGCAGGAGGACGCCTCTGTCCCCCGTGTGCCCTCGTGGGAGGCCGCGAGGAAGGCGGTCGGCAGCCCTTCACGGCATCGCCGACACGCCGCACCGCCACGGCGCGCGGCCTGCGGCGCGGTGGTGCGGCGACCTCTTTGCGGCTCCCCTTGCGCGTGTTCCCGCCGGAACGGTGCGCGGTGAACGTGTCCCATCGTGTGATTTCCCCCTCTGTCTTCACCGCGAAACTGCCGGTTGCGGGATGCTGGCGATAACGTTCGTTCACTTCCCGGGCCGGTTCGGGTACCCAGTACTTGTCGGTAGGGATGGATGCAGTCGCTTCATGGAGGCAGTGATGGGTGTGGCAGCCGGTCCGATCCGCGTGGTGGTGGCCAAGCCGGGGCTCGACGGCCATGATCGCGGGGCCAAGGTGATCGCGCGTGCACTGCGCGACGCCGGTATGGAGGTCATCTACACCGGCCTTCACCAGACCCCCGAGCAGATCGTCGACACCGCGATCCAGGAGGACGCCGACGCGATCGGGCTGTCGATCCTCTCCGGTGCCCACAACACGCTCTTCGCCGCGGTGATCAAGCTGCTCAAGGAGCGGGACGCTGAGGACATCCTGGTCTTCGGCGGCGGGATCATCCCCGAGGCGGACATCGCGCCGCTCAAGGAGCAGGGCGTCGCGGAGATCTTCACGCCCGGGGCCACGACGCAGTCGATCGTGGACTGGGTGCGGGCCAATGTCAGGCAGCCGGCAGGGGCGTAGGCCTCCGGCGGTGCGAGGGTTCTCCGGTGCGGGTGGGACGGGGTGACCGGCCCTGGGGGCTTCACCCCCAGACCCCCTTTCGGCCTGAACGGCCTCGTCCTCGAACTCCCCCACTCTCGGCTTCGCTCGAGCGGGGGGACCCCCACGACGGGGTGACATGCGCTGACCGGCGCTGAAGCAGTGCCGGAGAGCGCCACAACAGACAGGCCCTACGCCCTCAGCTCCTCCGCCATCGCCGCCCGCAACCGCAAGGTCGTCACCAGGCGCTGGAACGCCTCCGCCCAGTAGCCGCCCGCCCCCGGTGATGCGTCCTCCGTCTCGTCGGGTATCGCCAGCAGGCCGTCGAGGCGGCTCGCCTCGGAGGGGTCGAGACAGCGTTCGGCCAGGCCCATCACTCCGCTGAAGCTCCATGGATAACTCCCCGCGTCCCGCGCGATGTTGAGCGCGTCCACCACCGCCCGTCCGAGCGGCGCGGACCAGGGCACCGCGCACACCCCGAGCAGCTGAAACGCCTCGGACAGGCCGTGAGCCGCGATGAAACCGGCCACCCAGTCGGCCCGTTCGGCTGCACCCAGCGTGCCGAGCAGCTTGGCGCGTTCGGCCAGCGACACCGCGCCCGGACCGCCGGCCTCCGGGGCGGACGGGGTTCCGAGGAGCGCACGGGCCCACTCGGGGTCCCCCTGCCGCACGGCGGCCCGGCACCAGGCCGCGTGCAGTTCGCTCTGCCAGCCGTCCGTCACCGGCAGCGCCACGATCTGCCCTGGCGTACGCCCGCCCAGCCGCGTGGACCAGGTCCCGAGCGGTGTCGCCTCCACCAACTGGCCGAACCACCATGACCGTTCACCCCGTCCTGCCGGAGCCTTGGCCACGACACCGTCGCGCTCCATGCTCGCGTCGCACTCGTGCGGAGCCTCAACGGCGATCATCGGTGAGTCGCCCGTGTGGTCGACGGCCACGCAGGCCGCGGCCCTGAGGGCCATCCGCGCGGCGAGCGCCGAACCCGGCAGTGCGGAGAGCAACTCCGCTGCCGTCGCCCGCACGTTGCGACTGCGGTCGGCCAGCGCCTGCTCCAGGAAGGGCTCGTCCTGGGGGCCGAGGCCCGTGCGCAGCGAGTCGAGGAACATCAGTCGGTCCTCGGCCCGCTCCGTCGACCAGGTCATGGCAAGCAGTTCGCGGGCGGCGGCGGGCTCGCGGGCGCGTATGGCGGACAGCAGCGCGACCCGCTCGGCGAACAGGCCTTCCTCCCACAGGCGCCGGGTCCGCTCCGTGTCCTCGGGGTGCGGCAGGGTGGTGCCCCCGCCCAGGGTCGCACGCAGGGCGAACCGCCAGTCGGGGTTCAGCCGGGCGAGCCACACGGCGCGCGGCCCCGCGAACGCCAGGGCCGCCGGTCGCAGATCCGTACGCCCCCTGGCCGCGTCCAGCAGTGCGGGCAGCGCCTGAGGGGGTGCTGCGAAACCGCGGGCGTTCGCCGCCGCGAGCCACTGAGGCAGCAGCTCCATGAGGTCCGGCGCCGTGCCCCTACGGCCGCCGCCGCCCGTGCCCGGCCGGTCGGCCAGCAGCAGCGCGAGCCTGCGGGTCGCCGCGGGGGGCAGTTCGGGCCGTGGGTCCTCGGCAGCCGGCTCGGGCCGTCCGGCCGCCCGCGCCGCCCGCAGCCCGGCCCGCCGCCGAACGGTCTCCGCGGCCACCGCGTCCAGCAGCGCCACCGGCGCCTCCCGCCCCGGCGCTCCACCCGGCGGGGTGCGCCGCTCCGTCCCCAGCAGTGCCGCCGTGACGAGTTCCTCCCAGGCGCCCGAGGCGGGCGCATCCACCGGCGTGGACGTCCTGTTCATGCGGTTCCTTTCCGTGAGGGCCCGTCCGCTGCAGTCGTCGTACGGCGGTCCCCGGACTGGTGGGTCAGCACAGCCGCACCGCCTCTCCCGCCCCCTCCGACCACGCCGTCAGCGGCGTGAAGCCCCGGTGGCCGCACTCCCCGAAGACCTTGACCGGGGCGCCGCCGGACAGGGCGACCAGGCGCCAGAGGCCGGGGCGGGTACGGGCAGTGGGAGTCAGTGGCAGCGCTGCATCGGCGTCGGCGTCCGCCAACTGCCAGGATTCACCGTCCGGGACCGGTATGACCCGGTCCAGCGTGACCGGGACGGAGTCCAGCCAGGGGTCGTCCCGCAGTGCCTCGCCATAGCGGGCAGCCGCCTGGGCCGTCGTCACTCCCGGCGGCCGTGTCACCGAGGGTGCCGGTGGTGCGAACTGCTCGCCCAGGGCTGCCCGTACTTGCCCGGCACCCGGATAGGCGGACACCTCGGCGTCCAGGGTCAGCCCGACGGGCAGCGCCAACTCCGGGGCACGCCCCGCGGCGCCATAGGAAAGGAGAAGCGCGGTGCGGTCCGAGTCCGTGCCGTGCAGCCAGATCCTGCGGGTCGTCAGCCGTGCGTCCGCGGTGTCGTACTGGGCCAGGACCAGCCAGCGGTCGCGCAGCGGCGGGCCGTCCGCCGAGCCGGGCAGGCCGATCCGGGAGCGGACCGTCGCCGCCAGGCCGTCCGGGAGCCGTTCGCGGTGCAGCCAGCCCTGGTCGAGGAGATGCAGCAACGCGCACTCCTCCAGCAGACGCACCGGCCAGCCCGGTCCGGACGACGGGATCGCCCCCAACTCCCGCACCCGTGCGGCCAGCCCAGGGGCCTGGGCGTCGACCATGCGGGCCGCAGTCTCCTCCCACAGCCCGTATCCCGCCTGCTCCGCGCTCGCCAGACCGCCGCGCAGCAGATCCGCCAGGCGCTGCTCCAGCTCGGTGGCACCCGCGGTGATCCGCTCGGCCCGGCGCTCCGCCCGGCGCCGCGCGGCCTCCGGATCACCGGACCCGGACGGTGATGCGGACGCCCCCGCCGTCCGCTTCTGCTCGGCCCGCTGCCTTCTCCCCGCTATCCACTGCTCCGCCCAGTCCGGTGCCTGCCCCGACGGCACCGCACCGTCCCCACCCGCCCAGAGCAGCAGCAGCCCGAGCGCGTGCTTGCACGGGAACTTGCGGCTCGGGCAACTGCACTTGTACGCGGGGCCCGCGGCATCCGCGATGTCCACGACCGTCTGGTACGGCTTGCTGCCGCTGCCCTTGCACTGCCCCCACACCGTCCCCTCGTCGGAACTCCCCGTCTCGGACCACGGCCCCGCCGCGCCGAGTTTGCTGCCCGCTTTGCGTGACGCGGTGTCAGGCGCCAGCGCCAGCACCTGATCCGCGCTCCAGCGCACCCCCTGCTGAGTCATGTCATCGAAGGTAGATCCCGCCACTGACAATCGGTCCTGCGAGCGCGGTCGCACAGGAGTTTCCGCAGGTCAGAACGGATTGTCAGTGGCGTAGTGCAACGTGGATGCCAGATCCGAACCGGCCGAGCTGGAGGGGGCCTCAGCCATGTCTGTGTCCGTGGAACCGACGATCGTCGAAGCTGCCGAAGTACCCGCGAAGGAGCCGGCGGAGGCGTTGCGGCCGCACGCCGAGGATGCCTTCGCCGGTGAACTCGCGGCGCTGGCCGCGCAGGACGACCGCCCGCGCCCGGCCCGCTGGAAGCTGTCGCCGTGGGCGGTGGCGACATACCTGCTCGGCGGCACCCTGCCGGACGGCACGGTGATCACACCGAAGTACGTGGGCCCGCGCCGCATCGTCGAGGTCGCCGTCACCACCCTCGCCACCGACCGCGCCCTGCTCCTGCTCGGCGTGCCCGGCACCGCGAAGACCTGGGTGTCCGAGCACCTGGCCGCGGCGGTCAGCGGCGACTCGACGCTGCTCGTGCAGGGCACGGCGGGCACGCCGGAGGAGGCGATCCGGTACGGCTGGAACTACGCGCAGCTGCTGGCGAACGGCCCGAGCCGGGCCGCCCTGGTGCCCAGCCCCGTCATGCGGGCCATGGCGGAGGGGATGACGGCGCGGGTGGAGGAGCTGACCCGTATCCCCGCCGACGTCCAGGACACGCTCATCACGATCCTCTCCGAGAAGACGCTGCCGATACCGGAGTTGGGGCAGGAGGTGCAGGCCGTCCGGGGCTTCAACCTGATCGCCACGGCCAACGACCGGGACCGGGGGGTCAACGACCTCTCCAGCGCCCTGCGCCGTCGCTTCAACACGGTGGTGCTGCCGCTGCCGGAGAGCGTCGAGGCCGAGGTCGACATCGTCTCGCGCCGCGTCGACCAGATCGGCCGCTCGCTCGACCTGCCGGCCGTGCCCGACGGCATCGACGAGATCCGCCGGGTCGTGACCGTCTTCCGCGAGCTGCGCGACGGGGTCACCTCCGACGGGCGTACGAAGCTCAAGTCGCCGAGCGGCACGCTGTCGACGGCGGAGGCGATCTCGGTCGTCACCAGCGGACTCGCCCTGGCCTCCCACTTCGGGGACGGCGTGCTGCGGGCCGGGGACGTCGCCGCGGGCATCCTCGGTGCCGTCGTCCGCGACCCGGCGGCCGACCGCGTGATCTGGCAGGAGTACCTGGAGGCGGTCGTCCGCGAACGCGACGGCTGGAAGGACTTCTACCGGGCCTGCCGTGAGGTGAGCGCGTGAACGACCTGGGGTGGGGCCGGTCGAGCGGGAGCGGCGGAAACAGCGGGACCAAGGGGTCGGGCGGGTCGGCGTGCAGGGCGCACCTGGACGGCAGCGGCCTGGAGGGCGCCCGGAAGGCATTCGGCGGCCGCATTCGAGGGGCGCGATGACCAGGACGACGAGGGGGACGGCGTGACAGGGACGGTGAGGGGCGGGAGCGGCGCGGCCGGCGGTGGGCCGCTGCTGCTCGGCGTACGACATCACGGACCCGGCTCGGCACGAGCGGTACGGGCGGCGCTGGACGCTGCCCGGCCCCGGGCCCTGCTGATCGAGGGGCCGCCCGAGGCCGACGTACTGATCCCGCTGGCCGCCGAGGAGGACATGCGGCCGCCGGTCGCCCTCCTCGCCCACGCGGTGGACGAGCCCGGCCGCTCGGCCTTCTGGCCGCTCGCCGAGTTCTCCCCGGAGTGGGTCGCGATCCGGTGGGCCCTGGAGCACGGAGTACCCGCTCGCTTCATCGACTTGCCCGCGACTCACACCCTGGCGTGGAGCAGGGACACGGAGGGTGAGCTCGGCGGGGACGCGGGCGGCGACGGGGCCGAGCGCGGGGGCGGGGCCGACTCCGGGGCAGGGCCCGGGGCCGGATCGCAAGCCAGCTCCGGTACCGGTGCTGTGGAAGCGTTCGGGGGCAGGCCAGACGCCGCCCCCGGCGCAGGAGCCGACACCACGGCCGGATCCAATGTCGAGGCCGAGACCGAGGTCGAGACCGAGACCGGAGCCGGCTCCGGCGTCGAGGCCACCCCCGACACCGACAGGCGTGCCGACGCCGATCCCGGTGCCGATTCTGGTGGCCGGCCCTCTGCCGACAGGTCGGCCATGGAGACCGACATCCGCATCGACCCGCTCGCCGTGCTCGCCGATGCCGCCGGGTACGACGACCCGGAGCGCTGGTGGGAGGACGTCGTCGAGCACCGGGGGGCGGGAGAGGGGGACGCGCTCGCGCCGTTCCTGGTGCTGGAAGAGGCCATGGGGGCGTTGCGGGAGGCGTACGGCAGCGGGGGACACGACCGGGATCTCGTACGGGAGGCGTACATGCGGCTCCAGGTGCGGGCTGCGCAGCGGGAGTTCGGGGACGCGGTGGCTGTCGTGTGCGGGGCCTGGCATGTGCCCGCGTTGCGGCAGAAGACGGCCGTCGCCGCCGACCGGGCGCTGGTGAAGGGGCTGCCCAAGGTCAAGACGGACATGACATGGGTGCCGTGGACGTACCGCAGGCTCGCGCGGGCCAGCGGGTACGGGGCGGGCATCGACTCGCCGGGCTGGTACGGGCATCTGTTCGCCGCCCCGGACCGGCCGGTCGAGCGGTGGATGACCAAGGTGGCCGGGTTGCTGCGGGGCGAGGACCGGATCGTCTCCTCGGCGCATGTCATCGAGGCGGTGCGGCTGGCGGAGACGCTTGCTGCGATGCGGGGTCGTCCGTTGCCGGGGCTCGGTGAGACGACCGATGCCGTGCGCGCGGTGATGTGCGAGGGCTCGGACGTGCCGCTGGCGCTGGTGCACGACCGGCTGGTCGTCGGGGACGTGTTGGGGGAGGTGCCGCGGGCGGCGCCGGCGGTGCCGTTGCAGCGGGACCTGGACCGGAGCCAGCGCCGGCTCCGGCTCAAACCGGAGGCACTGGAGCGGGAGTTGGAGCTCGACCTGCGCAAGGAGACCGACGCAGGCCGCAGCAGGCTGCTGCACCGACTGCGGTTGCTGGGCGTGGCGTGGGGTGAACCGGTGGCTTCGCGGGGGAGCACGGGCACGTTCCGGGAGACTTGGCGGCTGCGCTGGGAGCCGGAGCTGGCGGTGCGGGTGGCGGAGGCCGGGGTGTGGGGCACGACGGTGCTCGCCGCCGCGACGGCCAAGGCGGAGGCGGACGCCGTCGCCGCACAGGCCCTGGCCGATGTCACCGGACTCGCCGAGCGTTGTCTGCTGGCCGAACTCTCCCAAGCGCTACCGGTGGTGATGCAGGTCCTCGCCGACCGGGCCGCGCTCGACACGGACGTCGGCCACCTCGCGCAGGCCCTGCCGGCCCTGGTCCGCTCCCTCCGGTACGGCGACGTCCGCGGCACGGACACAGGAGCGCTGGCCGGGGTCGCCGCGGGCCTCGCCGAGCGGATATTCGTCGGCCTGCCCCCTGCCTGCGCGGCCCTGGACGCGCACGCCGCCGAGGAGATGCGGCGCCATGTGGACGCGGTGCACGGGGCGGTGGCGCTGCTGGGCGACGCGCCCGCGCCGGACCACCAGGACCTGCGGGACCGCTGGCACTCGGTTCTGCGCGTGCTGTCGGTGCGGGACACCGTGCCCGGTGTGGTCCGGGGGCGGGCCGTGCGGCTGTTGCTGGACGACGGGGAGTTGGGGCAGGACGAGGCGGCGCGGCTCATGGGTCTCGTGCTGTCGCCGGGGACTCCGCCGGGGGATGCCGCCGCATGGATCGAGGGGTTCGTCGGCGGAGGGTCCGGCGGCGGAATGCTCCTCGTGCACGACGAGCGGCTGCTCGGGCTGGTCGACTCCTGGCTGACCGGGGTGCCGGCGGAGGCGTTCACGGACGTACTGCCCCTGCTGCGGCGGACATTCTCGGCGTACGAGCCGGGAGTGCGCCGGACGCTGGGCGAACTGGTCCGGCGCGGACCGGGGGAGCGGGGGAGTGTGACGGCCGCCGGCTCCGGCATACCGGGCTTCGCGGCCGAACTCGACCCCGGGCGCGCGGACGCCGTGCTGCCGGTGGTCCGGCTGCTGCTGGGCCTGGACGGACCGGGCGGCCCGGGCGGAGCGGGAGAGGGCATCGACAACGACCTTGCGGAGGTGGCGGGATGACGAAGGACGGACTGGCGGAAGCCCAGGAGGACGTTGGCGCAACGGCCCTCGGCGGGAACAGGAAAGGCAACAGGAATCGCAGCAGGTACGGGGGCGGGGCGAAGGACCGTCCGTCGGGCACCGTCGCCGTGATGCCGCTCTGGGACCGGCCTTGCACGGGGGTGTGCCGATGACGGCCGAGGCGATGGATCCGGCAGCCCCGGCGCAGGAGCGGCTGCGGCGCTGGCGGCTGGTGCTAGGGGGCGACGCCGCCGACGGCACGGGATGCACTCTGTCGGGGCAGGACAGCGCGATGGACGGGGCGTTGGCCGCGCTCTACGGGAAGGGCGACAAGCACGGGCAGACGGGGCGGGACCGGTCGGCGGGGCTCGGGGCGTCGGCGCCCTCGGTGGCGCGCTGGCTCGGGGACATCCGGACGTACTTCCCCTCCTCCGTCGTCCAGGTCATGCAGCGCGACGCCATCGACCGGCTCGGGCTGTCCGCGCTGCTGCTGGAGCCGGAGATGCTGGAGGCGGTGGAGGCCGACGTCCACCTCGTCGGCACGCTGCTCTCGCTCAACAAGGCGATGCCGGAGACGACCAAGGAGACGGCACGGGCCGTTGTGCGCAAGGTCGTCGAGGACCTCGAGAAGCGGCTCGCCACCCGCACTCGGGCCACCCTCACCGGCGCCCTCGACCGCAGCGCCCGGATCAACCGGCCGCGCCATCACGACATCGACTGGAACCGCACCATCGCGGCCAACCTCAAGCACTACCTGCCCGAGTACCGGACGATCGTGCCGGAGCGGCTCATCGGCTACGGGCGGGCGTCCCAGTCCGTGAAGAAGGAAGTCGTCCTCTGCATCGACCAGTCGGGGTCGATGGCGGCGTCCGTGGTCTACGCGTCCGTGTTCGGGGCGGTGCTCGCGTCCATGCGGTCGATCAACACGCGACTCGTCGTCTTCGACACGGCGGTGGTGGACCTCACCGACCAGCTCGACGACCCGGTGGACGTGCTCTTCGGCACACAGCTGGGCGGTGGTACGGACATCAACCGGGCACTCGCCTACTGCCAGTCGCAGATCACCCGGCCCGCCGAGACGGTGGTCGTTCTCATCAGCGATCTCTACGAAGGCGGGATACGGAACGAGATGCTCAAGCGGGTGGCCGCGATGAAGGCGTCGGGAGTGCAGTTCGTCACGCTGCTTGCGCTCTCGGACGAAGGGGCGCCGGCCTACGACCGGGAGCACGCGGCCGCGTTGGCCGCGCTGGGGGCGCCGGCGTTCGCGTGCACGCCCGATCTCTTCCCCGAAGTGATGGCGGCGGCCATCGAGAAGCGACCGCTGCCCATACCTGACACCGCATGACCGGACACGACACGGCATGACCGGAAAGAGCGCGACCGGGCTGACAGGGAACGGTCACTGACGATTTGTCGATGCATCGTCGTCCGACTTCGCCCAGCAAAACGGACATGCCTACCCATCAGTAACAGGGGGCTTGCGCAACCTCGGGAGGAGCGTGCGAGGATCGACGCCTCATCAGCGGCGCGCCGTTGCGCCGCCTCGTCCGTACCGCACCGCGTCGCGCCGACTCGTAGCTCGTTACGGCTCGTTACGTGAAGTTCGTTCCGCCGCACGGGAGGACCACCCCCTCTTGACCTGGCCAGCAGCCTTGCCCGGTGCCGCTCTGCGCGTGATGCGCACGGCGGCCGGACGGCGTGCGCTGCAAGTGGTTCTGCTGGTGGGCGGGTTGTTCGCGCTGGGCTTCCTCTGTGGGGAACAGGCGCACGCGGCGGAGGGGGTGCCGGCCGCCTCCTCGTCCGAGGTCGTGGCGACCGCTCCGGCAGACGGCGTCCGGGCCCCGTTGACGAGCGACACGGTCGCCACGGTCACCCGGCTCACGAACACGTCGGCCGCCACGGTCGGCCGGCTGACGAGCACTTCGGCCGCACTCGTGGCGCAGGCGCCCCGACCCCAGCCGGCCGCTCCGGACCAGCCCAAGCCGACGACTCCCGCCGCACCGGCTCCGGTACCGGCTCCGGCTCCGGCACCAGTCCCGGCAGCGACCGATCCCAAGCCCGCCCCGAATCCCGGCGCCCTTCCCGCGCCCCCGGGCGCAGCCGGTCAGGTCCTCACTCCGTTGACCGGTGAGCTCGTCCGCTCCGTGGACGATCGCGTCGTGCAGCCGGTCGGTGGTCTGGTCGAGACCGTGACCGCCGGGCTGGGCAGAGTGACCGCGCAGATACCGCCGTTGTCGTCGTTGCCCTCCCTGCCGGGGCTGTCCGGGGCCCCGTCGATGCCGGGCCTGCCCGCACTGCCAGGCTTCCCTCCGGCGCCGGGCCGGATACTGCCCGCGCCCGTCGCGCAGGCGCCGCAGCCGGCTGCCGCAGGGCGCTCGGAGACAGAAGGCGCCGTGGACGACAGGCGCTCCGCGGCGGCCGCGAGCGGTACGGCGTACGGTCCGCGCTTCGTCGTGGACGTGACCGCGGGCGACACCACCGCCGTGCAGGGCAGCGGCCGGAGAGCCGCCGGTGCCGGGTACACCCCGGCGCACCAGGCCCCCGACGGCGACCCGGCAGGTGTTCCGGCCAACCGGGCCGCAGTCGACAACGGCACCCCGAGGCACGGTGACGCACACGCCGTCGCCCTGGACCACCGGCCGCTCGTGCGGCTCGTGCCCGGCGCCGCCGTGCGCGCAGCCGCGGCCGCAACCCGGGACAGGCACCGGGACATCCCCGTATTCCCCGGCTAGGGCAGGCCCTTCCCCCGCCACGGACCTGCCGCGCGGGGGTGGAGCAGGTCTGCCCGCCCGTCCGGACATCCCTTCGTTATCCGGACGCAAGCCGCCGACTCCGCTGGTCCCGACTCCCCGGACCAGGACCGGAAGCGGCGCCGGAATTGTCCCCAAGCCTTTCGAAGAAGCCCCGGAACTCCCCGGATCTCCCCTGAGATCAAGGAGCGCGGAGCTTCCAGGGATCTAAGGATCTGACGCACGCATGAACAAGAACATCCGCCGCTCCATCGTCATAGCCGCCGGTGTCACCGGCGCATGGGCGCTCGGTTCGGCCGTCGCCAGCGCTGACGAGTTGCCCTCTTCCTCCCTGTCCGTGTCCGACACGACCTCCGATCCGGCCGCCGACGCGACCGTCGACTCCGGCAGCACCCTCGGCGCGCTGACCGACACCGTCACCGGCACGGTCGACGGCGTCGTCACCGGCGTCCAGCACACCGTCTCCGGCGTCACCGGGACGGCCGGCTCCACCGCGTCCAAGGCGACCTCCACGGTCACCAGTGCGGAGAAGACCACGCCCGGCGGCACCGCCGAGCAGGCCCGTAAGTACGTCGACGCCGAGGTGTCCGTCCCGCAGGCAGCCGGGAAGGCCTCCAAGATCAAGGGCGCCGCCGCCATCCAGGGTGCCAAGGCCGCTCGTGCCGCGCAGGCCGAGGCGAAGGCCGCGGCCGCCCAGAGCACCACCACCGTCACCGACACGGCCTCCTCCCCACAGGGCGGGGTCGACTACCTCTTCGGCCCCCTCGCCGCCTTCGCGCCGGAATTGGAGCAGGCGCTGGCCGCCGCCCAGACCAAGCTCCAGGGCGTGCAGTCGGCGGCCCGCACCCAGGCGCAGGGCGTCGACGGCGTCGTACGGACGAAGCCGCAGCAGACCGTCGCGGGCGCGGGCCGCACCGTGGCGGGTGTCCAGGGGCGTGCTGCGGGCGTGACGGCGCTCGCGCCGGGCGAGGCGGGTGCCGTGGCCGGTGCCGCCCAGGCCTCCGTGGCCGCGGTTCCCGGCCATGTCACGGGCACGGTCGGCGGGGTCGAGCAGAAGGTCGTCGGCACCGTGAAGAGCGTTCCCGGCACGGTCAGCCCGGTCGTCGCGGAGACGGCCGCGGCCGTCGTGCCGCCCCTCGCTGCCCACGCCGTGCAGGGCGTGACGCCGGTCGCCGGCCAGGCGGTGGCGGGCGTCGTCCCGGTCGCCCAGCAGACCGTCGGCGGAATCGCGCCCACCGTCACCCACGCCGTGGCCGGGGTGACGCCGTTGGCCACGGGCGCCGTGAGCGGCGTGCTGCCGGTCGCCACCGGTGCGGTGGACGGCGTGGCCCCGGTCGCCACCGGCGCGGTGGACGGCGTGCTGCCGGTCGCGGGCGGCGCCATGACCGGCGTCGGGCGGACCGCAGGTCACGCGGTCGGAGCCGCGACGGCGCTGGCGTACGGCGTGGTGGCCGAGGTCCAGCCGGTCGCGGGCGGGGTCGTCGAGGGCGTGCAGCCGGTGGTCTCCCACACGGTGCGGGGCGTCCAGCCGGTCGCCGGGAACACCGTGGAGGGCGTCCAGCCGGTGGCGGGAGGCGTCGCCCGGGGTGTGACTCCTGTCGCCGGCGGCGCGCTGTCCGATGTGCGATCCGTCGCCGGCGGTGCCGTGCACGGCGTGGCCCCGGTCGCCGCGGGTGTCGTCGCGGACGTGCCGTCGTACGCCACCGGTCTGGTCGGGCAGGTCACCGAGGACGCGACGGCGGCCGTGCTGCCGCCGGTCGTGCACACCGCCGTGGACGGCGTGCTGCCGGTCGCCGGGCAGGCCGTGGCGGACGCGGACGGGCTGGCGTACGGCGTGGCGGGTGACGTCCGGCCGTTCGCCGGGGGGATCGCCGACGACGTGGCGCCGCTCGCGTACGGCGTGGCCGGTGACGCGACCGGCCTGGCGTACGGCGTCGCCGGGCAGGTGCCGCAGTTCGCGCACGGTGTCACCGGGGCCGCCCAGCCCGTCGTCGACCTCGTCGAGCCGGTGGTCCACGGCGTCGGCGGCAGCGCGACGACGCTCGGGTACGGCGTCGCGGGCGATGCCACTCCCTTCGCGTACGGCGTCGTCGGCGACGTCGACCCCTTCGCCCACGGTGTCCTGGGCGAGGCCGGGCCCTTCGCCGGAGACCTGACCGACACCGTCCGCTCCACCGGCGGCCCGCTCGCCGAGCACGCCGTCACCGGTGTCCAGGGCGTCACCGAGTCGATCACGCCGGGCTACGCGCAGAACGTGCAGTACGGCAGTCCGTACGGCGTCTGACGCTCGACCGACTCCGCGGACCCAGGGACCCGGACGGCCGAAAGCCGTCGGACCGGCCGGCCCGAACCCCGCGGATGGAGCCAGGTGATCCCCATTGGGGTGGGGATCAACTGCTCCGAGCCCCCCTTCGGGGCTGAACAGGGGGCCTCACCGGGTCAACCCCAGCCCGGTGAGGCCCTTCCCCGTACCTGCCCCGTACGCCCTTGCGAACCCGACCCGGCCCTCACATCCGGCACGCCGTGCCAGTGAGCGCGGCATCATGTGACAGGTATCACCGCTCAGGTGTGACCCTCGATTTAGGGGCCCTCCGCAAGCAGCGATAACCTGCGAGACGGACATGCCGCGCGCTCGGACACCGTGTGCGCCTCCCCTGTGACTAGCGGACGTCACGTTGCCCTTCGCGGCACGCCCACGCATCCAACGAACCGCGAGATCACTGATAGGGACGGAAGCGCGTGGACCTGTTCGAGTACCAGGCGAGGGACCTCTTCGCCAAGCACGATGTACCGGTGCTGGCCGGTGAAGTCATCGACACGCCTGAGGCGGCCCGCGCAGCCACCGAGCGCCTCGGTGGCAAGTCTGTCGTCAAGGCCCAGGTGAAGGTCGGCGGCCGTGGCAAGGCCGGTGGCGTGAAGCTCGCCGCCACCCCGGACGAGGCGGTCGAGCACGCGACCAACATCCTCGGCATGGACATCAAGGGCCACACGGTCCACAAGGTGATGATCGCCGAGACGGCGCCCGAGATCGTGGAGGAGTACTACGTCTCCTTCCTCCTCGACCGTGCCAACCGCACCTTCCTCTCCATCGCCTCCGTCGAGGGCGGCATGGAGATCGAGGAGGTGGCGGCCACCCGCCCCGAGGCCGTCGCCAAGACGCCGATCGACGCCAACGAGGGTGTGACCGAGGAGAAGGCCCGCGAGATCGTCGCGGCCGCCAAGTTCCCGGCCGAGGTCGCCGACAAGGTCGTGAACGTCCTCGTCAAGCTGTGGGACACCTTCATCAAGGAGGACGCCCTCCTCGTCGAGGTCAACCCGCTGGCCAAGGTCGCCTCGGGTGACGTCATCGCCCTGGACGGCAAGGTCTCGCTGGACGAGAACGCCGAGTTCCGCCAGCCGGAGCACGAGGCCCTCCAGGACAAGGACGCGGCCAACCCGCTCGAGGCCGCCGCCAAGGAGAAGAACCTCAACTACGTCAAGCTCGACGGCGAGGTCGGCATCATCGGCAACGGCGCGGGTCTCGTCATGAGCACCCTGGACGTCGTCGCGTACGCCGGTGAGAACCACGGCGGCGTGAAGCCGGCCAACTTCCTCGACATCGGCGGCGGCGCCTCCGCGGCCGTCATGGCGAACGGCCTGGAGATCATCCTCGGCGACCCGGACGTCAAGTCCGTCTTCGTCAACGTCTTCGGCGGCATCACCGCGTGCGACGAGGTCGCCAACGGCATCGTCCAGGCGCTGAAGCTCCTGGAGGACAAGGGCGAGGAAGTCACCAAGCCCCTCGTCGTCCGTCTGGACGGCAACAACGCCGAGCTGGGTCGCAAGATCCTCTCCGACGCCAACCACCCGCTGGTGCAGCGCGTGGACACCATGGACGGCGCGGCCGACAAGGCCGCCGAGCTCGCGGCTGCGAAGTAAGGGACGAGGGACACACAGCCATGGCTATCTTCCTCAACAAGGACAGCAAGGTCATCGTCCAGGGCATGACCGGCTCCACGGGCATGAAGCACACCAAGCTCATGCTCGCCGACGGCACCAACATCGTCGGTGGCGTCAACCCGCGCAAGGCGGGCACGACCGTGGACGTCGACGGCACCGAGATCCCGGTCTTCGGCACCGTCGCCGAGGCGATCGAGAAGACGGGCGCGAACGTGTCCGTCCTCTTCGTCCCGCCGGCCTTCGCCAAGGCCGCCGTCGTCGAGGCGATCGACGCCGAGATCCCGCTCGCGGTCGTCATCACCGAGGGCATCGCGGTCCACGACTCGGCCGCGTTCTACGCGTACGCCGTGTCCAAGGGCAACAAGACCCGGATCATCGGCCCGAACTGCCCCGGCCTCATCACCCCGGGCCAGTCGAACGCCGGCATCATCCCGGGCGACATCACCAAGCCGGGCCGCATCGGTCTGGTCTCGAAGTCCGGCACGCTGACGTACCAGATGATGTACGAGCTGCGTGACATCGGCTTCTCCTCCGCCGTCGGCATCGGTGGCGACCCGGTCATCGGCACCACCCACATCGACGCGCTCGCCGCGTTCGAGGTCGACCCCGACACCGACCTGATCGTGATGATCGGTGAGATCGGTGGCGACGCCGAGGAGCGCGCGGCTGCGTTCATCAAGGAGAACGTGACCAAGCCGGTCGTCGGCTATGTCGCGGGCTTCACCGCGCCCGAGGGCAAGACCATGGGCCACGCCGGTGCCATCGTCTCCGGTTCGTCCGGTACGGCTGCGGCGAAGAAGGAGGCCCTTGAGGCCGCCGGCGTCAAGGTCGGCAAGACGCCGACCGAGACGGCGAAGCTGGCGCGGGAGATCCTGGCCGGCTGAACGGTTTCATAGCTGAGCGTTGGTGGGCCCGTTCCCCGGGGTGGGGGCGGGCCCACCGGCGTTTTCGCTTGCCCGCGCTTGCGGGGTGCCGCCTCTCTTTGGGACGGGTGCCGCCCCAGCGGCACGACTGCCCGCAGGCCAAGGAGGCCAGCTACGACATCAGCGGTACCAGCCGTTCCGGGCCGTGGGCCGTCCCCGAGCGTAGTTTTGCCCGGAGTTGGGCCTGGGGGGCCGGCAGGGCTCCGCGGGCCACCCGGGGTGGGACCCCTTGCACGGCTGCGCCCGGCGGCACCGGGGCCTCGTAGTGGGTGGGGGCCGTTCGCAGGGCCAGGGCGGTCGTTCCGATCAGGGCCGTTGTGAAGGCGATGGCGGCCCGCGTCCAGAAGCGGGCGCTGCGTTCGCCGCGGCTGCGGACGGCCGGCGGGTTCGGCGCGGGCTGCCGCTCCGTGGAGGCCAGTTCGACCAGGCGGCGGTTCAACTCGGACGGGTCGGCAAGCTCCGGCAGGCGTGCGGCGATCGCCTCGCGCGCGTGCAGCAGCCGGTGCGCCGCCGCCGGAGTGCTCGCCTCCGCCTCGGCCGCCGTCTCCGGCAGATCGAGGCCGACACCGTCGTAGAGCAGCAGCGCCCGACGGTAGGAGGGCGGGAGTTCCATGAGCACGTTCATCAGCTCGCGGTCGCGCCGGTCGACGAGTGGCGGCTCGGGGTGCCGCAGGCTCGGGCGGAACCGGTGCCAGGGCGAGAGCGCGTACTCGTACGCCGTCGCCCGCACCCACCCCGCCGGATCCCGGTCGACGGCCACCTCGGGCCAGCGCTGCCAGGCGAGTTGGAAGGCCCGCTCGACCGATTCGCGCGCCAGCTCGCGCCGCCCGGTGAGCAGGAACGTCTGCCGTACGAGGGCGGGGGCGCAGAACGCGTACAGCGCGTCGAAGGCCTGAGCAGGCGTCAGCTCGGGCGCCAGCGGGCTCGCAGGGTTCGGCGTCACGGGGCGCCCTTTCGTACGAAAAAGTACATAAACTTATATTGAGCGACACTTCGGCGGTTTGCCTATTACGACGAGAAAGCGCGTGTCGTTGGGAGCATGGCGGTCGTGATCCAGACGACCGCTCGCCGAGCTCCGTTGCCGTACCTGCGTGCCCGGATCCGGGCGAGGATGCGGGACCGATCGCCCGGGCTGGGCGCCGGCGTGGCGGGCGGTGCGGTGGCCGCCGGGCTGGGGCTCGGGGCGATCACCGTGCTGGTGATGGTGTTCTGGATCAGTTCGCCGTACCCCGACAGCGGGCCAGGCGGTGCACTGCATGTCGCCGCCGCGCTGTGGCTGCTGGCGCACGGCACCGAACTGCTCCGCACCGACACGCTCTCCGGTGTCCCCGCCCCGGTGGGGGTCACTCCGCTGCTGCTCTTCGCGGTCCCGGTGCTGCTGGTGCACCGGGCGGCGCGGGACGTGGTGTACGGCGGCGAGGAGGACGGGCCGCTGCTGTCCGCCCGTACGGCCTGGGCGGGCGTGGTCCTCGGCTACCTCGGCGTCGGCGCGGCCACGGCACTGTACGCCTCGGGCGGCGAGCTGCGGCCCTCGTGGGGGCGGGACATGCTGTGCCTGCCGGTGCTCGTCATGGTGATGGCGGGGGCCGGGGTGTGGACGGCGTACGGGCATCCGCGCCGGGCGTTCGACGGTGTGCTGAAGCTGCTGCCGTCCGGTCTGCGCAGCTTCGTCCGCGGGCCGGGCTCCCACGCCCGCCTGGGCATCGCGGCGCGGTCCGCGGGGGCTGGGGCGGCGGTGCTCGTCGGGGGTGGGGCGGCGCTGGTGGCCGTGTCGCTGGTGTGGCACGGCGGGACGGCGCGGGTCTCCTTCCTGCAGCTCACGGAGGGCTGGTCGGGCCGTTTCGCGGTGCTCTTCCTGTGCCTGGTGCTGGTGCCGAACGCGGCCGTGTGGGGGGCGGCGTACGCCCTCGGGCCCGGGTTCGTGCTCGGCACGGGGCATGTGGTGGACCCGCTGTCCTCGGCGCCGGCCCCGCTGCTGCCCCCGTTTCCGCTGCTGGCCGCGGTGCCGGACGCGGGGGCCGGGGGGTGGCCGAACTGGGTCGCGGGAGCGGTGCCGGTGGCGGCCGGACTGGCGGTGGGGTGGTTCGTGGGCGGGGCGGAGGCGCGCGGTGCGTCCTCCTCGGCGGATGCCGGAACCTCCGGCGCCCGGCAGACCGCGGGCACCGCCCTGCTGGCGGCTCTGCTGTGCGGGGCCGCCATGGCCGTACTCGCGACGATGGCGGGCGGGCGGCTCGGCGTCGGGGAGCTTGCCAGGTTCGGGCCGGTGTGGTGGGAGACGGGGGGCGCGGCGGTCGTATGGACGGCGGTCGCGGCGATTCCGACGGCGGTGGGCGTGCGGGCCTGGCGGTGCCGGACGCGCCGGGGGCGCGGCGGAGAACCCGGGTCGAACACCCTCGATCTGAGGCCGAAGACCATCGACCCGAAAGCGAAGACCACCGAGCCGAGGCCGGAGGCCGCGGACTCCAAGCAGGAGAAGCAGGGGAAGCAGGAGAAGGCGAAGAAGGCGGAGAAGGCGGAGAAGGCGGAGAAGGCGGAGAAGGCGGTGAAGGCGAAGGGCAGGGGCCGGTTCTGGAAGAAGAAGTCGGCTTCCGGCGGGGCGCAGAATCCGGCGGACGCCGGGACGCTCTCCGCCCCCTACGACCAGGACGACGCGTACGGCGCGCTGCGCGACCAGGAGGAGGCGGGGTTCGGGCCGTACGACTTCCTGCCCGCCGAACCCTCGCCCCAGCCGGCGGCCGCATGGCCCGGCGAGGCCACCCGCGAGTCCCGTTGGGCGGCCCTCAAGGACGTG
>NZ_JBIAUY010000005.1:286276-427452 GCF_042893475.1 Streptomyces sp. NPDC001604 | reverse complement strand
ACGGTCCGACCCGCCTCGGACGCCGGATGCACCGGACGGGCCGGACGGGTCGTGAGCGGCGATCGTGTTGTGGCTGTTCGGTAGCCGTTTCCTGCCTGTGGAACCCTCGCCTCGGCCGGTGGCCGCATGGCCCGGCGAGGCCACCCGGGAGTCCCGTTGGGCGGCCCTCAAGGACGTGTCCGACCCGCCTCGGACGCCGGATGCACCGGACGGGCCGGACGGGTCGTGAGCGGCGATCGTGTTGTGGCTGTTCGGTAGCCGTTTCCTGCCTGCTGATCGTGCCGCCGCGCAGGCCGTACGTCAGCCGTTCGTGCCCAGCAGTCCCCGCAGTTCCTTCGGCAGCAGCTGGGTGCAGGACTGCTTCGCCTGGTTCGTGAGGGCGTCGTTGGTGCAGTTGTAGTAGTCGCTGTACACCAACTGCGCTGTGAAGGTCGCGGCCACCAGCGCGATCGCCAGGGAGGCCGTCACCAGGCCGGTCACCGCCGCCGTCGTCTGCGGCCGGCCGCCGGGGTCGCCCGCGGGCTCGGCGCCGGTCCTGGCCCGCAGGGCGCTGATCCCCCAGTACAGGGCGAGGGCGCCCAGCAGCAGGGCCACGTACGGCCAGCTGAACAGGGCGAAGAAGAAGGCCCACATGCCGCACAGCAGGGCGTAGCGGGCGCGCCGCTGCGAGGGGTCCGTCGGGTCCCAGCGCATGCCGGAGCCCGGGGTGTTGCCGCCCTGGCCCTCGGGGCCGGGGGACGGACTGCCGGGGCGCTCACCGAAGCCGCCGGGGGAGCGGCCCGGCTGGCGGTCGCTCCACTGGCTGCCCCACGGGGAACCGGACTCGCCGGACCCGTCGCCGTTCTCCCCCTCGGCCGGGCGGCGCGGCCGCCACGGGCGGTCCGGGGTGCCCTCCGGAGGCGGGGCGAAGGGGTTGTCGTCCTCGGGGGAGTCGCCGGTCTTCCGGTCCGAGGGTGCGTCGGGCGGAGAGGCGGGGCGCTCCCGCAGCAGCACGCCGCGGTGCTCCCCTCCCTCCACCGACTGCGGGGGGAGCGTGAGCAGTCGCAGGCTGCGGTCCGGCATCAAGTGAGCGTCTTCCCCTAGGCGATACGGCAGTGATCAGGTGTTGACCAAGCGTTGATCGGTTGATCAAGCCTTGATCAGGCGTTCGTACGGCTGTCTTTGCACGAGCTTCCACTTCGGAAACGCACAGCACCACGACCACGTTCCCGACCCGGGCTCTCCCAGACGCTACCTTCCGGCCGCGCCCCCGTCCCGTGGGGGCTGCCCGGAGTGCCGGTATCGTTGCTGACGGTCGGCCGCTTCGTAGACTTCCCCGTATCCCGGGGCGCGAAGCATTCGTACGAACGTACATACGGCCGGCTGTACGGAACCGCTCCCCCGAGAAAGGGCCCCACCGTGGCCGCCAAGCCCGTGGCCAAGCGCCTCGTCGTGCTGGTCTCCGGATCCGGCACCAACCTCCAGGCGCTGCTGGACGCCATCGAGACGACCGGCGTCGAGGCCTACGGCGCCGAGATCGTGGCCGTCGGGGCCGACCGCGCCGGCATCGAGGGACTCGCCCGGGCCGAGCGCGCCGGGCTGCCGACCTTCGTGACGAGGGTCAAGGACTACGAGACCCGCGAGGAGTGGGACGCGGCGCTCGCCGAGGCCGTCGCCTCGTACGAGCCCGACCTGGTCGTCTCCGCCGGGTTCATGAAGATCGTGGGCAAGGAGTTCCTGGCCCGCTTCGGCGGCCGGTTCGTGAACACGCATCCGGCCCTCCTCCCCAGTTTTCCCGGAGCCCACGGTGTGCGCGACGCGCTCGCGTACGGCGCCAGGGTCACCGGCTGCACCGTCCACTTCGTCGACGACGGCGTCGACACCGGACCGATCATCGCTCAGGGCGTGGTGGAGGTCCGGAACGAGGACGACGAGAGCGCGCTGCACGAGCGCATCAAGGAAGTCGAGCGAAGGCTGCTCGTCGATGTCGTGGGGCGGCTCGCCCGCAACGGCTATCGCATTGAGGGACGAAAGGTAGTTATCCAGTGACCGCCGACAGCAACAAGCGGCCCCTTCGCCGGGCGCTCGTCAGCGTCTACGACAAGACCGGCCTCGAGGACCTCGCACGCGGCCTGCACGAGGCGGGCGTGGAACTCGTCTCCACCGGGTCCACCGCCGGCCGTATCGCCGCCGCGGGCGTCCCCGTCACCAAGGTCGAGGAGCTCACCGGCTTCCCCGAGTGCCTGGACGGCCGGGTCAAGACCCTGCACCCCAGGGTGCATGCGGGCATCCTCGCCGACCTGCGCCTGGAGAGCCACCGCGAGCAGCTGGCCGAGCTGGGCGTGGAGCCGTTCGACCTGGTCGTGGTCAACCTCTACCCGTTCCGCGAGACCGTCGCCTCGGGGGCGACCCCCGACGAGTGCGTCGAGCAGATCGACATCGGCGGCCCGTCGATGGTCCGCGCGGCCGCCAAGAACCACCCCTCGGTCGCCGTGGTCACCAGCCCGGCCCGCTACGCCGACGTCCTGGCCGCGGCCAAGGACGGCGGCTTCGACCTCACCACCCGCAAGCGGCTCGCGGCGGAGGCCTTCCAGCACACGGCGGCGTACGATGTCGCGGTGGCCTCCTGGTTCGCCTCCTCCTACGCGCCCGTGGACGAGTCGCAGTTCCCCGACTTCCTGGGCGCCACCTGGGAGCGCGCGCACACCCTGCGCTACGGCGAGAACCCGCACCAGCCCGCCGCCCTGTACGTCGACGGCAGCGGCAGCGGCCTCGCGCAGGCCGAGCAGCTGCACGGCAAGGAGATGTCGTACAACAACTACACGGACACGGACGCCGCGCGCCGTGCCGCGTACGACCACGACGAGCCGGCCGTCGCGATCATCAAGCACGCCAACCCCTGCGGTATCGCGGTCGGTTCGGACGTCGCGGAGGCGCACCGCAAGGCGCACGCCTGCGACCCGCTGTCCGCGTTCGGCGGCGTCATCGCGGTCAACCGCCCGGTCTCGAAGGAGATGGCGGAGCAGGTCGCCGAGATCTTCACCGAGGTCATCGTCGCGCCGGACTACGAGGACGGCGCCCTGGAGGCCCTCGCCAAGAAGAAGAACATCCGCGTCCTGAAGGCCCCGGCGGCCCCCTCGCACCCCGCCGAGATCAAGCCCGTCGACGGCGGCGCGCTCCTCCAGGTGACCGACCGCCTCCAGGCCGAGGGCGACGACCCGGCCAACTGGACGCTGGCCACGGGCGAGGCGCTCTCCGCGGACGAACTGGCCGAGCTGGCCTTCGCCTGGAAGGCCTGCCGCGCCGTCAAGTCCAATGCGATCCTGCTCGCCAAGGACGGTGCCTCGGTCGGCGTCGGCATGGGCCAGGTCAACCGCGTCGACTCCGCGAAGCTCGCCGTCGAGCGCGCGGGCGCCGAGCGGGCCCGGGGCTCGTACGCCGCCTCGGACGCGTTCTTCCCCTTCCCGGACGGTCTGGAGATCCTCGTCGAGGCCGGCGTGAAGGCGGTCGTCCAGCCGGGCGGTTCGGTCCGCGACGAGCTGGTGGTCGAGGCTGCGAAGAAGGCGGGCGTGACGATGTACTTCACGGGGACGCGGCACTTCTTCCACTGAGCGGCTTTCGCACGGCGGCGCATGCGCCCCGGCATCGTCCGCCCGAGCAGCATCCGCCCGTACGCGGTTCTCGCCGCGTACGGGCGGTCGTTTTTCCGCAGGCCCTTTGGGAGACCCGTGACCAGCAGCAAACCGGTGTGGTCCGAGCGTGAACTGCCGGCGTTCTTCAGGCGGTGGCGCACCGAATGGAAGGACGAGGAGCTCTCCCCGGGCGACTACCTCGACCACGAGGGCGGCCTGCGCTTCGTCCTGGCCGCGGCATGGCTGTTCTGCCCCGAGACGGTCGAGTACCGCGGTGGTGTGTTCCTCAAGGAGCGCTTCAGCCGGGGGACCGTGGACGACTGGTTCGCCAACCTGGGCGGCGACCGGCAGCGCATCGAAGCCGTCGTCAACCACGTCGAGTTGTGGACGACTTTCGGCAACACCCCCCTGACGGACGACGATCGGCTCGGCGAGGAGCTCCCGCAACTCGCGCTCGCGCTGGGCGAGTGCTGGCAGGGTGTCCTGTCCGCGCGACACCCCGACCGGGAGATCAGCGTCGCGGTGAGCGACGAGGAGGACGGCTCCTACGGGCCGACTCTGACCTTCTCGACATCTCCGCTCGTGCCGGGGCCCGGCTAGTCAGGCCCCACGCCGCGGCTTCAACTCCAGAAGCCAGGAAGCGATCCGTGCCGTGTATCTTGTCAAACATTGAACGGACTCCTACAGTCCGGCTGACGGGAGTGGGACCGCTCCCACACCCCCATGTCATCCGAGCAATGGAGCCGCGATGTCAGCTGTACTTCTCCGTCCGGGACGCCTGATAGTCGCCGCTTTGGCGGCACTGTCACTGCTTCTGCTGGGGCAGCCGCAAGCCCATGCGGCATCCTGGGGAGCCCCCCAGACCGTCAACTCGTGGAACGTCATCAACGCACGGTGGACCGCCAACAACGAGCTGGAGACCTACACCCCCGCCTGCGTCTGGTACGAGGGCAGCACCCTCGTCATCAAGACCTACAAGTCGGGCGGCACGTACTACTCGGGCCGCGTGGAGTCCAAGGCGCTCTACGGCTACGGCACCTACAGCTTCACCGCGAACATGCCCAACGGCCAGGGCCTCCTGCCCGCGGTCTGGGCGGCCTACCTGAACCCCTGGCTGCCCGAGTTCGACGCCGCCGAGATCGTCGGCCAGAACGCCAACACCGTCTACCAGACCTCCCACGACGTCAACAACGCCCAGACCCAGTTCTCGAAGACCAACGGCGCGGGCTGGACCAACGCGTACCACACCTACTCCTTCTCCTGGTACCCCGATCACATCGACTTCGCCGTCGACGGCACCATCACCGGCACCAAGTGGTACACCACTCCTTCGGGTGTGAAGATGCACTTCATCGTCAACACCGCCGTCGGCGGCGACTGGCCGGGCAACCCCAACGACTCGACATGGGCCACAGGGGACGGTGCGAGGTATCTGAAGGTCTCCTCGATCACGTACACCCCGTACTTTCCATAGGGGTTCCGCTTCAGGACCTTCAGGTCGAACTGCGCAGTGCCGCCCAGGTTTTGGGCCCCACCTGGCCGTCGACCTCCAGCCCCTTGTCGCTCTGGAAGCTCCGCACCGCCGCATCGGTGGCCTTGCCGAAGTCCCCGTCCACCCCTGAACTTCCCACGCTGTAGCCGCGCTTGGTCAGCATGCACTGCACCTGTACGACACGTTGGCCGCGGTCGCCGAGCTCGGTTTGCTCGGTGCCGGAGTAGTAGGTGCAGTCGGTGAGCCAGGGTGGTTTCGTGGGGGCGGCGGTCGACTTCGAGACGGTGGGGGTCGGAGCGCCGGGTGTCGTGGAGGTGGGGTGGGGAGTGGGGCTGGTGCTCTGAGTGCTGTTGCCGGACGGGGAAGGGGTGGCGGAGGCGCCCGTGTCCACCAGCTGCCCCTGCCCCTGTCCCCTCGGCTTCTCCCGCCCCTTCTCGTTCGCATTCCCGGAGGCCGAGGAGGGCCCGGCGCCGTCGTCGGCCGTGGTGACGGTGGCGGCGGCGCCCGTGGTGGCGCCGGAGGAGGACGGGCGGGTGAGCAGGAAGGCGGTCACGGCCACGGCGCACACCGCGAGTACGGCGGTGAGGGCGACGTACCGCTTCCTGCGGGGCCGGACGGGTGCGGTCGGCGTCACCGGCGGAGGCACCGGCGGGCCGAAGCCCGGTCCCGCCGGGTACACGACCCGCTGGGTCGGCGTCTGCTGAGCCTGCTCGCCCCGTACGGGGCTGTTCCGCAGCACGTCGTACGCCTGCTGCCGGGCCATGAGGCGGCCGTCCAGGGGCTCCTGCCAGGAGGTGGCCCGTGGGTGTGCGGCGGCGGCGTCGATGAGGTCCTGGGGGCCGGGCCGTAGCGCGGGGTCCTTGTTGAGGCAGGCCGTCAGCAGCGCGGCCAGGGCGGGATCGGCGGTGGCAACCCGGGCCATGACCTCGGCGTTTGGCTGCTCGGAGGCGACGCGGTGCAGGACGTCCATTCCGGTGCCGTCGCCGAAGGGTGCGTGGCCGGTGAGCGCGTGGACGACGGTGCTCGCGAAACAGAACACATCGGACGCCGTGTCGCAGCGGCCGTCCCTGAGGTACTCCGGGGACATGAAGGCCGGGGTGCCGACCCGGCTGCCGGTGGTGGTGATCGCGCTGGAGTCCACCGCCTGGGCGATGCCGAAGTCGATGACGTGCGCGCCCTGCCGGGTCAGCAGCACGTTCGAGGGCTTGAAGTCCCGGTGCACGATCCCGACGGCGGCCAGCGCGCCCAGCGCTCGGCCGAGATCCGCCACCAGCCGCCATGCCCCTGCCGGCTCCAGCACGCCGCAGTCCCGTACCGCGTCCGCAAGATTGAGTCCCGGCAGATACGCGGTCGCCATCCACAGCAACTCGCTGTCCGCCTCGAACCCCGTACCGAAGAGCTCCGGCGTGTACGGCGCGCCCACGCGCGCGTGCACGGTCGCCTCGCGCTCGAACCGCCGCCGGAAGCGCACGTCCTCGGCGAGCTCGGGCCGAACGACCTTGACCGCGGCCAGCCCGGGCGTCCCGTCGCCGTACCGCGCGAGATAGACCCGCCCCATGCCACCGCTGCCGAGCAGCCCCAACGGCACGTACGGCCCGATACGCACCGGATCGGCCGGCCGCAGGAGCCTCGCACACGTCTCTGCGAGGGCGGCGTCTGACATGGATCCCCCGACGTGTTCTCTGTCGACCTCGGTCACCCCGACGTGCCCTGTGGCACCGTTGGTTGACGAGAGACTATCGGGTCGCCGGATCGCGCTGCGCGACGTAGGCCGCCGCCTGTGACGCACAGGACCTCCGGGGCTTCCCGGCAGGCACCCAGGCCTCCAGCTTCTGCAGGACGCCGAACTCGTCCTCGTCGGCGCCGCCCTTCTTCTTCACGGCTTTGAGCGTCGTGTCGACGACGGTCGCCAGGTGGGGGAGGTCCTCCTTGCAGCGGGGTGCCAGTGCAGCGAGTACCTGCCGGTACTGGTCGGCAGGGCGAAGGCCGCCGTCGAGGTCGGCCAGCTTCTGTGCCGGGCCGGGTGGCGGTGACGTTCGGGTCGCCGGGGGCGCCGCCGGGCTGGTGCGACCGGCGGCAGGCTGCGCGGCCGCCGTCGAGGTGTCGTGTGTGGCGGCGCCCTCGGAGCCGCAGGCCGTGCCCGCCATCAGCACCGGAGCCACGATCAGCGCCCCCACCGCGACTGCGGCTTTCCCTCTTTTGTTCACGGTCCCCCTGTCCACAGGTCCCGCTCCCTGGTCCCGGGCGCGGCATCCGGACCGTACAACAGCCGGACGTACGCGGTCTCCGGCCCTCCCCCGAGGGAGCCGGAGACCGCTGCTGTGGGGCGCCCTGTCAGCAGGGGCGCAGGGACCAGATCGGGTCCCAGGTGGCCGTGCCCGCCTGGTACGCCGTGGACGTCCAGCGGACGCTGCCGTCCTGGTTGTAGAACCTGGCGACCGTGCCGGGCGTCTGGTTGTTGGTGAACGGGCCGTCACCGGTCCAGTTGCTGACGGTCCAGGTCTGGCACTTGTAGAAGTCGAACTTGGTGCCCCTGACGATCATGCACAGGTGGCCGTAGTCACAGGCCAGGTCCTGCGCGCCGAGCGTGTTCTTCGGGGCGCGGGTCAGGGTCAGGCCGTCGTACTCGACCTCGTCGGCGGTGGACTTGAGGGCCTTCGGGTGGCCGGCGAGCACCTGGTCGGCGGTCCGCTGGAGGCTGTTGACGCGGATGCCGTCCGGCGTCGAGGTCACCCGGGTGCCGTCCGGGGTGTCGGCCGCGGTGGCCGCGACCGTGGAGCCGGCGAGCAGGGCGGTGGCCGCGAGGAGCAGTGCGGCGGGCTTGGCGATGTTCACGTTGTTTCCCCCATGAACTCTGGTGGTCGTTCCGCCGTGGCGGAGTGGTACCACCGTGCCGCCGGCACCCGCCGGCCGGTACCTCGGAAGTCTCAGGGTCACCAACTCCCGGGTGGCGTGTACTCCTTGAGGTACTGGGTGAGCCGCCGGCAGTAGTCGCGGTACTCGGGGGGAATCCCGCGCGCTGCGTTCACTCGCTTGTACGAGGTCCGGTACGCGGCGGCGATCAGCACCCGCTTGTCGCCGGGCAGGTTGGGTGTCAGGTTCGGCTCGATGTAGCAGAGGTAGTGGCCGAGGGCCGTGATCGAGTCGGGGACCGAGAGGGGTGGCTTGGGGATCGACTTCACCGGCCGGCCGTCGGCCCTGATCCACCAGCGCAGCAACCTCGGCGTCCAGCGTGCGATGCCGTACTCGTCCTTGCCGGGGTCGGAGAGTTTCGGGTCGAAGTTGCTCTCCGCCTTGAGCATGGCCGCGATGAGGGCGGGTGTGACGTCCGCCTGGTCGCAGTGGTGAGCCGCCTCGACGATCATCGGGCGGTAGGCCGCCGGGATGTCCTGGTCCGTGCGGAGTTCGGCGGAGCCGTAGGTGGCGGGGGTGATCTTCGTCGTGGGGGAGGCGCTCCTGACGGTCGGCGGGTTGCTGCCGGAGTCCGCCCAGGTGCTGATGCCGTAGCCGAGGGCCGCGATCGCGACGGTGGCCGCCGCGGCGCTCGCGATCACCGTCGAGCGGCGTCCGAGGCGCGGGGGACGGGGCGGGCGGTCCGTGCCTGCCGCCTCCGCCACCCGGCGCAGCAGTGTGTCCGTGCCGACGCGGTCGGCGTGCGTGCGCGAGAGACAGTCGCGGACGATCTGCCGCCAGGCGTCCGGGAGTTCGGGCGAGAGGCGCAGCTCGTCGGTGCCGCGGGCGTAGGCGGCGGCCGCGTCGCGGCGGGCGGTCGGGGTGCCGCCGGGGAGGGGGAAGGAGTCGGTCAGCACCAGATGCGCCAGGACACCGAAGGCCCACACGTCGGCGGAGGGGCGGATCTGGCGGCCGCGGGTGCCGATCTCCGACCAGAGGAGTTCGGGAGGGGTGTAGTCGGGCGTCGAGAAGGCGGGGGTGTACGCGTGCGTGCCTTCCAGCTCCGCCGCCATGTTGAAGTCGGCGAGCCGTGCCGAACCGTCCTTCATCAGCAGCACGTTGGCCGGTTTCAGGTCACCGTGCACCCAGCCCGCGCGGTGCAGCTGGGCCAGGCCCTCGCAGATCTGCGCGAGCAGCGCCGGCCCGGCCTCCGGTCGCGGCGAGTGCGCGAGCAGCGCCGCCAGGGAGCGTTCCGCCTTCTCCAGTACGAGGACGGTGGCGCCGTCCAGCTCCGGCCGGCCGGGGTCGTCGACCGTGAGGGTGCCGTACATCCGGATCAGGCGCGGCTGCTTCAGACGGCGGTGCAACTCGACCTCGCGCTCGACGAGTTCGCGCAGATGAGCGAGTTGGCGGGGGGTTCCGGTGCCGGTCGGCAGGAACTTCAGGGCGGCCGTGCGGGGCAGTTCCTCGCCGGTGCCCGCCAGGTCGTCGCCCGTGCGTCTGCCCTCGTACACGCTCCCGAAGGCGCCCGTCGCGATCGGGTCCCGCACCTCCCAGACACCCACCCGGTACCCCTTGGGCACCGGCACGGCGTACGGCTCGGTCACCGGACCGCCCGGCCGGACGGGGAGGCGGCCAGGACCACCAGGTCGTCCTCGCGGACAAGGTCGAAGCGGAGTGCCAGCGAGACCAGCGACTCCTTTTTGCCGTTGAGACGCGGGCCGGTGTCCGCCTCGTCCGGACCCGGCTTCAGACGCAGCTTCACCGCCAGGTAGTCGATGTTCCACTGCACCGAAGTGCGGGACGCGGCCGGCCAGTTGGGTCGCAGGCGGTCCACGACCTGGTCGACGGTGGGCAGGGGCGCGTGCGGTTCGCCGCGCAGGCGCGGTTCGCACAGGGCCGCGAGGACCGCGAAGTAGCGCTTGGTGCGGTCGACGGAGAAAGCGGGGGCGGTGGTCGCACCGTCGAGGCCGCCCTCGGAGTGGAGGTAGTCGTGGCGCGGTGCCCACACCTCGACGGCCAGCAGGTCACCGGCGGCCGGCAGCACGATCCGTGAGAACTCGAAGGGGACGGGGGCGTCGAGGCGGCCCGGGCCGACCTTCACGTGCTCGCCGGCGCCCTCCGGGTTCTCCACGACGTACGTCTGCTCCCGGCTGAGGTTGCTCAGTATCCAGAAGGCGCCCTGCGCGGTGATCTCACCGGCCCTGCGGGAGACGCCCTTGTGGGGGATCTCCACGTCGCAGTCGGCGCTGCGCCCGAACGTCAGCCGCTCGCCGGGCGCGAGCTTGAGCTGGGTGCGAGTGGACTGGTCCTCCGTGGTCGGCGGAGGTACCACGATGATGCTGTACAAGGTGCGTCTCCCGTGCCTGCCGGCTACCCACGTCAGAGTAGGGCGACGCACCAGGGCCGTGTCCCCCTCGGACGGGGAGACACGGCCCTTGGCGGTTTATTGGCGCGAACTGTTCAGTGGCGCCGGGGTGTTCACTGGCGTACGCGGTTGAACCAGGCGGTTCCGTTCGCGTTGCCGGCGAACACGGCTATCAGGATGCCGAGGACCGTGTGGAGAAGGCCCACGACGACGAAGGGGTAGATCCCGAGCATCGCGGTGATGACGCCGAAGACGATGGCCGTGATCCGGACACGGTTGCCGCCGTCGCTGAACTTCAACGCCAGCACGGCCGCGAACACCGCCCAGGCCAGCGCGAACACCACCAGCGCCCACAGCACGCCGGACGAGTACTCCTTGATCTTCTCGAAGGAGGCGTCGTCCTCGACGCCGGCGTTCGACGCCCTCCGAACCACCCCGGCGACGAAGGCGAACAGGGCCACACCGATGAGCTGCAGGGGAACGATCACCCACAGCAGCACGCGACCCACGCTCACGGTGCCCGGCATCGTCGTCATCACGGGAGTGCCGCCGTAGGGGCCGACCGGGGGAGCAGCGGGGTAGCCGTAGCCCGGCTGCTGGCCCTGTTGCGGGCCGTAGGGGTTGTGGGGGCCGCCGAAACTCATGGGGAGTGTTCCTCCGGGAAATGGGGTGGAGCAGCGCTTCAGTTCGTACGGATCACGATCGACGAGCAGACCTTGTCGGCGAACGTCTGACGCTTGGCGTCCCAGGCCGGCCACAGCCAGCCGAGGTAGCAGGCGAGGCTGTCCAGGAAGTGCGCGAGCCGGCGCACGAAGGCCATGCCGACGCCCAGGGGCTGCCCGTCGGCCTCCCGCACCAGGCGGATGCCGAGCGCCTTCTTGCCGACCGTCTGGCCGGTCTGGCCTTCCTTGATCAGCTGCCAGATCGCCACGCCGAAGATGGCGAGGTAACCGACGATCACCAGGGCCCAGATCTTGCTGACCCCTCCGATGGCGATGACGATGTAGCAGGGCGCGAACACGAGCACGTCGACCAGCAGACCGAGGAAACGCTGACCCCAGTTCGCGTACGGCGGCTGCATGCCGTAACCCGGCTGCTGCGGGTAGCCGTAGCCGGCCGGGGCCTGGGGCGCCTGCGGGTAGCCGTAGCCCGGCTGCTGCGGCGGCACGCCCTGCGGGGCCTGCTGCGGGTAGCCGTAGGGCTGCTGCTGACCGGGCTGCTGGGGGTAGCCGTAACCGGGCTGCTGCGGCGGCTGCTGCGGCTGGCCGTAGGGGTTGTTCGGGTCGCCGTAACTCATGGCGGGATTCCTCCGTTGCGCATATGGGGACAGTGCGGATTTGCGCGGAGGAATCACACGATGTGAGCGGTTTGCCCCCCGAACACGAACCGCGATACTGCGCCGTTCATCGTTCTTTACGGCTGCTCGCCTTGTCCAGTGGCATTTCGCATGTGTTGTGCAAGTGCAATCTTGCCGATCATGACCGTCCCGTCGGTACGGCACCCGGATTGGAACCGGGGGGCGGTCATCCGGGAGGATGGGGGGCATGACCGCCCAGATTCTCGATGGCAAGGCCACCGCAGCCGCGATCAAGTCCGATCTGACCGCCCGCGTGGCGGCGCTGAAGGAGAAGGGCGTCACGCCCGGCCTCGGCACGATCCTCGTCGGGACCGACCCCGGCAGCCAGAAGTACGTCGCCGGCAAGCACCGCGACTGCGCCCAGGTCGGCATCGCCTCCATCCAGCGCGAACTGCCTCAGACGGCGACGCAGGAGGAGGTCGAGGCGGTCGTCCGGGAGCTGAACGAGGACCCGGCGTGCACCGGCTACATCGTCCAGCTGCCGCTGCCCAAGGGCATCGACGAGAACCGGATCCTGGAGCTGATGGACCCGGACAAGGACGCCGACGGCCTGCACCCGATGAACCTCGGGCGTCTCGTCCTGAACGAGCCGGCCCCGCTGCCCTGCACCCCGAACGGCGTCCTCACCCTGCTCCGTCAGTACGGCGTGGAGATCAAGGGCGCCGAGGTCGTGGTCGTCGGCCGCGGTGTCACCATCGGCCGCCCGATGCCGCTGCTGCTCACCCGCCGCAGCGAGAACGCGACCGTGACCCAGTGCCACACCGGCACCCGCGACCTGTCCTCGCACCTCAGGCGCGCGGACATCATCGTCGCCGCCGCCGGTTCCGCCCATCTGATCCGGCCCGAGGACGTGAAGCCGGGCGCCGCCGTCCTCGACGTCGGTGTCTCGCGTAGCGCCGAGGGCAAGATCGTGGGCGACGTCCACCCGGGCGTCGCCGAGGTCGCCGGCTGGATCTCGCCGAACCCCGGCGGTGTCGGCCCGATGACCCGTGCCCAGCTGCTCGTCAACGTGGTCGAGGCGGCGGAGCGCAGTGCCGGCTGAGGCGAAGCACCCCAAGGGTGCGGCGAAGCAGCCCGAGCGCGCGGCCGAGGACCCCGAGCAGCAGGCGGAGGAGACCGTCCGCGACGCGATCAGCGCGCCCGACGCCGAGGGCAGGCCGCGCCGTGTGACGCGCCGCTTCCCGCTGTTCACGAAGGACACCGCACGTCCCGAGGGCGGCGGCCGGGCCGCTCCCGGCGATGCCCCGGCGCCCGCCCGGCAGTGGCCGATCCTCGCCGTCCTCGGCCTGGTCGGGCTCGGCCTGCTGCTGACCGCGCTGGACGTCTTTAGGGTCGGCACCCTGCTGATCGGCATCGCCCTGGTGGCCGGTGCCGCGCTGCGGTGGATCCTGCCCGACGTCGGCATGCTCGCCGTACGCTCCCGCTTCACGGACATCGTGACGTACGGAGTGCTGGGCCTCGCGATCGTGCTGCTGGCGATGATGGTGCAGCCGCACCCGTGGCTGCAGATTCCGTTCCTGAAGGACACGCTGCATTTCACGGTGAGCAGTTAGCTGCGCAGTAGGCGTCTCCTGTGCTGAGTCAGGTCGTACATCGTGTGCGGGGCCGTCGTGGCTGGTCGCTCCCCCACTCTCGGCTTCGCTCGAGCGGGGGGACCCCCATCGCGGCGGAGCCGTATATCGACACAGCCCCGCGCCCCTTTGGGGCGCGGCCGTCGCCGACGCCCGGCAACCTGCGCGGGGGAACCAACGGCGGGTCTGTGTCGTCACCTGCTCAGGACGGGCAATGCGAGATCTGGTGGAGGTGCGCGATGGGCGGCTGGCAGCCGCTGCCGGACGATCTGCCGCCGGAGGTGCGGCACTTCGTGGAGCAGCTGCGGCTCCTCAAGGACCGGACGGGGCTCAGCCTCGTCTCGCTCGGCGCCCGCACCGCGTACAGCAAGTCCTCCTGGCACCGCTATCTCAACGCCACCCAGCCGCCACCCCGGCAGGCCGTCGCCGCCCTGTGCCGGATCGCGGGCCTCGCCGACACGGAGGCCGAGCGCTTCGGGGTGCGCTGGGAACTGGCGGTGCAGGCCTGGCCGCGCCCGGCGAAACCCGCTGATGAGGAAAGCGCGACCGAGTACGAGGACGATCCCACCCTGCCCTGGTGGGACACGCCCGAAGAGACCCGTCGGCGGCCGGGCGGGCGGCTGCTGATGTACGCCGTACTGCTGCTGCTCCTCATGCTGGTGATCGCGGTCGTGGGCGTCCTCGCGCGCGGGTGAGGTGCCCCTGAGCGGGGTGAATGCGCCCGTGACGGGCGAGGTTGTCCGTGTGTGTCTCCGGTGTCGATGTATTGACAAGTTTGCGGAATTGACACGGGGTTGTTCGCTGAGGGCCCTAAGGTGGGCAGGTCCGGCCGGACGGCGGAGGGGGCCGCCGGTGGGACATCGGACCGCGGTCGCGTCGGCGTGCAACGGAGCATGCCGAACGGCCCCAACGCTCCCGTGCGCCCCCGTCCCGGGAACTGAGATCCTTACTGGGCGCATCCCTGTGGGTAGCCAGAACGGGCACCACGCGCGGGGGAACGCGAGGAACACCAGCACCAAACCGGGGGGAAGAGGGGGGAAGCAATGCCTCGTTGGAGGGCCTTGCCGGACGAACTCGATCCGCAGGTCAGGGAGTTCGCGAGCCAGTTGCGCCGGCTCGTGGACCGCAGTGGCCTGAGCATCGCGTCGGTGGCCGACCGCACGGGCTACAGCAAGACGTCCTGGGAGCGGTATCTGAACGGCCGGCTGCTCGCGCCCAAGGGTGCGATCGTGGCGCTGGCCGAGGTCACGGGTACCAACCCGATCCATCTGACGACCATGTGGGAGCTCGCCGAGCGTGCCTGGAGCCGTTCGGAGATGCGCCACGACATGACCATGGAGGCCATCCGCATCTCCCAGGCGCGTGCCGCGCTCGGTGAGTTCGGGGCGCCTCCCGCCAATGCCAAGGCGAGCAGCAAGAGCAGCGCCACGGCCCGCAGGTCGGGCAGCGCGACGGCGACGCCGGGGATCGCGGGACCGGCGGGCGTGGCACCGACGGTGCCGCCGCAGCCGGTGGGCCCGGATGTGCGGGACGCGGCGGGCGCGGTGCGGGAGAGCGGCGCCTCGCCCGCTGCGGATGCGCCGGAGAAGTCCTCCGGCGCCAACTCGTGGGGGCTGGCCGGGTACAAGGGGCCGGCGCCGTCCGGTGCGCGTGCTCCCGGCGCCGCGGCTCCGGCGCCCCAGCCGGCGGCCGGCGGTCAGGGCTGGACGGGGCAGACGACGCCGGGTCCGGTCGGTGAGCCGCCGCAGGGCCCGCGGCCCGGCGGGGGTTCCTCCTCGGGCGGTGGCAGGCGGAAGCTGACGATGTTCCTCGCGGGTCTCGTCGGCGTACTGGTCGTGATAGCGGCCGTGTTCTATCTGACCGACAACGGCTCGGGTAAGAAGAACGAGGGCGGCGCCTCGCCGTCCCCGTCCGTCAGCGCCCGGACCGATCTGCCGGCCGGAGTGAAGTGCAGCGGCGCCTCCTGCACCGGCAAGGACGCGGAGGCGATGGGCTGCACCAAGGACGCCGCCTCGGTCACCACCGCCAAGACCGCCGTCGTCGGCACGTCCACGGTCGAGGTGCGGTACAGCAAGACGTGCGGTGCGGCGTGGGGGCGTATCACCCAGGCCACCCAAGGGGATTCCGTGCAGGTGACCGCCGGCAGGGCCAAGGAGAGCGACAGCATCACGGCCGCCGGGGACAACATCGCCTACACGCCGATGGTCGCGGTCAAGGACGCGGGCGAGGCCACGGCCTGCGCGACGCTGGCGTCCGGGCAGAAGGGGTGCACGAAGTAGCCGGCGTGGCGTGAGGCAGCGGAGTAGGGCAGCAGAAAAAAGGGGGCGGCCGCCCGTCCGGGAGAGGGGGGACTGGGGCGGCCGCCGTGGGGGGACCGACCGTGCCGGACTCCCGTGGGGGTACGGTTCGCGTGCCCGGGACGGGGGCGACTATTCCTCCCGTCCCGTTTTTCTTCTGAGCCGGTCGGGTCGCCGGTTCACTCTGTGGGACGGGCCACACGGACCCGGACGTCCGGGATCCCGGATGCGCGATAGCCTGACCGGTGGATCTCTTGATGCCAAGAGATCGATCATTTGTACGTCCGCACCCCAGGGCAAGGACGCCCACCGCCAGCTGTCATACGGAGAACGCCATGACCCGCACTCCCGTGAACGTCACCGTCACCGGCGCGGCCGGCCAGATCGGTTACGCCCTGCTCTTCCGCATCGCCTCCGGCCAGCTGCTCGGCGCGGACGTGCCGGTCAAGCTGCGCCTGCTGGAGATCACGCCCGCGCTGAAGGCCGCCGAGGGCACGGCCATGGAGCTCGACGACTGCGCGTTCCCGCTCCTGCAGGGCATCGACATCACGGACGACCCGAACGTCGCCTTCGACGGCACCAACGTCGCCCTCCTCGTGGGCGCCCGTCCGCGCACCAAGGGCATGGAGCGCGGCGACCTGCTGGAGGCCAACGGCGGCATCTTCAAGCCGCAGGGCAAGGCCATCAACGACCACGCGGCGGACGACATCAAGGTCCTCGTGGTCGGCAACCCGGCCAACACCAACGCGCTCATCGCGCAGGCCGCCGCGCCGGACGTACCGGCCGAGCGCTTCACCGCGATGACCCGCCTCGACCACAACCGTGCGCTGACCCAGCTCGCGAAGAAGACGGGTTCGACGGTCGCCGACATCAAGCGCCTGACGATCTGGGGCAACCACTCCGCCACCCAGTACCCGGACATCTTCCACGCCACGGTCGCCGGCAAGAACGCCGCCGAGACCGTGAACGACGAGAAGTGGCTGGCCGAGGAGTTCATCCCGACCGTCGCCAAGCGCGGCGCGGCGATCATCGAGGCCCGTGGCGCGTCCTCCGCGGCCTCCGCCGCCAACGCGGCCATCGACCACGTGTACACGTGGGTCAACGGCACCGCGGACGGCGACTGGACCTCCATGGGCATCCCGTCGGACGGCTCCTACGGCGTCCCGGAGGGCCTGATCTCCTCCTTCCCGGTCACCACCAAGGACGGCAAGTACGAGATCGTCCAGGGCCTGGACATCAACGAGTTCTCCCGCGCCCGCATCGACGCCTCCGTGAAGGAGCTCGAGGAGGAGCGCGAGGCGGTCCGCGGTCTCGGCCTCATCTGAACCGAGCCGAAAGGCTTCACGGTTCTGTCACGACCCTGCACGGGCCCCGTTCCGGTTCCTTCCGGAACGGGGCCCGTGGCCGTTTTCGCCGCTACCGTCAGAAGCGGTACCCAATGGGGTGATTCGGGGGGCGTGTCATGAGCGGTCGGTACGGCTACGACGACGGACGCTCCGGTTCCGGGCCGGAGCGGGAACCGAGCGAGGAGAGAGGCCAGGCGGCCTGGGCCGCCCAGCAGCCGGCGACTCCACCGCCGTGGTCGTCGGCCGAGACACAGACGGGCCAGGCGCCACCCCCGTGGGCCTTCGCTCCGACCCACACGGGCGGTGTCCTGCCGCCGACGTGGCCGCCACCGCCGCCTCCCGCGCAGCCGCGCGGCAGGGCCCGCCGTGTCCTGGCCGTCCTTGCGGCCACGCTCGTCCTCGGCGCGGGCGCCGGAGCGGGCGCCTGGTACCTCACCCGCGACCACGCGCGCGGCACCGGGGCCGTGCCCGCGACGAGTGTGAGCGTCACGGCCACGACGACCCCGCCGCAGAGTCCGACGCCCACCCCCACCGCGTCGGCCTCGCTCCTGACGTCCTCGTCCTCGTCGCCCTCGGTCGGCTACCGCCGCGCGCAGGACCCCGTCGGCTACTCGGTCGACGTCCCGAAGGGCTGGACCCGGCGTGAGGAACAGGGCAAGCTCGCGCGGATCGTCTACTACGACGCCCCCTCCGACGGCCGCCAGCTGCAGATCTTCGAGGTCACCGAACCCACCCCCTACGACTCCCTGACCCTCGCCGAGACCGACCCCGGCTACGGCTTCGCCAAGCAGCCCGGCTACCGGGTCGTCGAGCGCGACCACGGCGACACCTGGGCGGAGCTGACGTACCGCTACGACGACCAGCACAAGGGCACCCGTCAGGTCATCGACCACCGCTTCCGGTCAGCCGCCGGCACGCTCTATGCCATCCGCTCCAGTGGCCCCGCGGACCTCGCCCCGGAGCAGGTCCGGGCGCCGCTGCGGATGGCGGTGCGCTCGTTCTGCCCGGCGGGGGCGCGGTGCTGACTGTGTTGCGGGTCGCGCCCCGCACCCGCTGAGGGCGGCTGCGCAACGGCCTGCTCGACGGGTGATCGACCATCGCTTCCGTGCGGTCGACGGGATGCTGTGTGCGATCTGCTCCAGCGGGCTGGTGGGCCTCGCTCCCGAGGTGGGAGGCGTGTCGCGGAGGATCCTGCCGGGCCGGGGCACGGGCCGCGCGCACGTCGAGGGCGGGCTTCGCCCCTCCTGCTCGCCGGGTGATCGACCACGGCTTCCTGCAGCCGACGGCACCGTCTACGCGATCCGTTCCAGCGGCCCCGCGGATCCGCTGCAACGGGGGCCTGTTCGACGGAGGTCGGCGGTCATGCGATGGGCTGCTTGGGGCGGGTGGGTGAGGTTGTCGGGCGGGTGGGGGCGGTGTTTGCGTGGTGGCCGGACACGACTGCCGCCGTTGCTGCCAGGACCAGGACGCCCACCGTCCGCAGGGCCGGGCCCATGCCGTCGGTGAAGGTGGGGTGGGAGGCCAGGACCGTGCCGGTGACGGCGACGCCGAGGGCCGCGCCGATCTCGCGGGCCGAGGTGCCGAGGCCGGAGCCGAGCCCCGCCTGGTGGGCGGGGAGGGACGTGACGACGCCGAGGGTGAGGGCCGGCATCGACAGGCCCGCGCCGGCCGAGATGACGAGCAGCCAGCAGGCGTAGAGGGCGTAGGGCGTGCCCGCGTCCGCGGTGGACGCGCCGAGCAGGCCGAGGCCGATCAGAGCGAGACCGGTGCCGATGACCGGGCGGGGGCGGGACGCCCAGCGCGCCGCCAGCTTCGGGACGAGCGCCATGCCGACGATAAGCGGCACGATCGCGACCCCGGTGACGGCGGGGCCGTAGCCCTTCACGCCTTGCAGGTACTGGGAGTTGACGTAGAAGAGGGCGAAGAGGCCGAAGAAGCCGGTCGTCATGCCGAGGGTCGTGGCGCGCAGGCCGGTGGAGCGGAACATCCGGGGGTCGAGGAGGGGGGTGCGGGAGCGCAGGGCGTGGAGCGTGAAGGCGGCCGTGAGGAGGGCGCCCGCCGCGAAGACGGCCAGGATGCGCGCGGAACCCCAGCCGTACGCCGGGCCCTCGATGATGCCGAAGAGGAGTGCGACCAGGGCCGCGGTGAGCAGCAGGGTGCCCAGCGGGTCGAGATGGTTGCCGGCGGCTCGTGCCGTGCGCGGGGTGGTGACCGCGACGGTCACGGCGAGCAGCGCGGCCAGGGGGACCATCGCGCCGAACAGGGCGCGCCAGGTGAGGAACTGGCCGACCAGACCGCCGCCGAGGTTGCCGAACATGCCGCCGAGGCCGATGGCGAGCGTCCAGGAGGCCATGGCCTGTGCCCGGCGTTCCGGGCCGGCGAGGCGCATCAGGATCGACATCGTGGCCGGGGTGATCAGCGCGGCCCCCGCGCCGGAGACACCGCGCCCGGTGATGAGGAGCGCGGGGCTCGGCGCGAGCGCGCTGGTGGCCGCGCCCGCCGCGAACAGGCCGAGGCCGACGAGCAGGGCGCCCTTGCGGCCGTACCGGTCGCCGAGCGCACCGGCCGGGATCAGCAGGGAGGCGAAGACGATGACGTACGCGTCGACCGTCCACAGGATCTCGGCGTGCGAGGGATGCAGGGACGACGAACTCAGCTGCGGTATCAGGAGGTTGATGGCGGCGACCATGCTCTGGGCGACCAGGACGCAGGCGCACAGTGCCAGCAGGGTGGACCGTTTCAGGGCGTGCGGGGGCATGGCTCCTCCCGGGGAGCTCGACGGGTGGTGTGGGACGCCCTGTCACCGTAGGCTCGGTCACGTCCTGCACTCCAGTGCAAGCTTTGCAAGGGATCGATGCGTGTGACGCAATCAAGCGGTCTGGATCTGAATCTGCTGGTCGCCCTGGATGTGCTGCTGGAGGAGCAGAGCGTGGGCGGCGCCGCCCGTCGGCTGCATCTTTCCGAACCGGCGATGTCCCGCACCCTTGGCCGGATCCGCAAGGCGCTCGGCGACCCGGTGCTGGTGCGGGCCGGACGGCAGATGGTGCCGACGCCGCACGCGCTGGCCGTACGGGCCGAGGTCAGTGCGGTGGTGGAGCGGGCCCGCGCGTTGTTCGCGCCGGGCCGGGACGCGGACCTCAGGACCGTGCAGCGCACCCTCACGATCATCGGCCACGACGCCGTCCCCGCCGCCTGCGGCGCCGCGCTGTTCGCCCGCGCCGCCGAGGAGGCGCCCGGCATCCGTATCCGGTTCCTGGCGGAGAGCCATGTGGACACACCCGTCCTGCGCGAGGGGACCGCCGATCTCGAGATCGGGGTCGTGGACACCACGGCACCCGAGGTGCATGTGGAGGCCCTGCACGAGGACCGGATGGTGGGGGTCGTGCGGGCAGGACACCCGCTGCTGGAGGGCGAGCTGACCGCGGAGCGGTTCGCCTCGGAGGCCGATCACCTGACCGTGTCGCGGCGGGGCAGGCTGCACGGGCCCGTGGACACCGCCCTCGCCGAACTCGGCCTGAAACGGCGGGTGGTGGGAGCGGTCGCCACCTTCCCGGCCTCGCTGTTCATCGTCCGGGACACCGACCTCGTCGGACTGATCAACTCGTGGGCCCTGCCGTCCGCGGCAACCCTGGACCTGGTCACCTTCGAGGTGCCGCTCAAGCTCCCGTCGCTGCACCTCGGCCTCGCCTGGCATCCGCGGCACGACGCCGACCCGGCGCACGCCTGGCTGCGGCGGACCGTGCGGGAGCTGCTCGCCCAGTGGTCAGCCGGCCGGACCTGACAGCCGTTTCTCGAACCAGTGGTCGCCGTACACGTGGTCGACGTAGGCGGGGATCTCCGTGTAGCCGGACGCCCGGTACATGGCCTGCGCCTCGGTGAGGCTCGCGTGGGTGTCGAGGCGTACGACGCTGCAGCCGCGCGCGGCCGCCGCGTCCTCCAGTGCGCCGAGGATCCGGCGGGCGAGGCCGAGGCGCCGGGCCTGCGGGTGCACCCACACGTGCCGGATCTCGCCGACGCCGGGCTCCAGCCGGCGCAGCGCGCCGCACCCCACCGGGCGGCCCTCCTCGTACGCGACGAAGAACGCGCCCGCCTCCCCGGACACCTCCTCCGGGCCCACCAGGTCGGACTTGTCGAAGCCCTCGGGGAAGCGTGCGTCGATGTCGGCGGCGTACGCGTCCAGGCAGGCGCGGGCGTCCGGGGAGCCGCCGTCGACGAGTTCCACGGTGATGGCGGCCAGCCGCAGCAGACGCTGCGAGGTGGCCATCGCCTCGATCAGCTGCGCGCGCTGGCCAGGGGTGAGGGTGTCCAGCAGGCCTGCCGCGAGGGCGTTGGCCCGGCGGTTCTGCTCCTTGACCTCGACGCGTCCGGCGGGCGTCGGTTCGGCCGTGCGCAGCCGGTTGTCGTCCGGGTGGACACTGAGCCGGACCAGGCCCTGTGCCTCCAGCGCCTTCGCCATGCGGCTGAGGTAGCCGGCATCGAGACCCAGCCGGCTCCTGAGTTCCCGCAGCGAGACCCAGCCCGGGTTCTCGGCGATCTCGAACAGCAGACGGGCCTCACCGAGCGGGCGGTCCTGGCCGAGGTAGTGATCGTCCAGCGCCCCGATACGGCGGGTGAAGTAGCGGTTGAACCGGCGGAGGGCCGCCACCTGCTCCGTCGACACCGGCTCCGTATGTCCTGGCTCCATTCTTTGACCTTAGTCAAAGAATATCGGGGCGTCCATCCCTGCTCTCCGTGTTCGTCCCTTGGCATTCCGCTTCCACCGGTCCCATCCGCCCCTCTATGCTGATGGTTTGTCAACTGAACGTCTGACAACGGTCTTTCCACGCATCGGGGGAGTTCGCGTGAGCACCGCATTTGTGCCACAGCAACCGCAGCCGACGACGCCCACAGGGGCGCCGCCCACACCACCGCCCACTCCGCCGCACGCCAGCGAGGCGACCCGGCTGCTGTGCGCGGGCACCTATCTGGACTCCGGTTACCGCGACCGCGTGATCGAGGAACTGCACCTCAACGAGCAGCGGATCGTGGCGCCCTCGCTCGGCTTCGACGCCGCCCGCGTCCTCGCGCACGCCCTGCGCGCCCGCCGCCAGGAGCTGCTGTGGGCCGGGGCGATCCTCGGGCTGTGGGTGGTCGGCTCGGGCCTCAGCGGAGGGCTTCTGCTCTTCTTCTTGTGGCCGAGCGTGCTGCTCGCCCTCGCGCCGTGGGTGAGGGGGCGCGGCGAACAGCCGCCGCTGTACCGCCGGATCGCCGCGTTCCTCGTCCGCTGGTGGGGCCGTGTCTTCTTCGCGACGATACTGGTCCTGCTCGTCATCGCCGCGTTCGGCGGCGGCTCGGACGACGGCTCCTCCTACGGTTCGTACGGCTCGTACGGCTCGGACTACGGATACTCGGACTCGCCGAGCGTCAGCGATGCGCTCTCGCCGGGCAGCCTCGCCGACGCGATCAAGCCGTGGCAGGCCTGGCTCACGCTCGCCGTGTTCGCGCTCATCGCCTGGTGCGTGCACATCCAGCGGCACCAGTTCAGCCGCGCCCTGGCCGCCGAGCTCTCCCCGCAGCGCTTCCCGGACGCCGCCTCCGACCCCGCCGAGCAGGCCGAGAACCCGCGCTTCCAGCGGCTGAAGCAGCGCATCCGCATCGAGCAGCACGCACCGCTGGTCATGTACCACGAGGCGCGTCCGTTCTGCGGGGCCGGAGCGGCGTACAACACCTGGGTGCTCGCCGTCGAACTGCGGCGGGACGAGCTGAAGAAGCAGCAGCCGCTCAGCAACCGCGCGATCCTGGAGCGGATCCGCCCGCTGCTCGAACAGCTCCGCGTCCCGGCCGAGTACGCGGGCCCCGGCGTCCGCGACCGGCTGCGCTGGCTGGAGATCGACGAGTGCGTGTTCCTGCCCGTGGAGGGGCTGCTCACCCGGGACCAGGCGCCGTACACCCCGCAGGCCTTCGAGGAGCACCGGGCGCGGGCGGTCGAGGAGGGCGCCGAGAAGCGGCGGCACTTCCTGCGCATCCGCGTCGGCGGCTGGGAGGAGGAGCTGGTCGTCACGGTCTTCGTGCGCATCCACACCCAGGGCCGGATGCTGATGCTGGAGATCGCGCCGCATGTGCTGACGCCGGTGCGTGCGGAGTTCAAGGACGCCGACCGTACGGCGCACCGGTTCCGCAACAACAACGTGCTGGGCAAGGCGGCCGGCGCCGTCGTCCTGGTGCCCGCCTCGGCGGGGCGCTCGCTCGCCCAGCTCGGCCGCGGCCTGGTGTACGTGTGGCGGTTGCTGACCGGCGGATACGCGGGCGCGCTGCCCGACGGCCCGGCGCTCTCGGTGCGCGAACTGGGCTCGGTGCAGACCGGTTCGCTCTTCCAGGAGATGGACGTGGCGCGCTATCTGAAGAGCGTGCAGGACCGGGTCGCCAACGGGGTCCGGGCAGCGCTCGCCGAAGCCGGTTACGAGACCGGCGAGTTCATGCAGAAGATCGTGAACATCAGCAACGGCGACGTCAACATCGGCAACATCTCCGGCAGCAACAACTCGATCGCGGCGGGCATGCAGAACTCCGCCTCGTCGTCCTACTCCTCTGATTCCCATGTCTCGGGCGGCGCGGCGCCGCAGAAGGGGGCCGACAGCAATGGCCAGTGAACAGCCGAGCATCAGCATCGGTGACATCTCGGGCAGCAACAACGCGGTCGCCGCCGGCCACAACGCAAGCGCCGAGAGCCATGTGCACCAGGGCACGGGAGCGCAGCCGGACGAGGAGACCCGGCAACTCCTCGTGGCGGTGCGGAAGTTGCGGGAGGACCTGGCGCTGGTGAACAGCACCGAGCAGACGGTCGCGCTGGGCCAGGCGCTCGCCGACACGGAGACCGAGATCACCCGCACCGGCCAGGCGGCGCCCAACCGCCGCCAGCGCCTGCGCGAACTGCTCACCGACTCCCAGGCCCTGGTCACCTTCCTGTCCTCCGCCGGCGCCCTGGCCGGCCTCCTGGGGCGGTGAGAGGGACACGATGAGCGGGGGACAGCGGTACTGGAACGAGGACACCCAGCGCTGGGAGGACGGCACGGGCGGGCCCCCGGCGGCCGAACCGACGCTGCCGACACCGCCGCCTGCGGAGCAGGCGCCGCCGGTCACCGGCCCGGCCTACCCGGCGCCCCCGACCTCGACGCCCACCGTGGGGACAGGGACTCCCACCGTCGGGCCGGAGACGCCCACCGTAGGCGCGCAGGGCTGGCCCGGCAGCGGTGTGGACAGCGCCTGGCACGGTCCGGGGACCGAGGGCACCGTGCCGGAGTGGTCCAGTGGTGCCTCCTGGACGCCCCCCGAGCCGCTCCCCGCACCCGCCGCCCCCGCCCCGGGGCTCAACCGGCGGCTCGTCTGGTCCGTGGTCGTCGGTGCCGCCGTGGTCGGGGTCGCCGTGAGCCTCGTACTGACCCTGGTGGTCGGCAAGGACGACGGTTCGGGGAAGAAGCACGTGGCGGCGAGTGCCGCCCCGTCCCAGACGGCCTCCGTGCCGCCGGAAGTGTCCCAGTCGCCGTTCGCCGACGACACGGCATCGCCGTCCCCGTCGGCCTCCGCGCCGCCCGCGGGGTACGAGCTGCGGGACGACACGGAGGGGTTCCGGATCGCGATACCCGAGGGGTGGTCGCGCAGCAGCGTCGCTTCCATGTACGGGATGGCCGTGGTCAACTACCGCAGCGCCGACCGGAAGCACCGGCTGCAGGTGTACCAGGTGCAGGAGTCGTCCCCCGACGCCTCCTTCCAGCTGTATCTGTCCGACCAGACCCCCAAGCCCGCCGGTTTCAAGAAGCTCGATCTGCAGAAGCTCGACGACGGCGAGTTCATCGGCTCACGGCTGGAGTACCGGGCCGACACGCTCAAGGGCGAGCCCGACATCGGCACCTGGCACGTCTACGACGAGCGCTTCGTCGCGGCGGACGGCAACATCTACGCCATCGCCTCCTACGGCCCGGACTCCGACAGCCACGAGGACCAGCTCGCGCAGCTCACCACGGCGTTGGACTGGTTCTGCCCGCCCTACACGACCTGTGAGGCGAACCCGGGGACCGACTGACCGCTCTCCGTTCCACTCCGCTTCTGTTTCGCCCTGTTTGCCCGCATTTTCAGTGACGCAGCGCACTTTCCGCCATGGATTGCGCATGCAACCGAAGGCGGGGGGCAGGCGCTCACGGTCCTCATGAGGGACACACGTGTCACTCAGAGGCACCGAACAGGAACGGAAGGCAGTACGGATCATGGCGGAGAGAGCGGAAACCCAGGGGCTGGACGCGCAGGCGACCATCCACGTGGCAGGGGAGTGGCGAGAAGCCGTCTCCGGCGCCACGCGCGAGATCATCGACCCCGCGGACGGCCAGGGCTTCGCTCTGGTTGCGGAGGGAGACGAGAAGGACACCGACCTGGCGGTCGCGGCCGCCCGGCGCGCCTTCGACCACGGCGACTGGCCCCGCACCCCCGTGGCCGAGCGCGCCGCGCTGCTGCGCCGCGTCGCCGACCTGCTCGTGCGCGACCGCGAGCGGCTCGGGCTGCTGGAGAGCCGCGACGCCGGCAAGACCGTCGAGGAGGGGCGGGTCGACATCGACTGCGTCGCCGACGCCTTCCGCTACTTCGCCGACCTGGTGGCCGGCGAGGCTCCGGGCCGGGTCGTCGACGCGGGTTCGCCCGACATCCACAGTGTCGTCGTGCACGAACCGGTCGGGGTCTGCGCGCTGATCACCCCCTGGAACTACCCCCTCCTCCAAGCCAGTTGGAAGATCGCCCCGGCTCTCGCGGCGGGCAACACCTTCGTGATCAAGCCGAGCGAGATCACCCCGCTCACCACCATCGCGCTCATCGACCTGCTCTCCGAGGCCGGGCTCCCCACCGGCGTCGCGGGCATCGTCACCGGCCCCGGCCACACGGTCGGCGCCCGGCTCGCCGAGCACCCCGACGTCGACCTGGTCTCCTTCACCGGCGGCCTGGTCAGCGGCACCAAGGTCGCGCAGGCCGCCGCCCCGAGCGTCAAGAAGGTCGCCCTGGAACTCGGCGGCAAGAACCCCAACGTCGTCTTCGCCGACGCCTGCGCGACGGACGAAGGCTTCGACACCGCCGTCGACCAGGCCCTGAACGCGGCCTTCATCCACAGCGGCCAGGTCTGCTCGGCCGGCTCCCGCCTCATCGTCGAGGAGTCCGCACGGGAGCGCTTCGTCGCCGAGCTCGCCCGCCGGGCCGCCCGGATCCGCCTGGGCCGCGGCACCGAGGACGGCGTCGAGTGCGGCCCCCTCGTCTCCGCGCAGCAGCGCGCCAAGGTCGAGTCGTACGTCGCCTCCGCGCTGGCCGAGGGTGCGGTGCTGCGGACCGGTGGCAAGCGCCCCGAGCCGTCTCCGGAGCGTCCCGCGGGCGGCTACTTCTACGAGCCGACCGTTCTCGACCAGTGCCACCGCGAGATGCGTGTCGTGCGCGAAGAGGTCTTCGGACCGGTCCTCACGGTGGAGACGTTCCGTACCGAGGACGAGGCGGTGGCCCTCGCCAATGACACGGAGTACGGACTCGCGGGTGCCGTCTGGACCGCCGACGCGGGACGGGCCCGGCGGGTGGCCGGCCGGATGCGGCACGGCACCGTCTGGATCAACGATTTCCATCCCTATCTTCCGCAGGCGGAGTGGGGCGGGTTCGGCAAGAGCGGGGTGGGGCGTGAGCTGGGCCCTGCGGGGCTCTCCGAGTATCGCGAGACCAAGCACGTGTACCAGAACCTCGCGCCGAAGCCCGTCCGCTGGTTCAGCGGCTGAAACTGCGCTGCGCGCCGCTGGGTGCCGTTTGCAGGCCGTCGTTCGTCTGCGGCTGCGCCGTGGCTGGTCGCGCAGTTCCCCGCGCCCCTATGGGGCGCGCCTGATCCTCCCTGGAGTTACCACCCCATGCCCGAGAACACCCAGATCTACGACTACGTCGTCATCGGCGGCGGGACCGCAGGGTCCGTCATCGCCTCCCGCCTCACCGAGGACCCGGACGTCACCGTCGCCGTCATCGAGGGCGGGCCCAGTGACGTCGGCCGTGAGGACGTGCTGACGTTGCGCCGCTGGATGGGCCTCCTCGGCGGTGAGCTGGACTACGACTACCCCACCACCGAGCAGCCACGCGGCAACTCGCACATCCGGCACAGCCGGGCCCGGGTGCTCGGTGGCTGTTCCTCGCACAACACGCTGATCGCCTTCAAGCCGCTGCCGTCCGACTGGGACGAGTGGGAGGAGGCCGGCGCCAAGGGCTGGGGCGCGGTGCCGATGGAGGCGTACTACGCCCGGCTGAAGAACAACATCGTCCCGGTCGACGAGAAGGACCGCAACGACATCGCCCGGGACTTCGTCGACGCCGCGCAGCAGGCAGTCGGAGTTCCCCGGATCGAGGGCTTCAACCGCTCGCCCTTCAGCGAGGGCGTGGGCTTCTTCGACCTCGCCTACCACCCCGAGAACAACAAGCGGTCGTCGGCGTCGGTGGCGTATCTGCACCCGGTGATGGACGAGCGCGAGAACCTGACGATCCTCCTGGAGACCTGGGCGTACAAGCTGGAGCTGAACGGCACCCGGGCGGAGGGAGTGCACGTCCGCACCAAGGACGGCGAGGAGATTCTCGTGCGGGCGCGCAGCGAGGTGCTGCTGTGCGCCGGTGCCGTCGACTCCCCGCGGCTGCTGCTGCACTCGGGCATCGGTCCCCGGCAGGACCTGGAGGCGCTCGGCATACCCGTGGCGCTCGATCTGCCGGGCGTCGGCGAGAACCTCCTCGACCACCCCGAGTCGGTGATCGTCTGGGAGACCCACGGCCCCCTCCCGGAGAACTCCGCGATGGACAGCGACGCGGGGCTGTTCGTGCGCCGCGACCCCGGACACCAGGGCCCTGACCTGATGTTCCACTTCTACCAGGTGCCCTTCACGGACAACCCGGAGCGGCTCGGCTACGAACGGCCCCGGTACGGCGTCTCGATGACGCCCAACATCCCGAAGCCGAAGAGCCGCGGCCGGCTGTACCTGACCAGCGCCGACCCGTCGGTCAAGCCCGCCCTCGACTTCCGGTACTTCACGGACGAGGACGACTACGACGGCCGCACCCTGGTCGACGGCATCCGCATCGCCCGCGAGATCGCCGCGACGGAGCCGCTGGCCGGCTGGCTCAAGCGCGAGGTGGCGCCCGGCCCGCACATCACCGGCGACGAGGAGCTGAGCGAGTACGCGCGCAAGGTCGCGCACACCGTGTACCACCCGGCCGGTACCTGCCGTATGGGGGCGAGCGACGACGAACTGGCCGTCGTCGACCCGCAGTTGAGGATCCGCGGTCTGGAGGGCATCCGCATCGCGGACGCCTCCGTGTTCCCGACCATGACCGCCGTGAACCCGATGATCGGAGTGCTGATGGTCGGGGAGAAAGCCGTAGACCTGATCGGAAGTGGTGCGTGATGAACGCGACGAACGTGATGAGCAAGCCGGTCTTCTCCGTCGAGGGGCTGTGGAAGGTGTTCGGCCCGAAGGCCGACCGGGTCCCCGCCGATGACGGACTGACCTCGCTGGAACCCGCCGAACTCCGCGCCCGCACGGGCTGCACCGCCGCCGTGCGTGACGTCTCCTTCGACGTACGCAAGGGCGAGGTGTTCGTGGTGATGGGCCTGTCCGGCTCCGGCAAGTCCACGCTGGTGCGCTGTCTGACCCGGCTGATCGAGCCGACGGCCGGCACGATCGCCATCGACGGCGAGGACGTCCGCGCCATGGACAAGTCCCGCCTGCGCGAACTGCGCCGCCACCGCGCCGCCATGGTCTTCCAGCACTTCGGCCTCCTGCCCCACCGCACGGTCCTCGACAACGTGGCCTACGGCCTGGAGATCCAGGGCGTGGGCAGGTCCGAGCGGCGGGCACGCGCCCAGGAGGTCGTCGCCAAGGTCGGCCTGGACGGCATGGAGCAGCGCCGCCCGAGCCAGCTCTCCGGCGGCCAGCGCCAGCGCGTGGGTCTCGCCCGCGCCCTCGCCGTGGACCCCGAGGTCCTGCTGTTCGACGAGCCGTTCAGCGCCCTCGACCCGCTGATCCGGCGGGACATGCAGGAGGAGGTGGTCCGCCTGCACCGCGAGGAGGGCCGCACGATGGTCTTCATCACCCACGACCTGAGCGAGGCCCTGAAGCTCGGCGACCGCATCGCCCTGATGCGCGACGGCCGGGTCGTCCAGCTGGGCACCCCGGAGGAGATCGTCGGCAGCCCGGCCGACGACTACGTCCGCGAGTTCGTCCGCGACGTCTCCCGTGAGCAGGTCATGACCGTACGCACGGCCATGCGGCCCGGGGACTGCGGCGGCACGGAGCATCCGGGGGCGCTCGCGCCCGGTGAGCTCGTCGCCGACGCGATCAAGGTCGTGGCCGCAAGCGGCAAGCCGGCCTGCGTGGTCGACGACGGCCGCTGCCTGGGTGTCGTCGACCACGAGAGGCTCCTCGGCGTCGTCGCCGGAACCCAGCCGCGGAAGGAGGCGGCCTGATGGCCACCGTCACCGCATCCGCCCCGCGCGCACTGCCCGGCGGTCTGCTGAAACACCGCGCCGTCCAGAAGCTGCTGATGCTCGCGCTCGCCGCCGCGGTCCTGGTCCCCCTCGCCAACGCCCGCTGGGCCAGCGGCAGTTGGCCCGCGGCCCTCACCGTCGACCTCACCAAGCCGCTCACCACCGCCAGCAACTGGATCATCGACAACCGGGACAGCAACCCGCTGTTCCTCTACTTCTTCGGCTACATCAGCAACGCCGTCGTGATCTCCGTGCACGCCGTGTACCTGGTCCTCCTCGCCGCGGGCTGGGCCGGCGTCACGGCCATCGGCGCCCTCGTCGCCTGGCGCGTCGCCGGAGTGCGGCTCGCCCTCGGCACGGGCGCCGCGTTCCTGGCCTGCGGTCTGCTCGGCATGTGGGTGCCGACCATGCAGACCCTCGCGCTCATGGTGGTCGCCGTACTCGTGTCGGTCGCCGTCGGTGTGGTCCTGGGGCTCGCCGCCGGGCTCTCCGGCCGCCTCGACCGCGGTCTGCGCCCGGTCCTCGACACCATGCAGGTGCTGCCCGCCTACGCGTATCTGCTGCCCGTCGTCCTGATCTTCGGCATGGGCGTGCCCGCCGCCGTCCTCGCGACCGTCGTCTACGCCGCCCCGCCGATGGCCCGGCTCACCGCCCTCGGTCTGCAGGGCGCCGACAAGGAGGTCCTGGAGGCCGTCGACTCGCTCGGCGCCACCGCGCCCCAGCGCCTGCTGACCGCTCGCATCCCGCTGGCCCGCAAGGAACTCCTCCTCGGCCTCAACCAGACGATCATGATGGCGCTGTCGATGGCCGTCATCGCCTCCGTCATCGGCGCGGGCGGCCTCGGTGACCGCGTCTACCAGGCGCTGGCCTCGGTCGACGTGGGCGCGGCGCTCGCGGCCGGCATCCCGATCGTGCTGCTCGCCGTCGTACTGGACCGCGTGACCGGCGCCGCGGGCGAGCAGTCCGGCGAGGAGCCCGGAAGCCTGAGGCCGTGGCTCTACGCCGCTGCCGCCGCCGTGGCCGTCGCGCTCGCCGGACGGCTGGCGGGCCGCCTCGACTGGCCCGGCTCCTGGACGTTCGACATCGCCGAGCCGGTCAACCGTGCCGTCGACTGGATGACCGCGCACCTGTACTCGGGCGTGCCCGTCGTGGGCGGCACCGCCGACTGGGCGGGCCACTTCACGACCTGGGTGCTGAACCCGGTCCGCAGCGGCCTGCAGGGGCTGCCCTGGTGGTCGGTCCTGCTCGTCGTCGCCGCTCTCGCCTGGCTGATCGGCACCTGGCGCACCGCGCTCACCGCGGTCCTCGCCATGGCCGCGATCGGCGTGCTCGGCGTGTGGCAGCCCTCGCTCGACACCCTCTCCCAGGTACTGGCGGCCGTCGCCGTCACCCTGGTCCTGGGCTTCGCCATCGGTATCGCGGCGGCCCGCAGCGACCGGTTCGAGCGTCTGCTCCGCCCCGTCCTGGACGTCTTCCAGACGATGCCGCAGTTCGTGTACCTGATCCCGGTGGTCGCGCTGTTCGGCGTGGGCCGCGCGCCCGCGGCGGCGGCCGCCGTCGTCTACGCGCTGCCCGCCGTCGTCCGCATCACCACGCAGGGCCTGCGTCAGGTCGACCCGGCCGCCCTGGAGTCGGCCCGCTCGCTGGGCGCGACCCCCGCCCAGCAGCTGCGCCAGGTGCAACTCCCGCTCGCCCGACCGGCGTTGCTGCTCGCCGTCAACCAGGGCGTGGTCCTCGTCCTCGCCGTCGTCGTCATCGGCGGCCTGGTCGGCGGTGGCGCGCTCGGCTACGACACCGTCTTCGGCCTGGCACAGGGCGACCTGGCGACCGGCCTGGTGGCGGGCGCCGCGATCGTCTGCCTCGGCCTGATGCTCGACCGGGTGACCCAGCCGACCGAACGCCGTGCGAAGAAGGGAGCGTGACATGCGACTTCGTACGAGTACGAGTACGACGCTGAGTGCGGCCGCCGTGGTGGGCTCCCTGGTGCTGCTCACCGGCTGCGGTGCGGCCGACATGACCAAGCAGGCGTCCCCGTTCGCCAACGCGCAGGGCGCCAAGTCCGTGACCCTGTCCGTCCAGTCCTGGGTGGGCGCGCAGTCCAACGTGGCCGTCGCCCAGTACCTGCTGGAGCACAAGCTGGGCTACCGGGTCGACACCGTCCAGGTGGACGAGGTCCCCGCCTGGGACGCGCTCAGCCAGGGCCGCGTCGACGCCATCCTGGAGGACTGGGGCCACCCCGACCAGGAGAAGCGCTACGTCGACGACAAGAAGACCATCGCGCGCGGCGGCGGCCTCGGGGTGACCGGCCACATCGGCTGGTACGTGCCGACGTACCTGGCCAAGCAGCACCCCGACATCACCAACTGGAAGAACCTCAACAAGTACGCGTCGCTGTTCCGCACCGCTGAGAGCGGCGGCAAGGGCCAGCTGATGGACGGCTCACCGTCCTACGTCACCAACGACAAGGCGCTGGTGAAGAACCTGAAGCTGGACTACCAGGTGGTGTTCGCCGGTTCCGAGGCCGCGCAGATCACCCAGATGAAACAGTTCGCCAAGGAGAAGAAGCCCTTCCTGACGTACTGGTACGCGCCGCAGTGGCTGTTCAAGAAGGTCCCCATGACCGAGGTGAAGCTGCCGCCGTACAAGGAGGGCTGCGACACCGACCCGGCGAAGGTCGCCTGCGCCTACCCGCACACCCCGCTGCAGAAGTACCTCAACGCGGACTTCGCGAAGCGGGGCGGCAAGGCGGCGGCCTTCCTGAAGAAGTTCAAGTGGACGACCGAGGACCAGAACGAGGTCTCCCTGATGATCGCCGATCAGAAGCTGACCCCGGAGCAGGCGGCGAAGAAGTGGGTGGACAGCCACGCGTCGACGTGGAAGGCGTGGCTGTCCTGATCACCGCGGCTTGTTCAGCTGCTCGGCCATCCCCTGCAGTGCCAGCGCAGCCCAGCGCTGCAGCCCGGGTCCGAACGTGATGCGGGTGGCGCCGAGTTCACCGAGTTCGGTGGGCGAGGGGCCCCTGCCGTCCAGTGTGCCGTGCACATTGACCGGCCCCTGGATCCCGGACCGCAGCAGCGGCAGTACGTCCGCCGGGGCGCCGATCGGATAGATGCAGTCGGCGCCCGCGGCGACGTACAACGCGGCCCGCTCGATGGCCCGTTCGGGGTTGCCGTCCCCGTGGACGAAGGTGTCGACGCGGGCGTTGACGAAGAGCCGGTCGCCCGCCGCGTACCGCACCTCGGCGAGCCACTCGGCGTGCTCGTGCGGGTCCTTGAGGACACCCCCGTTCGAGTCCTCGAGGTTGCAGCCCACGGCGCCCGCCTCCAGGAGCCGCTCCACCAGCTCCTCGGGCGCGAGCCCGTAGCCGTCCTCGACATCCGCCGACACCGGCACGTCCACGGCCCGTGCGATGCGCGCCACCGCGGCGAACATCTCGTCGGCCGGAGTGGACCCGTCCTCGTGTCCGAGGGAGGCGGCGATCCCCGCGCTGGGCGTCGCGAGCGCTGGAAACCCGGCCTCCACGAACACCCGGGCACTGACGGCGTCCCAGGGGCCGGGCAGGACGAGCGGGTCACCGGGCGCGCGCCTTCGGTGCAGCGCGCGGAAGACATCCACCTTGCTCATGACGTGTGACCTCCCGGCGGGATCCGGCGGGCGACCATCACCCGGTTCCAGTTGTTGATGGCGACGATCAGCGCGATGAGATGCGCGAGCCGCGGCTCGTCGAAGTGCTTGGCCGCGGTCGCGTACACCTCGTCGGGCACGAACCCGTCGGTCAGGACCGTGACCGCCTCCGTCAGCGCGAGCGCGGCCCGTTCCCGCTCGTCGAAGACGTCGTCCCCGGCCTCCTCCCAGGCGGCCAGCAGGTCGAGCTGCCGCTCGCTCACGCCGTGTCTGCGGGCGATGGCGAGATGCATGTCGAGGCAGAACGCGCAGTGGTTGAGCTGCGAGGCCCGGATCACGACCAGTTCGGCGAGCGCGGGATCGCCGAGGCCCCTCTTCGCGGTCGCGCTGAGCGCGGACAGGGCCTGCCCGACCTCACGGTCCAGGACGGTCGTACGGCTCACTGGTGCTGTCCCGCCTCGTAGTGGCCGGGCGCCATGCGGCAGGTCACGCCGAACCGGTTCCACGCGTTGATCACAGTGATCGCGGCGATCACCTGCGCCAGCTCGGGCTCCTCGAAGTGCTTGGCGGCGTGCTCGTACACCTCGTCCCGGACGAAGCCGTCGGTCAGCACGGTGACCGCCTCGGTCAGCTCCAGGGCGGCGAGCTCCTTCTCCGTGTAGAAGTGCTTGGACTCCTCCCACGCGCCGAGCTGGACGATCCGCTCGACGCTCTCACCGGCCGCCAGCGCGTCCTTGGTGTGCATGTCCAGGCAGAACGCACAGTGGTTGAGCTGCGAGGCGCGGATCTTCACCAGTTCCAGCAGCTTCGGGTCGAGGCCCCGCCGGGCGGCCGCGTCGAGGCGGACCATCGCCTTGTAGACCTCGGGGGCGTGCTGGGCCCAGAGCAGCCGGGCGGGCTGCTCGGGCGCGTATGCGGTGGCTTCTTCTGTCGTCATGCCCTCGACCCTAGAAGTGAGGCAGCCCAGCGGTATGGTCCATTCCCATGGCGAAATCCTGGGCCACTTTGGGCGTCGACCTGCACCTGGAGCCGACGGGCCCCGGCCTCCGCCGGGGGCTCACCGACGCCCTGCGCGAGGCCGTCCGCACCGGCCGGCTGGCCCCCGGCACCCGGCTGCCCTCCTCCCGCAGCCTCGCCACCGACCTGGGCATCGCCCGCAACACGGTCGCCGACGCCTACGCCGACCTGGTCGCGGAGGGCTGGCTGACCGCACGGCAGGGCTCGGGCACCCGGGTGGCCGCCCGGGCGGTGAGCCGGCCCGCCGCGCCCGCACCCCGCTCCCGCACCGTCGACCGCCCCGCCTACGACCTCATCCCCGGCACCCCCGACCTGGCCTTCTTCCCCCGCGCCGAGTGGCTCAAGGCCGCCCGCCGCGCCCTCACCACGGCCCCGCACCAGGCCCTCGACTACGGCGACCCGCGCGGCCGCATCGAACTGCGCACCGCCCTCGCCGACTACCTCGCCCGCGCCCGGGGCGTACGCACCGACCCCGAACGCATCCTGGTGTGCGCGGGCATCTCGCACGGCCTGCGCATCCTCGGCGCGGCACTGCGGGCGCGCGGCGCGAGGACGGTCGCCGTGGAGTCGTACGGCCTGTACGTGCACTGGGACCTGCTGGCGGAGGCCGGTCTGCGGACGGTCCCGCTGCCGTTCGACGAACGGGGCACCGACCCGGGGGAGTTGACCGACGAGGACGCGGTCCTGTTCACCCCCGCCCACCAGTTCCCGATGGGCGGCACCCTGCACCGCGACCGGCGCGCCGCCGCCGTCGACTGGGCGCGCCGCACCGGCGGTCTGCTCGTCGAGGACGACTACGACGGCGAGTTCCGCTACGACCGCCAGCCCGTCGGCGCCCTCCAGGGCCTTGACCCGGACCACGTCGTCTACGCGGGCACGGCCAGCAAATCCCTCGCCCCCGGCCTCAGACTGGCCTGGCTGGTCCTGCCGCCCGACCTCGCCCGGGAGGCGGCGAAGGCCAAGGGGCACATCGACTCCTGCGGGGCCCTGGACCAGCTGACGCTCGCCGAGTTCCTCACCTCCGGCGCCTACGACCGCCATGTGCGCGCGGCCCGGCTGCGCTACCGCCGCCGCCGTGACGCGCTCGTCGCGGAACTCGCGCGGCGGGCCCCGCAGGTCGCTGCCACCGGTATCGCGGCGGGCCTGCACGTGGTGCTGCGGCTGCCGCCGGGCACCGAGCAGGCGACGCTGCGGGCGGCGGCCTGGCAGGGCCTCGCGGTGCACGGCCTGCACCGCTACCGGCACCCCGAGGCGACCGTCGAGCCGCACGACGCGCTGGTGGTGGGGTACGGGACCCCGACGGACAGCGCATGGGCGGGCACCCTGGACGCGCTGTGCGCGGCACTGCCGGAATCGACAGAACCGTAACTGCGCTGTTCTCCCTTCCACGACGGCCGCCCTGCCACACCCGCAGCACGGGCGGGAGCGCCGCCGGCGCACCCGCACGATCCGGCGCCGCGGCCGCAGCTGGTCGGGCCGTCCCGGCGGGATTCCCTCACGCGGCCGCTTCCGTGGTCGGGGCGTCCACGGTCGGCGCCTCCCCGAACCGCGCAAGCGCCAGCGCCCCCGCGACCGCGACCAGGAACCCCAGCACCGCAAGCCAGGCCAGCCCGTCCCGGGTGCGGTCCCCGAGCCACACCACGCCCACCGCCGCCGGTCCGATCGTCTCGCCGATCACCATCCCGGCGGTGGCGGTGGTCACCGAGCCGCGCTGCAACGCCGACGTGAGCAGCAGGAAGGCGGCGCCCCCGCCGATGACGAGGGCGTAGGTGGCCGGATTGGTGAGCAGCTCCGACGGTGCGAGCGAGTCGATCAGCCGCACCGACACCTCCACCACCCCGAACCCGAACCCGGCTCCCAGGCCGAGCACCAGCGCCCGCCCCCGCCCGGACCACCGCCCTCCGAACAGCCCGAGCAGCAGCACCACGACGGCGATCGCGAGCATCGCGTACTTCAGCTCCGTCGACCCGTGACGGTCCCCCTCGGCCCCAGAGGCGAGCCCCAGCATGGCGAGCCCGGCGCACACCACCCCGACCGCACCCCACTCCGTCCCGCTCAGCCGCACCTGCAGCAGTCGCGCCGCGACCACCCCGGTCACCGCCAGACTGGATGCGAGCGCCGCGGCGACCGCGTAGATCGGGATCGACCGCAGGGCGACGATCTGGAACAGGAACCCCAGCCCGTCCAGCGCCAGCCCGGCCAGATACCGCCACTGCCGCAGGGCCCGCAGCAGCAGCGCCGCCTCCCCGCCCTCACCCGTGTCGGCCGACCGCGCGGCAACCGCCTGCAAAACCGTCGCGGTACCGAAGCAGACCGCCGCGCCCAGCGCGCACACCATCCCAAAGATCACAAAGTGACTGTAGGGGAGAGCCCCACAGGAGGGGTGCCTGGGGCTGGGCTCTTACCTCTCTTTAGGCTGTGGCCCGGACAACGCAGGACAGCCACATCGAACGGGGAGACACAAACGTGGCGGACACACGCCGGCAGCTACGGTCGGGCACCGTCGTACTCGGCGGCATGGGCCTCCTCGCCGCGGCCCTCACCGCCTGCTCCTCCGAACCCGACAAGCGTTGCGTGGACCGCGACAGCTACAACCTGGCCAAGGGCTACAAGGTCGTCGCCGACAAGAACTGCAAGTCCAGCAACACCTCCGTCCACGGCGCCTGGCACTACGGGGGCGAGAAGGAGGACGGCTGGGTCGACGGCGGGTCGTTCACCAAGCCCCGCAGCTCCTCCGGCGGTTCCGGCCACGGGGTGTCCCGGGGCGGCTTCGGCGGCGGCGAGGGCAGCTCCGGCGGCTGAGACCCATGCAGCGACACACCCTCACCCCCCGCCCCGACTGGCAGCGGACCGTCGAGGAGCAGGGTCTCGTCTACCCCGTCACCCGCCACCCCGACGGCTCCCTGCGCCCCTACTGGGATGAGAGCGCCTACTACTCCTTCACCCTCGACGAGGTCGAGGCCCTGGAGGAGGTCGTCGAGGAACTCCACCGCATGTGCCTGGCCGCCGCCGAGCACATCGTGACGCAGGACCGCTTCCCCGACCTGGGCATCACCGACCCGCGCGTGGCCCAGGCGGTGGCCGAGGCCTGGCACCGCCGCGCCGAACTCCCCTCCGTCTACGGCCGTTTCGACCTCCGCCACGACGGCACGGGACCGGCGAAGCTCCTGGAGTACAACGCCGACACCCCCACCTCCCTGGTCGAGGCCGCCTCCCCCCAGTGGTTCTGGATGGAGGACCGCTTCCCGGGCGCCGACCAGTGGAACTCCCTCCATGAACGCCTCGTCGCCGCCTGGAAGAAGCAGGCCGCCCTCCTCCCGCCCGGCAGCCCCCTCTACTTCGCACACTCCTCGGCCGACGAACTCGGCGAGGACCTGATGACCGTCGCCTATCTGAAGGAGACCGCCGAGCAGGCGGGCGTGGACACCGACTGGATCTCCATGGAGGAGATCGGCTGGGATCCGCTCTCCGGCCGCTTCGTCGACAACCAACTCCGCTTCATCCGCAGCTGCTTCAAGCTCTACCCGTGGGAGTGGCTCACCACCGACCGCTTCGCCGGTCATGTCCTCGACACCCTCGACAACGGCGGCGGGACGGGCACCACCCTGTGGATCGAGCCCGCCTGGAAGATGCTGCTCAGCAACAAGGCGCTGCTCGCCGTCCTCTGGGAGCTGTACCCCGGCCACCCGAACCTCCTTCCGGCGTATCTGGACGGCCCCCGAGATCTTGCCTCGACCACCGGTTACGTCGCCAAGCCCCTGCTGGGCCGCGAGGGAGCCGGCGTCACCATCCACCAGCCCGGCACCGAACCGGTCCCGCACGAAGAGGCCTGCTGCTACCAGGAGTTGGCCCCACTGCCCGCCTTCGACGGCAACCATGTCGTGCTCGGCGCCTGGGTGGTCGACAACGAGTCGGCGGGCCTGGGCATCCGGGAGTCCTCCGGCCTGATCACGGACGAGTACGCCCGCTTCCTGCCGCATGTGATCCTGTGACGCGCAGGAGCCGCTAAAGGCCCAGCACGCCCCTCAGCTGGGCCAACCCCCAGTTCAGATCCTCCTTCTCGACGACGAGGGGCGGCGCGATCCGCACCGTCGGCCCATGGGTGTCCTTCACCAGCACCCCCCGCTCCATCAGCTTCTCGGACACCTCCCGCCCGCTGCCGTACTGCGGCGCGATGTCGATGCCCGCCCACAGCCCCCGCCCGCGCACCGCCCGCACCCGCCCCGTGCCGGTCAACGCCCCCAGTTCCCGGTGCAGATGACCGCCCAGCTCCGCGGACCGCGCCTGGAACTCGCCCGTCCGCAGCATCGCGATCACCTCCAGCGCCACCGCGCAGGCCAGCGGATTCCCGCCGAACGTCGAACCGTGCTCACCGGGCCGGAACACTCCGAGCACATCGGCCGACGACACCACCGCCGACACCGGCACGATCCCGCCCCCCAGTGCCTTGCCGAGCACATACACATCCGGCACCACCCCCTCGTGCTCGCACGCGAAGGTCTTTCCGGTCCGGCCGAGACCCGACTGGATCTCGTCCGCCACGAACAGCACGTTCCGCTCGCGCGTCAGCTCCCGCACCGCCGGCAGATAACCGGCCGGCGGCACCAGCACCCCCGCCTCGCCCTGGATCGGCTCCAGCAACACCGCCACCGTGTTCTCCGTGACCGCCGACCGCATCGCCGTCAGGTCCCCGTACGGCACGATCTCGAAGCCCGGCGTGTACGGGCCGAAGTCCGCCCGCGCCTCCGGGTCGGTGGAGAAGCTGACGAGGGTCGTCGTACGGCCGTGGAAGTTGTTGCCCGCCACCACGATCTTGGCCATCTCCGCGGGCACGCCCTTGACCCGGTAGCCCCACTTCCGGGCCGTCTTCACGGCCGTCTCCACCGCTTCCGCGCCGGTGTTCATCGGCAGCACCAGCTCCATCCCGCACAGCTCGGCGAGCTCGGAGCAGAAGGCCGCGAACCGGTCGTGATGAAACGCCCTCGACGTCAGCGTCACCCGCTCCAGCTGCGCCTTCGCCGCCTCCACCAGCCGCCGGTTGCGATGCCCGAAGTTGAGCGCCGAATAACCGGCCAGCAGGTCCAGATACCGCCTCCCTTCCACATCCGTCATCCACGCCCCGTCCGCGGAGGCGACGACCACGGGCAGCGGATGGTAGTTGTGCGCACTGTGCGCGTCGGCGGCGGCGATGAGCGCGTCCGTCGTGGTCACGGGACCTCCCGGGGGTGTGGCAGCCCTGCAGCGGCCCCCTCTTCCTATCGTCGCTCGCATGGTGGACGCGGGACCTGCGCTCTCCGGCGTGGCCGGTAGGCTGATCGACGGGTCGTGACTGGCGCGCAAGGATGGGACGGACCATCGGGGAGCGACCCGTGCGTGACCGAGTGCCGTGCGCCTGGGCCAGACCGAGAACCGTGACCGCTTGCACGCCACGCCACCCGGAGGCCGACGACATGTCAGAGCAGCAGCCCCTCTCCACCGAGTCCACCGCCTTCCGTGCCGCCCTCGACGTGATCCGCGCCGTCGAGCCACGCGTCGCGGACGCCATCGGCCAGGAGGTCACCGACCAGCGCGAGATGCTCAAGCTGATCGCCTCCGAGAACTACGCCTCCCCGGCCACCCTCCTCGCGATGGGCAACTGGTTCAGCGACAAGTACGCCGAGGGCACCATCGGCCGCCGCTTCTACGCAGGCTGCCGCAACGTCGACACCGTCGAGTCGCTCGCCGCCGAGCACGCCAAGGAGCTCTTCGGCGCCCGCCACGCCTACGTCCAGCCGCACTCCGGCATCGACGCCAACCTGGTCGCCTTCTGGTCCGTCCTCGCCGACCGCGTCGAGGCTCCCTTCCTGGAGAAGACCGGCGCCCGCCAGGTCAACGACCTCACCGAGGCCGACTGGGCCGAGCTCCGCCAGGCCTTCGGCAACCAGCGCATGCTCGGCATGTCCCTGGACGCCGGCGGCCACCTCACCCACGGCTTCCGGCCGAACATCTCCGGCAAGATGTTCGACCAGCGCTCCTACGGCACCGACCCCGCCACCGGCCTCATCGACTACGAGGCCCTGCGCGTCTCCGCCCGCGAGTTCAAGCCGCTGATCATCGTCGCCGGCTACTCCGCCTACCCGCGTCTGGTGAACTTCCGCATCATGCGGGAGATCGCCGACGAGGTCGGCGCGACCCTGATGGTGGACATGGCGCACTTCGCCGGCCTGGTCGCGGGCAAGGTGCTGACCGGCGACTTCGACCCGGTCCCGCACGCCCAGATCGTCACCACCACCACCCACAAGTCGCTGCGCGGCCCGCGCGGCGGCATGGTCCTGTGCGACGACTCCCTCAAGGACCAGGTCGACCGCGGCTGCCCGATGGTCCTCGGCGGCCCGCTCCCGCACGTCATGGCCGCCAAGGCGGTCGCCTTCGCCGAGGCGCGTCAGCCCTCCTTCCGGGACTACGCCCAGCGCATCGTCGACAACTCCCGCGCACTGGCGGAGGGCCTGATGCGCCGCGGCGCCACCCTCGTCACCGGCGGCACCGACAACCACCTCAACCTCATCGACGTGGCCACCTCGTACGGCCTCACCGGCCGCCAGGCCGAGGCGGCCCTGCTCGACTCGGGCATCGTCACCAACCGCAACGCCATCCCCGCCGACCCCAACGGAGCCTGGTACACCTCCGGCATCCGCATCGGCACCCCCGCCCTGACCACGCGCGGCCTGGGCACCGCCGAGATGGACGAGGTCGCGGGCCTCATCGACCGCGTCCTCACCACCGCCGAGCCGGGCACCACCAAGTCGGGCGCCCCGTCCAAGGCGCAGCACGTCCTCGACCCGAAGATCGCGGACGAGATCTCCCACCGCGCCACCGACCTCGTGGCCGGCTTCCCGCTGTACCCGGAGATCGACCTGGGCTGACCAGGGCCCTCTCTTGAATTGTCAAAGATCGATGGCGTCGGTGACGCTCAGAGGTCGATGAGTTCCTGGCGTGGTTCCTCCCGCGGCGGTCCGGCACCCTGCCGGGCCGCCGCGCGCCGTATCAGCAGCGCCCCGCCGACCCCGACCGCGAGCCCCAGGGCCCCTCCGGGCACCGCCCACCAGACACTGCTCCAGCCGGCCCCCTGCCCGGTGGCCTGCCGCCCGGCGGCCCCGCTCGCGCCGCGTCCGGCCGCGGCCGCCCCGTCGCCCAGCACTTTCGCCTGCTCCAGCTGCACAAAGACCGAGCGCGGTGCCCGATGCCAGCGGATGTCGTCGTCCTGGACGGCCGGCGCGGGATCGCTGCGTACCCAGGGCGTGCCGTCCGCCGCCACCAGCAGCTGGTCCTGCCGTTCGACGGCGACGTCACCGCCCGGCGGACGCCTCGTCTGCGGCCAGCCTCCGATCCCCGTCAGCCCCCAGACCACCGTGAAGTCCACCGGCGGGTAGCGCCCCTCGACCCAGGCGTCCGGCACCCGCTCCGTCCCCGCGTAGGTCGGCCGCAGCAGCTGGCGCAGGCGGCCGAAGGCCGGCTCACCGGAACGCAGCACCGTCGTCTGCCCGGTGCCGACCGCGATGATCATTGCCAGGTCGGGGACGTCCCGGACCTGCCCCTGCGCCGCCGCGTCGCTCCCGTCGGATGCCGTGGCCACCGGCATTCCGCACAGGGCCACGGCCACCACCGCCGTGAAGAGAGCGGCGACCCGCACCCTCGCCCGACTGCCCCTCCACGAACGCATCCAGTCCCCCAACCGGTCGGTGCCGTGCGGCCCTTCTGCAACCGCGTGTCACTTCTGGTACACCGCCCGAACCGTCGGGGTTCCCACCCCGGCCGCGCTATTTCGAGGGCTTCTCCAGCGACTTCGCGATCTCTGCGGCACGATGCTCGGACGCCACGCCCTCCAACCGGAGTGTCACGGCCCCCGCACCCGTCCGGTGGCTCCACAACAGCGTCGGCCCCGCGGTCCGCTCGCTGCGCGTGAAGCGGTTCCCGTCGGTGTCGACCAGCCAGAAGCTCAGCAGGTGCGGGCGGGGGAACCACAGCGCATAGTCCTGCACACCGTCCGCCGAGGGCTCCTTGCCCAGCTCGATCCACTCCGGTGCCTCGCGCACGACCTTGGTGAAGCCGACGTCCAGCCGCTCCGGAAACTCGTCCAGGCGGACCGTGCGCCCGCCCTCTCGCCAGCACAGGCTCACCAGAAAGCGGCCGTGCGGCTCGCTCGTCACCGCCACCGTGTCCGGCACGCCGAGCGCGTCCGGTACCAGCGGCTCGAAACCCGCCCGGTGCCCGGCTTGTCCGAGCGACACCGAAGTGCCGCAGCCCGGCACCGAGACGCCCGGCGAGGGCACCGCCGACGGGTCGTACCGCAGCTCGACCCCGCCGAAGCCGAACCAGTCGAAGACCGCGGCCCGCACCGGGGGTGTGAGCACGAGAACCGTCAGCAGACCGCACAGGACCGTGGTCAGCGAGCGCCACCGCAGCCGGGTCCAGCGCCGGACCGTGCGCAGCCGCTCACGGGAGCCCCGGGGCTCGGCCACCGGGACCGGCACCTGCTCGGCCAGTATCTGCCCCAGCACCCGCTCGACCATCGTCTCGGCGCTGGGAGAACCGCCGGGGCCGTCGCTCCAGGGCGCATCCAGGGACCGGCCCAGCGCCCGCAACTCCTCCGGCAGCCGCGAAGGGCCGCCCTCACCGTCGTATGCACCCCGTCCCTCACTCACGCTCGTCACCCCCTTCCCGAGGCCTGAAATCCGGCAGCAGTCGGGCCAGCTTGCGCAGACCGCGGTTCAGGCGGGACTTGACCGTCCCGTGAGGCCAGCCCAGCGCCTGGGCCGTCTCGGACTCGTCCATCTCCAGGAGATAGCGGTAGGTGACGACCAGGCGGTGCTCCTCGCTCAGCTTCTCCAGCGCGGACAGCAGCGCCGCACGGCGCTCCGTCTCCAGCGTCGCCACCGCCGGGTCCGCCGCTTCCGGTATCAGCGGCTCCGCCTCCACGAAAGCCGCCTCCCGGCCGGCGAGCGTGCGCTGCCGGGCCGCCGTGCGCACCGTGTTCCTCGTCTCATTGGCGACGATCGACAGCAGCCACGGCTTGAAGGCGGCACCGTCCCGGAACCTGCCCAGCGCGCAGTACGCCTTGACGAAGGCCTGCTGCACCACGTCCTCCGCGTCCGCACCCGCCCCGAGCGCCGTGGCCGCCCTGAGCGCGATGCCCGTATGGGCCCGCACCAGCTCCGCATACGCCTCCGGCTCCCCGGCGCGTACGCGTGCGACCACCGCGGCCTCATCGACGATGCGGCCCCCCTCCCGCGTTCTCACACTCTTGTTACACCGCAGCAGACGGATCGGTTCCCACCTGTTTCCGACCAGTTCCGGATCGACTCGACAGACCTGAGAGAATGGTGAACATGGCCTCTGACCGACCCCGCGTGCTCTCCGGAATCCAGCCCACCGCAGGCTCGTTCCACCTCGGCAACTACCTCGGCGCCGTCCGCCAGTGGGTGGCGCTGCAGGAGACCCACGACGCGTTCTACATGGTCGTCGACCTGCACGCGATCACCGTTCCGCAGGACCCGGCGGAGCTGCGCGCCAACACCCGGCTCGCCGCCGCCCAGCTGCTCGCTGCCGGTCTCGACCCCGAGCGCTGCACGCTCTTCGTCCAGAGCCATGTGCCCGAGCACGCCCAGCTGGCCTGGGTCATGAACTGCCTCACCGGCTTCGGCGAGGCCTCCCGTATGACCCAGTTCAAGGACAAGTCCGCCAGGCAGGGCGCCGACCGCGCCTCCGTCGGCCTGTTCACGTACCCGATCCTCCAGGTCGCCGACATCCTGCTCTACCAGGCCCACGAGGTCCCGGTCGGCGAGGACCAGCGCCAGCACGTGGAGCTCACCCGCGACCTCGCCACGCGCTTCAACGGCCGCTTCGGCGAGACCTTCACCATCCCGAAGCCGTACATCCTCAAGGAGACGGCGAAGATCTACGACCTGCAGGACCCGTCGATCAAGATGAGCAAGTCGGCGTCCACGCCGAAGGGCCTCATCAACCTCCTCGACGACCCCAAGGCCACCGCCAAGAAGGTCAAGAGCGCCGTCACCGACACCGACACCGTCATCCGCTACGACGCCGAGAACAAGCCCGGCGTCAGCAATCTGCTCACCATCTACTCGACCCTGACCGGCAAGTCGGTGGCCGAGCTGGAGCAGGAGTACGAGGGCAAGATGTACGGCGCGCTCAAGACGGACCTCGCCGAGGTCATGGTCGAGTTCGTGACGCCCTTCCGGGAGCGCACCCAGCAGTATCTGGACGACTCGGAGACGCTGGACTCCATCCTGGCCAAGGGTGCCGAGAAGGCCCGGGCCGTCGCCGCAGAGACCCTCTCCCAGGCGTACGACAAGGTCGGCTTCCTCCCCGCCAAGCACTGAGGCACGCCGGCGCACGCGTGTACCACTCGGCAGAGCGCTGCACATCACTACGGTTGCGCCTGCCCGCGACCCGGCCGTGGCCGTACAGTCGATAGCCGACGGCTGAGAACAAATCCGTCACGACGACAGGAGACGACGTGGGGACCGTAACGATCGGCGTGTCGATCGCGGTCCCGGAGCCTCACGGCAGCCTGCTCCAACAGCTGCGCGCGGGCTTCGGCGACGCCGCTGCTCACGGCATCCCCACGCACGTCACCCTGCTGCCGCCGACCGAGGTCGACGGCAGTGACCTGCCGGCCGTGGAGGCGCATCTGGCCGAGGTCGCCGCGACCGGCCGGCCGTTCCCGATGCGGCTGTCCGGCACCGGCACCTTCCGGCCCCTGTCGCCCGTCGTCTACGTGCGGATCGCCGAGGGCGCCGAGGCCTGCACCCAGCTGCAGAAGCAGCTCCGCGACCCGGCCGGCCCCGTACCGCGCGAACTGCAGTTCCCGTACCACCCGCATGTCACGGTGGCGCACGGCATCGACGACGAGGCGATGGACCGCGCCTTCGAGGAGCTCGCCGACTACGAGGCCGACTGGCCGTGCACCGGCTTCGCCCTCTACGAGCAGGGCGCGGACGGCGTGTGGCGCAAGCTGCGGGAGTACCCCTTCGGCGGCCTGGTGGTCCCGCCGCAGGCCGGGCACGTGGAGCGCGGCTCCCTGCCGACCCGTTGACGCCGGGCAGCTACAGAGGCAGCCGCCGGAACAGGCCGCGCGGCATGTGACGCAGCGCCGACATCACCACGCGCAGCGTGCCGGGCACCCACACCGTCTCCAAGCGCTGCCGCAGCCCCAGTTCGACGGCTGTCGCGACCGCCTCCGGGGTCGTCGCGAGGGGTGATTCCGCGAGGCCGGTGGTCATTTTCGACCGTACGAACCCGGGGCGTACGACCATGACGTGCACGCCCGTGCCGTAGAGGGCGTCGCCCAGGCCCTGCGTGAAGACGTCCAGGCCGGCCTTGCTGGAGCCGTAGATGAAGTCGCTGCGGCGGGCCCGTTCACCGGCGACGGAGGAGAGCACCACCAGTGAGCCGTGGCCCTGCGTCTGCAGGGCGCGTGCGCTGACCAGGGCCGCCGACACCGCGCCCATGTAGTTGGTCTGTGCGACGCGCACCGCCCAGGCCGGTTCGCGCTCGTCGCGCGCCTGGTCGCCGAGGATCCCGAAGGCCAGCAGCACCATGTCGACGTCGCTCTCCGCGAAGACCTTGCCGAGGGCGGTCTCGTGGGCGTCGGGGTCGAGCGCGTCGAAGGCGACGGTGTGCACATCGGCACCGTGGCCGCGCAGTTGCTCCGCGGCCTGCTCCAGGGCGGGCGAGGGACGTCCCGCGAGCCACACCGTGCGGGTGCGGCGCACGATGAGACGGCGGGCCGTGGCGAGCGCGATCTCGGACGTACCACCGAGGACGAGCAGGGACTGGGGGAGGCCGAAGGCGTCCTTCACGACAGCAGCTCCTAGGTGCCCGGAGGGCGGGGTGGCGGGATGGGATCGGTCGTGCTGTTTCTCTCGGGTGGCGTCCCGGGCCCTCGGTCGACGTGGGGCATCGTGAGAGGGCGAGGCGGGGGGAAGGGGCGGACGTGCTGCGTTCCGGGGGTGGCTCCGCCCCCCGTCGGCGCAGCATCGTCGCTGGGCGGGGCGGCGGAGGTCAGTCGTGCTGCATCTCTCGGGTGGCGTCCCCGGGCCCCGGGTCGGCGCGGCGCATCGTCGCAGGATCGTGCTGCATCTCCGGGGGACGAGCCCGGGCCCCCGGTCGAGCAGTGCATCGTCACAGCGCAAGGCGGCGGGACAGGTCGGACGTGAACGTGCCGCGCGGGTCGAGTTCCGTGCGCAGGGACCGGAAGTCGTCGAGGTGCGGGTACATCGCGGCGAGGAGTTCGGGGCGCAGCCGGGAGTCCTTGGCGAGGCAGACGCGGCCGCCGGCCGTGGCGACCTCCTCGTCGAGTTCGTCGAGGAGGTCGCCGAGACCGGGCAGGCCCGCCGGGAGGTCCGCGGCGAGCGTCCAGCCGGGCACGGGGAACGAGAGCCACCCCGGGGCGGCCTCCCCGAAGCGCTTGAGGACGGCCGGGAAGGCCGGGCAGCGCTGCTCGGAGATGCGCCGCACGATCCGGCGCAGGGCGTCCTCCTGGCCGCGTCCGACGACGAACTGGTAGTGCACGAGTCCGCCGCGGCCGTAGATGCGGTTCCAGTGCGGCACGCCGTCCAGCGGCTGGAAGTAGGCGGAGATCCGCTGCAGTCGGCCGGTACGCGCGCGTGGCGCCGCCCGGTACCGGAGCTCGTTGAGGAGGCCCACGGTGGTGCGGCCGAGCAGGCCCTCCGGGAGGAAGGCGGGGACCGGCGGGAACCGCGGGGTGCGGAACGCCAGTGGCGCGCCACGCGCGCGTGCGGGCAGCGCGTCGAGCGGGGCGTGGTCGGCGCGGGTGAGGACCGCGCGTCCGGTCGCCGCGCCGCGGGCCAGCAGGTCGATCCAGGCGACCGAGTAGCGGTGGCGGTGGTCGGTGGCCGTCAGGCGCGCCAGCACGTCGTCGAGATCCGCGGCGCGCTCCGTGTCCACCGACATCAGGGAGGTCTCGACCGGCAGCAGCCGGAGGGTGGCCGTGAGGATCACGCCGGTCAGGCCCATGCCGCCGGTGGTGGCGTCGAACAGGGGAGTGCCCCGGCTCACCGTGCGGACCCCGCCGTCGGCGGTGAGGAGTTCCAGCGACAGGACGTGCCGGGAGAAGGAGCCGGAGACGTGGTGGTTCTGGCCGTGGACGTCCGCACCGATCGCGCCGCCGACCGTCACATGGCGCGTGCCGGGCAGTACCGGCACGAACCAGCCCAGCGGCAGCAGTACCTCCATCAGCCGGTGCAGGGAGACGCCCGCGTCGCACAGCACAGTGCCGCCGTCGGCGTCGATCGCGTGGACGCGGTCCAGGCCCGTCATGTCGAGCACCGCACCGCCTGCGTTCTGCGCCGCATCGCCGTACGCCCGTCCAAGGCCCCTGGGGATGCCGCCGCGGACCCCGCAGCCCCGGACGGCGGCCACGGTCTCCTCGTACGACCGGGGGCGGATCAGACGGGCCGCGGTGGGAGCGGTGCGGCCCCAGCCGGTGACGGTGACCGGAGCGGTGTCGGCGGACATGCCGGTGACCGTATCGCCCCTGTATGACCGGTCAGCAGTGAAACAGGACGCTTATGCCCGGAATGGGGGATTAATGGGATGTCGGCCCCGCAGCGAAATGTGGCGTCCTCGGAGTGCCCGCGCCCGCCGCCGCGCAGCACAATGCCGGGTTTTCGGGGTACTCGCACATTGGTCTTCCACACCTGGGGGAGAGTCTGATCATGGACTGGCTGAAGAAGCTCCCCGTCGTCGGGCCGCTGCTGGCGCGCCTCATGCTCACGCACGCCTGGCGGTCGTTCGAACGACTGGACAGGGTGAAGTGGACCCGGCTGGCCGCCGCGATGACCTTCACCAGCTTCGTCGCACTGTTCCCGCTGCTCACCGTGGCCGCCGCGATCGCCGCGGCCACACTCAGCACGAAACAGCAGAGCGACCTGCAGAACAAGCTCGCCGAGCAGGTGCCCGGCATCTCCGACCAGCTCGACATCCAGAACCTGGTCCAGAACGCCGGCACCATCGGCCTCATCGCGGGCGCCGCCCTGCTGTTCACCGGCATCGGCTGGGCCGGTTCGATGCGCGAGTGCCTGCGCGCGGTGTGGGAGCTGCCCGACGAGGAGGAGAACCCCTTCCTGCGCAAGGCCAAGGACCTGGGCATCCTCGTCGGTCTCGGCGGCGCCGTCCTCGTCACGATCGCCGCCTCCGCCGTCGCCTCCGCGATGGTCGGCTGGATCACCCGGCAGCTCGACATCGACAACGGCGGCTGGGGCGGGGCCCTCCTCCACATCGCCGCGTTCGCCGTCGCCGTGTTCGCCGACTTCCTGCTGCTGCTGTACGTCCTCACGCTGCTGCCCGGCGTCGAACCGCGGCGCCGCCGCCTGATCGTCGCGGCGCTGACCGGCGCCGTCGGCTTCGAACTGCTGAAGACGCTGCTGAGCGGCTATATGCAGGGCGTGGCCGCGAAGAGCATGTACGGCGCGTTCGGCGTGCCCGTGGCCCTGCTGCTGTGGATCAACTTCACGGCGAAGCTGGTCCTGTTCTGCGCCGCGTGGACGGCGACGCCGAGCGAGCAGCACGCCCAGGCTCAGGGGGAGGAGCAGGACGAAAAGGAGGAGCAGGACGAACGGGAGGAACAGGAGGAGCAGGGCGCCGGGGCGGACCTCATGGACGGGACGACCGGCGACGTACCAGATCGGGCAGCGGCCAGCGGCGGTTGACCAGGAACGCGGCCGCCGCGAGCAGCACCAGCACCCCACCGCTTATGGCGAAGGCGACCCCCATGCCGCCGGAGCGGCCCGCGGCCGAGGCGCTCGCCACCGGCGAACCGGACGCCTTGCCGGCGGCCCCGCCCGTCTGGCCCGCCGACTCGTTCCCACCGGACTGCCCGCCCGACTGCGCGGCGCTCTTCGGCGCCACCAGCTCACCCACAGGGCGTACCTTGCCGGCCGCCTGGAAACCCCAGTCGAAGAGCTTGGCGGTCTCCTTGTAGACCTCGTTGTGCTCCTTCCTCTCCGGGTTCATCGCGGTGACGAGGAGCACCCTGCCGTTGCGCTCGGCGACACCGGTGAAGGTCGCGCCGGCGTTCGTCGTGTTGCCGTTCTTGACGCCCGCGATGCCCTGGTAGACGGAGACGTCGGAGTCGCCGGTCAGCAGCCGGTTGGTGTTCTGGATCTCGAAGGACTCGCGGACCGACTTGCCCTTCTTCTCCTTCGTGTCGCCGGGGAAGCTAGCGCGCACCGTCGAGCAGTACTCGCGGAAGTCCTTCTTCTGCAGCCCGGAGCGGGCGAACAAGGTCAGGTCGTACGCGGAGGAGACCTGCCCCGGTGCGTCGTAGCCGTCCGGCGTGACCACGTGGGTGTCGAGGGCCTGGAGCTCCTCGGCGTGCTCGTTCATCTCCGAGACGGTGGTCTCGACTCCGCCGTTCATCGCCGACAGCACGTGCACCGCGTCGTTGCCCGAGCGCAGGAAGACACCGAGCCACAGGTCGCGCACGGTGTACGTCTCGCCCTCCTTTATCCCGACCATGCTGGAACCGGCACCCATGCCCGCCAGGTCGGAGGGCACCACCTCGTGCTCCTGGGTCCTGGGGAACTTCGGCAGCACCGTGTCCGCGAACAGCATCTTCATCGTGCTGGCCGGGGGCAGCCGCCAGTGCGCGTTGTGCGCGGCGAGCACCTCGCCCGACTCGGCGTCGGCGACGATCCACGAGCGCGCGGTGATGTCCTTGGGGAGCACGGGCGCGCCGCTGCCCAGATCGACCTGTGTGCCCGGCTGCCCCAGACGGGCGCCACCCACGGACGACATCTCCGCGGGGGGAGTGGCCGTCGGACTCGGCGAGGGCTTCGGGGCAGCGAAGGCGACGGGCGCGGTCAGCGCGATCGAGGACAGGACGGCGGAGGTGACCAGCAGGGATCGCCTGAGGGTCTTCTGGGGAGCGGACACGGACGAGAAAGTACATGGCACGGGCCGTGAAGTCCCGCCTCCCACCCCACCCCGGACACGGAACGAAGGAGGCGGCGGCGATACTGAACGCATGAAGCTCAGCCGCCCGGTCTCCTGGTTCCTGCTCGCCTTCGGGGTGTGGTCCTGGGTCATCTGGGTCACTTTCGTTAAAAATCTCATCAAGGACGGCAGCGGGCTCGCGTTCGACGACGGTCACCCGACGGCGTACTTCTGGGTGCATCTGACGCTCGCCGTCGTCTCCTTCGTATTGGGGACGGTCATCGGGGTCATCGGGTTGCGCGGACTGCGCGCTTTGCGCCAGACCTCATAACGGCGGACAAATACACACAAACGGCAGAACCGGCAACGGGGGTCAGGCACGATGGTCATCGTCTTCGCGCTGCTCGCGCTGTCGGCGTTCGCCGTTCTCGTGGCCGGCAACTGGTACCTGTGGCGCCGTCTGTTCCGCGACACGACCCGGGGTCCGGGCCTCGCGCGCCGCGCGGGTGCGGCGGGAATCGCGGCCGGCTGGGTGCTGGCGGCCGGAGCGGTCGTCGGCGAGCGCGCGGGCTGGCCCTTCTGGCTCCAGCAGGTCCTGGCCTGGCCGGGCTTCCTCTGGCTGGCGCTGTCGATCTATCTGTTGCTGGCCGTCGTGGCGGGCGAGGTGGTACGGCCCCTGCTGCGCCGCCTGCTGGAACGGCGGGCGCGCGCCACGGCGGCCGTACCGCAGGCACAGCCGGTACCGGCGGGATCCGTACCCCCGAAGACGCCGGAGGCCGAGCCCGGACCGGCGCCGGTCAAGGAGCCTTCGCGCCGCCTCTTCGTCTCCCGTGTCGTCGCAGGAGCCGCGGCCGTTGCCGCCGTGGGAACGGTCGGCTACGGCACGTACGGCGTGCTGCGCGGCCCCCGTGTGAAGCGCGTCACCGTGCCGCTGGCCAAACTCCCGCGCGCGGCCCACGGTTACCGCATCGCCGTGGTCAGCGACATCCACCTGGGCCCGATCCTCGGCCGCGGCTTCGCGCAGCAGGTCGTCGACACGGTCAACGCCACCCAGCCGGACATCGTCGCGGTCGTCGGCGACCTGGTGGACGGCAGCGTGAAGAACCTGGGGCCGGCGGCGGCACCGCTGTCGCAGCTGAAGGCGCCCTCCTACTTCGTCACCGGCAACCACGAGTACTTCTCCGGCGCGAAACAGTGGGTCGAGGAGGTACGGCGGCTCGGGCTGCGCCCGCTGGAGAATTCCCGCACCGAGCTGCCCTGGTTCGATCTCGCCGGAGTCAACGACATCGCGGGCGAGAGCGAGGGCCAGGGCCCCGACTTCACCAAGGCGCTCGGCGACCGGGACACGGCACGCGCGTGCGTGCTCCTCGCCCACCAGCCGGTCCAGATCCACGACGCCGTCAAGCACGGCGTCGACCTCCAGCTCTCCGGCCACACCCATGGCGGCCAGCTCTGGCCCGGCAACTTCGTCGCGGCCGCCGCGAACCCGACCGTCGCGGGCCTGGAGCGCTACGGCGACACACAGCTCTACGTCAGCCGGGGCGCGGGCGCCTGGGGGCCGCCCACGCGCGTGGGCGCACCGTCGGACATCACTGTGATCGAACTGGCATCGACACGGGCCTGACCGAAACCGTACGCAGCACACCCTGTGAGAGCGCTGTGAAACCTCCCCGAAACCCCTTGCGGTAATGGCTTTCTCAACTCGAGAAATCCCTCTTCCCCCGGCTGAAAAACCTGTGATTAGGTGAGCCGCGCCACTAGGGGAGTGGCATGTGGGGTGGGGCCCGTCGGGCCCGGGGAGGGCAACCGATGCGCTCGGTTCGCATGCGGATTCTCGCGACACTGCTGGTACTGGCGGGCGTGGGGGTCGGCGGCTGGCAGCTGCTGCCGTCGCAGGAGAACACCGACAGGACCATCGAGGTCGGCACGACGGACGAGGTCACCTCGCTCGATCCGGCCGGCGCCTACGACGCGGGGTCCTGGGCCTTGTTCAGCAACGTTTTCCAGTCACTGCTGACCTTCGAGCCGGGTGGCGCCTCACCGGTGCCCGACGCCGCCCGGAGCTGCGACTTCGTCGGCAGTCAACTGACCACCTACCGCTGCACGCTGCGCACGGGACTCGCCTTCCCCAGCGGCCGCACGATGACCGCCGAGGACGTCAAGTACTCCTTCGACCGGGTCAAGGCGATCAAGTCCGACGTCGGCCCGTCCTCGCTGCTGAGCACGCTCCGCTCGGTCGACGCGAACGGCCTGACGGTCACCTTCCATCTGTCCTCGCCCGACGCCACGTTCCCGTTCAAGGTGGCCACCGGGGCGGGCTCGATCGTCGACAGCCACACGTACCCGAAGAACCACCTGCGCACCGACCCCGGCGCCGACGGCACCGGACCGTACGAGCTGGCGTCGTACACAAAGGGCAAGAAGGCGGCTCTCACGCCGAACACGCACTACCGGGGTGCCGTCCAGAAGACGGGCCGGCCCGTCGACCTGATCTACTACGTCGACTCGGACGCCCTCGACAAGGCCTGGAACGCGAAAAAGGTCGACGTCGCCACCCGCCAGCTGCCGCCCAAGGTCCTGTCCCGGCTCTCGGCGAGCGACCCCAACCAGCGCCTGGCCGAGTCCGACAGTGCCGAGACCCGCAACCTCTACCTCAACACCCGTGCGAACGCGCCCCTGCACGATCCCAGGGTCCGGCAGGCCATGGCATGGCTGATCGACCGCGAGGAGCTGGCCGCCACGGTGTACCAGGGGACCGTCGACCCGCTGTACTCGCTGATCCCGACGGGCATCACCGGCCACACCACCTCGTTCTTCGACGCCTACCCGAAGCAGGATGCGCAGAAGGCGAGGACCCTGCTCACCGAGGCCGGTGTGACGACGCCGGTCCGCTTCACCTACGGCTACGGCAAGGGCCGCGGCTCCGCCGAGCAGGAGGCCGAGACCATCAAGAAGCAACTGGAGTCGAGCGGCCTGTTCAAGGTGACCCTGAAGGGCTACGAGTGGTCCGACTTCCAGAAGCGCTGGGCCACCGGCAAGCTGGACGCGTACGCCGTCGGCTGGGTCGCCGACTACCCGGACCCGGACACCTTCGGCGCCCCGCTCGTCGGCACCAACGGAACCATGAGCACCGGCTACGGCAACAAGGCCGTCGATCAGCTCATCGAGGCCAGCCAGCGGTACGCCGACCGCGGCGACGCCGCCTCCGACTTCGTCACGCTGCAGCGGGACGTCGCCCACGACGTGCCGGTCATCCCGCTGTGGCAGGGCAAGGAGTACGTGCTCAGCACCGAGGACGTCGGCGGCAGCCAGTATCTCGACGACGGCACCGGTGTGTTCCGGCTCTGGAGCCTGGGCTGGATCTGACGCTTCTCGCGGCGTTGACATTCGCCCCAGTGACGTCGGACGCTCACCTGACGCGGGACCATGTGGCGGAGGTGTGCGCGGGGTGAGGAGCAAACGTGTTGAGGCGCAACTCGTTCCGGCTGCCCCGGCATCCGGCGTCCGTCGGTCTGGCCCGGCGCCGGGTGCGGGACCATCTGGCCGACTGGGGGCACGGTCCGGACGATCCGGCGCTGGCGGACGCGGTGCTGCTGGTGTCCGAGCTGGCGACCAACGTCGTACGCCACGGTCCGCTCCTGGAGCGCGAGTTCGAGGTGGCGGTGACCGCGCTCGCCGACGGCTCCTGTCTCATAGAGGTCTCCGACGAGGGCCGGCTGGAGCCCCGGTTACGGCTGGTCGGCGAGGGGGACGAGAGCGGCCGGGGCCTGCATCTGGTGGAGACCGTCGCGGCGGCCTGGGGGGTGTGGAGCAGAGGGCACCACGGCAAGACGGTGTGGGCCCTCGTCATGGTGCACACCTGAGCGCCGCCCGGTAGTCACGGCCGTACCGCCGTCCGGGACGGCAGGGTGACCGTCGCCCGCAAGCCCTCGCCCGGCGCCGTCTCCACCGTCACCTCACCGCCGTGCGCCTCCACCACCCCCTGCACGATCGCCAGGCCCAGCCCGCTGCCCGCGCCGCCGCCGGCCCGGAAGAAGCGGTCGAAGACCCGCGCCGCGTCCTGTGCGCACAGCCCCGGACCCTCGTCCGCGACACACAGCCGCACTACCCCGTCCTCGCGCTCCACCCCGAGCCGCACCGCCACGTCCGCGGGCGTGTGCGTGCGTACGTTGCCCACCAGATTGCCCAGTATCTGCCGCAGCCCCGACTCGTCGGCGTGCACCAGTACGGCGCCGTCGGCAGCGACCTTGATCGGCCGCTCCGGCTGCTGCACCCTCAGGTCCTCGGCCGCGTCCCGCACCAGACGGCTCACGTCGACGTTCCGGAAGCGCAGCTCGGGCTGCTGGTCGAGGCGGGCCAGGGTGAGCAGTTCGTCGACGAGCCGCCCCATGCGGTCCGTCTCCGCCAGCACCCGCGCCCAGGCCCGCTTTCGCTCGTCCGGATCGCTGAGCATGCCCTTGTCGTACAGCTGGAGATAGCCCCGTATCGCGGACAGCGGGGTGCGCAGTTCGTGCGAGGCGTCGGCGACGAAGCGGCGCAGCTGGGCCGCGCTGTCCTCGCGCGTGCGGTACGCCGACTCGACCTGGTGGAGCATGGAGTTGAGGGCGAGCCGCAGCTGTTCGACCTCCTCGGTCGGATGGTGGCTGGAGGGCACGCGCCGGGTCAGGTCGCCCTCGGCTATCGCCGTCGACGTCTCCACCATGTCCTCCAGCGGCCGCATCCGGCGGCTGACGCTCATCATCGTGAGCCAGGCCAGCAGCACCAGAAGCAGTGAACCGATGGCGAGGTCCAGCTTGAGGGCCTTGAGCATGCCGTGGTGCAGGGCGTCGGTGGAGGTGGCGAACAGGATGTACGTGCCGTCGGCGAGGCGGGTCGCGGTGGCGCGGTAGCGGGCGCCGTGCACGCTGATGTCGTGCGGGTCGGCGGCCGCGGCGAGGGCACGGGGATCGTCCACCGCGCTCGCGAGGGCGCGCTGGGTGTCCGTCGGGGCGAAGCGGGCCAGGGAGAGGGGCTTCCCGTGCGCGTCGACGGCGGTGAGGATCGAGTCGGGCCGGGCCTGCTCATTGTCGTGCTGCGGCAGGAACCGGTCGCGGACGATCGCCAGCGCGCCCAGCGCGTCGATCTGGTCCATCGTGAGCGAACCGCCCAGCGACTGCCGGGTCTTGTTCAGTTCGGCGTCCACCTGGTTCAGCAGGTAGTACCGCATGCCCATCAGGCTGACCGCGGTCGCCGCGACGATGCCGAGGGCCAGCAGCGCGACGTTCGCCAGAGTCAGCTTGGCGCGCAGCGAATGGATGCCGCGCTCGCAGTGCGGCCACCGGATCCTCATGCCAGCCCGTATCCCACACCGCGCCGAGTGGTGATCACCGGCGGTCCGAGCGCGTCCAGCTTGCGCCGCAGATAGCTGATGTAGGTCTCCACGACGGTCGACTCCGGCGGTGTGTGCTCGTACTGCCAGACATGGCGCAGGAGTTGCTCCTTGGGCACGATCCGGCCGCCGTTGCGCACCAGGAAGCGCAGCAGGGCGTACTCGGTGGGGGTGAGCTCGACGGAGCGGCCCGCGCGGTGGACGCTGTACGTCGTCTCGTCCAGCTCCAGGTCGCCGTAGCGCAGCGGGGGCCGCTGCGGCAGGACGTCGGCCGTGCGGGTGCGCCGCAGCACCGCGGTGATACGGGCGACGACCTCGTCGATGTTGAACGGCTTGGTGATGTAGTCGTCGCCGAAGCCCAGGGCGCCGACGATCTCGGCGGGCGAGTCCCGCGCGGTGAGGAAGACCAGCGCCAGGTCGGGCCGCCTGGCGCGCAGTTCGCGCCCCAGCGCCCGCCCGTCCCCGTCCGGGAGCATGACGTCGAGCAGCGCCGCGTCGGGCCGGGTGCGCTCGGCGAGCGCGAGGGCCTCGCGGACGGTGCCCGCGACCATCACCTCGAACCGGTGGTAGCGCAGGGCGATGGCGAGGACGTCCGCGATGCTCGGCTCGTCCTCCACCACCAGCACGGTGCCTGGAGCCGTCGTCATGCCCCCAGTATCGGGTGGACCACTGACAGCGGGGCCGAATCCGTCTTTGGAGTTCCTTGAGAGTCGAGGGCATCTCGTGTCCACGCGCGAGTCGCACCGCCAATCCTGTTGCGCAGGACCTGGGGGACCAACCGACGAGCGCGAAGGAGCTTTGATCGTGGCGGCATTGGCACGGTGGTGCTATCGGCACCGGCTGGTGGTCCTGTTGCTGTGGGTGGGGGCGTTGTTCGGCCTGGGCTTCTCGGCCTCGACGGCGGGCACGAACTACGCGAACGTCTTCTCCCTCCCGGACACGGACTCCAAGAGCGCGTACGACCTGATGGAGAAGGCCTTCCCGAACACCTCGGGCGACACCGACACGGTGGTGTGGAAGGTCGACCAGGGCTCGGTGAAGGACCAGGCGGTCCGGTCCCGGATCACGCCCGCTCTCGACAAGATCGCGAAGCTGCCGGGCGTCGGCGCGGTCACCAGCCCGTACGCCGGACCTCGTGGCGCCGCCCAGATCAGCAGTGACGGGAAGATCGCGTATGCCCAGCTGACCTTCGCCAAGCGCGCGAACGAGGTGCCCAAGGACCTCGTCCAGAACGTCCTCGACACCGCACAGGGCGCCAGGAAGAGCGGTCTGCACGTCGAGTTGGGCGGCCAGGCCATCCAGCGCGTCCAGCAGCCGCCGCAGGGCCTGTCCGAGATGGTCGGCATCATCGCCGCGGCCGTCGTGCTGTTCCTCGCCTTCGGCTCGTTCTTCGCGATGATGCTGCCGATCGCCATCGCGGTCTTCGGCGTCGGCATGGGCCTGTTCTCCACCCAGCTGCTGAGCCACACCACCGACATCCCCGACATCGCCCCGCTGCTCGCCTCCCTGATCGGCCTCGGTGTCGGCATCGACTACGCCCTGTTCATCGTGACCCGGCACCGGCGCGGCATCCTGCGCGGCCTGGACCCCGAGGAGTCGGCGGTCACGGCGCTCAACACCTCGGGCCGGGCGGTGCTGTTCGCGGGCGGTACGGTCTGCATCGCGCTCGCCGGCATGCTCGTGACGCGACTGCGCTTCCTGGACGGCGTGGTCATCGGCACCTCGCTGACGGTCGTGCTCAGCGTCATGGCCGCCACCACCCTGCTCCCGGCCCTGCTCGGCTTCCTGGGCCCGCGGGTCCTCAGCCGCCGTCAGCGCCGCAGGCTCGCCGCCGACGGCCCCGAGCCGGAGCGGGCGAGCGGCCTCGCGGCCCGCTGGTCGACCAATGTCGAGAAGCGCCCCCGCAGGATCGCCGCCCTCGCCCTGGTCGTCATGGCCGTCCTCGCCGTCCCCGTCCTGTCGCTCCGCCTCGGCGCCACCGACCAGGGCAACGACGACGCGTCGACGACCACCAGGAAGGCGTACGACCTGCTCGCCGAGGGCTTCGGCCCCGGCTTCAACGGCCCGCTCCAGGTGGTCACCCAGGGCGGCGACACCGCCACCCTGGTCAAGGGCATCGAAACCACCCCCGGCGTGGCCCGCGTGGCCGCCCTGCCGCCCGCGCAGGGCGTGACGGTCATCCAGGTCGTACCGAAGACGTCACCGCAGTCCAAGGAGACGGACGACCTGATCGACAGGCTGCGGGGCGAGGTGATCCCGAAGGCCGGAGCGAACGCCCACGTCGGCGGCGTGACCGCGGTCTCGAAGGACTTCGCCTCCGTCACCGGCGACCGGCTGCCGCTGTTCATCGCGACGATCATCGGCCTCGGCTTCCTGCTGCTGCTGATCGCCTTCCGCTCCCTGGTGGTGCCGCTGACGGCCGCCCTGATGAACCTGATCGCCGCGGCCTCCTCCTTCGGCGTCCTCGTCGCGGTCTTCCAGTGGGGCTGGGGCCTGGACCTGCTGGGCCTCGGCAAGGAGGGCCCGATCAACGCCTTCCTGCCGGTCATCATGCTGTCCCTGCTGTTCGGCCTCTCGATGGACTACCAGGTCTTCCTGGTGAGCCGGATGCACGAGGAATGGGTGCACACCCGCGACAACGCCCGCGCGGTGCGTGTCGGCCTGGCGGAGACCAGCCGGGTCATCAACTCCGCGGCCCTGATCATGGTCTGCGTGTTCCTGGCCTTCGTGCTGAGCGGAGACTCGGGAGCGGCGATGGCGGGCGTCGGCCTGGCCGCCGCGGTGGCCCTGGACGCGTTCGTCCTGCGCACGGCACTGGTGCCGGCCGCGATGCATCTGCTGGGCAACTCCAACTGGTGGCTGCCCGCCTGGCTGGAGAAGCGGCTTCCGCACCTGGCGGTGGAGCCGGGCGAAGAGGCGGTCGAGGATCCGGCCGCGGGCGGCCCGGCCTCGGCGGTCCACGGCTTCATCCGCAGCGCCGACGGCGAACCGGTGGACGGCGCCTCCGTGACGCTGATGTCGAAGGGCGGACGCCAACTGGACCGGGTGAGGTCACTGGCGGACGGCTCGTACATCCTGTCGGTGCCTGGCCCGGGGACGTATCTGCTGGCCACGAGCGCGACCTCGTACGGCTCACGGGCGGCACAGGTCGTGGTGACGGACGGTCCGCTGGTGTACGACGTGGAGCTGGCGGAGGGGGAGGTGGACGCGGTGAACTGACCGCGTCCCGCGCCTCAGGACGACTTGCCGGGGGGCGGCAGCACCTTCGTCATCCCCGGCAGGAAGTCCGTGAACAGCTCGTGCACCTCCCGCACCAGCGGCCGCAGCACCCGGAACCGCGCCAGCGACACACCGCGGGCCGTCAGCCGCGCGCCCCGCTCGGCCAGCCGGTAGCTCCGCTCCCGCCCCTCGGTCCGGTCGAAGATCCAGTACAGGACGAGACCCATCTGGGAGAGCCACATCAACTCGGGCAGCACGTCCCGCAGTTCCTCCGGGACCTTCGTCTTGGTCGCGCCGGCCAGCACCTCACGGTGGACGGAAATCGCCTCCAGACGCGCGTGCTCCGACTCCTCGGAGAACGGGCTGAGCGGGCTGTCCGGGTCGGCTGCGTTCTTGAAGAACTGCACCGCGAACTCGTGGTACGGCGTGGCGATGTCCAGCCACACCTTCAGGACGCCTGCGAGCCGCGCCTCCAGATCGGTCTCCCGGTCCAGGACCTCCCGGATCGCCACCCGGTGCTCGGCGGCGAGCCGGTCGTAGAAGCCCTGGATCAGATGTTCCTTGCCGGCGAAGTAGTAGTACGCGTTGCCGACGGAGACCCCGGCCTCCTGGGCGATGGCCCGCATCGTCGTCTTCTCGTAGCCGCGCTCCTGGAACAGCCGCATGGCGGTCTCCAGGATCAGCGCACGGGTCTGCTCGGACTTGCTGGGGTTGCCGCCCTCGTCGGGGCCGTCGTTCTTCGCAGGCACGGAAACAGAGCCTACGGGGTGACACAGGAGCCGCCGTCGCAGCCCGGTGCGCTGTACGTCCAGCCCTGGCTCGGGTGGTACGCCCACCCGTCGGCTCGGCGGTACACCTGCCCGCCCCACTGCTGCCCGCCGCCCTGTTTCCCGCCCCACATCGAGCCCCGCCACTTCGCGGCCGCGAGGACCGCCCCTCGGGCGAGCCTCGCCCCCGACGGGGTGCTGAGCCGGTGGGCGAGCGGCCGGTGCTCGCGCAGCGCCCACAGGGTGACGATCCAGGCGGCGGCGGACCGGTAGACCTGGCCTGCGTCGCCGACGACGGTGATCTCGTCGAGGGTGGCGCCGTGGTCGAGGCCGGGGAAGCGCCGCCGGGCCTCGTCCGAAGCCGCTGGCACCAGCTCCAGCGGCACCAGCTGCGGCTGCCGTACGAGCCAGTCGCGCAGGAAGGTGCAGAGCGCGCACTCGGCGTCGTACAGGACGGTGAGCCGGCGGACCGGGACCCGGTCCGCCTTCGTGGCGCTCACCTCGCTCACGCCCCGACCCAGTCCTGCGGCGCGACCGGCGGCACCTGCTCCCGCTCCAGCATCCCGCGCCGCCGGATCTTGTTGAGCACGTACACGTTGCCGAGGTGCATCACACCGAGCACCAGCAGCACCACGCCCAGCTTGGTCGACAGGGCCTCGAAGATCCCCCGGGTGTCCTCGATGGTCTGGTCGCCGCTCAGGTACAGGGCGACGAAGCCGAGGTTGACGAGGTAGAAGCCGACCACCAGGAGGTGGTTGACGGCCTCGGCGAGCTTCTCGTTGCCCCTCAGCACGTCGGCGAGGAAGATCCGCCCGTTGCGGCTGAGCGTGCGGGCCACCCAGATGGTCAGTGCGATGCTGACCAGCAGGTAGATGACGTAGGCGATGACCGTGCGGTCCATGCCCCACCCCTTCTTGAACGCGTTCAAAACGCTGACAGGGATGACTGTAGACCTGTTTTTGAACACGTTCAAGCCGGATGGGGCATCGCGGAGGCGGCATCGCGTACGGGGCGGGCCTCAGGGCCGGCGGCCGAGCTCCGGGCGCTTGCTGTAGTCGGTGAACCCGATGACGTTGCCCCACGGGTCGGCGATCTCCGCGGTCCAGCCGGTGGCGACGGAGAAGGGGTCGTCGAGGAGCGGGATGCCCGCCGCGGCGAGGGAGTCGGCCGCCTTCCGCGCGTCGGCCACCTCGATCCACACGCGGGGCGAGGGCCACGGCGGCGACCGGTGCCCCAGTTCCTCCTCCTGCCGCAGCAGGATCCCCGGTGTCTCGCCCCCGACCTTCAGCAGGGCGATCCCGGCCTCGTCGAACCGGAAGCCCACCGTGAACCCGGCGCGCCGGTAGAAGTCGACCGCCACGGAGAGGTCCCCGACGGGCAGCAGCACGTTGTCGAATCCGAGCAGTTCGTAAGACTGGTCATCTGACATACCGTCAGAATAGGAGCGGGGTGCGCGCCCCGCCGGGACCGGCCGTGCGGGGTCACTCGCCCGGGCGAGCAGCCGGCAGCCCGGCGTACGAAAAGGGTCGGATCACATGCTGCTCAGCGAGCGGGCGTAGTTGATCTGCCCCATGACCTGGGCGAAGTACTGCGGGCCGAAGGCCGGGATCATCGTCGAGTGGTGTCGTCCCGCGCTCGTCACGGTGACCTGGATGTACCCGGTGGTCTTCTTCTCCTTCATCAGCAGGAAGAGCAGGCCGAGGAGGCAGAAGACGAAGAAGACGATCGCGAGCACGATGGCGTGCGCCGGGATCTTCTCCTCGGTGTGCGACAGGTCGGTGGCGTTCCACACCGCGCCGCGCAGCGGGAGGTTGCCGGCGGGCGTGATGATCTGGTCGCCCATCACCGTGATGTCCCCGATGGACAGGAGCGGGGCACCGCCCACGGGGGCGGGGCCGGCCGACTGCTGGGGGAACCCGTGGGGCGGTGGGGCCGGCTGCTGTGGATAGCCGTACGCCGGGCCGGGGTTGGGGTATCCGTAGCCGGGTGGCGGGGTCGTGGGAGGCTGCGCCGGCGGCGGGGTGCCCGGGCCCCACTGGCCCGTTCCGCCGCCGTACGGATTCTGCTCGGTCACGCTGTCGTCCCCCGTTTTCCGCGCCGTGAACCAGCCCTTGCAAGCGGGCTGTTGGAGCAACGACTCATATTGCCAGCAGGGCCGTTCCCCCCGCCACCGGGAGGAACGGCCCTGGCACTGCCTGTCTGTGACGAAACGTCAGAAGCGACGCGTGATCAGCGCCCGCTTCACTTCCTGGATCGCCTTCGTGACCTCGATACCGCGCGGGCAGGCGTCCGTGCAGTTGAAGGTCGTGCGGCAGCGCCACACGCCGTCACGGTCGTTGAGGATCTCCAGGCGCTGCTCGCCGGCCTCGTCACGCGAGTCGAAGATGAAGCGGTGCGCGTTGACGATGGCGGCCGGACCGAAGTACTGGCCGTCGTTCCAGAAGACCGGGCAGGACGAGGTGCACGCGGCGCACAGGATGCACTTCGTGGTGTCGTCGAAGCGCTCACGGTCCTCGGCGCTCTGCAGCCGCTCACGCGTGGGCTCGTTCGTGTCCTTCGTGATGAGGAAGGGCATGACGTCCCGGTACGCCTGGAAGAACGGCTCCATGTCGACCACGAGGTCCTTCAGGACCGTCAGGCCCTTGATGGGCTCGACCGTGATCGGCTTCTCGGGGTTGATGTCCTTGATGAGGGTCTTGCAGGCAAGACGGTTCTTGCCGTTGATCCTCATCGCGTCCGAGCCGCAGATGCCGTGGGCGCAGGAGCGGCGGAAGGTCAGCGTGCCGTCGACGTCCCACTTGATCTTGTGGAGGCCGTCGAGGACGCGCTCCTTGGGGTCGATCTCCAGCTGGAAGTCTTCCCAGGTCGCCTCGGCCGAGACCTCCGGGTTGAACCGGCGGACGCGGAAGGTGACGGTGATGTAGGGGGAGGCGGCGGACTCCGCCTCCACCTTGTCCATGACAGGGGTAGCCATCAGTACTTACGCTCCATCGGCTGGTAGCGGGTCTGGACGACCGGCTTGTAGTCGAGACGGATGGACTCGGTGCCGTCGTCGCCCACCTCGCGGTACGCCATGGTGTGGCGCATGAAGTTGACGTCGTCGCGGTTCGGGTAGTCCTCGCGGTAGTGACCGCCGCGGGACTCCTTGCGGGCCAGCGCCGACACCGCCATGACCTCGGCCAGGTCGAGCAGGTTGCCCAGCTCGACGGCCTCCAGCAGGTCGGTGTTGAACCGCTTGCCCTTGTCCTGGATCGCGACGTTCTTGTAGCGCTCGCGCAGCTCGGCGATCTTCTCGACCGCCGTCTTGATCGTCTGCTCGGTGCGGAACACCATGACGTTCGCGTCCATGGTCTCCTGCAGCTCGCGGCGCAGGACGGACACACGCTCGGTGCCGGTGGACGTACGCAGCCGCTCGATCTGCGACACGACCAGCTCCGCCGGGTTCTCCGGGAGCTCGACGAAGTCCGCCTTCTGGCTGTACTCCGCCGCCGCGATGCCGGCCCGGCGGCCGAACACGTTGATGTCGAGCAGCGAGTTGGTGCCGAGGCGGTTGGCGCCGTGCACCGACACACAGGCGACCTCACCGGCCGCGTACAGGCCCGGGACGACCGTCGTGTTGTCGCTGAGGACCTCACCCTCGACGTTCGTCGGGATGCCGCCCATCGCGTAGTGCGCGGTCGGCTGGATCGGGATGGGGTCCGTGTACGGCTCGATGCCCAGGTAGGTACGGGCGAACTCGGTGATGTCGGGCAGCTTGGCGTCCAGCTGCTCCGGCGGGAGGTGCGTGAGGTCCAGGTACACGTGGTCGCCCTCGGGACCGCAGCCGCGGCCCTCGCGGATCTCCGTGTAGATGGAGCGGGAGACGACGTCACGGGACGCGAGGTCCTTCATGACCGGCGCGTACTTCTCCATGAAGCGCTCGCCGTCCTTGTTGCGGAGGATGCCGCCCTCACCACGGGCGCCCTCCGTCAGCAGGATGCCCATGCGCCAGATGCCGGTCGGGTGGAACTGGAAGAACTCCATGTCCTCCAGCGGCAGCCCCCGGCGGTAGACCGCGGCCTGGCCGTCACCGGTCAGCGTGTGCGCGTTCGACGTCACCTTGAAGAACTTGCCGCAGCCGCCGGACGCGTAGATCACGGCCTTCGCCTGGAAGACGTGGATCTCGCCGGTCGCCAGCTCGTACGCGACGACACCGGCCGACTTCTTGACGCCGTCGACCTCGGTGATCAGCTGGTCGAGGACGTAGAACTCGTTGAAGAACTCCACGCCCTCCTTCACGCAGTTCTGGTAAAGCGTCTGGAGGATCATGTGGCCGGTGCGGTCGGCCGCGTAGCAGGACCGGCGGACCGGGGCCTCGCCGTGGTTGCGGCTGTGACCGCCGAAGCGGCGCTGGTCGATCGTGCCGTTCGGGGTGCGGTTGAACGGCAGGCCCATCTTCTCCAGGTCGAGGACCGAGTCGATGGCCTCCTTCGCCAGGATCTCGGCGGCGTCCTGGTCGACCAGGTAGTCACCGCCCTTGACCGTGTCGAAGGTGTGCCACTCCCAGTTGTCCTCCTCCACGTTGGCCAGCGCGGCGGCCATGCCGCCCTGCGCGGCGCCCGTGTGGGAGCGGGTGGGGTAGAGCTTGGTCAGCACGGCGGTGCGGCTGCGCTTGGTGGACTCGATGGCCGCGCGCATGCCCGCGCCACCGGCGCCGACGATGACGGTGTCGTACTTGTGGATCTTCATGGTGGTTGCCTCAGCCCCGTGCCTAGCGGATGTTCGGGTCGAAGGTGAAGATCACCAGCGTGCCCAGCAGGATGGTGAACACCGTGGCGGTGTAGAGCAGGCCCTTGAGCCACAGCCGGGTGTTCGCGCGCTCCGCGTAGTCGTTGATGACCGTGCGCAGGCCGTTGGCGCCGTGCAGCATCGCGAGCCACAGCATCAGCAGGTCCCAGACCTGCCAGAACGGGCTCGCCCAGCGGCCCGCCACGAAGGCGAAGCCGATCTTCGACACGCCGCCGTCCAGCACGAGCTGGATCAGCAGGTGGCCGAGGACCAGGACGACCAGGACGATGCCGGACAGGCGCATGAAGAGCCACGCGGCCATCTCGAAGTTGCCCCGGGTCGACTTCGGGCTCTTCTTGGTGCGCTTGCGCGGGGCCTCGATGAGGGGCGCCGGGTTGTCCACGTTGTAGAGCGAGCCGCCCTCGACGGGGCCGATCCCGGACGCGGAGGTTTCAGTGGTGGCCATCGGTGTCAGCTCCCGAACAGTTCACGAGCGGCGTGACCGAGGACGGGGTAGATCGCCCCGAGCATCAGCACGACCCACAGGCCTACGACGGACCAGAGCATCTGCTTCTGGTAGCGCGGGCCCTTCGACCAGAAGTCGACGGCGATGACGCGCAGGCCGTTCAGTGCGTGGAAGAGGATGGCGGCGACGAGGCCGTACTCCAGGCACGCGACGATCGGGGTCTTGTACGTGGCTACGACCTTGTCGTAGTCCTCGGGTGAGACACGGACGAGAGCGGTGTCCAGCACGTGAACGAACAGGAAGAAGAAGATGAGGACGCCGGTGACTCGGTGAGCCACCCAGGACCACATTCCTTCCCGGCCGCGGTACAGCGTTCCAGCCGGCACGGAAGTCCCTCCGGGAGCGGGGATTGGGGCCGCGCCGGCTTTGCCTGTCGGTCGGGCCCGGCCGGGTACGGTCCACCGGCCCCCAGCATGGTAGCTAGCCGCTGGCTTGACGCTTACAGGGGGCCTACCGGTGTGATCAAAGTGGCACGCGTATGGGTTAGCGTTCGCGGCTTCTGGGGCGGGGTGTCCTGTTATTTGCCGCGTGCGGGTTCGTCGGGGCTGGTCGCGTCCCACGGCGGAGCCGCTGATTGATGCAGCCCCGGGCCCCTGAGCATGTCGACCAACCGCCCTCTTGCGAGGCGCCGGAGCTCCTCTGCCGCAATCACCCGTTCCTCCTCCGGGTCGTTCGTCAGGCGTGACCGGATTCCTGCCAATGCGTGGTCCAGCGTCTCGTCCGGAGAGAGGCCGTCCAGGCAGATCACGAAGGCGTGGCCGAACTTCGCCTCGTACGCCGCGTGGGCCGCGCTCAGGGCCGTGTAGGCGATTGTGTACGTTTCGTCCGGCAGTGGTGGCAATGTCTCGCTTGCCAGCGCTTCCGACAGATCTGCCGGGGACAGGTCGTACGCCGCCTCGTCCGATGCGGCGAGTAGGGAGTCGATGTCCGGGTACGGGCGGTGGTCTGCCACCCGGTGGGCCCAGCGGAGGCTGCGGAGGCAGTCCAGGAGGAGCTTTCGGGCCTCTTCCACGGGCGCGATGTTGAAGGCGTCCAGGATGCTGGGCAGCGTCGGTATGGCCGCGACTCGGCCAGGAAGGTGTGTGGGCGTCACGTGTGTTTCGACAGAGGATGCTGTGAGAGCTGCGAAGGATGTGGTCTTACGTTATCGAGATTGGGCGCGAGGTGTCCGACGGATGCCCGAATTTCACCCGCAAGAGAGAGTTTTGGGGCGCGTGGTGGACGCGTCGTGTTGTCCATGGGCTTTAGGTTGACGCTGTGAGCCAGCACAGGCGCCGGTCTCCGGCGCAGAACGTGAAGCGGCAGCGGCGCATGATCATCGCGGGCGCGCTCGCCGGGACCGTCGCGCTCGGTATCGGCCTGGGGTGCTGGGCCTCCGGCGACGACAGCGGGCCTGCCGGGTCCGCGCAGCAGCAGTCGCCGTCCGCCGGCAGATCCGCCCAGGCGCCCAGTGCCTCGGGCGGCCGGAGTCCGGCGCCGCGCCCGACCCGTTCGTACGCCCTGTCGAAGGCCCCGCAGACCATCCCCGCCGTGCGCTCCCACACCGCGGCGCGCGGGCCGGGCTGGCGTCCGGCGCGTGGTGAGCGGGTCGTCGTGAACGATGCCGATCTGGCCGACGAGGGGCGTCTGATCGCCGGGGAGCTGGGGCTGACGTACGCGGGTGAGAAGGACGACGTGCAGGCCGGGGACGTACGGCTGGCACTGGGCGACGGCGACGGGGCGAACCCGGAGTCGTATGCGATGACCGTGCGCGGTGGCCGGGTCAACATCAGCGGGCCGTCGGATGCCGGCGTGTTCTACGGCACGCGGACGCTCAAGCAGGAGGTGCACGGCGGCGGTACGGCGCCCGAGGGCATCGTGCGGGACCAGCCGGCCAAGGCGGTGCGCGGGTTCATGCTGGACATCGCGCGCAAGCACTTCACCGCAGGCTGGATCGAGGACCGGGTACGGGAGCTCGGGGACCTGAAATTCAACCAGCTGGGGCTGCACTTCTCCGACGACCAGGGGTTCCGGATCCAGTCCGACACGCACCCCGAGATCGTCTCGCCGCAGCACCTGACGAAGGCCGAGGTGAAGCAGATCGTCGATCTCGCCGCCAGTCGGCACATCACCGTGGTGCCCGAGATCGACTCGCCCGGGCATCTGGGGGCCGTCATCGCCGCCCACCCCGATCTGCAGCTGCGCAATGTGCGGGGAGTGGCGGCGAAGGGCGCCGTCGACATCTCCAAGCCCGCCGCCGCCAAGATCGTCGACGATCTGCTCAACGAGTACGCCGGCCTTTTCCCCGGCAACCAGTGGAATCTCGGCGGTGACGAGTACCTGGCGCTGATGGTGTCCAACCCGGCCGCCTCCTATCCGCAGCTGGCCACCGCCGCGGTGAACAAGTACGGGCCCGCCGGCACCGTCTCCGATCTGACCACGGGGTGGCTCAACGACCGCGCCGACACGATCCGGGCCCACGACCGGACCATGCGGGTGTGGAACGACGGGTTCTTCCGCGGGACGTCCGTGCAGCCCGCCAAGGATCTGCAGGTCGGGTACTGGACGGGCAAGGAGATCGGCGCACGGCAGCCGGTGGAGTATCTGAGCGCCGGGCGGAAGCTGATCAACTACAACGACGAGTTCCTGTACTACGTCCTCGGGCAGCCCAACAACTTCGTCTACCCGACCGGGCAGCGGATCTACGAGCAGTGGACGCCGCGCGTCGTGCGCGGCACGCAGGCGGTCCCGGCGCAGTACGACGGGCAGATTCTCGGCGGGTCCTTCGCCGTGTGGTGCGACCTGTCGAACTCCCAGACACAGGACCAGGTCGCGGCCGGGATCCGGATGCCGCTGCGGGCGACGGTGCAGAAGCTGTGGGATCCGGGGCGGCCGGGGCTGACGTGGACCCAGTTCAAGGCGCTGGCCGGCCGGCTGGGCTGAGCGCGCCGGGCGACGGGATTTCTTGGCCCATACAGCTGCGAACTGTCGTACGACTGTGGTGTATTCGGCGCGAGCCGAAGGTGACACAGCCGTGGGGGCCGGGATGGGCTACTGGGGGTATTTCGTCGTGGGCCGCAGCGAGCGGCCGCTTGCGGAGCTCGATGCGCTCGCCGGGGTGAAGGGCATGCTGCAGCGGTCGTCGGCGGCCGGTGGCTGGCAGGTCTGGGAGTATCCGAGCGGGGACGGCGAGGTCGGGAACATGAACGTCCTCGCCGCCGAGACCGGGGCGCCCGCGCTCTTCGGATACGTCATGGACAGCGCCTCGGTCGTGGTGGAGGCGGCGGCGCCCGAGAGCGGGGCGTGGACCACGTGTCTCGCACGGGCCGCGATGGCCGGGTACCTCGGCGCCGCGAGCGAGGGGCTCACCATCGAGGACTACTTCCTGGAGCCCCGGGACGCGGCCGACCGGGCGGTCGCCTGGGCCGCCGAGGCGGGGCACGACGTGGACGCCGGGCCGTTGCTGGACGTTCTGACCGCCGACGCCGATCCGTTGGCCGAAAACCTGTTTTTCCAGTTGCTCGACCGGCTCGGTGTGGTACCGCTGTGACACTCCCGGGCCGTCGCACGCAGTAAGGGGAAGTGCGGGCTCCGTAAGGGAAGAGCCCTGCTGGGCCCGGTACGGGACCCGCAGAAGGAGGCGTGGATGAGCCTGGTGGAACTGATCGCTCAGGCCGACGACCGCGGACTGGCCGCCAGCGGGTTGGCTTGTTTGGATCGGTGTGTGCCGCTGCTGGGCGGTGACGACGAGATCCTGCGGCCGCTGTGGGCCAGCCTCGCGGACTCCGGTGACGTCGGTGACTGGGGTGCGCGGCTGGAGCATGCGCGGCTGAAGCTGGCCGGGGGCGGGGAGTACGACGAGTCCGTCGAGGACGAGGCCGCGTTGCTGGCCCGGCGGATGCTGGCGGCGGCACCGGTCGACCGGGCGCCCGCCCAGGTGCGGGTGTGGGCCGACGCCTGCTCCGTCGCCGCGCTGCAGATACACCGGCTGCTGGACCCGATGGACGATGCGGCGTCCTCGGTCGACTCCCGGCGGGAGGGGCGTACGGAGGGGATGTCTCCGCTCGTTGCCGCGGAGTTGCGGCGACAGGTCACCGTACTTGAGTTGCTTGCGGGGCATGGGGCGGCGGGACTGCGCCGGGCGCTGGAGGTGTCGATCGAGGGGCGGCGGGTTCTGCAGGCCGTGGTGTCTCGTCGCGCGCGGCGGGGGTAGGGCGGTTGGGGTTGTCGGGCGGGTTCGGGTACGTCGTGGCTTGTCGCGCCCACGCGGCGGAGCCGCATAGCGATACCTCCCCGCGCCCCTGAAGGCCGCTGCCCGCGCCCCTGGGGAAAGCAGTTCCCGGCGCCACCGGAGAGGCCGCTTGCTGTGCCCCTCGGCGGTGCCGCTTTCGGTGTCCTCGGGAAAGCCGCTTCCCCAGCGGCCCTGGAAGGAGCTGTCTCCCGTGCTGCCCTGAAAGACAATCCGTCCCCAGGGCGGGAAATCAGTGCAGTAGGCACTTGACCACCGCGTCGCCGTATTGGGCCGTCTGTTGGTAGAAGGCCGTCAGATCGCGGTGGGTCGAGGTGATGAGGGTGTGGGTTTCTTCTTCGGTGGCGGGGCCGCCGTAGTGGGGGAGGATGTGGTCGCGGGCCTGGTGCCAGAGGGGCTCGATGTCGGTCGAGGTGAGGAAGGCCGCCACCCGGGCCGCCTGAGCCGCGGTCAGCAGGAGGAACGGCGGGGCCTCGGGGGCGTGGTGGGGGACCGGTCGGCCGCCGAGGACCACGTGGGTGCGGGGGCCCTCCCCGGCGCGGTGCGGGGGTGGGCCCGCGTAGAGGGTGTCGTGGTCGACGTAGTGGTGGTCCAGCATCTCCTCCCGGTGGCGGTCGATCCGTCGGCGCACGGTGTCCCAGTCGTCCTCGAACAGCCGTTGCAGCCACGTGGCGCTGTTGCGCAGGGCCGAGGGCGGCACCGCGCGGAGATGGAAGTACGGGCTCATCAGTGAGAGGAGCGCACGGAAGGGGCGAAGCGTCACTCCCGGGCAAAGCTCGCACCTGAGGGAGTCCTGTGACCGTCCTGCGGCGGCGGTGGGGCGGTACTGCGCCGGTATCGGGAACTCGGCGGAAATCGCGTGACGGATGGCCCGCCGACCCCGCTCCTGTCTATGTGACTACCTTCCACGAGACCAGGCCGAGCGCGGCGACGAAGCCCGTGCGGTGGGCGGCGGACGCGGTCGCGGCCATGCGTGAGGGCGCCCGGCTGCGCCTCGACTACTCGGCGCAGAGCCTGTGGCGCGTCGACCGGATGATCGAGGGGATACGGCAGGAGGGGGCGCCGTACGCCGCGGTGGAGAGCGTGTTGCGCGGTTTCGGGGCGTACGCCGGTGAAGTGATCGCCCGTCAGGTGGGTGCCGAGTGGTGGGCGACCGGCGGTGACCACTGGATACGCACCCCGGACGGCCGGATGTGGGACCCGTTCGACGAGGCCCGGCGCTGCTGGCACGGGGACGGTTCGCTGCGGCTGCTGTGCCGGGACGCGACCGACGGCGTCCGAAGGTGACCGCGGCGGCAAAATCGCCTTGATAAGAGACGCTTGCGTTCCCGAACGGTGGTGCCCGGAGGGAGCAAGGAGGCGACCTCGGGACGGTACGACTCGGGAGTGGCCTCCGCCACCTTCAACACCGCCCGGCAGGTGGGCGGTTCCATCGGTACGGCGCTGCTGAACACCATCGCCGCGACGGTGACGGCGCGGTACCTGACGGCGCATGCGGGACCGGGCGTCGACCCGCGCTCACTGCAGGCGGAGGCGACCGCGCACGGGTTCGACGTCGCCACCTGGTGGGCGATGGGGTCGCTGCAGCCGGCCGCGACCATCGCGGGCCTGGTCGTGAACGCGGACCGGGCGCCCACCCCGCAAACTGCGCAGGAGCGGACGCCCGAACCGGTGGACACGGCCTCGTGAGCGGCTACTTGACGTAGACGAGGCCGTCCGTCGTGACCGTCGGGCGGCCGCTGGTGCCGACCACCACGATCTTCACCGTGTGCTTGGCGCCGGACGACCAGGTCTTCGTCCAGATCGCCTGGCGGTACAGGGTGGTCGACGACTTCAGGTCGACGGTGCTGACCTTCACCCCGTCGACGTAGACGTACGCCTGACCGGAGGTGGAGGCACGGCTGACCACCCAGGAGGCCGAGCGGCCGGTGAAGGTCCAGGTCAGGCTCGCGCCCTTCGAACCGCTGGAGTACGACTTCCCGCCCAGGTAGCTGGTGGAGGAACGGGCCGTCCAGCTGCCGGACTTGGTGGCCGAGGTCTCCTGAAGGATCACCGGCGTGAAGGACGCGGACGAGGTACGGGTGTTGCCCGCGTAGTCGTACGCCTTCATCGACCAGGTGCTCGCGGTGCCGGACGTGGCGGTGCGGCTGGAGCTGGTGGTGGTCGGGCCGAAGGTGGCCGATGTCGGGGTCAGCAGGCTCACCGACTTCAGGGCGGCGTTGTCGGTCACCTTCCAGCCGAGGGTGACCGGGACGGCGCTCGTGTTGACCGTGCCGGTGCGCAGGGAGAGCTGCGGCGCGGTGGTGAAGGTCGGCGCGGTCGTCTCCGCGACGACGTTCAGCGCGGCGGTCGTCGTGGTCTTGCCGGACTGGTGCACGGCCCGCACGGCGACGGTGTGGGTGCCCAGGGCGAGGGTCGCGCCGACCGAGGTCGACGTGCCGGAGGCGGTGGCGGCGACCTTGCCGTCCACCAGCAGCTCGAACCTGGAGATCAGCGAACCGGGCGTGGTCGTCGACCACTTCGCCGTGACGGCGCCCTTGGTGTAGTACGTCGAGCCGGACAGGCCCGCGCCGGACAGCGAGGTCAGCTTCAGCCCCTGCACCGGGCCGGACGCCCAGGCCCGGACGGTCGGCAGCTGGGCGTAGAGGGAACTGCCCGGGCACTGCGTGTTGTAGCCGTCCCGGTGGCCGGAGATCCGGTTGAAGGTGTACGAGTTGCCGGCGGTGAAGCCGGTCGCGAAGTAGTTCGTCTGGGTCGCGCCCGCCTTGAGCTGCACGGTGGTGGCGGGATCGGCCTTGTACTGGCCGAGCTTCCAGGCCGCGATGCGTGCGACCGACTCCAGGGCCGCGTCGGTGGCGCCGGTGGTGGTGTATTCACCGAGCACGGCGATGCCGGCCGACTCCCGGTTCCAGCCGTAGGTGTGGGCGCCGAGCACCGGGAGGCCGACGCCGCCCTTGCGGCCCTCGAAGATCGTGCCGCACTTGTCGACCAGGAAGTTGTAGCCGATGTCGTTCCAGCCGTTGGTCTGCGTGTGGTACGCGTAGATGCCCCGGACGATCGCTGCCGAGTCGGCGCACGAGTAGTCGTTCGTGCCGTCCGTGTGGTGCACGAAGACGGCCTTCACATCGGCGTTGTACTCCGACGGGTCGGGGCTGAGCGACTCGTCCGCGCCCCAGTCGGCGCGCGAGACGATCGGCGGCTCGGGCACGGTCGACGGCGGCGCGGTGGGCGTGCCGGCCGTGGGGCTCGCGGAGGCGCTCGCCGAAGGGGATGAGCTCGTCGAAGGGGATGCGCTCGTCGAGGGGGACGCGGAGTCGCTCGGGGAGGCGGAGTCCGTCGGCGAGGCGGAATCGGTGGGCGTCGCGGAGTCGGTCGGTGACGCGGAGTCCGTCGGCGACACGGAGTCCGTGGGCGTCACATCCGCCGCATACGCGGCCGGCGCGGCCTTCTGCTCGGCGGCGGTCGCCACGCCCGGGTCGACCAGGTCGACCGCGAGCCCCTTGGGCAGGGCGGAGCTGGTGGAACCGTCCTTGTGGACGACCTGGACCTGCACGCCGTCGGAGGGGCCGACCCACAGCGGCTCGGAGGCACCGCGCGCGTCGGCGCCCGCCTCCGGGTCCTCGACCGGGTCGACGTTCGCCTCGAGGTCCTTCCAGGCGGTCCACTCGCCGGTCCCGATGCTGTGCGTGCGCACCTGGGCCGTGCCGTGCAGCCGCTTGCCGGCGTCCTTCCAGGAGACGCCGAGCATCGAGAACTGCTTGGTCTGCGTGCGCGGCAGCTCCCGCTTGCCGCTCGCCGCGTCCTGCAGGGCCAGGGCGTAGACCTTCACCGGCCGCTTGGCCTGGCCGTGCCCGGAGGACGGGCCGGCGACCGCGTACGTCGCCACACCTCCGCCGCCCAGTACCACCGCGCCGAGCGTGATCCACGCCCGTCGCTTCATGCTCAGCGGTCTGTACGCACGCGTACCGCGAGGACCCACTTACCCCACCCCTAGAAAAAGACCATGACTGCCACACCTGTCACAGAGCAGGTGGCACTTACACACAGCGCTAGGCCCTGGCCAAACGTCACTCGGCCGCCGCCGTGGCCGGTGCGTTCGGCACGGCGGCACATGCTGCACACCTGTGACATCCGACCGGCTGTGACACTTCCGTGACGCCTGACGCAGAGGGTCGTGAAGGCGCGCGCACGGACCGAGGTGACGCGCGGCGCGGGCTCGGCAGAGCCACCTTCGCACTCGTACGAACGAGGACTGTTGTTGCGCCAGGGACGCGAACCCCGCCCCGTGCAGCCGTACGACGGGGAGTTGGGCGCGGCCGTCGCGCGGGCCCAGGAGGGCGACGAGGCCGCCTTCGCGGTCGCGTACCGGATCGTGCAGCCCGGCCTGCTCGGCTATCTGCGCGGGATCGTCGGCGACGACGCCGAGGACGTCGCGTCCGACGCCTGGCTGGAGATCGCCCGGGACCTGAGGCGCTTCAAGGGCGACGGGGCGGGCTTCCGCGGCTGGACCGCGACCATCGCCCGGCACCGCGCCCTGGACCATCTGCGCCGGCAGAAGGTACGGCCCCGGTCGGCGGCGCTCGAACAGGACGTGCTGGAGCTGCCCGGCACCCACAACACCTACGACCAGGCGCTGGAGGCGCTCTCCACCGAGCGCGCCCTGGAACTGGTCCGCAGCCTGCCCCGCGACCAGGCCGAGGCCGTGCTGCTGCGCATCGTCGTCGGCCTCGACGGCCCCGCGGCCGCACGCGTCCTCGGCAAGCGCCCCGGCGCCGTGCGCACGGCCGCGCACCGCGGCCTGAAGCGCCTCGCGGCCCGGCTGGGCGCCCCAGGTGTGACGAATGAGGATCCCCGGACGCTGGGGGAGTCGAAATGAACGTCGACGGCGAAACAAACGTCAACGACGGAATGAACATCAATGACGGAATGAACGTCAACGACGGCAGGGACGGCCGCGAGGGCCGGCCGTCGGACACGGATGGATACGGACATGGGTGAACGGCAGAGCGACGGCAGTGCCCCCGGCGGCCGTCGGCGCGTACACCCCGGCGGGGCCCTGTCGGGCACCGAGGACTGGCCTGCCGGACCCGTGCTGGAGAGCCTGCTCGCCGACGCGATGCGCGCGGGCGCGCTCGATGCCGACGCCGAGCAGCGGGCCGTCGCCGCGTTCCGGGCCGCCCGCGACGCCGGGGCGCTACGCGCGCGGACCCGGCGCCGCGACGACTGGCGCCCGCGTGAGCAAGGCCACACCCGCCGCTCCCTGCGGGCCACCCTGACCCTGGCCCTGGCCGGACTCACCATGGGCGGTGTCGCGTTCGCGGCGATCGGCTCGGTGGGCGGCTCCTCGCACGACGACGGGAAAGCGGCCCGGCAGCGGCAGCACGCACCGGCCGTGCCCTCCGCGACGGCCTCCGGCACGCCCGGTGCCGCCACCACACCGGACCGCCCGGACACGGCGAAGGACACCGAGGCGCACTGCCGGGCGTACGAGAAGAAGCTCGACGGCAACGGCAAGGCGCTGGACTCCACGGCCTGGCAGCGGCTGATCGCGGCCGCGGGCGGCGAGGCGAACGTCACGGCCTACTGCGCCGAGCAGCTGGGGCGGTCGACGGCCACCCCCAAGCCGGGCAAGGACGACAAGACCGCCAAGGCCGAGAACACCGCGAAGGCCGGCGACAAGGGCAAGGCCGATGACTCCGGCAAGTCCGGGAAGCCGGAGAAGAGCGCCGACAAGGCGAGCGGCAGGACCGGCAACTGACCACCGGCTGAAGGTACGAGCGGCGGGAACGGCCGGCTCGGCATGCCCCGGCACGGCCCTCGCGCCCCGGACGTCCGCCGTCGGGAGCAGCAACCGAAGCAACGGCCGGGGCCGCCACCCCCCACAGGAGAGGCCCCGGCCGTCGCGCGGTCGGGCCGCGCGGCGGCCCGTACTCTCTACAGCGCCGGGAGTGCGGTATCTGTCACACCCCGGGTACAGGCAGCCCCTCTGCGAGGTGGTTGCATGGGGTACGGACATGGACGAGCGGCGGTTTCAGGTCGTAACGTGCCTTTCGCGCCGGGCGCGGAAGGCGAACGACCATCGCGGACCATCGCAACGATCGGCGGCCTCGACGCCGCGACCATCGAACGAGGAACCATCGGGTGCTGGGGGACGACGCGGAGCTGACCGCCGCGGTGCTTGCGGCACAGGACGGGAACGAGACCGCGTTCCGGACTGTGTACCGCGCCGTGCATCCGCGGCTGCTCGGATACGTCCGCACGCTCGTCGGCGATCCGGACGCCGAGGACGTCGCGTCCGAGGCCTGGCTGCAGATCGCCCGTGATCTGGACCGGTTCACCGGCGACGCGGACCGCTTCCGCGGCTGGGCCGCGCGGATAGCCCGCAACCGTGCGCTGGACCACATTCGGATGCGTGGCCGCCGCCCGGCGATCGGCGGCGACGAAACGGAACTGACCGGCAGGGCCGCCGAGTCCGACACCGCGGGCGAGGCCATGGAGTCCCTGGCCACCGACCACACCCTCTCGCTGATCTCCCGGCTGCCGCAGGACCAGGCCGAGGCCGTCGTGCTGCGCGTGGTCGTGGGCCTCGACGCCAAGACCGCCGCCGAGACGCTCGGCAAGCGCCCGGGTGCCGTACGCACGGCGGCGCACCGCGGTCTGAAGCGGCTCGCGGAACTGCTCGGCGAGGATCCGGAATCGAGCGGCGGCCTGGACGGGCTGCCGCTCCAGAGGGAACCGCGCGGCCGCGCGGTGACGTCCGCGAGTGTGACGCACAGCGTTGCGCGGACGCAGAAGGACATGTGATGGCCGACGAGCGCTGTGCCTTTCCGGGGGACTCGGAGTCCGCCGCCGGCTCCGCCACGGGCCCGAGCCCCGACCGGTGGCTGGACCGCGAAACGGCGGAGCTCCTGCTGCGCGGAGAGTCACTCGAAAGTGTCGACCCCGCCTCCCGCGACCAGGCCGAACGGCTCGCGAAGACCCTCGACGGGCTGATCGTCGAGGCCCCGCTGAGCAGCGCCGAACTCCCCGGCGAGGCCGCCGCGCTGGCCGCCTTCCGCGCGGCCCGCTCCGGCGCGCTCCCCGAGCAGGCCGCCGCCGGGCGGCACCGTCCCCGCACCCGGGCCTCCGATGCCGGGCTCGTCCGCATCGGCGGTTCCGCCGCTGCCCCCCGGCGCTCCCGCTGGGGCAGGCCCGCGCGCTTCGGGCTGACGGCCGCACTGGCCGCCGGCATGGTCGGCGGTGTCGCGTTCGCGGCGACGTCCGGAGTGCTCCCGACGCCGTTCGGCCACGACGAGCCCGGCCCCGTCGCCTCTGTCTCGGTCGGCGCGAGCCCCGACCGCCCGCTGGTGTCGCCCTCGCAGAACAGCGCCCTGGGCGACACCACCCCCGACGGCTCCAGCTCCCCCTCCGCCGGCCCGAGCACCCCGCACGGCTCGACCGGTGGCGGCTCCTCGGCCAAGCCCGGCTCCGGCTCCGACGACGGGCGGGCCACTGCCGGCGGCTGGTGGCTCGGCGCCCCGGCGGCCTGCCGCGACGTGCGCGACGGCAAGGAACTCACCGCCGACCGCAGGCGGGCCCTGGAGGGGGCGGCGGGCGGTTCCGGCGCGGCCCGCGTCTGGAAGTACTGCAAGAACGTCCTGGCCGGCACCGACGGCGCGTCCCGCGGCGGCGACGACAAGGACGGCAAGGGCAAGGGCGGACGGGGCAACCACAACGGCAAGGGCGGCGACCAGGGAGATCAGGGTGGTGACGGCGACGGCCACCACATAGCCCCCGGCCCCGTCGTCACACCTTCCTCGCTTCCGCCGTTTCTGCCGAGGCAGCTGGTGACGACACCGAACCCGTCCCCGAGGCCGACCTACAGCGCGCTCTGACCTGCGGTTTTGTGGTTCGCGAAATTTTCTTCGGCCCACCAGTAACGTTTTCGGCCCCACCAGCGCAGTACTGAGTGAGCCGACTGGTCATCGGCCGTCGCACAGAGCCGGGGTTCCCCCCGTACCCACGGCTCGTGCATCGGCGCGGGCGGGACACGTTCCCCCGGTTCCGCCCGCGCCCCACTCACTTCTCTCCCCGGCTCCGGGGGCTCACCGGTACACGACGACCTTGTCGCCGTCGTTCACCTGCGCATACAGATCCGCGATCGCCGACTCGTCCCTGACGTTGACACAGCCGTGCGAGGCGCCGGCGTAACCGCGGGCCGCGAAGTCGTACGAGTAGTGCACGGCCTGGCCGCCGCTGAAGAACATCGCGTACGGCATGGACGAGTCGTAGAGCGTCGACCAGTGGTGGCGGGACTTCCAGTACACGTGGAAGACGCCCTCGCGGGTGGGCGTGCCGGTCGCGCCGAAGCGGACCGACATCGTCGACACCGTCCGCCCGTCGATCATCCAGCGCAGGGTGCGGCTCGTCTTGTCGATGCACAGCACCCGCCCGGTCAGACACCGCGGATCGGCAGGGCCGGCGGGCTGACCGCCCATCAGATACAGCTCCCACTTCCCCGGCTCGTGCGTCATCTTCAGCAGCCGCTGCCAGGTGACGGTGTCCGTCCGCCCGGTCTTCGGCAGCCCGCGCTTGCCCTGGAAGCCCTTCACGGCCTCCTCGGTCAGGTCGTCGTACGTCCCGGTCGGACCGTCGTAGAGCCAGGCGACCTGACGCAGCCGGGCCTGGAGTTCACGCACGTCGTCCCCGGAGTCGCCACGGGACCACAGCACTGCCGGGCCGGGCGTCGAGGGCGACGCGCTCGGCTTGTCCTCGGAGCCGGAGCCGGAGCCGGAGCCGGAGGCCGGTTCGGACTTGCCGGAGGGGGTGCTGCTCGGCAGCTGGATGTGCACGGGTGAGTGACCCTTGCCGTCCGTGCCCTGCACGGTGCAGCCGCACACGGCGGCCAGCGCCGCGAGTGCTGCCGCAGCGGCGGCCGATCTCCCCATGCCCGTCATACGCACAGCGCCCCCCGTCGTCTCACCGATGCAACCGACAGCCCCGCGTTTAACTGAGATGCTGCCCGCGGATGACGGGTTGCGAACGGCGGGGCATGGTTGTGACGGAGACCGCAAAAACGCTGTGAGGAAGCTCCCAGCGTGCTCCCCTCCACCGACTGCACGCACCCCGCTACAGTCCGCAGGAGGGTCGGTCTGTACTGGCCAGTAACTCAGCGGGAGGCATCACACCATGGCGCGCGAGTCGGGCAGTGCTCGATCTACTGAGAGTGGACTGCCCATCGAACCGGTCTACGGGCCTGAGGACCTGGCGGGCTGGGACCCGGCCGAGAAGCTGGGCGAGCCCGGCCAGTACCCCTTCACCCGCGGTGTCTACCCGTCGATGTACACGGGCCGCCCGTGGACCATGCGCCAGTACGCCGGTTTCGGCACGGCGACCGAGTCCAACGCCCGCTACAAGCAGCTCATCGCCAACGGCACGATGGGCCTGTCGGTCGCCTTCGACCTGCCGACCCAGATGGGCCACGACTCCGACGCCCCCATCGCGCACGGCGAGGTCGGCAAGGTCGGCGTGGCGATCGACTCCGTCGAGGACATGCGGGTGCTGTTCGGCGGGATCCCGCTGGACAAGGTCTCGACGTCCATGACGATCAACGCGCCTGCGGCCCTGCTGCTGCTCATGTACCAGCTGGTCGGCGAGGAGCAGGGCGTGCCGGCCTCCCAGCTCACCGGCACGATCCAGAACGACGTGCTCAAGGAGTACATCGCGCGGGGCACGTACATCTTCCCGCCGAAGCCCTCGCTCCGGTTGATCGCCGACATCTTCAAGTACTGCAAGGCCGAGATCCCGAAGTGGAACACGATCTCGATCTCCGGCTACCACATGGCCGAGGCGGGTGCCTCGCCCGCGCAGGAGATCGCCTTCACCCTGGCCGACGGCATCGAGTACGTCCGCACGGCGGTCGCCGCCGGCATGGACGTCGACGACTTCGCGCCCCGGCTCTCCTTCTTCTTCGTGGCCCGTACGACGATCCTCGAAGAGGTCGCCAAGTTCCGTGCGGCCAGGCGCATCTGGGCCCGCGTGATGAAGGAGGAGTTCGGCGCGAAGAACCCGAAGTCGCTGATGCTGCGCTTCCACACGCAGACCGCGGGCGTCCAGCTGACGGCCCAGCAGCCGGAGGTGAACCTGGTCCGCGTCGCGGTCCAGGGCCTGGCCGCGGTCCTCGGCGGCACCCAGTCGCTGCACACGAACTCCTTCGACGAGGCGATCGCGCTGCCCACGGACAAGTCCGCGCGGCTCGCCCTGCGTACCCAGCAGGTGCTGGCCTACGAGACCGATGTGACGGCCACCGTGGACCCCTTCGCGGGTTCGTACGTCATCGAGAAGATGACGGACGACGTGGAGGCGGCCGCCGTCGAACTGATGGCCAAGGTGGAGGAGCTGGGCGGTGCGGTCAACGCGATCGAGCACGGCTTCCAGAAGTCCGAGATCGAGCGCAGCGCCTACCGCATCGCCCAGGAGACCGACTCCGGCGAACGGGTCGTGGTCGGCGTCAACCGCTTCCAGCTCGACGAGGAGGAGCCCTATGAGCCGCTCCGCGTCGACCCGGCCATCGAGGCCCAGCAGGCCGAACGCCTGGCGAAGCTGCGCGCTGAGCGCGACCAGCCGGCGGTCGACGCGGCCCTCTCGGCGCTGAAGAAGGCGGCCGAGGGCGAGGACAACGTCCTCTACCCGATGAAGGACGCGCTGCGGGCCCGGGCGACGGTGGGCGAGGTGTGCAACGCGCTGCGCGAGGTGTGGGGGACGTACGTGCCCTCGGACGCCTTCTGAGCTGGGATTTTCCAGGAACCGGGGAGCGGGCCGAGGCGTCTTAGCGACACACATGGCCCGCTGTCTCGGGGAGGCTCGGATGAGGTTCGGACCGGAGAGGCCGCGCCTGCGGTTCCCACGGCCGGGGAAGAACGTGCGGCAGCCGAAGGTCGAGCAGGACCCGCATGCGCGAGGGGGCGGGGAGCTGTCCCGAGGTCCGGAGTCGCAGCGGGACCCGCATGCGCGAGGGGGCGGGGAGCTGTCCCGAGGCCCGGAGTCGCACCTCCCGATCGAAGGGAAGGCACGAATGGAGCTCAATGGGCCGGGCTTCGAGGTGGGCCCGCTCGCCGACGCGAAGACGGTCCTCGGGACGGCGCTCCGCCGGCTCGGGACCAGCGAGACCCCGCTGACGCTCGAGGAGGTCAACGAACGGGTCAAGGACCTCGCGATCACGTTCCACCGATTCGATGAAGGCGACCGGAAGTCCATCGCCGTGGCGTGTCCCCTTGAGCCCAAGCACCCCAAGGGCCCCACGGGCTACGACGCGGCGTCGGCGGCCATCACCGCCCTGCACGGCCACGTCGACGCAGCCGCCTTGCAGATGGTCCACGCGGCGACCAAGGGCGACGACAGCCTGGCGGCGGGGGTGGCCCGGTTTGCGATCAGCGGCTTCCTCATCCACCTGATGCCGACGTCGGTGATCGGCAAGGCCATCACGATGCTCGCCGAGGCGGTGCGGGGCATCAACGAGAAGACCGAGCTCAAGGAGATCACCGAGGCCCGGGACTTCCTGGCGACGCAGGAGGTCGGGGAGTTTCTCCGGCACGACGTCGACGAGCTGCCCGACGTGGCCCCCAAGGCGTACGAGGTCGACGAGCTGCCCGACGACTTCGACCTGACCGGCCGTCACCCGACCCTCGGGACACCGCTGGAGGCGTCCAGCGAGCTGGATGATCCGGACGACGGCCTCTCCTTCGGCTTGTGAGCTCGGTACGCGCCCCTACGGGGCGAGTCGCGTCACGTACTCCGACAGGCCGTCCTTCGTTTCGCCGGCCCAGCCCACGTAACCGTCCGGGCGTACCAGGAACAGGCCCGTGCCGAGCGTCGGCTGGGCCTCGCCCCTGACCACGTGCACCGAATCCGGCAGCTCCGGCGGTGCCACCCCCACCGCGACCAGCGTCCAGTGCGGCCCGCGCAGCGCGTCGAAGAGGCGTACACCTCCGACGGTCGTGTCCGGCGCACGGTCGCCCGCCCGTAGCGCCCCCGCGTCCGTCCGCGTCTCCTCCGTCAGTGAGGACTCCCGGTAGCCGAGACCGAGTTGGACGGTCGCCGCACCCCGCTTGACCTCCCCGCGGTGCACGCCGGTGGAGATGCCGAGCATCTGCGCCGCGATGGGGCGCCGCTCCTCCTCGTATGTGTCGAGGAGCGCGGCGGGAGCTCCGCCCCGCAGCACCGCTCCCAGCTTCCAGCCCAGGTTGTACGCGTCCTGGACGCTGGTGTTGAGTCCCTGGCCGCCGGCGGGGGAGTGCACGTGCGCCGCGTCCCCGGCGAGGAAGACCCGCCCGCTCCGGAACCGGTCCGCGAGGGCCGCGCGCGGGCGGAACTCCGAGGCCCAGCGGACCTCCGTCACGTCCTGGGGGGCCAGATGCGAGCGCGCGGCGGCCACCTTGCGGATGCCGTCCAGGGAGACGTCGACCGCGGTCCCCTCCGGGAACTGGGCGACCAGCTGGAAGTCCTCCGTACCGGCGAGCGGGCAGATGGCCATGTAGCCGTCGCCGTCCCCGCGTGGCGGGAAGACATGCCAGTTGTCGCGGTCCAGGCCGCTGATCCGCACGTCGGACACCAGAACCGGCTTCGGGTCGACCGTCTCGCCGGTCATGCCGATGCCGAGCGCCCGCCGCACGGCCGAGCGTCCGCCGTCGGCGGCGACGACGTACCGGGCACGAAGCTCCGGCCCGGATGCGAAGCGCACGCTCACGCCGTCCTCGTCCTGGTCGAGCCCGACGACCTCACGGCCGAACTCGACCCGCCCGCCCAACTCCTGCAGGCGCGCGTAAAGGATCTCCTGCGTCCGCCACTGCGGCACCATCCACGGCTCGGTGAACGCCGAGCCCCCGGCCGCCTCCTTCACCTCGTCCGCGTCGAACATCCGGTGCTCGCCGACCCGCTCGCCGTCCTGCCAGATCATCCCGACCGGGTAGCGCCCGCCGGCCGCGAGGATCGCGTCCAGCACCCCGAGATCCTCCAGGACCTCCATGGTGCGCGGCTGCAGGCCCTTGCCGCGCGAGCCAGGGAACAGCCCGTCCGCCTTCTCCACGACCAGTGCGTCCACTCCCCGCCGGGCGAGGTCGACGCCGAGGGCCAGACCGGTCGGGCCCGCCCCCACGATCACCACATCGATCACGCCATCCACGGCACGACTCACGATCCCACTCTCCTTAACGCTGTTAAGTAGCCTTGGGTCCGAGGGTGCCCTTAACGCTGTTAAGCTGTCAAGCGTGAGTACGGAACGACGCGCGCCCCTCGACCGCAAGCGGGTCGCGGACACCGCCCTGGAGCTCCTGAACGAGGTGGGCCTGGACGGCCTGTCCCTGCGGGCCATCGCCAAGGAACTGGACGTCAAGGCGCCCGCCCTGTACTGGCACTTCAAGGACAAGCAGGCGCTGCTCGACGAGATGGCGACCCAGATGTACCGGCGGATGGTCGCCGGGGCCGCCCTCGATCCGGACGACACCTGGCAGGAGCGGATGGCCAAGACGTACCGAGGGCTGCGGGAGGCCCTGCTCGGCTACCGCGACGGCGCGAAGGTCTACAGCGGCGCGCGCTTCACCGGTACCGACCACGCCCGGGAGATGGAGCAGAACCTACGGCTGTTCACGGCCGCGGGTTTCACCCTCGCCGAGGCCGCGCGGGCCAACCAGACCGCGTACGCCTTCACCATCGGCTTCGTCACCGAGGAACAGGGCGTCCGCCCGCTGCCGGACGAACGTCGCGAAGGCTATGACGTGGCCGAACGGGCCCGGCTGCTCGCCGAGTTCCCGCTCTCGGCGGCCGTCGGCGCGGAACTCTTCGAGGACTACGACCGGCACTTCGCGGAAGGGCTTGAGCTGGTCATCGCGGGGATCGAGGCGCGGTACGGCTGCACCTGAGCGGTGCGTCGGCGTCCGGTGAGCACGTCTCGTCCGGTGGGCAGGCCTCAGCGCGGTCCGGACAGCGCGGCCCGCAGCCTCGGCGTCAGTTGCTTCTCGACGTAACGATTCAGCAGCCAGGCCAGCAGCAGCATCGACGCGACCGTCAGGACGAAGGTCACCGCCGACGGCAGGCCGAGGCTGTGATGCAGGGCGTGGATCACCACCCAGCCCAGGTGTTCGTGGACCAGGTAGAACGGGTACGTCAGCGCTCCGGCCACGGTCAGCCAGCGCCAGTTCACCCGGTTCAGCCAGCCCAGGGCGATCGCGGCGACCGCGATGAAGCCGAATGCGACGACGAGGACGATGCCGAGCGAGGAGCGGTGGGCGAAGGCGTTCGGGTCCGACGCGTTCCACAGGCCACGTACCGCGTAGTGCTGCCCGATCAGGAAGCTCACGGCCACGATGCCCCAGGCGTAGATGTCGCGCCGGTCGCGGTGGACGAGGTAGAGCCCGACACCGCCGATGAAGAAGGGTGCGTACTCGGGTATCAGCACGATGTCGAGCAGCGGCATCTTCGCTCCCTGCGCGATCGCCGCCGCCAGCGTCCAGCCGGCGCAGAACAGGATCACGCGGCGACGGGTCGCCCCGGGCAGGACGACACACAGCGCGAACAGCGCGTAGAAGCGGATCTCCGCCCAGAGCGTCCAGCACACCCCCAGCACCCGGTCCACGCCCAGCGGCTGCTGAAGCATCGTCAGGTTCACCAGGGTGTCGCTCGGCGACAGGGCCTTGTAGGCGACCATCGGCAGCGCGAACACCGCGGACACGATGAGGATCGCGGCCCAGTAGGCCGGCAGCAGCCGGGAGGCGCGGGAGGCGAAGAACGACTTCAGGGGCCGGCCCCAGCCGCTCATGCAGATCACGAATCCGCTGATCACGAAGAAGACCTGGACACCGAGGCAGCCGTAGGCGAAATAGCCGTGCAGCGTGGGGAACTGGTGCTTGGCGGAACTTCCCCAGGCTCTGGTGACCTCACCGCCGCGTCCGCCGTAGTGATACGCCGCCACCATCAGCGCGGCGATCAGTCGCAGTCCGTCCAGGGCGCGGAGCCGGGTTTCGCGGGGCTGCGGCCGTGCCGGCCGTTGAGGCACCGGCGCGACGGGCGCGGGTCGGACGGTCGTGCTGGTCACAGGATTCCCCTCGATGGGCGCTCACTCTCACGGGTGCCTCACAGCACGTTAGTCCGAATGACCGTGATGCCTTGGCCGGGAAAGCCATGATTCGCCGTGTGGTCCCGGTGAGTTCATCTGAGTGTCGCCCTGGCTTCTTGCGTTCACTCGGAATTCCCGTGCGGGAGCGACCGACAGCGGGCCCCCACTCCGTGGGGGCCCCGGCTCGCCTCGTCCCCTACGGCGCCTGTCGCCCCACGGCCTTCTTCAGCGCCCGCGCCCGGCGGACCACCCGGCGGGCCGTGGAGTTGCGGGGGAGGAACGCCAGGCGCTCCGGGATGCCCCCGGGCAGCCCCAGCGCGGTGAGCCGCTTCCGCCGGAAGTACCGCTTGGTGCGTGCGGACAGATGCTTGGAGAGGTAACGTTCCGCAGCCGTCCGCAGGGACGGGTAGATCTGCGGCTGCATCGTGTAGCTGAGCGCGTCGAGCAGACCGTCCAGGGTGCTCGCGGCCGGCGTCTTCTCACCCTTGCCGCCCTCCAGGTCCGGCAGCAGCGCATCGGCGAGGACCACCGGCACCCGGTTGCTGTTCTGGAACGGCGTGAGCGCGCCCAGCAGCGGTGCCGTACCGATACGGGCGACCGGCAGGCCGTAGAACGCGGACGCCGTGAAGAGGGCCGTGGAGAAGCAGCCGACGACCAGGGCGGGCCGCGACCGCTCGAACAGCACCTCGGCGAGGACGGGCAGGTCCAGGACGGTGAGGTCCACGCCCAGCTTCCCGGCCTCGGTCTCCAGGGCGCGGCTGTAGCGGGCCGGCGCGGTGGGGTGCGGCTTGAAGACGATCGAGCGGTGCCCGCGCTCGACCGCCCCGCGCATCATCCGTACGTGCAGGTCCTCCTCCTCCTCGGGGGAGAGGATGCCGAGCGCGGACAGGTACTGGCCGAGCAGCAGCGCCGAGTTGTCGGGCAGCACCGGCAAGTCCTGCACGGACGAGGCGAGCTCGCCCATCACCTTGAGGAACGCCTCGGTCGGCACGAGCTCCGCCGGGACGTCGAACTCGGTCAGCAGCCGCGGGGTCAGGTCCGGCACCAGGTCCAGGTGGAGCAGCCGCCGCACGCGCGTGCCGACCAGCGGGTCGATCTTGTTGCGGGTGGGGCCGTAGCTCATCAGGCCGTCGGCGTAGACGTGCACGGGCGCGTCGGTGAACAGCTGGGCGACCGTCAGAGCCGGCGCGACCTGGATGGACTCCACGACCAGCTCCACCCGGTCGTCGCCCAGGTCCCAGAGCAGCCGCAGATAGCGCTCGAAGAGCGGGATGTCGTCCTGGCGCGGGGTCCAGGCGCCCGGGTGGAAGGGGCTGATGGCCTCGTTCCAGGACAGGATCTCGTCGAAGTGGTCGCGCAGCGGCTCGAAGCCCGGCATCTCGTCGACGGACGGTGTGGTCTCCGGGGTCGCCGAGTTGTTGAAGACCAGCAGCAGACTGCGGTCCTCGTCCTCGAAGCAGTCCGAGTCCAGCGCGGCGGCCAGGGTGGCGGCGCCGTACAGGGTCGAGACGCAGTAGATGCGGGTGGTACGGGGCATCAGGCAGCCGCCTTCGCTGTCGTGATCCTGCGCCGCAGTCGCCGCAGCTTGGAGGAACGGTGCAGGTCCATCGTCTCGAGCACGTCGCCGAGCATGTCCTGCGGCAGACGCTGGATTGCGGCCGCGCTCCGCGCCCGCAGCTGCCGGTACACCGACGGCTCCCACTTGTCCTCGTCCGAGACGTGGTGGGCGATGATCGCGCAGTAGGTGCGCACCGCCTTCGGCAGCAGCCGGTCCGCGTCCGGGTCCTTCGCCGTCTCCTCGATGACCTGGTCGAAGGCGCGGATGAAGTCGAGCTGGCGGACGTCGCCGATCTGCGTCAGGGAGGATGCCACCCCGCGCCGGTAGAAGACGCCGAGCAGGCTCACCACGGCGAACGACTCCGCCTCGCGGTGCAGCTTCCAGATCCACGGCCGGTCCTCGGCCGTGCGCAGCCCGTCGGTGAAGTGCAGCAGGCCCCGGTCGAGGAGCCGGCGGTGGTAGGCGCCGGCCCAGGCGAAGGCGTAGTCCACGGAGGTGGAACGGTCGGCGGGCAGGATCGCCTCGCGCGGGTTCAGCGCCTCCCAGCGGCGCCCGATGGGCACCCTGTTGATGCTGCGCGCGCGGGCGGTGGCCTGCACATGGTCGGTGCGCACGAAGTCGACGCCCAACCCCTCGATGGCCGCGACCAGTTCGGCGAAGTAGCCGGGAGCCAGCCAGTCGTCGCCGTCCAGGAACGTCAGGTACTCGCCCTGCGCCGCGTCCAGGCCGGTGTTGCGGGCGGTGGCGAGTCCCCCGTTCTTCTCATGGCGGATATACCGCACCTGCGCCACGTCGGAGAGTTCCTCGGCCGCGCGTTCGAGAATCGCCGGAGTTTCGTCCTTCGAATGGTCGTCGACCAGTACGAACTCGAAATCCCGCTGTGCGTTCAAGCGAAGGCTTTTGAGGGTGTCCGGGGCGTATTGCTGCACGTTGTAGAACGGCACGATCACGGAAAGCTTTGGCACACGAGAAGAGTAAGAGGCAGGTCGGCGGCGTAACTTTCCGGTGTCCGTACAGGGGGTGAACTCAATGTGTCGGAACGGTGCACCACCTGTAGCTCAGGCGATTTCGCGGGCCAGTTCGGCTCTCGGCGGGGTGTTGTTAACTTTTTGTTGAGGTGCGGTTGGGCCGCGCCTCGGAATTGCTTCTTACCGTCTTCGGCGTGCCACCAAGTACCTCGAAGCCCACGCGAATCGCCGTGCTCGCGGACTCCGACACCCGCTGGAAATGGGGTGCGCTGACCGCGGCTCGTATCGCCCCGGGCCCGTCCATGGAAGCCGCACCCGGCGAGGCCGCGCAAGTCGGTCCCGAGCTGAGCGGCTTCCTGCTGCGCGGGCGGGCGACGCCCACCGCCCGCCAGCTGGCAGAGGTCGGTGTGCGCGCCGACTCCCTGCGGGAGGTCACGGCGGTCGAGTTCCTGCGCACGATGGCCGAGGAGGAGTACGACGTCCTCGTCCTCGCCCTCGTCGGCGGTGGCGTACAGGCGATGCTGCACGGCCTGCGGCGCGTGTGGGAGGGCCGCGAGCGGCGCCCCGTGGTCGTCACCGGCTATGTCGGCGTCGTCTACGAGAAGCTCGCCGACGGCCTTCTGCTGCGGCACGGCGCGGACCTCGTCCTCGCCAACTCCCGCCAGGACGCGGAGCGTTTCCGGGCGGTGTACGAGGGGGTGGGCGCCGACGCCTCGTCGGTGACCGAGGTGGCACTTCCGTTCCTCGGTGGGGCGGCCTACGAAGGTGAACACGACCCGTCTGCGAAGCAAGGGCGCAGGCCCTACACCGTGGTGTTCGCCGTGCAGCCGTCCGTCCCGGACAGCCGCAGGGACCGCACCTACCTGCTCGACCGGCTGATCCGGCACGCCCGGCTGCACCCCGAGCGCGAGGTGCTGCTGAAGCTGCGCTCCAAGCCGGGCGAGCACACCACGCACATCGAGGAGCAGCCCTACCAGAAGCTGGTCCAGCGGCTCGATCCGCCGGCCAACTTCCGCCTGGTGTACGGGAACATGGGCGAGGTCCTCGACCGCACCGACCTGCTGGTCACCATCAGCTCGACGGCCGCGCTGGAGTCCCTGCACCGCCGTATCCCGACGGTCGTCCTGACCGACCTCGGCGTCCGTGAGGTCCTGGGCAACCACCACTTCGTCGGCTCGGGATGCCTCGCCTCCTGGGACCAGTTGGACGCCGGGCACCGGCCGGTGGCTGACGAGGAGTGGGTGGCCCGGCAGGGCGTCGCGACGGACGGCTCGTACGAGAGCGCCTTCGACGTGGCGAGGGAACGCATCGCCAAGCTGCTCGCCGCGTCCGAGTTGCCCCCGCTCGCCCCGTACTACACGCCGGCGACCGCGCCCGGCTACCTCCCCGGCATCCTCGCCCGCCACCACCTCGGCCCCGACGGCAGCCCACTGCCCGGAGCCCCCGCCCACGACAAGGAGCCGGGACCGGTCCGCCAGATAGTCCGCCGCGCGGCACGCGGTGCGTATCGGCACGGGGTGCAGCGGGTGGCTCCGGTGATCCGGCGGATGGGGGAGCTGTGAGCGCCACAAGGGCGAACGCACCCACCCCGACCGCAGACGCAGCCGAGGCGGCCGTGGCGCGAGCCGTGTCCCAGGCAGCTGCGCGACAGCCGGGCGATGCGCCCGGGGCGACGGGCAACCCGGCGCCGACGGGTGCGCGGGTCTCCGGCGCTGCGGCCGCCCGGGTTCCGGGCGGTTCGGGTCTGTCCACCGGGGAGGTGGCTGGGCTGCTGCCGGGCGATGCAGCCGGGCCGACGGGCGCCGCGCTGACGGGTGGCCAGGCACCGACGGCGGGTGCGCGGGTCTCCGGCGTCCAGGACGTCCGGGCTGCGGGCGTCTCCGGCGCAGGGGCCGGGGGGCTTGTCGTCCCGGTGTCAGCCGCTCGGGTCTCGGACGCCGAGGGTGCCCCGGCTGCGGGCGCTTCGGAGACACGCGGCGACCGGGGTGCTGTCGCCCGGAAGACGACCGGAGCGCGGGCCGTGCCCGCCGCGGCCTCGACCGGGGCGCCGGCCCCGGGCCCCGCACCATCCGCCGCCCCGCAGGCCGCCGGTGAACCGGCCCCCACCGGCCTGCCCGGCACTGCAGCCCCAGAACCGACCGGAGCGCGAGCCGCGTTCGCCCCGATGACTCCGCAAGGAGCCCAAGGAGTAGTCCCCATGTCCAATCCGCAAGCGGGCCGAGGCGCTTCCGTGCGCCGGGTGCTCGCGGTGATTCCCGCGCGCGGCGGCTCCAAGGGCGTGCCCGCGAAGAACCTCGCCCCCGTCGGCGGTGTGCCGCTGGTGGCCCGTGCCGTGCGGGAGTGTCTCGCCACCCGGCTGGTGACGGACGTCGTCGTGTCCACCGACGACCAGGCCATCGCCGCGGCGGCCCGTGAGGCGGGCGCCGAGGTCGTGCTGCGGCCCGCGGCCATCGCCGGGGACACGGCGACCTCCGAGGCCGCCGTCCTGCACGCCATGGACGCCCACGAGGCCCTGCACGGCGCGGCCGTCGACGTGGTGGTGTTCGTGCAGTGCACCAGCCCGTTCATCATCCGCGAGGACATCGACGGGGTGGCCGCCGCGGTCGTCGAGAACGGTGCGGACACCGCGGTGACCGTGGCCCCCTTCCACGGGTTCATCTGGCGGGACGCCGACGACGAGGCCACCGCGGGCACCGTCGCCGAGGCCGACGCGGCCACCGGCGGCGGCTACGGCGTCAACCACGACAAGTCGTACCGCCCCCGCCGCCAGGACCGCCCCCAGGACCTCCTGGAGACCGGCGCCGCCTACGCGATGGACGCGGCGGGCTTCCGCAAGCACCAGCACCGCTTCTTCGGCCGTACCGAACTCGTCCGGACCGACCCGGCACGGGTGCTGGAGATCGACGACCCGCACGACCTCGCGCGGGCCCGGGCCCTGGCACCCCTCTTCGACGCCGACCGGCCCGGCGCCCTCCCGACCGCCGACGACATCGACGCGGTCGTACTGGACTTCGACGGCACCCAGACCGACGACAGGGTGCTGATCGACGCCGATGGAAAGGAGTTCGTCTCCGTGCACCGCGGGGACGGGCTCGGCATCGCCGCCCTGCGCAAGAGCGGGCTCAAGATGCTGGTCCTCTCCACGGAGCAGAACCCGGTCGTCGCCGCGCGCGCACGAAAGCTGCAGATCCCCGTGCTGCACGGCATCGACCGCAAGGACCTCGCACTGAAGCAGTGGTGCGAGGAGCAGGGCATCGCGCCCGAGCGCGTGCTCTACGTCGGCAACGACGTCAACGACCTCCCGTGCTTCGCCCTCGTGGGCTGGCCCGTGGCGGTCGCGAGCGCCCACGACGTGGTACGCGGCGCCGCCCGTGCGGTCACCACCGTCCCCGGTGGCGACGGCGCGATCCGAGAGATCGCCAGCTGGATCCTCGGCCCCTCTCTCGACTCCCTAACCAAGTAAGGACAGTTCACTGCCATGAGCACCAACTCCCGCCTGCGCACCTTCGGTACCGAGCGCATCGCCGGCCCCGGTCAGCCCGTCTACATCTGCGGTGAGATCGGCATCAACCACAACGGCGAGCTGGAGAACGCCTTCAAGCTCATCGACGTGGCCGCCGAGGCCGGCTGCGACGCCGTGAAGTTCCAGAAGCGCACCCCGGAGATCTGCACCCCGCGCGACCAGTGGGACATCGAGCGCGACACCCCCTGGGGCCGGATGACCTACATCGACTACCGCCACCGCGTGGAGTTCGGTGAGGACGAGTACCGCCAGATCGACGCGTACTGCAAGGAGAAGGGGATCGCCTGGTTCGCCTCCCCGTGGGACACCGAGGCCGTCGCCTTCCTGGAGAAGTTCGACGTCCCCGCCCACAAGGTGGCCTCCGCCTCCCTCACCGACGACGAGCTGCTGCGTGCCCTGCGCGCCACCGGCCGCACGATCATCCTCTCCACCGGCATGTCCACCCCGAAGCAGATCCGCCACGCCGTCGAGGTCCTCGGCTCGGAGAACATCCTGCTCTGCCACGCCACGTCGACGTACCCGGCGAAGGCCGAGGAGCTCAACCTCCGCGTGATCAACACCCTGCAGGCCGAGTACCCGAACGTCCCGATCGGCTACTCCGGCCACGAGACCGGCCTGCAGACCACCCTCGCCGCGGTCGCCCTCGGTGCCACCTTCGTCGAGCGCCACATCACCCTGGACCGCGCGATGTGGGGCTCCGACCAGGCCGCCTCCGTCGAGCCGCAGGGCCTCACGCGCCTCGTCCGCGACATCCGCACCATCGAGGCCTCCCTCGGCGACGGCGTCAAGAAGGTCTACGAGTCCGAGCTCGGCCCGATGAAGAAGCTGCGCCGCGTCACGGGCATCGTCGCCGAGGCGGAGATCGCCGCGGCCGCGGGCGAGCCGGTCACGGTCTGAGCCACCACCACTTACGGGACGGTCATACGTCGATGAGCCGCCGCGCCGGATCCGCCGGCAGCACCTCCACTCTCGCGTTCGTCGAGAGCCCGGTACAGCTCCTGAACGTGCTGGAGTGGGCGCATGCCCAGGCGCCCGGCGCGGGGCTCACCCTCGTCGTCCTGTCCCCGACCGACCCCATGACCCGCGGCCAGCTGCGCCGCATGGCCGAACTCGCCCGCGACGAGGGCCACACGGTCCGCTGGGAGGAGGCCCGGGGCGGCCCCGCGGCCCCCTTCCAGACCATCGGCGGCCTGACGGGCACGCTCCGCAGGGCCGACCGCATCGTCCTGGGCGACCCCTTCTCCCGCTACGTACAACTCCTGCTGACCATCACCAAGGCCCGCGACCTGGTCGTCGTCGACGACGGCACGGCCACGATGGAGTTCGTCGCCCAGCTGGCCCGCGGTGAACGCCTCGTCCGCTGGCACCGCAAGGGCGGCCGCCCGAGCGCCCGCGACCTGATCTTCGCGCCGGTGTCCTCCAAGGCCCGCCGCCGCCTCACCCCGAGCGCCAGGCGCCGGGTGGCGGTCTTCTCCTCCATGCCCATGGACGAGATCCCGCCCGGCGTGACGGTCCACACCAACGACTTCGCCTGGACCCGCTTCCGCTTCGGCCCGCCCCGCATCACCAAGGGCGCCGACATGGTGGGCACCTCGCTGGTGGAGACCGGCGTGGTGGACGGCGACCGCTATCTGGAGGCCGTCCGCACCCTGGCGAAGACCCACGGCGCCACCCGCTACTTCGCCCACCGCCGCGAGAGCACGGACAAACTCCACCGCCTGGCCGCCGAGACGGGCCTGGAGATCGTCCGCCCCGACCTCCCCCTGGAACTGATCGCCCGCCGCGGCCCCATCGGCCGCACGGTCCTCAGCTTCCCCTCCACGGTCGTCCACACCCTCCCACTGGCCCTGACAGGCACGGAGGTGCGCGTCGCGGTGTGCGACATCGACCCCGAGTGGCTCACCCGGAACGCCTCACCCCGCGCACAGGGCTTCCTGTCGGGCGTGACGGGAACGGCACGGGACGTGACACGCCTGTCGGCGGTCACGGCGGCGTGAGCAGGCCGGGTCTCGGCAGCGCCCCACAGGGGCGCGAGACCGTGTCGACCTGCGGCTCCGCCGCGATGGGGGTCCCCCCGCTCGAGCGAAGCCGAGAGTGGGGGAGCGACCAGCCACGACGTCGCCGCAGACGACAGACGACCCACAGGCGCACAACCCGCGGAGCGCTCAGTCACCCTTGCGGGCCAGCAGAAACGCCCGCGGCCGCGCCTCGTCCTCCGTCGGCTCGCGCAGCACCCGCGCCTCCACCCGCAACCCCGCCTTGACCAACTGCTCGGCCACGGCATCCGGCGTACGCCAGTAGTAGTCCAGCGAGATCTCGCGACCGAACCGCTCCTCCAGATGCAGCCGCCCGTCCTCCGCACCGCTCTGGAAGGCCAGCAGGACGTGTCCGCCGGGCACCAGCACGCGCCGGAACTCGTCGAAGACCCCCGGCAGGTGATCGTCCGGGACGTGGATGATCGAGTAGAGGGCGAGTACACCGCCCAGCGTCTCGTCCGGCAGGTCCAGCGCGGTCATGGACCCCACGTGGAACCGCAGCCCGGGATGCGCCTGCCGGGCCAGCGCCACCATGCCGGGCGACACGTCGACCCCGAAGGCCGGCACCCCGAGCGCGTCGAGCCGGGCGGTGACATGGCCGGGCCCGCTGCCGACATCGGCGACAGGGGCCGTACCGACCGCTCGGACGAGTTCCGCGAAGGCGGCGACCAGGGCCAGGTCCAGCGGTCTGCCGCTCAGATGGTCGGCGAACTGCTCGCTGTACGGGCGGGCGATCGCGTCGTAGGAGGTTCGGGTGGCATGCAGGAAATCCGGGCTGCCCGGTATCTCGGAGCTCACGGGCCCGCACCCTACTAGCGGTCGTCCGTCGTCCAGGTGAAACCGCCGAGAGAGTCCTGCGACGACTGCTCGAACCTTTCCCCGGACCTGTCCCGGAGGCCCTCCCCGGATGTCTCGCCGACCTCGTCCGACCACGGCGGGTGCCGCCACCGCAGGTACAGCGAGACCGCCGCCACCATCAGCCAGCCCGCAAGGGTCATCGCGACCAGCAGGCCCAGGAAGAGGCCGGCCGTGCCGAGCAGGCCGAATTTCGCCAGCATCCAGGGGATGTGTTCCTCACCGCAGCCGCACGCCTCCATGGAGGGCAGGTTGCCCACGATCCACCCGCCGTGTGCGCTGCGTGGCGGAAATGTCGCGCGGTGGTGATGATTCCGGGATCCGGGCCCGTACGTCCCACAGTGTGGTCCCGACAGGTGGAACGGAACCCCCGGACAGGGGCGGGGCGTGGTATGCGTAGAGAAAGGCAAGGTATACCCATCTCAACCCTTGCCCATGCGTCGAGCGGCCAGATTTTCTTCCCCTCAGGGGGTTGAACTTTTGTTGATCCAGGATCAGTTGGCCACCCCGGCGTCCTACGCTTAAGAGGGTGAAGCAACTGATGTCACCAGAGTCCGAGGTCGACCTCGCCGGGGAAGCGGTGCTCGACGGCACGCTGCCCGAGGCGCTGTATGCCGAACTCGTCGCCTTCCGTCGTGACCTGCACATGCACCCCGAGCTCGGCAACCAGGAGTTCCGTACCACTGCGGCGATCAAGGAGCGGCTCGAGGCGGCAGGCCTGCGGCCCCGTGTCCTCGCCACCGGTACCGGGCTCGTCTGTGACATCGGGGAGTGGGACGGCGGGCGGCCCATGCTCGGCATGCGCGCCGACATCGACGGCCTGCCCATCCCGGACACGAAGACTGAATGCCCGTACCGCTCGACCGTTCCGGACCGCGCACACGCCTGCGGCCACGACGTGCACACGACCGTGGTGCTCGGCGCCGGCCTGGTCCTCGCCGAGCTGCACAAGCAGGGGAAGCTCCCGCGGCCCGTGCGCCTGATCTTCCAGCCGGCCGAGGAGGTGCTGCCCGGCGGCGCCGCGGACGCGATCGACTGCGGTGTGCTGGACGGCGTCGGCCGGATGATCGCCGTGCACTGCGACCCCCGGGTGGACGCGGGCCGGATCGGCCTGCGGCAAGGGGCCATCACCTCGGCCTGCGACCGGCTCGAGGTCGCCCTGGACGGGCCCGGCGGGCACACCGCCCGCCCGCACCTGACCACCGACCTGGTCACCGCCGCCGCCCGCGTCGCGGTCGACGTGCCCGCGCTCGTCGGCCGGCGGATGGACACCCGCTCCGGTCTCGCCGTGACCTGGGGCCGCATCGAGTCGGGGCACGCCCCGAACGTCATCCCGCAGCACGCCGAGCTCTCCGGCACCGTCCGCTGCCTCGACATCGAGGCCTGGCGGCAGGCCCCGGACCTGGTGGTCGCCGCCATCGACGAGGTCGCCAACCTGCACGGCGCCAAGTCGGAGATCAACTACGTGCGCGGCGTCCCGCCCGTGGTCAACGACGCGGGCGTGACCGACCTGCTGCGCGAGGCCATGACCGCCCGCCGCGGCGCCCAGTCCGTCGAGAACACCGAGCAGAGCCTCGGCGGCGAGGACTTCTCCTGGTACCTGGAGCACGTTCCCGGCTCCATGGCCCGCCTCGGCGTCCGCACCCCGGGCGAGCGCACGGTGCGCGATCTGCACCAGGGCGACTTCGACGCCGACGAGTCGGCGATCACGGTGGGTGTCGAGCTGTTCACGGCGGCGGCCCTGCTGGACGCGGCTGAGTGAGCCGAGCGCGCGAGACGGCCCCCTCGGGGGCCGTTCCGCCGACCGGCGCAACATGCTCGTAAGCCAATCGTGCACGCATCGAAATCAGGGTGTGCGACAGCGTAAGAGTCTGAGTTCAGACAGCGTTTGCCTCGAATCGATAACGGCTTCGAGAGGGGTGTTTTTCTGACATCTACGCGCGTTACGATGCCGCGAAGCCGACGCCGCAGGGGCGTCCGGGCCCGAGCACTGGCAAGGTGCTCACATGAAGCGCCGAATCGGCGCTCAGGTCAGGTGAAGGAGCCTCCCGTGCGCCGGGTAGCCAAGCTTTCCGCTGCGTGTATCGCCACCGCAGCTCTTGCACTGACTGCCACTGCCTGTGGCAGCACCTCGTCCGAGAAGGACAACTCGTCCTCCGCCTCCTCCTCCGGCGGCGGCAAGGGCCTCAAGATCGGTCTCGCCTACGACGTCGGCGGCCGCGGTGACCGTTCCTTCAACGACTCCGCCGCGCGCGGTGCCGACCAGGCCCAGAAGGAGTTCGGCGGTTCCATCAAGGAGCTGACCGCCAAGAACTCCGACACCGAGGCCGACCGCGAGCAGCGTCTGACCGACCTGGCGGACGCGGGCTACAACCCGATCGTCGCCGTCGGCTTCTCCTACGCCACCTCGGTCGACAAGGTCGCCGCGAAGTACCCGAAGGTCAACTTCGGCCTCATCGACTCGGTCGCGACCGCCAAGAACGTCGACAGCATCACGTTCACCGAGGAGCAGGGCTCCTACCTGGCCGGTGTCGCCGCGGCGCTGAAGACCAAGAAGAACCACGTCGGCTTCATCGGCGGTGTCGACACCCCGCTGATCAAGAAGTTCGAGGCGGGCTACGTCCAGGGCGTCAAGGACACCAAGTCGAGTGTCAAGGTCGACGTCCAGTACCTGACCCACGGCTCCGACCTGTCCGGCTTCTCCAGCCCCGACAAGGGCAAGGAGGCAGCGTCCGGCATGCTCGACAACGGCGCCGACGTGATCTACACCGCGGCCGGCTCCTCCGGCAACGGCTCGATCGAGGCCGTCAACGGCGTCAAGGGCGCCTGGGCCATCGGCGTGGACTCGGACCAGTACAACATCCCGGGTCTGGCCAAGTACAAGAACTCGATCCTGACCTCGATGGTCAAGAACGTGGACGTCGGTGTCTACGACTTCATCAAGTCCGTGCACGACGGCAAGCCGCTGACCGGCAACCAGGTCTACTCGCTCGCCAAGAACGGTGTCGGCCTGGCCACCAGCGGTGGCTTCATCGACGACATCAAGGCCCAGCTGGACGCCGCGAAGAAGAAGATCGTCGACGGCACCGTCAAGGTCAAGACCAGCTGACCTGGCGGTTCCCGCCGAACCCCGGCTCGGCGAGGGCGCGTTCCCACAGCCCCTCGCCGAGCCATAACAATGTGTCAACTCTACGCGTGTAGCATGGAGTTGCCGCGCTAGCGTCGCCGACGCCTGCCCTCCCCCTCAGCCCCCCTTTGTCCCCGAGGAGAGTGCGCCATCAACGCGTCCAGCCCTCCCGCTGCCGTCGAACTGCGCGGCATCACCAAGCGATTCCCAGGCGTCGTCGCCAACAAGGACATCGACATCACCGTCCGTACAGGCACGGTCCATGCCCTGTGCGGTGAGAACGGCGCCGGCAAGTCCACCCTGATGAAGATCCTCTACGGCATGCAGCAGCCGGACGAGGGCACCATCACGGTGAACGGCGAGACGGTCGTCTTCCACAACCCCGCCGACGCCATCGCCCGCGGCATCGGCATGGTGCACCAGCACTTCATGCTCGCCGACAACCTCACCGTCCTGGAGAACGTCGTCCTGGGCGCGGAGAAGCTCCACGGCATCGGCGCCAAGGCCCGTGCCAAGATCAAGGAGATCTCCGACGCCTACGGCCTGAACGTCCGCCCCGACGTCCTCCTCGAGGAACTCGGCGTCGCCGACCGCCAGCGCGTGGAGATCCTCAAGGTCCTCTACCGCGGCGCCAAGACCCTCATCCTCGACGAGCCCACCGCCGTCCTGGTGCCGCAGGAGGTCGACGCCCTCTTCGACAACCTGCGCGAGCTGAAGGCCGAGGGCCTCACGGTCATCTTCATCTCCCACAAGCTGGGCGAGGTCCTCTCCGTGGCCGACGAGATCACCGTCATCCGCCGCGGCACCACCGTCGGCACGGTCGAGCCGGCCGGCACCACCCCCAAGCAGCTCGCCGAGCTGATGGTCGGCAGCGAACTGCCCACCCCGGAGACCCAGGAGTCCACGGTCACGGACGTGCCGCTGCTCAAGGTGGACGGCCTGCACCTGAGCCAGACCGACCTCGACGGCGTCGAGCGCGTCATCCTCGACGCGATCTCCTTCACCATCCACAAGGGCGAGGTCCTCGGCATCGCCGGCGTGGAGGGCAACGGCCAGTCCGAGCTGGTCGAGGCGATCATGGGCATCCGCGACCCGGACGCCGGTGCCATCACCCTCGACGGCACCGACATCTCGCACGCCCCCACCCGGGGCCGCCGCGAGGCCGGCGTCGGCTACATCCCCGAGGACCGCCACCGTCACGGCCTGCTCCTCGAGGCGCCGCTGTGGGAGAACCGCATCCTCGGCCATGTCACCGAGAAGCCCAACTCCCGCGGTCAGCTGCTCGACATCAAGGCCGCCCGCACCGACACCGAGCGCATCATCCAGGCGTACGACGTCCGCACCCCCGGCATCGACGTCACCGCCGCCTCCCTCTCCGGCGGCAACCAGCAGAAGCTGATCGTCGGCCGCGAGATGAGCCACGCGCCCAAGCTGCTGATCGCCGCCCACCCCACCCGCGGTGTGGACGTCGGCGCCCAGGCCGCGATCTGGGACCACATCCGCGAGGCCCGCCGCGAGGGCCTGGCCGTGCTGCTGATCTCCGCCGACCTGGACGAGCTCATCGGCCTGTCCGACACCCTGCGGGTGATGTACCGCGGCCGCCTGGTCGCCGACGCCGATCCCGCCACGATCACCCCCGAGGAGCTGGGCTCCGCCATGACGGGTGCGGCCACCGGCCACCTGGAGCACACAGAGGACTCCGCCGAGGACCACGAGGACGACGCCCGATGAACAAGCTGACCCAACGCATCGACAAGGAGCGGCTGCTCCTCGGCATCGCGGCGCCGCTGCTGGCGATCGTCGCCGCGCTCGTCGTCACCGCCCTGGTCATCCTCGCCACCGGCAAGAACCCGGGCTCCGCCTTCAGCGACATGGTGAGCTACGGCACCGCCAGCGACAGCCAGGTCTACATCCTGAACAAGGCGACGACGTACTACCTGGCGGGTGTCTCGGTGGCCATCGGCTTCCGGATGAACCTGTTCAACATCGGCGTCGACGGCCAGTACCGGATCGCCGCGTTCTTCGCCGCGGTCCTCGGCGGCGCGCTGACCACGCCCGGCTGGATCTCCATCCCGCTGATCATCCTGTGCGCCATGGCGACCGGTGCCCTCTGGGCTGCCATCGCGGGCGTCCTCAAGGTGACCCGAGGGGTCAGCGAGGTCATCTCGACGATCATGCTGAACTCGATCGCCACCGCGATCATCGCCTACCTCCTGCAGCCGGGGAAGCTCGCCGAGCTGCAGAGCGGCGGCACGGTGATCTCCACCAAGCCGCTGCCGCAGTCCTCGTACTTCTTCCAGATCGACACCGGCGCCGCGGGCGAGCTGTGGGGCTTCATCGTCATCGCCGTGGTCGTCGGCGTCGCGTACTGGTTCGTGCTCGGCCGCACCCGCTTCGGCTTCGACCTGCGCACCGTCGGCCAGTCCGAGAGCGCGGCCGCAGCCAGCGGTGTCTCCGTCAAGAAGATGATCGCCACCAGCATGGTCATCTCGGGTGCGGTGGCCGGTCTGATCGGCATGCCGACCCTGCTCAACGACAGCCACCAGTTCAGCAACGACTTCCCGACCGGCATCGGCTTCACCGGCATCGCCATCGCGCTGCTCGGCCGCAACAACCCGGTCGGCATCGCGCTCGGCGCCCTGCTGTGGGGCTTCCTGGAGCGCACCACCAACCACCTCGAGTTCGAGGGGTACGACAAGGAGATCCTCGGCGTCATCCAGGGCGTCATCGTCCTGTGCGTCGTCATCGCCTACGAACTCGTACGCCGCTACGGCCTCAGGCGCCAGCAGCAGCGGGTCGGCGCCGAGCTCGCCGCCCAGGCCGCCGCCCCGACCCAGAAGCAGGAGGTGGCGTGATGACTGCCACGATGACCGACACGCCGCCCCCCGCGGCTCCCAAGGCGGACACGGAACGCGGCCGCTCGGGCCGCTCGATCGGCCAGATCCTGATGATCGTCGCCGGTGCGCTGCTGCTCGTCGCCGCGGTCCGCGTCATCTCCGGCTCGGACCAGCTCACCTCCGACGGCCAGGTCTCCGCCGCCCTCAGCCTCGCCGTACCCATCGGTCTCGCGGGTCTCGCCGGCCTGTGGTCCGAGCGCTCCGGTGTGGTCAACATCGGCCTCGAGGGCATGATGATCCTCGGCACCTTCGGCGCCGGCTGGATCGGCTGGCAGTCCAACCCGTGGCTCGGCCTGCTGTGCGGCATCGGCTTCGGCATCCTCGGCGGCCTGGTGCACGCGGTCGCGACCATCACCTTCGGCGTCGACCACATCGTCTCCGGTGTCGCCGTCAACCTGCTCGCGCTGGGCGCCACCCAGTACCTCGCCAAGCTCTTCTTCACGAACGGCAAGGCGGCCGACGCGGGCGGCAACCCCAAGCAGTCCCCGCCGGTCGACTCGCTGCCCAACTTCGACGTACCGGGCCTGTCCAGCGCGCTGCACTCCATCGAGAACCACCACTGGTTCCTGATCTCCGACCTCGCCGGCATCATCGGCGGCCTGGTCACCAACCTGTCCGTCGTGACGGTCTTCGCCATCCTGCTGTTCGTCGGCAGCTGGTGGCTGCTGTGGCGCACTCCGTTCGGTCTGCGGTTGCGCTCCTGCGGCGAGAACCCGATCGCCGCGGAGTCCCTCGGCGTCAACGTCTACAAGTACAAGTACGCGGCCGTCGCCGTCTCCGGCGGCCTCGCCGGCCTCGGCGGCGCCTTCCTCGCGCTGGTCACCTCGCACACCTACCTGGAGGCCCAGACCGGCGGGCGCGGCTTCATCGGTCTCGCGGCCATGATCTTCGGCAACTGGCGGGTCGGCGGCCTCGCCATGGGCGCGGGCCTGTTCGGCTACTCCGACGCGCTGCAGCTGCGCAACGGCGGTGCGACCGTCCACGCGCTGCTGCTCCTGCTGGTCGTGCTCCTCGCGGGCCTGGCCGGCTGGAAGCTGTACAAGAAGGCGCTCTGGCAGGGCGGCATCAGCCTCATGGTGGGCGCGGGCGTCCTGGTCTGGTACCTGGTCACCGACGAGGTCCCGAGCGACTTCGTGGGCGCCACCCCGTACGTCGTCACCCTGCTGGTGCTGTCGCTGTCCGCGCAGCGGCTGCGGATGCCGAAGGCGGACGGCATGCGCTACCGGAAGGGCCAGGGCAAGTGACCCCGCCGGCCGCCGTCGACTGGGAGGCGCTGCGGGAGCTGGCCCGCGAGGCCATGTCCCACGCGTACGCCCCCTACTCGGGCTTCCCGGTCGGGGTCGCCGCCCTGGTCGACGACGGCCGCACGGTCTCCGGCTGCAACGTCGAGAACGCCTCCTACGGCCTCGGCCTGTGCGCCGAGTGCGGGCTGGTCTCGGAGCTGCAGCGGACCGGCGGGGGCCGCCTGACGCACTTCACCTGCGTGGACGGCCGCGGCGAGATCCTCGTCCCGTGCGGCCGCTGCCGTCAGCTGTTGTACGAGTTCGGCGGCCCCGACCTGCTGGTGGAGACACCGGCGGGAATCCTGCCCCTGTCGGAGATGCTTCCCCAGGCTTTCGGCCCGGACCATCTCACCAAGTAACTCCCGTACGGCCCCTCCGGCTTGAACCCTTCGAGCGGAGGGGCCGCACACTTCCATGAACCTCGGAAGGAACGCACCCCATGGCCATGGACGCCATCTCCGTCATCCGTACCAAGCGGGACCGCGGTGAGCTCAGCGACGAGCAGATCGACTGGGTCATCGACGCGTACACCCGCGGGGAGGTCGCCGACGAGCAGATGTCCGCGCTCGCCATGGCCATCCTCCTCAACGGCATGAACCGCCGTGAGATCGCCCGCTGGACCGCCGCGATGATCGCCTCCGGCGAGCGCATGGACTTCTCGTCCCTGTCCCGCCCCACGGCCGACAAGCACTCCACGGGCGGCGTCGGCGACAAGATCACCCTTCCGCTGGCGCCCCTGGTCGCGGCCTGCGGAGCGGCCGTCCCCCAGCTGTCGGGCCGCGGCCTCGGCCACACCGGCGGCACCCTGGACAAGCTGGAGTCCATCCCCGGCTGGCGCGCGCTGCTGTCCAACGAGGAGATGTTGAACGTCCTCGACACCACCGGCGCGGTGATCTGCGCGGCGGGCGACGGCCTGGCCCCCGCGGACAAGAAGCTCTACGCCCTGCGTGACGTCACCGGCACGGTCGAGGCGATCCCGCTGATCGCCTCCTCGATCATGTCCAAGAAGATCGCCGAGGGCACCGGCTCCCTGGTCCTGGACGTCAAGGTGGGCACGGGCGCCTTCATGAAGACGATCGAGGACGCACGGGAACTCGCCTCCACGATGGTGGGCCTGGGCACGGACCACGGCGTGAAGACGGTCGCGCTGCTGACGGACATGTCGACCCCGCTGGGCCTGACGGCGGGCAACGCCCTCGAAGTCCGCGAGTCGGTGGAGGTCCTCGCGGGCGGCGGCCCGGCGGACGTGGTGGAGCTGACCGTCGCCCTGGCCCGCGAAATGCTGGACGCGGCCGGAGTGAAGGACGCCGACCCGGCGAAGGCCCTGGCCGACGGCTCCGCGATGGACGTCTGGCGCCGCATGATCGCGGCCCAGGGCGGCGACCCGGACGCGCAGCTGCCGGTGGCGCGGGAGCAGCACGTCATCAAGGCGCCGTCCTCGGGCGTACTGACCCGCCTCGACGCCTACGGCATCGGTGTCGCCGCCTGGCGCCTCGGCGCGGGCCGCGCCCGCAAGGAGGACCCGGTGCAGGCGGGCGCGGGCGTCGAGATGCACGCCAAGCCGGGCGACACGGTGACCGAGGGCCAGCCCCTGCTGACCCTGCACACCGACACCCCCGAGCGCTTCGAGTACGCGCTGCAGGCGGTGGAGGGGTCTTACGACATCGGGGCGGCGGGAACGGAGTTCTCGGCGTCGCCGGTGGTGCTGGAACGTATCGCCTGACCAGGGGAGTTTCCCTTTCGAGTGAACGGGATCGGTGGACCCCCACCGGTCCCGTTCGGCATGCTGGGATCGGTGACGCAACCGAAGGAGACCGCCATGGGCGCACTCACCGTGGGCCACGACCCCGAGCAGGGCTGGGACGACCTCGTCCGGTTCTGGGAGGAGATGGACTGGCCCGAGGGCAGCAAGGTGGAGATCATCGAGGGGATCATCACCGTGTCACCTGCTCCCGCACCCCGTCACAACGTGATCGCGGCCCGCATCCAGCGTCGCCTGTACTCCGTGATCCCCGAGGACTGGGAGATCTTCCAGACGCAGGCCATCGCCGTCCCCTCGCGGCTGGGCATGTTCATCCCGGACATCCTGGTCGCCCCGGTCCAGGAGTGCACCGAGGCGGACACCTATCTGCCGGGCGCCGTGGCCGAACTCGTCGTGGAGGTCACCTCCAGGAAGAACGCACGCCACGACCGTGTGAGCAAGCCGGCCGCCTACGCCTCCGCGGGCATCCCGCTCTACCTCCTGGTCGACCGCTGGGCACCCGAGGGCCCCACCGCGACGCTCTACGGAGAGCCGCACGGAGACGTCTACCGCCCGCTCGCCGTCGCCAAGTTCGGCGAGCTGCTCACTCTCCCCGCGCCCTTCGACCTCGTCATCGACACCAGCGAGTTCCCCGAGACCTGAGTCACCCCAACAGCGCCGCCACCACCACCAGAACCGGCACCGACAACACCGTCGACAGCAGGATCGAGTCCCGCGCCACTCCCTCCGCCACCCGATACCGACTCGCATACGTGTACAGGTTCTGCGCCGCCGGAAGCGCCGACGTCACCACCACGTCGAGGAGTTGGTGGCCGTGCAGCCCGAACACCCCCACCGCCAGCGCCCATGCGGCCACCGGCTGGCCCACCGCCTTCAGTGCGACCGACAGGAACACGGGGAACCGGTCGGCGCCCCGCCCCGGCATCGTGCTGCCGCACAGGGAGATGCCGAAGGCCAGCAGGACCGCCGGAACCGACATGTTGCCGATCAGGGTCAGCGGGTCCATGACGGGAGCCGGGACCTTCAAGCCGGTCGCCGACACCGCCACCCCGGCCAGTGAGCCGACCGCGATCGGGTTGCGCAACGGCGTGAGCAGCCGGAGCCACAGCGGGCCCTTCTCGCCCTTGCCTGACAGGTCCAGGACCGTCAGGGCGATCGGCGTGACCGCGATGATCTGGAACAGCAGCACCGGCGCCACCAGCGAGGCGTCGCCCAGCACATACACGGCGATCGGGATGCCGAGGTTGCCCGAGTTGACGTAACTGGAGCACAGCGCGCCGATCGTCGTGCGGCCCACACTCCAGCCCCGTACGACACCGACCGCGACGAAGACACCGGCCGCAGCCGCCGTGCTCATGGCCGTCACCAGCAGCCGGCTGGAGAAGATCACCGACAGGTCGGCCCGCGCGAGCGTGGTGAACAGCAGCGCCGGGGACGCCACATGGAACGCCAGCTTGGTCAGCACCTCGCGCCCGTGCTCGCCGAGATGTCCCTGCCGTCCGATGACGTACCCCACCCCGATGACGACCGCGATGACCGCGAAGCCCGTCAGCACTCCCTGCACGCTGCCCCCTCGGCGGGGAGGAGGCCGTCGGGTATCCGGGGCGGTGCTGATGCTTGGGGCATACACCCAACCCTCCGGGGGAGGAGGGCGGCAGGTCAATGTGATCCCGGTCGACGGACCCGCCCGGCAGGCGGGTGCGCCGCGATGAGTTCCGCCCGCCCGTCCGGTCTACCCCCCGTGGATGCCATGACACCCGCCGTACTCGTGCTGCCCGGCCCCGTCACCCGTGACGAGGTGAGCGGGCTGTGCGAGGACGTGCAGGCGCTGTTGGAGGCCAACGGTGCCGGGGTCGTGGTGGTCGACGTCGCCGCGATCGGGCCGCCGGGGCTGGGTGCCGTGGATCTGCTCGCGCGGCTGGAGCTGGCCGCCCGGCGGGCCGGGGGCCGGATCCGGCTGCGCGATCCCGCCCCGTCGCTACACGCCCTCCTCGACCTGGTCGGGCTCCGCTTCGAGGTGGAGGGGCAGGCCGAACAGCGGGAACCAGCGCTGAGTGTCGAGGAAGAAGTGGAACCCGGAGAGCCCGCCGTCTGATATCTCCAGCACCTGCACCGCCCACGGGGTGAAGCCGCCCTTCTCCGGGTCCGGCTTGTACTGGGCGAACCCCGGCAGGCCGTTGACCTGGACCGGCAGCAGCCGCGAGCCCTCGCAGGCGGAGCCCAGGGTCGTCATGAAGCCCGTGATGTCGTCGTGGCCCGTCAGCCACAGGTCGAACGGCGGCATCGTCATCACGGCGTCCTCGTGCAGCAACGCCGTCAGCGCGGTCATGTCGTAGCCCTCGAAGGCCGCCACATAGCGGTCCAGGAGCTTGCGCTGCTCCTCGTCGAGAGGGTCGGAGACGGCCGCCGCTGCCGCCTTGTCGCCCTGCTCGCGCTCGGCGAGTGTCGCCCGGGCCCGCTGCAGGGCGCTGTTGACCGACGCCACCGAGGTGTCCAGCAGCTCGGCGACCTCGCTCGCCTTCCAGGCCAGCACCTCGCGCAGGATCAGCACCGCGCGCTGCTTCGCGGGCAGCTGCTGCAGGGCCGCCATGAAGGCGAGCCGCACGGACTCCTTGGCGACGGCGGCCTCCGCCGGGTCCTCGACGGTCGGCAGCACACGGGCGTCCGGCATCGGCTCGAGCCAGGTGTTGTCCGGGCGGGGGGAGAGGGCGGCCCGGGCGAGGGGCGTCGACTCGCTCAGGTCCATCGGGCGGGCGCGCTTGTTGCCGGCGGTCAGCATGTCCAGGCAGACGTTCGTCGCGATGCGGTACAGCCAGGAGCGGAGGCTGGAGCGGCCCTCGAACTTCTCGTAGCTGCGCCAGGCGCGGACCATCGTGTCCTGTACCGCGTCCTCGGCCTCGAAGGAGGAGCCGAGCATGCGGTAGCAGTAGCCGGTCAGCTCGACGCGGTGTTTCTCGAGCCTGACGTCGAGGTCTGTCGTCATGGTCCACCCACCCCTGTGGCCGTTCTGTGTCGCGCCTTTGCGCCCAGCACGTCCGAAGCTAGCGCAGGGCACTGACAATGGCGTGCCGAGCGGAGGAATGAGCAGGCCAGGGGGGTATCGCCCCCGCCGCCCCTACCCGTCCCGACCCGGGGGCCAGCCCCCGGACCCCCGCTCCTCAAACGCCGGAGGGGCTGCTTTTCAGCCCGTCCGGCGTTTGAGGACGAGGCCGTTCAGGCCGAAAAGGGGGGTCTGGGGGCGGAGCCCCCAGGGTCGGCACGGGTAGGGGCGGCGGGGGCGAAGGAAGCTCAGTGCGCCGGTACCGGGCTCCTCCGCGCAGCAACCCGAGCAGCTCGCGTCCCGAACACCGTGATCGTCACGACCCCCAGCACCGCCAGGAGCCCGACGCCGACCGTCCCGGTCCAGCCCCCCGCGTGGAACGCGATCGCCCCCACCGTGCTGCCCGCACTCGACCCGATGTAGTACGCCGACTGGTACAGGGCGGAGGCCTGCGCACGCCCCGTCGTAGCCGTCTTGCTCACCGCCGAGGACGCGACCGCATGCCCGGCGAAGAACCCGGCGGTGATCAGCACCAGCCCCAGCAGAACCGGCACCAGAGACCCCGCGAGGGTCAGGGCCAGGCCCGATGCCGTCGTACCGCCCGCCAGGTACAGCGCCCCACGGCGGCCCAGCCGCCCCACCAGCCGCCCGGCGGTGGACGCGGACGCCGTACCCACCAGGTAGACCAGGAAGATCGACCCGATGATGCCCTGCGGCAGCGAGAACGGAGCCTCCGTCAGGCGGTAACCGATCACCGTGTACACACCGCCGAACACCGTCATGAACAGCGCACCGATCGCATACAGCCGGCACAGTAGCGGGTTCGACAGGTGATCGCGCACCGTACGGGCCAGCACCCGCGGCCGCAACGAACCGGCCTTGAAGTGACGCGGAGCGGGCAGCAGCAGCCGGAAGGCCACGGCGCAGACCACCGCGATCGCACCGATGACACCGACCGCGACCCGCCAGCCCCACTCCTGCGCGACCCACCCGGTGATGACCCGGCCGCTCATCCCGCCGACACTGTTGCCCGCGACGAACAGCCCGATCGCCGTGACCAGCGCCTTCGGCCGGACCTCTTCGGCGAGATACGCGGTCGCCGACGCCGGAAGCCCGGCCAGCGCAGCCCCCTGCACCGCCCGCAGCACCACCAGCGCGGTCAGCGAGGGTGCGAACGGCACCAGGAGCCCGACCGTCACCGCGACCGCCAGCGAGCCCGTCATCACCGTACGACGTCCGAACCGCTCCGACAGCGCGCTCATCGGAAGGACGAACACCGCGAGGCCTCCGGTCGCCGCCGCCACCGTCCAGCTCGCCGCACTCGCCGCCACCCCGAACTCGCCGGAGATCAGCGGCAGCAGCGCCTGCGTGGAGTAGAGCAGCGCGAAGGTCGCGACCCCCGCGAGGAAGAGCGCGAAGCTCATCCGGCGGTAGCCGGGCCCTCCCGGCGCCATACGGGAATCGGCGGCAGGGGTGACAGGGACGACGGGGACAACGGATGCGGCGCCCACGACGGTGGACGCCCCGGTACTGGCGGGAGACATGCCTCGAAGCTACGTACGACCCCGCTCATCCGTCCAATGCATGGAATCGCCATAATCGTTCCCATGGTGCATCAGCAGAGGTCACAAGCTCGCCTGTCACCGTCCAGTGACACAAAAGACACCGAGGACATCGTCTCGCTGCTCGCCCCGCGCCTCGCCCACTTCGCCGGGGTGGCCCGCACCGAGCACGTCACGCGCGCCGCCCAGGAGATGCAGGTTCCGCAGTCCACCCTCTCCCGGGCCATGGTCCGCCTCGAACAGGACCTGGGCGTCGACCTGTTCGCCCGCCGCGGCCGCACGGTCTCCCTCACCCCGGCCGGCCGCACCTTTCTGGGCTCCGTCGAACGTGCCCTCGCCGAGATCGAGCGCGCCGCCGAGGAGGTCCGCGCCGACGCCGACCCGGCCACCGGCAAGGTCGCCTTCGGCTTCCTGCACACCATGGGCGCCGAAACCGTCCCCGGCCTCATCCACGCCTTCCGGGCCGACCACCCCCGCGTCCGCTTCAGCCTCGTCCAGAACTACGGCGAGGCGATGCTGGAGAAGCTGCGCGCGGGCGAACTCGACCTCTGTCTGACCTCCCCGGTCCCCGACGCCCCCGACCTGGTGGCCCGCCGCCTCGACGAGCAGAAACTCCGCCTGGTCGTCCCCGCCGACCACCCCCTGGCGTCCCGCCGCCGCATCCGCCTGGCCGAAGCGGCCGACGAAACCTTCGTCACCCTCGAACCGGGCTACGGCATGCGCCGTATCACGGACGACCTGTGCAAGGAGGCCGGCTTCCGGCCGAGGATCGCCTTCGAGGGGGAGGAAGCGGAGACCCTGCGAGGGCTGGTGGCGGCAGGCCTCGGAGTGGCCCTCCTGCCCCCACCCGCCTTCCCGCGGCCAGGAGTTGTGGAACTCACGGTCACGGCCCCACGTGCGGCCCGCGAAATCGGCGTTGCCTGGCTTGACGGCCACCCGGACACACCCCCAGTGGCAGCCTTCAAGCGGTTCCTACTCTCAAGAAGGGGCAACTTGCTACCCACCTGAGCCGGAGCGCCCCGTCAGGGGCGCGGGGAACTGCGATCAACCACGACGCACCCGCACCCCGCAACGAACCCCGAGCTCTCACCGGCGCAGCGACTTGCCAAAACCGGCAGCCAAGGGCATCCGCAACCCCAACGGCGGCGGAGCCGCCAACGCATCCTCCACCGGCCGTGAAAACGACCGCCCGAACAACGCCCCCATCACGAAGTCCTCCGCCAGCGCATGCACTTCGCTCCGGTACTGATGCAACCCATGACCGTCGGAGTGCACTTCGAACCGGCACACGTCCCGGTTCGCCTTCTTCGCCCGCGCCGCCAGCCGGAAGGAAAGCTCGGGGTCGCAGACCTCGTCCCGCGTGCCGTGAACGATCAGCACCCGCCGCCCGGCCAGCTGCTTCACCGGTTCGGGCGAAGCCGCGACGTCCTCCTCGGGCAGCCAAGGCGCCATCGCCAGCACGGAGTTGACCGCGTCGTGCCCGCCCGCGCGCAGTGCGGCCCGGCCGCCCATGCCGAAGCCGACGAGGCAGACGGGGACGTCGCCGTAGCGCCGTACCGCTTCGTCCGCGGCCCAGGAGGCGTCCCCCGCCAGATGGGCCTCGCTGCCGTTCCAGCCGCGGTAGCGGTAGTGGACGACATGGGTGGCGAGGCCCTCCTCCCGCCCGGCGCGGGCCAGGCGGCGGCCCAGTGCGCGCACGGAGGCGGTCGCCAGCATGGGGGACGGTCTGCGGGCCGACTCCTCGTCGCCGCCGGGGAGCAGCAGAACCACTCCGCTCACCGCCGTCGGTTCCGGGCCGAGCGCCCTCCCCAGCCGGGCCCGTCGAACCGGCGTCGCTTGGTGTGCCATGACAGAACAGTGTCAGAAGCGCAGGTGTACGTGCCCCGTCCATGCGGTCACCGTTACGTATCGACGGAGTTGTACAACCCGCGATCTACGCGCGTAGGAGGTAGAGTGCGGAAATGACGAGCCAGACCATCTCGAACACCCCGACGCCGGAGCAGATCCGCCGGGCGCCGAAGGTTCTGCTGCACGACCACCTCGACGGCGGCCTCCGCCCGGGGACGATCGTCGAACTCGCCCGCGACACGGGCTATGACCGCCTCCCCGAGACCGACCCCGGCAAGCTGGGCGTCTGGTTCCGGGAGGCCGCCGACTCCGGTTCGCTGGAGCGGTACTTGGAGACCTTCTCCCACACCGTCGGCGTGATGCAGACCCGGGACGCGCTCGTCCGGGTCGCGCGCGAGTGCGCCGAGGACCTCGCCGAGGACGGGGTGGTGTACGCCGAGGTGCGGTACGCCCCCGAGCAGCACCTGGAGGGCGGGCTGACCCTCGAGGAGGTCGTCGAGGCCGTCAACGAGGGCTTCCGGGAAGGGGAGCGGCTCGCGCGGCAGAGCGGTCACCGGATCCGCGTGGGTGCCCTGCTCACCGCCATGCGGCACGCCGCCCGCGCCCTGGAGATCGCCGAACTCGCGAACCGGTACCGGGACCTGGGGGTGGTGGGCTTCGACATCGCCGGCGCCGAGGCCGGTTACCCGCCCACCCGGCACCTCGACGCCTTCGAGTATCTGAAGCGCGAGAACAACCACTTCACCATCCACGCCGGCGAGGCCTTCGGGCTGCCGTCCATCTGGCAGGCCCTGCAGTGGTGCGGCGCCGACCGGCTCGGACACGGTGTGCGCATCATCGACGACATCCAGGTGCAGGCCGACGGCTCGGTGAAGCTCGGACGGCTCGCCTCGTACGTACGGGACAAGCGCATCCCGCTCGAACTGTGCCCCAGCTCCAACCTTCAGACCGGGGCGGCGGAGTCGTATGCCGAACACCCGATCGGACTGCTGCGCCGACTGCACTTCCGTGCGACCGTGAATACGGACAATCGACTCATGTCCGGCACGAGTATGAGTCGGGAATTCGAGCACCTTGTCGACGCCTTCGGTTATTCGCTCGACGACATGCAGTGGTTCTCCGTCAATGCGATGAAATCAGCGTTCATTCCTTTCGATGAACGACTGGCGATGATCAATGACGTGATCAAGCCTGGATATGCCGAGCTGAAGTCCGAATGGCTGTTCCAGCAAACCGCTTCCACCAGCGGTTCTGTGCCCTCGGAGGAGTAGCCGGGGATATTGGGGTGTGTGGAATGCGGACGGGTATTCACAACCCGTTCGCATTTCGATGTTTGCGGCGGACGGGTGCCCGTGTTTACGGTCGAGACACCGCTCACATTTCCGCAACCCCATTTCGAGGATTTATTTCATGAAGCAGTCTGCTGCCAAGACCCTCGGTGTCGCCGCTCTCGGTGCCGCCTTCGCCGCCACGGGCGCGGGCGCCGCGAACGCGGCCCCGGCGGTCCCGGACGCCACCGGCATGCTGGGCTCCGTCACCGGCGCGCTCCCGGCGCAGAACGTCTCCCAGGCGCTGCCGGGTGCCCAGGCGGCGGTGGCCCAGGGCAAGCCCGCCCTCGAACGCGGTCTGTCCTCCGTGCGGCCGTCGGCCGGTGCGCTCACCGACGGATCGGCGCCGGTGGCCGGGCTGCTCGGTGGTATGCCGGTGCAGTCGAGCCTGCCCACGCACGGGCTGCCCGTGAACGGCCTGCCGCTCGGCTGACCCGCCTCCCGAACGCGCCGACGGGGCGCACCCCCGGGCACGGGGGTGCGCCCCATCGGCGTACCCGCGAAAAGGGGCTCACCAGGCGGTGCGGGCCGCCTTCTCCTCCGAGGGCAGCAGGATCCACAGCGCTATGTAGAGCAGGAACTGCGGGCCCGGCAGCAGGCAGGACAGCAGGAAGATCACGCGCATGGTGGTCGCGGAGGTGCCGAAGCGCCGCGCCAGACCGGCGCACACGCCGCCGATCATGCGGCCGTGGGTGGGGCGGACGAGGGCGGACATGTGCGGCTCCTTCGTGAGCGTCGGTCGAGGCGGCCTCTTGGCGGCTTCCTCATCTGCCTTCAACGCTACGGAGACGAAGGGGGCAAAGCGTCGCTCTACGGTGCGATCCCGACCCTGGGAAACGTCGGGGTTCGACCCTGAACCGCTTCCTCCTGGCGGACGGCCGTCCCTTCGTTCCGCTCGGACCTGCGGCGGAGCCAGGAGCGGGCCGCGGGGACGACGGCGAGATGGGCGAGGGCCACACCCACGGTGTTCAGCAGCAGTGAGTCGACGTCCGGGACCCGGCCGGGCACGCCGGTCTGCAGCAGCAGGATGCCCGCGGAGACCAGCGCGCCCGCGGCGACCGTACGGACGAACGAGGCGAACGGGACGGCCCACGGCCTGCCGTGCGCCATCGGGAGCAGTACGCCGAGCGGTGCGAGGAGGCCGACGCCCTCGCCGATGCGGCGGACCGCCTCCGGCCGGCCCAGGGCCAGGTCGGCGCGTATCCCGGCGAACGGATGCAGGTTGGGGGGCATCACCCAGGGCACGTCCAGTGGGCGCAGCGCGAGCCAGGCGACGAACGCGAGGTGTGCGACAAGGAGGACGCTCCCTGTCACACGGATGCGGATCGCGGCGTTGCCGCCGATGGAGCCTTGACGCTGCACGATCCCCTAGACGCCGCGTGCGGCAGGATCGGTTCCGGCTTGTCCGGAGGTACCTGGATGAGGCTTCCGCCACACGGCCGTTTCACGGCCCGTTCACCTCCGCGGCGCCCCCGCGGGTCCATGCGCGTACGTCAGCCGCCCGTGACCGGGCTGGACGGCGGGTGCTCGGTGCCCGGGCGGGAGCGGACCTCGTCCGTGCACTCGTAGCGGCGCAGCGGCTCCTTGCCGGGGCCGCCGAGGATGACCGAGCCGTCGCCCCCGGCCGCCGTCGAGTCGGAGAAGGTGCAGACGAGCTGGGCCAGCGCGAAGGACGTGAGATCGCCGGGCGGGGTGCTGAGCCGGAGCGTGTCGTCGGGGTCGCCGGGGCGGGGGCCGCTCACGGTCATGCCACCGCGTACGTCCGTGGTGTACCCGGCCTCCTTCTCGGCGGCCGAGGGCGTGGCCGCGAGCTGGTCGAGCAGACCCTGCGCCACCAGCACCCGACGCTGCGAGTCCGGGGAGCCGTCCGGGACCCGTACCGTCCGGTCCACGGCGACCAGCGAGGACCCGCACAGCAGGAACACCTGCACGGGCAGCCCGCGCGAGGCCTGGGGCGAGACCTCCGGCTCGGCCGGCGAGCACTGCACCTGGGAGGGCGCCGCCCCGAAGTCCGTGGGCACCTCGGTGGGCCGGATGCCGCAGCCGCCGAGCACCGCGGCGAGGAGGGGGAGCGCCAGGAGACGTCGTACGGTCATGAGGCGTTCCCGTTCTTCCCCGTGTCCTTCTCGGACTCCTCCGTCAGCGCGGACGCGTCCCGCGGCAGCCGCAGTGTGAACACCGCACCGCCGTCGGGGGAGTTGGCGGCGGTGATCTCGCCGCCGTGGATGTGCGCGTTCTCCAGGGCGATGGACAGGCCCAGGCCGCTGCCTTCGGAGCGCGGGCGGGAGGCGCTCGCCTTGTAGAAGCGGTCGAAGACGTGCGGCAGGACGTCCTCGGGGATGCCCGGCCCGTGGTCGCGCACCGCGATGACGATCTGGTCACCCTCCCCGCCTGCGTCCTCCGGCCGCACCGACACCCGCACCGGCGACCCGCCGTGCTTGAGCGCGTTGCCGATCAGGTTGGCGAGGATCACGTCCAGGCGGCGGGGGTCGACGCGGGCGTGGATGCCGCGCTCGGCGTCCAGCTCGACCGCGTCCAGCCAGGCCCGGGCGTCGATGCAGGCGGTGATCTGGTCGGCGAGGTCGACGTCGTCAAGGACCAGCCGTGCGGTGCCGGCGTCGAAGCGGGTGACCTCCATCAGGTTCTCGACCAGGTCGTTGAGCCGCCGGGTCTCGCTGACGACCAGCCGTACGGCGGGTTCGATCATCGGGTCCATCGACCCGGAGTCCGCCTCCAGCTCCTCCTCCAGGATCTCCGTCACGGCGGTGATCGCGGTGAGCGGCGTACGGAGTTCATGACTCATGTCGGCGACGAAGCGCCGGGACGCCTCGTCCCGCGCGGCCATGTCCTCGACCCGCTTCTCCAGCGCCTCGGCCGCGTCGTTGAACGTGCGTGACAGATCGGCGAGTTCGTCGGTCCCCGACACCCTGAGCCGGGTGTCCAGCTTGCCCTCGCCGAGCCTGCGCGCGGCCACCCCGAGCCGCTGCACCGGCTTGAGCACGGTCGAGGCGGCGGCCTGCGCGAGCAGCGCCGAGCCCACCAGTGCGAGGCCGGTGGCGATCCCCAGCGACCAGGCGAGGGAGTTGAGGTCCTTGGCCTCCGGCTCCAGCGACTTGAGCATGTAGCCGGTCGCCCCGCCGTTGATCACCCTCGTGCCCGCCACCAGGTACGGCGTGCCGTGGTTGACGACGCGCTGCCAGTACAGGTGGTAGGGGTACTTGTTGCCGGAGTCGACCTGCTGCTTCTTGGTCACGGCGGCGCGCAGCGACCGGGGCACGTCCTGCAGCGAGAAGCCGTCCAGGCCGCTCGAACTGCCGTAGACGGTCCTGCCGTCGGCGTCCTGCGCGACGAGCAGCACGTTGAAGCGCTGGCTGCTGTTGGCCATCTGGCCCGCGGTGCGCTGCAGTTCGTCCTGTGTGGGGTGCGCGCTCAGGGTGCCCGCCCGGGTCTGCATCGCCTGCCGGAAGTCGCCGAGCACCGCGTCCTGGGTGCGGGTGAGCACGGCCTCGCGGTTGAGCCAGTACGCGATCCCGGACGCGGACACGGCGGCGGTGAGCGCCACGAGCCCGAAGACGACCACCAGGCGCAACCGCAGACTGGTGAAGCGCAGCCGTGAAAGATGTCCCCTGCGAGTCGCGGCCCAGCCGCGAACCCCCCCTTGCGCTTCGGTCACTGAGGCGTGTCCAGCCGGTAGCCCACGCCACGCACGGTACGGATCAGCGTCGGGGACGACGGGACGTCCTCGACCTTGGCACGCAGCCGCTGGACGCACGCGTCCACCAGCCGGGAGTCACCGAGGTAGTCGTGCTCCCACACCAGCCGCAGCAACTGCTGCCGGGACAGCGCCTGCCCGGGCCGCCGGCTCAGCTCCAGGAGCAGCCTGAGCTCGGTCGGCGTGAGCTGCAGGTCCTCGCCGTTCTTGGTCACCGTCATCGCCGCGCGGTCGATGACCAGGCTGCCGAAGCTCGCCGCGTCGGTCGACTCGCGGTCCCCGCGCCGCAGCACGGCCCGGATCCGGGCGTCGAGCACCCGTCCCTGGATCGGCTTGACCACATAGTCGTCCGCGCCGGACTCCAGGCCCACGACCACGTCGATGTCGTCGCTGCGCGCGGTCAGCAGAATGATCGGCAACTGGTCCGTGCGCCGGATGCGCCGGCACACCTCGAACCCGTCGATGCCGGGCAGCATCACATCCAGCACGACCAGGTCCGGCCGCTGCTCCCGCAGGAGCTTCAGACCGTCCTCACCGGTGGCAGCGGTGGCAACCCGGTGTCCCTGGCGCGTAAGAGACAGCTCCAGGGCCGTACGGATGGCGTCGTCATCCTCGATCAGCAACAGGGTAGGCACGCGCTCATTCTGGCCCATGGTGGGTCGGGGTTTCGACTCTGCTGCGGACCCGTACGCCTGTGTGCCCGTACCGCTCTGCTCTGTGACCGCGCTGTGTCTTCCCTGCGGCCGACCCCTGTGACAGGTCTGTGACAGTCGGCGGACACGGCCATGAAGGTGCGGGGGCAAGCTTTTCGGCACAGGCAAGGAAGCACCGCCGGGACACCGCGGAGATCCACCGCCTGAGCAAGCCGAACACCGGAAGTCCACGACGGGGGGCGCGAGATGAACATGCTGCACAGCACGAGCAACAGCGCAGTGGTCACGCGCCTGCACGACGTGAACGGGGGCCGGGGTTCCGAGAAGTCCGGTGCCGTGAGCGGGCGGGGGTGCGCTCGCGGCGCCGGGCGTCAGCACACCGCGTACATGACGGTGGTTGACACCTGCACGGGGGAAACGCACGGGGGAAGCGCGTACAGGGAGGACACGGGGGAGCGTCGGTCGCTGTCGGAGGCGGAGTTCACCGCCTACGTCCAGGAGCGCCGCGCCTCCCTGTACGCCACCGCGTACCACCTGACCGGTGACCGCTTCGAGGCCGAGGACCTGCTGCAGAGCGCGCTGTTCTCGACGTACAAGGCCTGGGACCGGATCAGCGACAAGGCCGCGGTCGGGGGCTACCTCCGCCGCACCATGACGAACCTGCACATCAGCGCGTGGCGCCGCCGCAAGCTGAACGAGTACCCGACCGAGGAGCTGCCGGAGACGCCCGGCGACACGGACGCGATGCGCGGCACGGAGTTGCGCGCGGTCCTGTGGCAGGCGCTCGCCCGCCTCCCCGAACTCCAGCGCACCATGCTGGTCCTGCGCTACTACGAGGGCCGCACGGACCCGGAGATCGCGGAGATCCTCGACATCAGTGTCGGCACGGTGAAGTCCAGCATCTGGCGGTCGCTCCGCCGGCTGCGCGAGGACGAGGTCCTCAGCTTCGGCCGTGACGAGGAGGACGCCTTCGGGGAGCTCGTCGCCTGAGGGTCGGGGGGAAGCAAGTACGGGGGAAGTACGGGGGAGCAGTAACCGGGGGACCCACGGGGGACAACGGGGGTGCATGGGGGAGGCACCACGGGGGGAACGGGGGAGAGCGGGACTGGAGGGCCGGGGGGTCCGTCCAGTCCCGCTTTTTTTGCGTGTACGGGTGCGGTCAGCGCGTGTGGGTCGCCGCGGGGCGCCGGCCCACCGCGGCCGCGGCCAGCCGGCCCAGGGCCTCGTCCCGGTCGCAGGCGTGGGCGCCGAGGGAGGTCTGGCGGGCGATGATCGAGCGTTCCTGACGCATCAGGCGCCAGCCGCGGCGCAGCAGGAACGGCACCGACTTGCGGCCCTCCTTGAGATCGCGCAGGAAGCGGCGGCGGAAGGTGCGGACCGCGCCGCGGTTCAGACACAGGGCGTCGGCCAGCAGCCCCAACTCCCGGCAGCGCTCGACGATCTCGGCCGCGAAGATGCCCTCCGCGATGAACAGCGGTGTCCGTCCTATGTCGACGGTCTCCTCACCGGTGCGGGCCGAGAGGGATATGTCGTAGACGGGAACCTTCGTACGGCCGGTGCGGCACAGCTCCGCGATCGCGGCGACGGCGGTGTCCGTGTCCCAGGAGTCGGGGTGGTCCCAGTCGATGTCGGAGCTTCCCGCCACCAGCGGCAGCGTCGGGTCCTCGCCCTCCTTGTAGAAGTCGTCGAGGCGCAGCACGGGGAGGCCGGAGCGGGCGGCGACAAGGGACTTGCCGGAGCCCGAGGGGCCGCAGAGCAGCACGACGCGGGCGGAGGAGGGGAGATGAATGCTCACGGGACACCAGTTTGACGTATTCCGTACGCCCTGCCGACCCCGCGGGTCGGCTTTGGTGTGCGCATCACATCTCAACTACCCTTCGTGTCGACCTGATTACTCAGCGAATCCAAGGTGACTACTGCAATGGCACGACACGCTTCCCCCTCCAAGCCCACCGCCCAGCGCGCCCTCATCGCCCTCGCGACCGTCTCGGCGGCCCTGGGTGCGAGCGCGGCGACGGCGTCCGCCGACTCCACCGCCGCCGTGAAGGTGCCGTTGTCGCCGGCGACCGCGGCCAACGCGCTCAGCAAGCTCGACCCGCAGAAGAGCCTGCAGGGGCCGACCGGCCAGGTGCGGTCCGTCACCGGCTCCGTGCAGGGCCTCAAGCGCAACGCGCTCACCCGCAACACGGTCGACCCGACGGACAACCACATCGCCGGCCCGCTCTCCGGGCTGAGCTACCTCGCCGAGACGAGCCCGGTCGGTACGGTTCCGGCTGCGCTGACGACGGCCGCCATGCTGCTGGGCGGTCCTCGCCTGGTCTGAGCCCGGCCCCGCGTATGAGAGAGCCGCGTCTTCCCTGACGGCAGGGAAGACGCGGCTCTCCGGTTTCGGTGTGCTTGTGTTCAGGTGGTTCGGCCGAGATGGGTGACCATGATGTGGATCACCTCGTTGTCGATGACGTACAGGATCCGGTAGTCGCCGACGCGGAGGCGTCGGATGTCGGGTGACCCGTACGGAGTTGACGCCGCCGGCCGGGGGTCGTCGGCCAGTTTGTCGATGGTGTCGAGGACCAGAGCCAGGCCGCTCGGATCTTCCTTCAGGAACCGGGCTGCCGAGTCGAGGGCGTGCGGCTCGAAGACGATCTCGTACTTCACTGCTGTTCGAGCCCCAGCCGCCGACGAACCTCAGCCATCGGGATACCGGGTCCGAGAGTTCCCTCTGCCTTGCGCCGCTGGTAGTCCGCCACTGCCAGTGCGTCTTCGAAGTCCTCTATCACCTGTGGCGATACGAGCAGAGCGGCCACGTGCCCGTGGTCGGTGAGGGCGATGGTCTCGCGGCCGTGGGCGGCGCGGCGGACCAGGTCGCCGAGCTGGGAGCGGGCTGCGCTGATGGCGATCTCTACCATGCGCACATGGTTGCATAAGAGTAATCTAGTGTGCAATTCATGTGACTATATGGCTGCATGGCTTGCCTCAACGGAAGAGCCGCGCCTCCCGCGGACGGAGGGGAGGCGCGGCTCAGTTGAAGAGGGCTCAGTACGCCGAGCCCGACGCGCCCAGCGACCCCGTCGGGTGCCAGACCGTCTTCGTCTCCAGGAACGCGGTCATGCGGTCGATGCCGGGGGTCGCGGACCAGTCGACTTCGTCCACAGGCTGTGGACGGAGAACCCGCTTCAGGTTGTCCGCCGCCGCGATCTCCAGCTCCTTCGCCAGGCCGTCGTCGGCGCCGGCGAGGTCGATCGCGTTGACGTCCTGGTGCGCGGCCAGCGGTGCCGCGATCTCCGCCGTACGGCCGGAGAGGACGTTGACGACCCCGCCGGGCAGGTCGGAGGTGGCCAGGACCTCGCCCAGGGACAGGGCGGGGAGCGGGGACTTCTCGGAGGCCACCACGACCGCCGTGTTGCCCGTGGCGATCACCGGGGCGATCACCGAGACCAGGCCGAGGAACGACGACTCCTGGGGGGCCAGGACCGCGACCACGCCCGTCGGCTCGGGCGAGGACAGGTTGAAGTACGGGCCCGCGACCGGGTTTCCGCCGCCCACGACCTGGGCGATCTTGTCGGTCCAGCCCGCGTACCAGACCCAGCGGTCGATCGCGGCGTCCACGACCACGGCCGCCTTGGACTTCGAGAGGCCTTCCGAGTCGGCCACCTCGCGCACGAACTGCTCGCGGCGGCCCTCCAGCATCTCGGCGATGCGGTAGAGGATCTGACCGCGGTTGTACGCCGTCGCGCCCGACCAGCCGCCGAACGCCTTGCGGGCGGCGACCACCGCGTCACGGGCGTCCTTGCGGGACGAAAGGGGCACGTTCGCCAGCCAGTTGCCCTTTGTGTCCGTCACCTCGTACACCCGGCCGCTCTCGGAACGCGGGAACTTCCCGCCGACGTACAGCTTGTAGGTCTTGAAGACCGACAGACGGTCGAACCGCTCGGTCTTCTCGGTCTTCTCAGACATCGAGGTACGCCTCCAGGCCGTGGCGGCCGCCCTCGCGGCCGAAGCCCGACTCCTTGTAGCCGCCGAACGGCGAGGTCGGGTCGAACTTGTTGAACGTGTTGGACCAGACGACGCCCGCACGGAGCTTGTTCGCGACGGCGAGGATCCGCGAACCCTTCTCCGTCCAGATGCCCGCCGACAGGCCGTACGGGGTGTTGTTGGCCTTGGCGACCGCCTCGTCCGGGGTGCGGAAGGTGAGGACGGACAGCACCGGGCCGAAGATCTCGTCGCGGGCGATCCGGTGCGCCTGGGTGACGTTGGTGAAGAGCGTCGGGGCGAACCAGTAGCCGGAGGACGGGATTTCGCAGGCCGGGGACCAGCGCTCGGCGCCCTCCGCCTCGCCCTGCTCGACGAGGGTGGTGATGCGGGAGAGCTGTTCCTCGGAGTTGATCGCCCCGATGTCCGTGTTCTTGTCCAGGGGGTCACCGAGACGGAGCGTCGACAGACGGCGCTTCAGTGCCTCCAGCAGCTCGTCCTGGATCGACTCCTGGACGAGGAGCCGGCTGCCCGCGCAGCAGACCTGGCCCTGGTTGAAGAAGATGCCGTTGACGATGCCCTCGACGGCCTGGTCGATGGGGGCGTCGTCGAAGACGATGTTGGCGCCCTTGCCGCCCAGTTCGAGGGTGAGCTTCTTGCGGGAGCCGGCCACCGTGCGGGCGATCTCCTTGCCGACCGCCGTCGAGCCCGTGAACGCCACCTTGTTGACGTCCGGGTGCGCGACGAGCGCGGCGCCTGTGTCGCCGTAGCCGGGAAGGATGTTGACGACGCCCTTGGGGAGACCGGCCTGGCGGCAGATGTCCGCGAAGAAGAGGGCGGAGAGGGGGGTCGTCTCGGCGGGCTTCAGCACGACCGTGTTTCCGGTCGCGAGGGCCGGGGCGATCTTCCACGCCAGCATCAGGAGGGGGAAGTTCCAGGGGATGACCTGGCCGGCGACGCCCAGCGGCTTCGGGTTCGCTCCGAAGCCGGCGTGCTCCAGCTTGTCGGCCCAGCCCGCGTAGTAGAAGAAGTGCGCGGCGACCAGGGGGAGGTCGGCGTCGCGGGTCTCCTTGATCGGCTTGCCGTTGTCGAGGGTCTCCAGGACGGCGAGCTCACGGCTGCGCTCCTGGATGATCCGCGCGATGCGGAACAGGTACTTGGCGCGCTCCGAGCCGGGCAGCGCCGACCACTTCTCGAACGCCCTGCGGGCGGCCTTCACCGCGCGGTCGACGTCCTCGGAACCGGCCTGGGCGACCTCCGACAGCACCTCCTCGGTGCTCGGGGAGACCGTCTTGAAGACCTTGCCGTCGGCCGCGTCCGTGAACTCGCCGTCGATGAACAGGCCGTAGGACGGCGCGATGTCGACGATCGAGCGGGACTCGGGTGCCGGGGCGTATTCGAATGCGGATGCCATGGTGATCAGTCCACCGTCACGTAGTCGGGGCCGGAGTAGCGGCCGGTGGCCAGCTTCTGACGCTGCATCAGCAGGTCGTTCAGGAGCGAGGAGGCGCCGAAGCGGAACCAGTGGTTGTCCAGCCAGTCCTCGCCCGCGGTCTCGTTGACCAGCACGAGGAACTTGATGGCGTCCTTGGAGGTGCGGATGCCGCCGGCGGGCTTCACGCCCACCTGTACCCCGGTCTGCGCGCGGAAGTCGCGCACGGCCTCCAGCATCAGCAGGGTGTTGGCGGGGGTGGCGTTGACCGCGACCTTGCCCGTGGACGTCTTGATGAAGTCCGCGCCCGCCAGCATGCCGAGCCAGCTCGCGCGGCGGATGTTGTCGTACGTCGACAGCTCGCCCGTCTCGAAGATGACCTTGAGGCGGGCCGAGGCGCCGCAGGCCTCCCGTACGGCGACGATCTCGTCGTACACCTTCATGTAGTTGCCCGCGAGGAACGCCCCGCGGTCGATGACCATGTCGATCTCGTCGGCGCCCGCGGCGACGGCCTCGCGGACGTCGGCCAGCTTCACGGCGATCGGGGCGCGGCCCGCCGGGAAGGCCGTGGCGACCGAGGCGACCTTCACGGAGGAGCCGGCGACGGCCTCCTTCGCGGCGGGCACCATGTCGGGATAGACGCAGACGGCCGCGGTCGCGGGGGTCGTACGGTCCGTGGGGTCGGGGTGGACGGCCTTGGCGCCGAGCGCCCGGACCTTGCCCGGGGTGTCCGCGCCTTCCAGCGTCGTCAGGTCGACCATCGAGATGGCGAGGTCGATGGCGTACGCCTTCGCGGTCGTCTTGATGGAACGGGTACCGAGAGAGGCGGCGCGCGCCTCCAGACCGACCGCGTCGACGCCGGGCAGCCCGTGAAGGAAGCGGCGCAGCGTGCTGTCGGACGCGGTGACGTCTTCGAGTGCGTGGGCTGCGTTGGGTGCAGTGGTGGGCATGGTCACCAGACGAGCATATCTACGCGCGTAGCGGCTGTACACCCCAGGCTGCTCATCAACTGCGCACGCACCACGTACGAGCATCGTCGTGGCCGTCGGGCAGAATCGGCGGTATGACGACCCCGGACCACGAGTCACCAGCACCGCAGCCCCCGGCCTCCCAGTACAAGGACCGGGTCTACCGGTCGTCCGGTGGTCTCGCCGGCGGCGTCCTGCTGCTCGCCATCGCGGGCTGGCTGGGCATCGACGCGATCGTCTCCGGGCACGGCCGCACCCCGTGGCTGGCGCTCGCCGCGCTGATCTTCGTGGTGCCGCTGATCCTGGCCTTCACGCTGCGCCCCGCCGTCCAGGCCAACGCGGAGCGGCTGCGCATCCGCAACCCCTTCCGCATCGTCGTGGTGCCGTGGAGCGAGGTCGCACTGCTGCGGTCCGGTTACTCCAACGAGGTCGTCGTGAAGTCCGGGAGCAAGTACCAGCTGTGGGCCGTCCCCGTCTCGCTGCGCGCCCGGAAGAGGGCGGCGCGACAGGAGGCCAGGGCCACGGCGGACGCGAGCGGCCGGGGCCGGCGGGGCCGTGGGGGCGGTGTCTTCGGACCCGGCGGACTCCCGGGCGGCACCGCCGTCCCGGAGGGGCCCGTCCGCGCCGAGAGCGACAAGATCATGGACGAGCTGCGCGAACTGCTCGAAACCCATGAGCGGACGGGGACGGCGCAGGGCGAGGTGACGGTGCGCTGGGCATACGAGATCGCGGGGCCCGCGCTGGCCGGGGCGGTGCTGCTGGTGATCCTGGCGGCTACTGGCTGAGCTGGGGCCGGGTGGGGCGGCCGGGTGGCCGGGGGCGCCGGTACGGCGCGGGCGGGGGACGCGGCGCCGCGAGGACGGCACGTCACGGTACTGCGGCCTCTCGGCCGCCGGGCGCGGGCGGCATGTGGTCGTGGACGTGGCCGTGGCTTCAGGGCCGGCGCGGCGGTGTGATTGCGGCCCGCCGTCGCCCGGGGCGTGGCCGCCCGGGGCGACGGTCTTGCGTGAAGCCCTCGGAGGGGCGCCCCCGGGCCGATCGCCGGGGGCGCCCCTCCGAGGTGACGCCGGTTCGAGCGGTGCCGCTCAGATGCCGGCCGCCGCCGACAGGTCCCGCTTGATGGCCGCGAGGAGGTCGTTCGCGGTGGCGTGGGCCGCCGGGAGGTCGGCGTGGGTGGGGGCCGGGACGACGACCTCCAGGTAGCACTTCAGCTTGGGCTCCGTGCCGCTCGGGCGGACGATGACGCGGGCGCCTTCGAGCGTGTAGCGCAGCCCGTCGGTGGGCGGCAGCTTCTCGGTGCCCCGGGTGAGGTCCTCGGCCCTGGTGATGGCGAGGCCCGCGAGCTCGGTCGGCGGCTGCTCCCGCAGCCGTTGCATGGCGCGTGCGATGACCGACAGGTCCTCCACCCGGACCGAGAGCTGGTCGGTGGCGTGCAGCCCGTGCTCCACGGCGAGGTCGTCGAGGAGGTCGGGCAGGGTCCGCCCCTCCTCCTTGAGCTCGGAGGCCAGCTCGGTGATCAGCAGCGCGGCGGTGATGCCGTCCTTGTCGCGCACCCCGTCCGGGTCCACGCAGTAGCCGAGGGCCTCCTCGTAGCCGTAGCGCAGCCCCTCGACGCGGGCGATCCACTTGAAGCCGGTGAGGGTCTCCTCGTACGGCAGACCCGCCTTCTCGGCGATGCGGCCGAGCAGGGAGGAGGAGACGATCGACTCGGCGAAGGTGCCCCGGGCGCCGCGCCTGACCAGGTGGGCGGCGAGCAGCGCGCCCACCTCGTCGCCGCGCAGCATCCGCCAGTCGCCGCCGTCCTTGACGGCCACGGCGCAGCGGTCGGCGTCGGGGTCGTTGGCGATGATCAGGTCGGGGTCGGTCGTGCGGGCCTGCGCGAAGGCGAGGTCCATGGCGCCCGGTTCTTCCGGGTTGGGGAAGGCGACGGTCGGGAAGTCCGGGTCCGGCTCGGCCTGTTCGGCGACCAGGACGGGCTCGGGGAAACCGGCCCGGGCGAACGCGGCGAGCAGGACGTCCTTGCCGACGCCGTGCATCGCCGTGTAGACGGTGCGGGCGGTGCGCGCGGAACCGGCGGCGAGCACCGCCTCCGTACGTGCCAGATAGGAGTTCAGGACGCTGTCGTCGAGAATCTCCCAGCCGGCTTCCGGACGCGGCACGTCGTCCAGGGAGACGATCGCGTCGATCTCGGCGGCGATCTCCGCGTCGGCCGGCGGCACGATCTGCGAACCGTCCCCCAGATAGACCTTGTAGCCGTTGTCCCGGGGCGGATTGTGGCTGGCGGTGACCTCCACGCCCGCGACCGCGCCGAGGTTCCTTATCGCGAAGGCGAGCACGGGCGTGGGCAGCGGGCGGGGGAGCACCGCGGCCCGGAAGCCCGCGCCCGTCATCACGGCCGCCGTGTCGCGCGCGAAGTCCGCGGACTTGTGCCGGGCGTCGTAGCCGATGACGACCAGCCCGCCGCGCTCCCCCTTGGCGTTGAGGTACGCGGCGAGTCCGGCGGCGGCCCGGATGACGACCGAACGGTTCATGCGCATGGGGCCCGCGCCGAGCTCACCGCGCAGGCCGGCGGTGCCGAACTGGAGGGTGCCGCTGAAGCGGTCGGTGAGTTCTGTGACGTCACCGGCCTCGATGAGCTTGGCGAGCTCGTCGCGGGTCTCCGGGTCGGGGTCCTCGGCGAGCCACGCGTGGGCGCGGGCGATGAGGTCGTCGTGCACGGTCGGTCCAGCCTCTCGTGTGGGATGCCTGCGGCGCATCCGCGGGTTCGGTGGGGGTGCGCGTGGCGCCTGCGGTTCGATTGTGGGTCGGGGCCGCGCCGGGGGTGTCCGTCCTCGGTCGGGCCGGTGACGTCTGGCGGGGCTGCGCCCGGCGGCGGACGCCCGCCGCTGCGGGCGGACACCCCCGCCACGTCCCCTTCTCGCCGTACGCGGCGCGTGTCCGCCGTGGGTGACTGCAGCCTTCCCAGGGGGCGCGGGTCCGCAGTCGCACTACGACGTTCCGCGGCACCCCCTGAGGCGTTCAGAGCCGGCCAAGCACCTGTGCCAGCAGCGAGCCCATCCGCGTCGCCGAGTCGCGGCCCGCCTGCAGAACCTCCTCGTGGTTCAACGGCTCGCCGGTCATACCGGCGGCGAGGTTGGTGACGAGAGAGATACCCAGCACCTCCGCACCCGCCTCACGCGCCGCGATGGCCTCCAGCACCGTCGACATGCCCACCAGGTCCGCCCCGATCACCCGTGCCATCCGGATCTCGGCCGGCGTCTCGTAGTGCGGGCCGGGGAACTGGGCGTAGACGCCCTCCTCCAGGCTCGGGTCGATCTCCTTGCACAGGGCGCGCAGCCGCGGCGAGTACAGGTCGGTCAGGTCGACGAAGTTCGCGCCGACGATCGGCGACGTCGCCGTCAGGTTGATGTGGTCGCTGATCAGGACGGGCTGGCCGGGGCGCATGCCCTCGCGGAGGCCTCCGCAGCCGTTGGTCAGCACGATCGTCTTGCAGCCGGCGGCGACGGCGGTACGGACGCCGTGCGCGACGGCGGCGACCCCGCGGCCCTCGTAGTAGTGCGTACGGCCCAGGAAGACCAGGGCCCGCTTCTCACCGATCCTGTACGAGCGGATCTTGCCGCCGTGCCCCTCCACCGCCGGCGGCGGGAAACCGGGCAGGTCGGTGACGAGGAGCTCGGCCTCGGGTGCGCCGAGGGCGTCCACGGCCGGTGCCCAGCCGGAGCCCATCACGAGGGCGACGTCGTGGGTCTCGGCGCCCGTCAGTTCGCGCAGGCGCGCGGCGGCGGCGTCGGCGGCGGCGTGCGGGTCGCCCTGGATGTCGTCCGGAAGAAGAGATGCGTTCACGCATCGAGAGTAGCCGCTCCACGCCTACGCGCGTAGATGGCAGAGCTCACGGGATGGCGATCGTTGTCTTGTCGTTTCCAACGAAGGCCGTGACACAACGGGACCTTTGCGGCCGCTGTGGTCAAGCTGTGCAGTGGCCGGGCGACTACTCGTCCGTGATGAGAACGTCCTTGTCGTTGAAGACCTCGACGATGAAGATCAGCAGTCGGCCACGGCTGACCGTGTATTCGACGAGGACGTTCTGCGTGAGCCGGATGGTGCGGTCGTCTCCGGTGGAGCTTATGGGGCGCGACACCGAAAGGAACGGGTCGCGGGCCAGCAGGGCGATGCCCTTGTCGAACGCGATGCGCTGCCGGTCGTCGAGCCGGTCGCGGGCTTCGGCGGCCTGCACCGTGTAGTAGACGTCATACGTGGCGGGGGCCATGCGATCTCCCGTTGGTGCGTCGATGCTCCAAGTCTAGGAGCCGACCCCCTCAGCAGGGACGCTTCCGCAGCTCCATCACGTAATCGTGCGGCGCCCCCGCGGACTCGGCGGCATCGGCGATCTCGCCCAGGTACCGTGCCGAGGGCAGACCGCCCTCGTACCCGTTGAGGACGTACGTCCACGCCGGCTCCTCGCCGTCCAGCGTGTGCACCCGCACCCGCATCCTGCGGTAGACATTGAGGCCGACGCCCTCCCAGCGGTCCATGGACTCCTCGTCCAGCGGCGCGATGTCGTACAACGCGACGAAGACCTGCGAGAGCGGGTCCTCGACGATCGTCGCCAGGGCGCCCTCCCAGCCCATGTGCTCGCCCCCGAACGTCAGCCGCCAGCCGTTCAGCCAGCCCGTGGCGCGCATCGGCGAGTGCGGGGCGCGGCGGGTCATCAGCCGCGCGTCGAGGTTGCCGGCGTACGCGGCGTAGAGCGACATGGGTCGAGAGTACGGCAGCCGACCCACGGGCCCCTGACGTATCAGCGGCCCCTTGCCAACCCATTGCCCCGCCCCCCGGGCAGTAGCACCTTGAACGGTGCGGGACAATGGGGTACGTGACTCGGATCGTGATCATCGGTGGCGGACCCGGCGGATACGAGGCGGCCCTGGTGGCCGCCCAGCTCGGCGCGGAGGTGACCGTCGTCGACTGCGACGGTCTGGGCGGGGCGTCGGTGCTGACCGACTGCGTGCCGTCGAAGACCCTTATCGCTACGGCCGAGGTGATGACCACCTTCGATTCGTCGTACGAGGAACTCGGCATCATCGTCGCCGACGACACCCCGCCGCTGGAGCAGGCGGCCCGGGTGGTCGGCGTGGACCTCGGCAAGGTCAACCGCCGGGTGAAGCGGCTCGCCCTCGCTCAGTCCCACGACATCACCGCCTCCGTCACCCGTGCCGGCGCCCGGGTCATGCGCGGCCGCGGACGCCTGGAGGGCATGCAGGCCCTCGACGGCTCCCGCAAGGTGATCGTCTCCGCCGCCGACGGCACCGAGGAGACCCTCACCGCCGACGCCGTGCTCATCGCGACCGGCGGCCACCCGCGCGAGGTGCCCGACGCCCAGCCCGACGGCGAGCGCATCCTCAACTGGACGCAGGTGTACGACCTGAACGAGCTTCCCGAGGAGCTCATCGTGGTCGGCTCCGGTGTCACCGGCGCCGAGTTCGCCGGTGCCTACCAGGCCCTCGGCTCCAAGGTCACCCTGGTCTCCTCCCGGGACCGGGTGCTGCCGGGTGAGGACCCGGACGCCGCCGCCGTCCTCGAGGACGTCTTCCGGCGCCGCGGCATGAACGTCATGGCCCGTTCCCGCGCGGCCGCCGCCAAGCGGGTCGGCGACCGCGTCGAGGTCACCCTCTCCGACGGCCGTGTCATCACCGGCAGCCACTGCCTGATGGCGGTCGGCGCCATCCCCAACAGCGAGGGCATGGGCCTGGAGGAGGCCGGCGTCAAGCTGCGCGAGTCCGGGCACATCTGGACCGACAAGGTCTCCCGCACGACCGCTCCCGGTGTGTACGCCGCCGGAGACGTGACGGGCGTCTTCGCCCTCGCCTCCGTGGCCGCCATGCAGGGCCGTATCGCCATGTACCACTTCCTCGGCGACGCGGTGGCCCCGCTGAACCTGAAGACCGTCTCGTCCAACGTCTTCACCGACCCGGAGATCGCGACCGTCGGTTACACACAGGCCGACGTCGACGCGGGCAAGATCGACGCCCGGGTGGTCAAACTCCCGCTCCTGCGCAACCCGCGCGCCAAGATGCAGGGCATCCGCGACGGCTTCGTGAAGCTTTTCTGCCGTCCGGGCACGGGCATCGTGGTCGGCGGTGTGGTCGTGTCCCCGCGCGCCTCGGAACTGATCCATCCGATCTCGATCGCCGTCGACAACAATCTGACGGTCGAACAGATCGCGAACGCGTTCACCGTGTATCCCTCCCTTTCGGGGTCGATCGCGGAGGTCGCCCGGCAGCTCCACACCCGCAAGACCGGCGGCGAGGTCTGACGGCCGAAACCGACTCCTCGCTGGTCACAGGGAGTTGTCGAGCATGCGTACGGCATAGGCGGGGCGGGTAGGCCCTATACCACTTCCCGCCCTCCTGTGCGAACAACTTCTGCTATTCGGCGCAAACAGCTGAAACCAGACGGTCGTTGGGGTTACTGTCAGTTTCGTGTTCGCTGCAGAACGTCGCCAATTGATCCTCGAAATGGTGCGAGCGAACGGGGCCGTGTCGCTCCGTGAGCTCGCCCGCGTCGTCCAGACCTCCGAAGTGACCGTACGGCGGGACGTGCGCGCACTGGAGGCAGAAGGACTCCTCGACCGCCGGCACGGCGGTGCGGTACTGCCGGGCGGGTTCACGCGGGAGTCCGGCTTTCCGCAGAAGTCACATCTCGCGACCGCCGAGAAGACGGCCATCGCCGACCTCGCCGCCAACTTCGTGGAAGAGGGCGAGGCCATCGTGGTCGGGGCGGGTACCACCACCCAGGAGCTGGCCCGCCGGCTCGCCCGGATCCCCGGGCTGACGGTCGTCACCAACTCGCTGCTGGTCGCCCAGGCGTTGGCCCATGCCAACCGCGTGGAGGTCGTGATGACCGGCGGCACCCTGCGCGGCTCCAACTACGCCCTCGTGGGCAGCGGCGCCGAGCAGTCACTGCAGGGGCTCAGGGTGTCCCGTGCGTTCCTGTCCGGGAGCGGGCTCACCGCCGAGCGCGGGCTGTCCACGTCCAACATGCTGTCGGCGTCCGTGGACCGGGCGCTGGTGCAGGCGGCCGCGGAGGTCGTCGTGCTCGCCGATCACACCAAGCTCGGTACGGACACGATGTTCCAGACCGTGCCCACGGATGTGATCACCCGGCTGGTGACCGATGAGCCGCCGGTGCATGACGATCGCGCCGGCACGGAGTTGCAGGCGCTCGCCGACCAGGGCGTGCAGATCGCTGTGGCCGGGACCTCGGGGAATTCGGGCGGTGATTCCGTCCCCCCACGGCAGGCGCGCCGGGACGTGGCCCTGCCGGGGCCGCGGCGCGGGCAGCCGGCCTCCGGCCTCCGGACGGCGGCGATGCTTGATCCCTCCGGGGGGGAGCGGGAGCGGGCTCGGGTGGCGGATCTGCGGCGGCGTTAGGTTGTTCGCCTATTCGCCGTAGGGGTTGGTGTCACCGGGCGGCTGCGGGTCGGACGTGGCTTGTCGCGCCCACGCGGCGGAGCCGCATATTGATACAGCCCCGCGCCCCTGAAAACCTCAACCGGTGGCTTTCAGCCCCCGCAGGGTGAGGGTCAGCAAGCGGTCTGCCAAGTTCGGGTCTCCCGGGGACTCTTCTGCCGCCAGTGCGATGGCGTTGGTGAGCTGGAGGAGGTCGGTGATGGTGACGTCCTCGCGGACCTTGCCTGCTTGCTGCGCGCGCCTCAGCAGGGCGGCGCCCGCCTCGTGCATCGGGGTGCTGCAGCTGGCCAGGGCCGAGGTGGTGTCGGAGCTCACGGACATGAGGGCCAGGGCCAGGCCGCGGTACTCGCCGGCATGGGTGATGATCTCGCGCAGCCAGGTCACCAGGGCCGTGCACGGCTCGGAGGCGTGCAGGAGTTCGTGGGAGCGGTCCAGGAGGTCGCTCACCGCTTCCTCGAAGACGGCGCTCAACAGGGCGTGACGGTTGGGGAAGTGACGGTACAGCGTGCCGATGCCGACGCCCGCGCGCCGGGCCACGTCCTCCAGGGACGCGTCCGTGCCGTGCGCGGCGAAGGCGGCGCGGGCCTCGGTGAGCAGCCGCTCGTAGTTGCGGCGGGCGTCGGCACGCATGACGCGCGGGGGCGTCGGCGTCACCTCTGTGCCGCCGTTCGCCGCGGTCCCCGCCGACGTCGTGCCCACGATGCCTCCCACCTGCTCTCGCGCGAGCCCCGGCCCGCCTCCAGCATGCCATCGCAACGGGCGAAGACGAGGCGCCCGGCGGACTGACTGCTTCAGTCCGCCGGGCGCCTCGGGATGTCGTACCGGACGACCGTGCTGTGTCAGTGCCTGAGCCCGGTCAGTCCTTGATCTCGCAGATCGGGGCGCCGGAGCTGACGGACGCGCCGACGTCGGCGGACAGGCCCTTGATGGTGCCGGACTTGTGTGCGTTCAGCGGCTGTTCCATCTTCATCGCCTCCAGGACGACGACCAGGTCGCCCTCCTTGACCTCCTGGCCCTCCTCGACGGCGACCTTGACGATCGTGCCCTGCATCGGCGAGGCGAGGGTGTCGCCGGAGGCGACCGGGCCGGACTTCTTGGCGGCGCGGCGCTTCGGCTTGGCGCCGGCCGCGAGGCCGGTGCGGGCCAGGGACATGCCCAGCGAGGACGGCAGGGAGACCTCCAGCCGCTTGCCGCCGACCTCGACGACGATCGTCTCGCGGTCCGTGTCCTCCTCGGCCTCGGCCTCGGCCGGGGCGGCGAACGCGGGGATCTCGTTGACGAACTCGGTCTCGATCCAGCGGGTGTGGACCGTGAACGGCTCGGCGGATCCGGTGAGTTCGGGGGCGAACGCCGGGTCCTTGACCACCGCACGGTGGAAGGGGATCGCCGTCGCCATGCCCTCGACCTGGAACTCCTCCAGGGCGCGGGCCGCGCGCTGCAGGGCCTGCTCACGGGTGGCGCCCGTGACGATCAGCTTGGCGAGCAGGGAGTCCCAGGCCGGGCCGATGACGCTGCCGGACTCGACACCCGCGTCCAGGCGCACGCCCGGGCCGGACGGCGGGGCGAAGGTGGTGACGGTACCGGGGGCCGGGAGGAAGTTGCGGCCCGGGTCCTCGCCGTTGATGCGGAACTCGAAGGAGTGGCCGCGCAGCTCGGGGTCGCCGTAGCCGAGTTCCTCGCCGTCGGCGATGCGGAACATCTCGCGGACCAGGTCGATGCCGGCGACCTCCTCGGTGACCGGGTGCTCGACCTGGAGGCGGGTGTTGACCTCGAGGAACGAGATCGTGCCGTCGTTGCCGACGAGGAACTCCACGGTGCCGGCGCCGACGTAGCCGGCCTCCTTGAGGATGGCCTTGGAGGACGAGTACAGCTCGGCGACCTGCTCGTCGGAGAGGAACGGCGCCGGGGCCTCCTCGACCAGCTTCTGGTGGCGGCGCTGCAGCGAGCAGTCACGGGTGGAGACGACGACCACGTTGCCGTGCTGGTCGGCCAGGCACTGGGTCTCCACGTGCCGCGGCTTGTCCAGGTAGCGCTCCACGAAGCACTCGCCGCGGCCGAAGGCGGCCACGGCCTCGCGCACCGCGGAATCGTAGAGCTCGGGCACCTCTTCGAGGGTGCGGGCGACCTTCAGACCGCGCCCGCCACCACCGAAGGCGGCCTTGATGGCGATCGGCAGACCGTGCTCCTCGGCGAAGGCGACGACCTCCTCCGCACCCGAGACCGGGTCGGGGGTGCCGGCCACCAGGGGGGCGCCGGCGCGCTGGGCGATGTGCCGGGCGGCGACCTTGTCGCCGAGGTCGCGGATGGCCTGCGGGGGCGGGCCGATCCAGATCAGCCCGGCGTCCAGGACGGCCTGCGCGAAGTCGGCGTTCTCGGAGAGGAAGCCGTATCCGGGGTGGACGGCGTCCGCGCCGGACTCGCGCGCCGCGTTCAGGATCTTGTCGATCACCAGGTAACTGGTCGCCGGGGTGTCACCGCCCAGGGCGAACGCCTCGTCCGCGGCGCGGACATGCAGAGCGTCGCGGTCCGGGTCCGCGTAGACGGCCACGCTCGCGATCCCGGCGTCCCGACAGGCCCGGGCCACGCGGACAGCGATTTCGCCACGGTTGGCGATGAGCACCTTGCGCACGATTGAGGCTCCCTCCTTGAAACAAGCCGAGTTTAGGGACTGGCTACACGGCACTACGACCCGTCCCCAGTGGTGAGCTTGCCCACACGGAGCGTGATGCGAGGCTTGCTCGACCCGCGAAATCCCTTGTCGCACCTCGGTACGCAGGACTCCTCCCGGAAACCCTAGCTCTCCCATGTGGTCAAGGTCTCTGTGAGAGCGTGCTGCGGGCCACTCCGTTTCTTTGTGGAGTCCCTACGAATGGCCCAACGAATCTTTGCCGCCCGCAGAACCCTTGTCCCGAGGTTTACCCGTTAGTAGCGTTCGCGATGTCTCGTACGTACTCGAGGTAGCAGCAGCCTCGGCCGACCCCCTCGGGCGGCAGTCGAAAGTGGGTGGGGCCCGGTGGTGCGCAGACCGGTGGCGTGGGTCGTGGCGGTCGTGCTCTTCGTGGAGGGGTTCGGCATCGCGGCGCTGAACTGGTTCCTGGGGGTCGTCGTCGACCGGCAGGACATGTCACTGGCCGGCCTCGACCCCGACGTGATGTCGGCTTCCTCGAAGGTCGGCGGCGTCGTCTTCGGTCTCTACTTCGCCCTGTGCGGCCTGGTCGCGCTCCTCGTGGCGATCCGCAACCGCCCGCCGGCCGGCTTCGGGCGCATCCTGCTGATCAGCGCCGCGGTCGTGCACGGGCTGCTGGGGGCCTTCGTGTGGGGGCTGGTGGGCTGGACCGCGTTCCTGTTCATGGTGGTCGTGCTCGCCCTCATCGTGCTGCTCCTGATGACGTACGACAGCCCGGCCGAACCCACCGACGCGGTCCCGCCCCCCGCCCCCGGCCCCGAGAGCGACGGTGGCAGCAAGGGCGAGGGGGAGTCCCCCGTCAGCTCTCCGCCGGCGCCCACAGCTCCGTGATGCCGACGCCCAGCTGGGCGAGGAGCCGGCGGACGAGGGGCAGGCTGATGCCGATCACATTGCCGTGGTCGCCGTCGATGCCCTCGATGAACGGCGCGCTGCGGCCGTCGAGCGTGAACGCCCCCGCGACATGGAGGGGTTCGCCGGAGGCGACGTAGGCGGCGATCTCCTCGTCGGAGGGGTCGCCGAAGCGGACGACGGTGGAGGCGGTGCCGGACGCGTACCGCTTGTTCGTCGTGTCCCAGACGCAGTGCCCCGTCTGCAGGATGCCCGTCCGGCCGCGCATCGACTTCCAGCGGGCCGTGGCCTCCTCGGCGTCCGCGGGCTTGCCCAGGGCCTGGTCGTCCAGCTCCAGCACGGAGTCGCAGCCGATCACCAGGGCGCCGTGTGCCTCCGGCCGGGCGGCGACGACGGAAGCCTTGGCCTCCGCGAGGGCGAGGGCGAGCTCGGAGGGGGTGGGGGCGGTCACGGCGTCCTCGTCCACGCCGCTGACGATCACCTCCGGTGTGAGGCCTGCCTGGCGCAGGAGGTTCAGCCGGGCGGGGGACTGGGAGGCCAGGATGAGGCGGCGGGGCGCGTCTGTCATGCGGTCAGCGTAGCCGCGCGGTGCCACGCGGCGGAGCCGCACATCGATGCGGCCGTGGGGTCACCTCAGGCCGATCACGACCATCGCGAGGATCATGGCCAACGCCATGAGGAGGCCGAGCCGCCGCAGCATCTCCTGCATGTCGCGGAGTTCTTTGGGGGGCTCGTTCTCAGGGTCGGACCACAGCATGCCACCAGCGTGGGGCTGGGGCGGGGGGCGGTGCCTGAGTACGCGTACTCAAGTTTTTGGCCCGCAGTCGGCTTGTTGCCGGCTGCGGGCCGGTGGGGGCTGGTCGCGCAGTTCCCCGCGCCCCTCAAAAGATGCGCAGTTCCCCGCGCCCCTGAGAACGCGCAGTTCCCCGCGCCCCTGAAAGCCAAAAGCAAAAAGCCGTTACGCCGGCCAGTAAGTACGGCTCCAGGCCGCCGGGCCCGGCTGGGGCAGGCGGTGGGAGGCGATCCGGGCCGGGTCCGACCAGGAGTCCCTGTCCCGTGTCGCGCCCGGCGGGACCGATGCCTCCGCCGCGGCGCGGGCTCGGACCACCGCCAGGGCGGCGGCCAGCTCCTCCGGGGTCGGGTTGCCCCGTACGACCTTGATCGTCATGGCGGCTCCTAGAGGGGGATGTTGCCGTGCTTCTTCGGGGGCAGGGATTCCCGCTTGGTGCGCAGCTGACGCAGGCCGCGTACGACGTGCCGGCGGGTGTCGGACGGCATGATCACCGAGTCGATGTAGCCGCGCTCGGCCGCGATGTAGGGGTTGAGGAGGGCGTCCTCGTACTCCTGGATCAGACGGGCGCGGGTCGCCTCCACGTCTCCGGCTGCCTCCGCCTCCGCGATGGTGCGGCGGTGCAGGATGTTGACCGCGCCCTGGGCGCCCATGACGGCGATCTGGGCGGTCGGCCAGGCGAGGTTGAGGTCCGCGCCGAGGTGCTTGGAGCCCATGACGTCGTAGGCGCCGCCGAAGGCCTTTCGGGTGATGACCGTGATCAGCGGGACGGTCGCCTCGGCGTAGGCGTAGATCAGCTTGGCGCCGCGGCGGATGATGCCGGTGTGCTCCTGGTCGACGCCCGGGAGGAAGCCCGGCACGTCGACGAAGGTGATGACCGGGATGTTGAAGGCGTCGCAGGTGCGCACGAAGCGCGCCGCCTTCTCGCTCGCGTCGATGTCGAGGCAACCCGCGAACTGCATCGGCTGGTTGGCGACGATGCCGACCGGGTGGCCCTCCACCCGCCCGAACCCGGTGAGGATGTTCGGCGCGAACAGCGGCTGCGTCTCGAAGAACTCGGCGTCGTCCAGGACGTGTTCGATCACCGTGTGCATGTCGTACGGCTGGTTCGCGCTGTCCGGCACGATCGCGTCCAGCTCGAGGTCCTCGGCGGTGACCGCCAGGTCCGCCTCCTCCGGGAAGACCGGGGCCTCGGAGAGGTTGTTGGACGGCAGGTACGACAGCAGCTGCTTGACGTACTCGATGGCGTCCTTCTCGTCGCCGGCCATGTGGTGGGCCACGCCGGAGGTGGAGTTGTGGGTCCGGGCGCCGCCCAGTTCCTCGAAGCCGACGTCCTCGCCGGTGACCGTCTTGATGACGTCAGGCCCGGTGATGAACATGTGCGAGGTCTGGTCGACCATGACCGTGAAGTCGGTGATCGCGGGGGAGTAGACCGCGCCGCCCGCGCAGGGGCCGACGACCAGGCTGATCTGCGGGATGACACCGCTGGCGTGCGTGTTGCGGCGGAAGATCTCGCCGTACGCGCCGAGGGAGGCGACTCCCTCCTGGATGCGGGCGCCGCCGGAGTCGTTGATGCCGATGACCGGACAGCCGGTCTTCAGCGCGAAGTCCATGACCTTGACGATCTTCTGGCCGTAGACCTCGCCGAGGGCGCCGCCGAACACGGTGAAGTCCTGCGAGAAGACCGCGACCGGGCGGCCGTCGACGGTGCCGTAACCGGTCACCACGCCGTCCCCGTACGGGCGGTTGTTCTCCAGGCCGAAGTTCGTCGAGCGGTGCCGGGCGAACTCGTCCAGCTCGACGAAGGAACCCTCGTCGAGGAGGAGCTCAATCCGCTCACGGGCCGTCAGCTTGCCCTTGGCGTGCTGTTTTTCGACGGCGCGTGCGGAGCCGGCGTGCGTCGCTTCCTCGATACGACGCTGGAGATCCGCGAGCTTGCCCGCGGTGGTGTGGATATCGATCTCTTCCGGCTCGGACATCGGGATCGCGGCTCCCTGCCTGCTCAAAAGGGGGGACGGTTACTCATCCGTAGAGTAGTGGTGGCGCTACGAATCAGCAGTGCGGCGTTTCACACACCTAGGGTGGCTTGCATGACGCCGCGAGATGCTTCAGACGACAGCCGCTGGTCCGACCTGGACCGGCCTCCGCTCAACGCCACCGCGCTGCGGCGCGGGCTCGTGCAGGAGGGCGGGCTGTGGCGCGAGGTGGAGGTGGTGCGCAGCACCGGCTCCACCAACTCCGACCTGGTGGCCCTGGCGGGCGCGGGCAAGGCGGGCGAGGGGTACGTCCTGGTCGCCGAGGAGCAGACCTCCGGGCGGGGCCGCCTGGACCGCCGGTGGACGGCACCGGCCCGCTCGGGCCTCTTCTTCTCCGTGCTGCTGAAACCGGCCGAGGTGCCGGTCGCCCGCTGGGGCTGGCTGCCGCTGCTCACCGGGGTCGCCGTGGCGACCGGCCTGTCCCGCTCCGCGGGCGTCGACACGGCACTCAAGTGGCCCAACGACCTGCTTGTTTCCATCGGCGGCGAGGAACGCAAGGCCGGCGGCATCCTCGCCGAGCGGGCCGGGGACGACGGGGTCGTCATCGGGGTCGGCATCAACGTCACGCTGCGGGAGGACGAGCTGCCGGTGCCGCAGGCGGGCTCGCTGCTCCTCGCCGGAGCGGTGAGCACCGACCGCGACCCCCTGCTCAGGGCCATGCTGCGGTCCCTGGAGGAGTGGTACGGGCGCTGGCGCGACGCGGGCGGCGATCCGTCGGTCAGCGGCTTGCAGGAGACGTACGCGGCGGGCTGCGCGACGCTGGGCAGGACGGTGCGTGCGGAGCTGCCGGGTGACCGTTCGATCACCGGGGAGGCGGTGGCGGTGGACGGCGACGGAAGGCTGGTGATCGCCACGGCGGACGGGGTGCAGGAACCAGTGGGTGCGGGAGACGTCGTTCACTTGCGGCCGGCTCAGGGGTGACCGCCCCTCCCGGTCCCCGAACGGAGTGAGCTACCGCACACCTGCCGTACAGTTGAGGCCGGTCGATACCTGACCGTGGCAGATCGGAAGGGCAGCAGGCGTGACCGTCGACGACACGGGCTCCGGCACGGGCGCGGACGGCCGGGTGGACCCCCACGCCGCCGATCCCGGCGAGGACCCGCTCGCCCTGCGTCTCGAGCACCTGATCCTCGGCGCGGAGCGGCGCTACACCCCCTTTCAGGCGGCCCGCAGCGCAGGCGTCTCGGTGGAGCTGGCCACCCGCTTCTGGCGGGCCATGGGCTTCGCCGACATCGGGCAGGCCAAGGCGCTCACCGAGGCCGACGTACTCGCGCTGCGCCGCCTGTCCGGCCTCGTCGAGGCCGGGCTGCTGAGCGAGGCGATGGCGGTGCAGGTGGCCCGCTCCACCGGGCAGACCACCGCCCGGCTCGCCGAGTGGCAGATCGACTCCTTCCTGGAGGGCCTCACCGAGCCCCCGGAGCCGGGGATGACGCGCACCGAGGTGACGTACCCGATCGTCGAACTGCTCCTGCCCGAGCTGGAGGAGTTCCTCGTCTACGTCTGGCGGCGCCAGCTCGCCGCCTCCGCCGGGCGGGTGGTGCAGGCCGCCGACGACGAGGAGATGGTCGACCGGCGCCTGGCCGTCGGCTTCGCGGACCTGGTGGGCTTCACCCGCCTCACCCGCCGTATGGAGGAGGAGGAACTCGGCGAACTCGTCGAGGCCTTCGAGACCACCGCGGCCGACCTGGTCGCCGCGCACGGTGGCCGACTGGTCAAGACGCTGGGCGACGAGGTGCTCTACGCGGCCGACGACGCCGGGATCGCCGCCGAGATCGCGCTGCGTCTCATAGAGACCATGGCGAACGACGAGACGATGCCCGAGCTGCGCGTCGGCATCGCCTTCGGCACGGTGACCACTCGTATGGGCGATGTCTTCGGTACGACGGTGAATCTCGCCTCCCGGCTGACGTCGATAGCCCCGCGGGACGCCGTGCTGGTCGACGCCGACTTCGCCCAGGAGCTGATCCGCACCGGGGAGGCACCGGCCTCCGAGGCCGAGGCGGCCGAAGCGGCTGCCGCGGCGGAGAAGGAGGGCGAGGAGCCGCCGGTGTACCGGTTCGCGCTGCAGCCGATGTGGCAGCGGCCGGTGCGAGGGCTTGGTGTGGTGGAGCCTTGGTTGCTCACCCGGCGGGGGTGAGCAACCCGCCGGGTGAGCCTGATGTGCGGCTTCGCCGCGGGGGCTGTTTTTCGTCTGCGGCTTGGTCGTGGCTGGTCGCGCAGTTCCCGCGCCCCTTCAGGGCGCGTCCAGCGGGTCCGTGCACAGGCCGATGACCGGTACGCACAGGCCCGGCTCGTGCGTCTCGCCCGGCTGTGGGGCGGGCGGGGGTGTGGTCCGGTCGGGTGTCGGGCGTGGGGCGGCAGTCTGTGTCGCAGGCGGCTGGTGAGGGGTCGTAGGTGCCGGGGTGTTCGGTGTGACCGGGATGGTTGTGGTGCCCGTAGTGGGCGCCACACTCGGTGACGGGGCTGCCTTTTCGGGCTGTACGAGGGTGGAAGGCGCAGTCGGTGTCGTGCTCGCCCCGCCCATTGCGTACGTCGCCGATGGGCTCACCCGGGGTGCGGTCTCCGCGGCGGCGACGGTGGTGGTCGACTGGTCGGTGTCGGTGGCCGGGTCCTGACGGGGGTCCGCCTCCGTGGTTCCGAGACCCGCGCTTCCCGAATCCGGTGCCACCCGTACGAGGCTCAGCGCGCCCGCGGCCAGGGCCAGGCCGCTGACGGCGAACAGCAGTTTGCGGGGGCGGGGCCTGCGATGGCGTCCGCGCCTCATCGGTGTTTCCGCCGTCACCGTCATCGTGTCCCCTCCCCCTTTGCGCCCGCGCTCCCCTGTGCGCCGTGGCGGACGCACCGTATGCGCTCCCGTGGGCGGTGTGGCGGGAGTTGGGCGGGATGTCACCCGAACGGGGACAACGGAACGAAACCCTGCAATGATCGGGCCGACGGTTGTTAACCCGCGTTAACCGGAGGGTGTCATGGGCGAGGAGCGGTTCGGGGAGTTCGTCGTGGTGCGGCGACACGACGACGAGGGTGTCGGGGACGTCCGGCATGTCGCGGAACTCGTCCTCGACCGGCCCAAGGCCATGAACGCGGTGTCGAGCGAGATGGCGCGGTCGATCGCCGCGGCCTGCACGGCACTCGCCGCGGACCGTGACGTACGCGTGGTCGTGGTGACGTCCACGCACGAGCGGGCGTTCTGTGTCGGGGCCGACCTCAAGGAGCGCAACTCCTTCACCGACGCCGAGCTGCTCCGGCAGCGGCCCGTCGCGCGGGCCGCCTACACCGGGGTCCTGGAGCTGCCGGTGCCGACGATCGCAGCGGTGCACGGGTTCGCCCTGGGCGGGGGCTTCGAGCTGGCACTGTCGTGCGACCTGATCGTGGCCGACCGTACGGCGGTGGTGGGGCTGCCGGAGGTGTCCGTCGGAGTCATCCCGGGTGGTGGCGGCACGCAGCTGCTGCCGCGGCGGGTGGGGGCGGCGCGGGCGGCCGAGCTCATCTTCACCGCACGGCGTCTGCAGGCCGCGGAGGCACGGGAGTTGGGGCTCGTGGACGAGCTGGTGGAGGAGGGACGCGACCGCGAGGCGGCGCTGGAGCTGGCCGCACGCATCGCGGCGAACTCCCCGGTCGGCCTGCGGGCCGCCAAGCGCGCACTGCGCCTGGGGCACGGGCTCGACCTGCGGGCCGGTCTGGAGGTCGAGGACGCGGCATGGCGGTCGGTGGCGTTCTCGGGGGACCGGGCCGAAGGAGTGGCGGCGTTCAACGAGAAGCGGAAGCCGGAGTGGCCGGGGGAGTAGTGGCTTGTCTTTGAGCCCGTCCGGCGTTTGAGGACGAGGCCGTTCAGGCCGATACGGGGGCCTGGGGGCGGAGCCCCGGCAGGTCACCCCACCGCCGCACCAATGTCCCGAAACCCTCAAAACCTCCCTAACCTGGAGTAATGGGTGAGGACAAACGTCTCGCAGCAGTCGTCTCGCTGGCGCAGGGCATGGCCGCGGCCCACGGCTCGCGCGAGGCGTGGCGGGCGGCGGCGGCCGGGGGGTGCCGTGCGCTCGGCGGGAGCTTCGCCGCCCTGTCGGTGTGGGAGCGGGAGCTGGGCCGGCTGCGGGTCCTCGCGAACGTGGGGGAGCGGGCCGAGGGCGAGGAGGAGTTCCCGGAGGACGAGTCGTACCCCGTGCACCAGTTCCCCGAGATCACCGAGTTCCTGCACGAGCGGTGGGCCGGCGGCGGCGAGCCCGACGCCTGGGTCGAGACGGCGCAGGGGCCTGCGGCGGGCGGCCGCCCCGGGTACCTCCACCAGCGGGTCGCCGCGCTGCGCCGCCGGGGCCGCGGGTGCTGTGTCGTCGCCCCGATCGTGCTGCACGGGCGGGCGTGGGGCGAGCTCTACGTGGCCCGTCCCGCCGGTGCGCCCGTCTTCGACCGGGAGGACGCCGACTTCGCGACCGTCCTGGCCGCCGTCGTCGCCGCCGGGATCGCCCAGGCGGAGCGGCTGGAGGAGGTGAGGCGGCTCGCCTACACCGACGCCCTCACCGGTCTCGCCAACCGCCGTGCCGTCGATGCGAAGCTGGACGAGGCCGTCGAGCGGCACCGCGCGGACGGCACGGTGGTCAGCCTCGTGGTCTGCGACCTCAACGGCCTCAAGCGCGTCAACGACACCCAGGGACACGCCGTCGGCGACCGCCTCCTGGAACGCTTCGGTTCCGTCCTGTCCCTGTGCGGCGCGATGCTCCCCGGCACGCTCGCCGCCCGCCTCGGCGGCGACGAGTTCTGTCTGCTCTCCGTCGGCCCGTCCGCCGAGGAGGCCGTCAAGGCGGCCGACGAACTCTGCCGCCGCGCCGCCGAGTTGGAGCTCGGCGACGGGGTCGCCTGCGGGGTCGCTTCCACCGGGGATCCCATCGGGCCCGTGCGGTCGGCCCGGCGGCTGTTCCGGCTGGCGGACGCGGCCCAGTACCGGGCGAAGGCGCTCCGCGCGGCGAGCCCGGTGGTGGCTGGGCGGGCGGGGCCCGACGACCCGGTGGTGCGGTTGGCCGACGAGCCGTCGCCGCAGGTTGCCGCGGAGCGGCGGCGGTTCCGGGGGCGGCCGGGGTGACGTGCCGGGGGCTCCGCCCCCAGGCCCCCGTGTCGGCCTGAACGGCCTCGTCCGCAAACTCCCCCGCTCTCGGCTTCGCTCGAGCGGGGGGACCCCCATGACGGGCTGAGATGCCGGACCGGCGCCGAGACGTACCGACCGGCATGGCGAAGCGCACCCTCCTGTAAGGGGCGTACCGCCGACCCAGTAGTGACATCTTCGTCTTCACTGCGTACGCTCCTGAATATGGATATGCACACTGTGGTGGTGGGGACGTCCGGGGTGACCGCGTCCGACGTTCTTGCCGTGGCGCGCGGCGGTGCCCGGGTCGAGCTCTCCGCGGAGGCGGTGGCGGCCCTGGCCGCCGCCCGGGAGATCGTGGATGCGCTGGCGGCCAAGCCCGAGCCCGTCTACGGCGTCAGCACCGGCTTCGGCGCCCTGGCGACCCGGCACATCAGCCCGGAACTCCGCGCTCAGCTGCAGCGCAACATCGTCCGCTCGCACGCCGCCGGCCTCGGGCCGCGGGTGGAGCGGGAAGTCGTACGGGCCCTGATGTTCCTGCGGCTCAAGACCGTCTGCTCGGGGCACACGGGCGTGCGGCCCGAGGTCGCGCAGACCATGGCCGACGTGCTCAACGCCGGGATCACCCCGGTCGTCCACGAGTACGGCTCCCTCGGCTGCTCCGGTGACCTCGCGCCGCTGTCCCACTGTGCCCTCACGCTCATGGGCGAGGGGGAGGCGGAAGGACCGGACGGGGCCGTGCGCCCTGCCGGTGAGCTCCTTGCGGAGCACGGGATCGCCCCCGTCGAACTGCGCGAGAAGGAGGGCCTCGCCCTTCTCAACGGCACCGACGGCATGCTCGGCATGCTGGTCATGGCCCTCGCCGACCTGGACGCCCTCTACAAGTCCGCCGACATCACGGCAGCCCTGTCCCTCGAGGCGCTGCTCGGGACGGACAAGGTGCTCGCCCCCGAGCTGCACGCCATCCGCCCGCACCCCGGGCAGGGCGCCTCCGCCGCCAACATGCTGGCCGTACTGAAGGGTTCGGAGCTCACCGGGCACCACCAGGACGACGCGCCGCGCGTCCAGGACGCCTACTCGGTGCGCTGCGCCCCGCAGGTCGCCGGCGCCGGACGGGACACCTTGGCGCACGCCAGGCTGGTCGCCGAGCGCGAGCTGGCGTCGGCCGTGGACAACCCGGTCGTCCTGCCCGACGGGCGCGTCGAGTCCAACGGCAACTTCCACGGCGCCCCGGTGGCGTACGTCCTGGACTTCCTCGCCATCGCCGCCGCCGACCTCGCCTCGATCGCCGAGCGGCGCACCGACCGGCTGCTCGACAAGAACCGCAGCCACGGCCTGCCGCCGTTCCTGGCCGACGACGCGGGTGTCGACTCGGGCCTGATGATCGCCCAGTACACGCAGGCCGCGCTGGTCAGCGAGATGAAGCGGCTGGCGGTACCGGCGTCCGCGGACTCGATCCCCTCCTCCGCCATGCAGGAGGACCACGTCTCCATGGGCTGGTCGGCCGCCCGCAAGCTGCGCACCGCCGTCGGCAACCTCACGCGGGTGATCGCCATCGAGCTGTACGCCGCCACCCGCGCCATCGAACTCCGCGAGGGCCTGGCCCCGGCGCCCGCCTCGCAGGCCGCCATCACGGCCGCACGCGCGGCGGGGGTGCAGGGCCCCGGTCCGGACCGGTTCCTGGCGCCCGATCTGGCCGCCGCGGACGCGTTCGTGCGTGAGGGGCGTCTGGTGGCAGCGGTGGAGCGGGT